>JBAVYU010000001.1:0-1799 GCA_049588415.1 Solirubrobacteraceae bacterium
TCGCGACGCAGTCGTGGCCGCCGTCGAGGGAGTCGATGCGGTGGTTCACCTCGGCGCGGTTCCGACCGAGGCGGCGTTCGACGAGCTCGTCGGCCCGAACCTCGTCGGCACGTTCAACGTGTTCGAGGCGGCACGCCTGGGCGGAGTTGCCCGCGTGGTGTTCGCGAGCTCCAACCACGCCACCGGCTTCTATCCCGTCGAGCGGCGGCTTCGCGGCGACGAGCTGACTCGCCCGGACTCGCTCTACGGCGTCACCAAGGTGTACGGCGAGGCGCTCGGGCGGCTATACGCGGACAAGTTCGGCCTCGAGGTAGTCTGCGTGCGCATCGGCGGATTCCGCGAGCGGCCGACGCAGCTCCGCGACCTCTCGACGTGGCTGAGCCATGGGGATGCGGTCCGGCTGTTCGCCGCCTGTCTGTCGGCACCGGCGGTCGGCTTTCGGATTGTGTACGGCGCCTCGGCCAACACACGGCTGTTCTGGGACCTGACGCCTGCGCGGGAGCTCGGCTACGAGCCCCAGGACGACTCCGAACGGTTCGCCGGCGACGTCGCGGGTGAGCAATTCCGGTTCCAGGGCGGCCCGTTCACGGCGCGCGACGCCGGCGGCTGGGCTTGACGGATCGCTCGGTTTCTCAGTTCTGTGAACCTCTCCGGTCGCTGACCGGGTCAGACGGCACATGAGCAAGCTCTCCGACCGCGCGCGCTTCGAGCGCGACCACAAGTGGGCGCCGGACCGCATGTCCGGCTATCTCGACGGGGATCTCGCTGCGCGTGCACGAGCGCGAATGGAGCGCCACCTCGCCGAGTGCCAGGACTGCCGTCGTCTGCTGGCGGGCCTGCGCGTGGTCGTCGACGGGTTGCATCGTCTGTCAGCGCCGAGCGGTGGAGCTGACGCCGTCGAGATCGCCGCGTCGGTGCGCCTGGGGCTGAACGCCCGTCCGCGTCCCTGAACCGTTTCGCAGGGTCGGTGGGTCAAACCTGGCATGACCAACAACATCAACACCCACAACGAGACCGCTAATCCTCGCGTCGAGAAGACCGACCGCGAGTGGCGCGAGCAGCTGACGCCCGCTCAGTACGAGGTGCTGCGCCAGAAGGGCACCGAGCGCCCGTTCACCGGGAGCTACGTGGACGAGAAGCGCGACGGCACGTACCGCTGCGCCGGCTGCGGCGCGGAGCTGTTCTCCTCACAGACGAAGTTCGAGTCCGGCACCGGCTGGCCCAGCTTCACCGAGCCCGCCGACCGGGCCAACGTCGAGCTGCTCGACGATCACAGCTTCGGCATGCATCGGATCGAGGTCAACTGCGCTGCCTGCGGCGGGCATCTCGGTCACGTGTTCCCCGACGGACCCGGCCAGAGCGGGGAGCGCTACTGCGTCAACTCCTGCTCGCTCGCGCTCGACGAGAGCTAGGCAGGGAGCCTCGGCGGCGGCACGTTCGCGTGCCGTTCGCCGGGCGGCGGTATAACCCGGCCGTGACCGGTGGCCCGAGCTCCGAGAACGAGCTGCTCCGGAGGGCCCGCGGCGGCGACGAGGAAGCGTTCGCCGACCTGGTGATGCTCCACGCGGACCGCGTCTACGGCGCGCTGCGCCGGTTTGGGCTCGACGCGACCGAGGCCGACGAGGTCGAGCAGGAGGTCTTCCTGCGCGCGTGGCGCGGACTGGCGCGGTTCCAGGGGCGGGCACGGTTCTCGACCTGGCTGTACCGAATCGCCTTCAACGAGGCCCAGCGCCGGCTGTCCCGCCGGCCACCGCCCCGGGTCGAAGCCGACCCGGACCGCGACGACCCGGCCGTTGCCT
>JBAVYU010000002.1:0-20038 GCA_049588415.1 Solirubrobacteraceae bacterium
GCCTTCTTCCCCCACGCGGCGTTGCTGCGTCACGCTTTCGCGCATTGCGCAAGATTCCCCACTGCTGCCTCCCGTAGGAGTCTGGGCCGTGTCTCAGTCCCAGTGTGGCTGATCGTCCTCTCAGACCAGCTACCCATCAAAGCCTTGGTGAGCCGTTACCTCACCAACAAGCTAATGGGCCGCGGGCCCATCTCGATGCGGAGGCCGAAGCTTCCTTTCCCCTTGCGGGCACATCCGGTATTAGCCCGAGTTTCCTCGGGTTGTCCCGGTCATCGAGGCAGGTAACCCACGTGTTACTCACCCGTTCGCGGCTCTGCCCCAGGGCAAGCCCTGGTTCGTCGCTCCACTTGCATGTGTTAAGCACGCCGCCAGCGTTCGTCCTGAGCCAGGATCAAACTCTCCGTGAAGAACTTCACGAAAAGCTGTCATAGGTGATAGGGACCCATACACCGTGGTCCCCTCTATGACGGGGTACTTCTCTACTTGACTCTTTGCCGTCACCGGGCTCGCCGAAGCGCTCCCGTGACGGGTCGAACCTGGACGCACACCAAGATCGATTCTCGATCATAGGTGCGCATGCTGTTGAGTTTTCAAAGACCGTCGTAGCCTCTTCGAGAGGACTTCTCGTTAGAGGAGACCGTTCAGCCCACGCCCTTGGGCGCTTTCGGGCCGACCGTACAGTATAGCGCTCTTCCCAGCTTCGTGACGTGAGCGTAGCCCACCGTCTCGGTCGCAGAGCCGAGCTGCTGTGAGACGGCACTATAGGGCATCGCGCGGACAGGCGTCGGCAAAGAGGCCCGTCCAGCCGGCGAAGAGGCCCGTCCAGCCGGCAAAGACGCCTGCCTGCCCAGGCAAAGGCCCCCCGCGTGCGCGTAGGCAGCCCAAAACTAAGCACCACCCACGACGGACCAGACCCCTCGGACAGGCACGATGCCCACTCAGCCCGCGACGCGCAACCTGCGAAAGCGGCGCTTGCCCACACGCAATACCGCCCCGTCGAGGCGCTCCGGGCCGAGGTCGTACTCGCCGGCAACCAAAGCCTGCTCATCCAGAGACACCCCACCGCCGTCGATCAAGCGCCGGGCCTCTGAGCGGGACAGGCCGAATGCGGAGGCGATCAGCTCAGGCACGTGGATCGAGCCGTTGTCCGCCTCAAAGGCCAGCTCCTCAATCTCTGCAGGAGCCGCCCCTTCGACGAACACTCGATCGAACTTGCGCTCGGCCTCCGAAGCATCCTCGGGCGAGTGCAGCCAGCCAACGAGCGCTCGCGCCAGCGCGCGCTTGGCCTCGCGCGGCGCTTGCTCGGGGTCGAGCTCGCGGCCCAAAAGCAAGCGGTAGTACTCGCCCATCGCCTCATCGGGGATGCTCAGCGTCTTGCCATACATGTCCTCGGGCTCGTCGGTCACGCCGATGTGGTTGCCCAAGGACTTGGACATCTTCTGCACCCCGTCGGTGCCCACCAGGATCGGCATCGTCATGATCGCCTGCTCGGGCTGGCCATAGGCGCGCTGCAGATCGCGTCCCATCAACAGGTTGAACTTCTGGTCGGTGCCTCCCAGCTCGATGTCCGAGCGGACAGCTACAGAGTCATAACCCTGTAGCAGTGGATACATCAGCTCGAGCATCGAAACCGGCTCGGAGGCAGCCATCCGCTTGGCGAAGTCGTCGCGCTCAAGCAGCTGGGCCACGGTCGTGGTGCTCACCAGCTTCAACAACTCGGCCATGCTCAAGTCAAGCCACTCTCCGTTGCGCCTGACCTCAAGACGTCCTGGGCTCCCGTCCAGAATCTTCAAAGCCTGCGCTTGGAAGGTCGCGGCGTTCGCGTCTATCTCGGCCTCGCTCAGCATCGGGCGCAAGCTCGAGCGGCCCGAGGGATCCCCCACCCGAGCGGTGTAGTCGCCGATGATCAGGACCACCAGGTGCCCGGCGTCCTGGAACTCGCGCAGCTTGCGCAACACGACGGCGTGCCCGAGGTGTATGTCGGGGGCGGTCGGGTCGATCCCCAACTTCACGCGCAGCCGACGACCTTGGACCTCGGCGGTCTGAAGCTTCTCGGCGAGAGCTCCCGCCGGAAGGCAGTCCACGGCGTTTGTGCCCAGCCGCGCGGCCGTGTTGGTGGGGTTCGCCATGAGGGCCCAATGCTAGACTCTCGCCTCCCGGTGGAGCTGGTCGCATCGCCTGCCGGCAGTCGGCCGCGCTTGAAGAGGCTTCGCTTCGTGCTGATCCTCTTCGCCGTCCTGCTGCTCGGCCTCATCTCGTTCGTGTTCGGCATCTTCGTGGCCGTCGCGTCCGACCTGCCCTCCCTGACGAAGTTCTCTCAGCTCAAGGAAGCCCAGAGTTCGGTCCTACTCGACGACCTGGGGCACCCGATCGGCGTGATCTCAGAACAGAACAGGGTGATCGTCACACCGCAGCAGATCCCTCCGATTGTCAAGCAGGCGGTGATCTCGATTGAGGACAAGCGCTTTGAGACCAACAGCGGCGTCGACATCCGCGGCATCGGCAGAGCCTTCGTTCAGGACGTGATGCACAAAGGCACTGTCCAGGGCGCCTCCACGATCGAGCAGCAGTTCATCAAGAACGCCCTCCAAGCCCAGTCGCACAGGACGATCCTGGAGAAGCTGAGAGAGGCGGCCCTGGCCTACCAGCTCTCGCACAAGTGGTCCAAGGAAAAGATCATCACCGCCTACCTCAACACGATCTACTTCGGCAACGGCGCCTACGGGATCGAGTCGGCCGCGCAAACCTACTTCGGCTCGGATGTCAACCATCTCGGTTGCGGCACGCCTGGACACCGGCTGTGCGTACAGGAAATGGAGCCCGCCGAAGCAGCCCTGCTCGCCGGGATCATCCAGTCCCCCACCGAGTACGACCCCGCCAACCATCCGGTCGCGGCTCGAGAACGCCGCGATGTCGTGCTGGCCCAGATGTTCCAGCAGGGATACATAAGGCGACAGGTCTACAACGAAAGCATCAACCAAGCCTTGCCCGCGCCAAAGGACATCCAGACCCCCCATCAGCCCCTGGTGGAAGGCGTCGACGTGGGCTACTTCACAAGCTGGGTCCAACAGCAGGTGATCGAACGGTATGGGGCCCCGCGCGTGTTCAACGGTGGTCTGCGTATCAAGACGACGCTCGACTTGGGGCTGCAGCGATCCGCCGAACAGGCGATCAACGGCTACCTGCCGGGTCCGGCCGGGCCGACGGCCTCTTTGGTGGCAATCGAAAACTCGACCGGCCAGGTGCGCGCGATGGTGGGTGGGCGCAACTACGACGAAACACCTTTCAACCTGGCCACTGAGGGAGAGCGCCAGCCCGGGTCCTCCTTTAAGGCGTTCGATCTTGCGGCAGCCTTGGAGGACGGGATCTCGCCGGGCTCGGTGTGGCCCTCGCGCGAGAAGACTTTCTTCGTGCACAGCCGCCACGGCACGGAAAAGTTTGTGGTGCACAACGACGAAGGCGCCTACACAGGCGAGGACTCGCTGACCAACGCCACCGCCTACTCCGATAACTCGATCTACGCGGAAGTGGGTCTAAAGGTTGGCACCACCCATATCGCCGCCTTGGCACACAGAATGGGGATCACGACGCCCCTCTCGACCAACCCGGCGATGACGATCGGCGGCCTTAAGGTCGGGGTGACGCCCCTGGACATGGCCCACTCTTACGAGACGATCGCGCACGGGGGCGATCGCGTGAGCGGATCCTTGGTGTCCGACTTCCAGCCGGTGGGCATCCAAGAAGTGAACGCGGGCGACCGCACGCTCTCCGACGGGCACCACACCGATCGCAACGAGGTTCGCCTCAAGCGCATATTGCCCCCCGAAGTGGCCTCAACCGAGACCTCTGTCTTGGAGACGGTGCTGCAGTACGGCACTGCTCGCGCCGCGGCGATCGGGCAGTTTGCGGCCGGCAAGACCGGCACGACCTCCAACTACGGGGACGCTTGGTTTGTGGGTTGGGACGGCAAGTACACGGTCGCTGTATGGGTCGGCTACCCCAACAGCCTCGTGCCCATGACTACCGACTTCGGCGGCACCCCTGTACTCGGAGGTACTTTCCCGGCGCTCATCTGGCACAACTTCATGCTCTCAGCGATTCAAGTTGAACACGATCGCGCCCAACAAAGCTCTAAGACCCACCCCAAAGGTGGCTCTGTAGGCGGGTCGGTTGAATCGCAGACAAACAGCGAAACCACGGCCATTCCCAGCCCTTCCACGAGCAAACACGTGGGAGGCACAGGCGAAGGTCAGACAGGCGCGCCCGCCGCTCACGAAAACGGTACAGGCGAATCGCGCGAAGGTGCATCTGAAAAAGAACGCGCACCTGCTACTCCAACACCAGCGCCGGCAACACCGGAACCGACCGCGCCTGCAACGCCATCGACCGAAGCGGCCCCGAGCTCAAAATCGGGTGCGGGGGCAGGTCCGACAGGCGGCGTCAGCCCCACGGGCTAGCGCATCGGGTCGGCGCAGGTAAGCACACGATCTCAGTGATTGACATTTGAACCAGGACTCCAGTTCAAATGTCATAATTTTTATGCTGTATGCGTAAAGATTCCGGCGCAAAACTTCAGGGCTCACTCGCGTTATATCTCCGTCGTAAATGGGTCGCACTATCGCGAGTTATCTATAAGGAGAGAAGATGCCCGACCTGTCGTATGCAACGAATGCTGGTCTCATGATCGCTGCCATTGCCGCGGGAGCCTCATGCACTTCGGTGATCCAACGTCAGAAAGGAACCCGCGCCCGGCGTAAACCCGAGCTGCAAGCCTCCCCCCTTCGAATCTTTGGCGGGCCAGGCGAGCAGGGCTCTACCTCAATGGTCGTCCTAAACGCGGGTGAAGGCCTGGCCCAGGACGCCGCATGTGTGCTCGCGGTTGGCGATAGTGACTACGTCGCCCATCGACTTGGTAGCGGTTTCCTTGGGTACAAAAAGAGGGTCATAGTCAAAACTAAGATGCAACCTCATAGCAACATAAGGGCCGTCGTAGCATGCCGGGATCTCGACAGGCGGGTTTGGGCTTGGAATCTAGAAGGGATTGTTAGGTCGTACGATGGAAACAGGTTTGATCCAGAGAGAGACATCGAAGCGCTCTGGTCTGACTTCTATAAAGAGGATCTCGGCTTACTGCGCCGGAACAGCTCAGTAGTCGACGAGATGGAATAAGCGTCGAGGAATCTTCACCTAAACGGATGCGGGCGCGAGACATGCGGATTCCCGGCCAAGCAAAAACGCCATCGCAACTCCACCGCCTTCGTAATCCCGACGCGGATTCCCTCCACTATTTGTAGGGAATCCGACCCCAGTTCATGCTTGGCGGACCGAATCACAACCGGTCCGTCAAGCAGGCTGGTCCCGTTCTCTGCCAGCTCCACCCCCAGCGCCTGCGTGAGCTTGCCCGGCCCCGAGCAAAGATCCTCCACCCGCACACGCCCGCGTCGCATTTGCATCTCCTCGATTCCCACCAGCGGTTCGAGCGCGCGAATCAATACGGCCGCCCCTACCCCAGAGGGCTCGCAGACGGCGTTCAGAAGCGCGTGGATGCCGTAGGAGCGGTACACATAGGCGACGCCCGGCCCACCGAACAGGATGCGAGTGCGCGGCGTCAGTCCCACGAACGCGTGACAGGCCGGCTCGCTCTCGTGGTAGGCCTCGGTCTCAACGATTCTCCCCGACAAACCATGGTGCTCGACGACGCACCCGATCAGATCGCGCGCCACCTCCAGCACGGGACGGCCGTAAAAGGCCACAGGCAATATCTCCGATGGCACGACACCCGTCTCTGGAGACGAATCCCCGGTGGCTCCCAACGGGACCTCCCGGGACAGGAAGCCCTCTCCCGGAGACGAATCTCCGGCCGCCGCGACACGGGCTTCGCGAGCTCCCACCTCAATCTCCAGGCGACTCACCCAGCGTCTTACGCGCCCGCTCAAGCTGCTCACGCACGCGCGGCAGTGCGGTGCCGCCCATCGACACCTTCGATTCGAGCCATGAGTCGCGGGCAAGCACCTTGTAATAGTCGCCGCCCGGCAGATCCCCATCAAGGGAAGTGCCCTCCTGGACACCGAGCAATGGACTGTGCCTCTCAAGCTCCTCGGGCGTGAGCTCGGAGAGCTTCCTGCCGCTGTCCACGGCGGTGCGCACGAGCCCCGCCACCACCCCGTGGGCCTCACGGAACGGAAGGCCACGCAGCACAAGCAGGTCGGCCACGTCGGTGGCGGCGATCAGCTCGTCGCCTGCGGCCCGCTCCAAGCGCTCGCGGTCGAAGCTGACACCGGCCATCATTCCCCGCGCGGCCCCCAGCGCCAGCTCAAGCGTGTCCACCGCGTCGAACAGGTGCTCCTTGTCCTCCTGCAGGTCCTTGTTGTAGGTGAGCGGGAGGCCGTGCATCACGCCGTGGAGTCCGCTCAGGTGAGAGACCACGCGCGGCGCCTTCGCCCGCAGCAGCTCGGCCGCGTCAGGATTCTTCTTCTGGGGCATGATCGAGGAGCCCGCACTCCACGCGTCCGGCAGCTCGCAGAAGCCGAACTCGGTGCTCGACCACAGCACCAGCTCGGCCCCCAGGCGCGAAAGGTGGGTGGCGCAGGTGGAGGCGGCACTCAGATAGTCAAGGGCGAAGTCGCGGTTGGAGACAGCGTCGATCGAATTTGGTGCCGGCTCTTGGAAACCCAGCTCCTCGGCGACCATGCTCCGGTCCGTGTCGAAGTTGACACCCGCCAAAGCGCCCGCTCCCAGGGGCAAGCGCCCACACTGGCGCTCAGCGAAGGCGAAGCGCTCACGATCGCGGGCCAGCATCCAGAAGTAGGCGAGCAGATGGTGGCTCAGATACACCGGCTGGGCACGCTGCAAGTGGGTATAGCCCGGCATGGGCCAATCAAGGTGCTCTACAGCGCGCGCCAACAAGACGCCCATCAGCCCTTCCACCCCCTCCACCGCGGCACGCGAGCGTTCCCGGGTGTACATAACCAAGTCTGTGGCCACCTGGTCGTTGCGCGAGCGGGCCGTGTGCAGCTTGCCGCCCACCCGACCCACCAGCTCCGTCAGATGACGCTCGATCGCCATATGGATGTCTTCATCCTCGGCCACGAACACAAAGCGCCCCGCTTCGAACTCCTCACGTACCCGGTCGAGCCCATCCAAGAGCGCGTCCCGATCCTCCGAGGAGATGATGCCCCGCGCGGCCAGCATCGCGGCATGGGCGCGGGACTGAGCGATGTCCTGCGGCCACAGGCGTTGGTCAAAGCCAACCGACGTATTCATCCGCACAAAGTCAGGGCTTTGGGGCTCGCTGAAGCGGGACACGCCCCGCAGTCTATGCAGCGGCAGCAGGCGCCGCCAGGTCCTCCAGCTCGAGGACCTCGAGCATCACTCGCAAATCATTGTCGCCGACCTCGCCGCCGCGACGCTCGGCCTCCAGCACCCATTCGAACAGGATCACGAAAGCCAAGGGTGTGTCGAGATCGTCGGCCAGGGCTTCCCTGAAGGATTCGACGTAGTGGTGCATGTCAGGCGGGCTCGGCTTCTCCGGAACGAGCTTCTTCAAGACATCGCGAATGCGCCCGGCGTTCTTGGAGCCTTTGACCAGTCCCTCGAAAGCGTCGCCAAGTGGCAGCGAGTAGTGCGTGCCCAGAATGTAGATGGCCACGGCCGGATGGCCAAAGTGGTTGAGAGCATCGCGCAGCAGGATGCGCGAGCTGGGCTCGACGGGCTCCCACTCCTCTCCGTCGCGTCCGGCGCCGAAGCACACGTTCACCCAGCGCTCGACATCGGCCCTGGGAATCTCGAGCAAGCTCATCTCGGCGTCCGGTTCCATGCTTGTCTCGGGTATCCCGAACGAGGATGGACGCCGGCCTTCGGAGAGCTCGTAGAGCATGTCCTCCCCGCTGGGCGAGTCGAACAGGAACTTGGTGCCAAAGCCTTCGCGTTGTAGGAAGCGCTCCAGGAAGCTGAACAAGACGAGCGGACGCGTGGACTCCACATCGACGATGCCGTCGCCCCCGTTCGGCGAGGCCCGCACCTCAACCCGGATCGCATCCCCGGCGCCAACCGGGACCAGTTCTCCGCTCAGCGAGTCATACAGGCGTATCTCACGCACGGCCTAAGACTACACCTCCCGAGGGGGTCGTCGGTGAAAATCTGGCCAATTCAAGCCAATAGGTGAACTATTCGGATCGGTCCAAAAAACCGATCCCATAACAGCCCCGGCCGAGGCCCGCTGATTGACGAGCTCAGCCGTTGCGGCCACCTGCCCTCCAGCGACGCCGCCGAATTCGCCAGCGGGCAGTCATCCGCCCGCCACCGCACGCGCAGCTGGGCTCCTCACAGCGCAGGTCCCAAGAGGGACGACGCGCCACGGTGTAGCGCTCACATCCATCGAGTGGCAGGGAGCGAGTCCACTGCCACCCATATTGGCTATGCCTTCGCACGAGCCTGTCCTTCCGAGAGTGGTTTTAAATACCGGCGTCAGGGTGCGCGTCCAGTTCAGGTCAGAGAGCACCCCGACGCCGGTTAGCCTGGAGGGGCCGCGTGCCTTCCTATCACGCCTAAAGGCCCAAAGCAAGCAAAACCACGGAACTGTTTCCCACTTCTTGACGGCCTTTGCTCACAGTGAAAAGCAGGTCTCACTTTTCAACCAGTGTTTCCCACTTTCTCGGCCGCACGACGCGACGGTTTCGATATGCTCGACAAGACTTCTTCGCTAGCTCATGACAACCAACCTTTTTGACTATTTCGAGGAAGCATCGGACGAGGATGGGACAAGCTCTGCCCCGTGGGCTGCGCGCGCGCCAAGGCGGCCCAATGCGAGCTTCGACATCAAGCTGGTGCCGCGCTCACCCGACTGGCGCAACGACCCCGAGTCGTTGAAGGCGCTGGAGCGGATCGAAGCCGAGCCGTGGGCGGACACGCTCACCACGACCGAGGACGGCGTCGAGTTGCGCCTCGACGACACTTGGATCGAGACAACCGGAGCCGCGTTGGAGGCCGGAGGAGGAGCCGAAGCGGCGCTCGTGGATCTCGCCCGCGGCGGGCGCTATGCGATCCAGTTCTGGGACGCCAACGCCACCAAGGCTCTGCACGTCGGGCATTTGCGCAACCTTGCCCTCGGCAATGCCCTGGCGGCCTCCTTGGAACAAGGCGGCGGCGAGGTCGAGCGGCGCTCTGTCATCTCCGACGCTGGCCGCTCGATGGGTGAGGCGATGGCGGGCATCATTCGCAGCGGCCACCACACCTCCGCCTGGCCCGATGCAGACCAGAAGAGCGACCACTTCGTGGGCCTCTGCTACGCCGACTATGTCGCCGCCGGCGGCTTCAGCGAGGAGGCGATCGACGAGCGCGAAGACTCCTTGACCCGCGAGTTGCGCATGCAAAACGACGCCGCCGACGAGCTGCTCAAACGCGTAATGGGAGGCGAGGGCGAGGCTTTGGAGCTGTGGTTTAAGACCAGAGCTTGGGTGATCTCCGGCCAACGCAAGACCTTGTCGCGGCTCGGAGTCGCCTTCGACCGGGTCTTCTTCGAGTCCGATTTCCTGGAAGAGGGCAACGAGCTGACCGAGCGGGGTCTCGCCGAAGGCAAGCTGGAGCGGCGCGTTGACGGCGTCGTGATCTACGACACGGGCGTCGAGCACCTCGAGGAAATGCCGCTCGTGCGCGCCGACGGGCAAACCACCCAGCACATGCGGGCCGTGTCCTACTGGATGGGCACGCCCGACGTGACAGGCGTGACGACAATCCAAATCACCGGCACCGAGTGGGTCGCGCACTCCGAATGCATCCGCAAGCTGATGACCGTGCTAAGCGAGGGAGCCCACCAGAACGGCAACACGACCAACGGCGAGCTCAGCCGGGGCATCCACCCCACGCAGGACATCTTCCACGGCATGGTCGCCCAACAGAAGCGCGCGGTCAGCTCAAGTGACGAGGGCGGGCTCCTGATCGACGACCTGATCGAGTGGATCGAGACCCGGATCGACGCCGATCCCGCCATGCGCGAGGTGCGCCGGGTCCACCCCGCGCCCGAACGGATTCCCGCGCAGATCGCGCTCGGCTACTTCCTGCCATATCCGATGACCCCGCGCGTGGACTTTGAGACCGGCAAGCTGCTCAAGGAGCGTGAGTCGCTCGGGTGGGACCTCGTGCGCGCCCGGGCCACCCGCGGCACGTTGACAAGCGCCCCCGGCCAGCGCCCGGCCGAGGACCCCGATTACCGCTCTGCGGTCGTCCAATCGGAGATCTACCGGCGACACCTGCGCCTTGCGGTCGAGCGCTACGACGTCACTCCCTTGGCCTTGTATCTACGCCACCTGGCGCGCTGGTACACCGAACGGGAGCGCTCCTCCCACGTTGAGAGGGTCATCCACACACTGCTCGATCGCTCCGCGCGGGGACTGGGACTGGAAGCAGGGCGATGAACCGGATCTGCTCCCCCATCGGCCTGGGCCTCCCAAGGGAGACCCGAAGTGGAGGGCCGTGGGCATGAGCACGCTCCTGATCGACAACTACGACTCCTACACCTACAACGTCTTTCACCTGCTCGCCGCCGCGTGCGGGGAGGAGCCGATAGTGGTCCACAACGACATGGTCTCCTGGAAGGCGCTCTCGCGCTGGGACTTCGACGCGATCGTGCTCTCCCCCGGTCCCGGCCACCCCGCACGCTGGCATGACTTCGGCGTGTGCGCTGACATCCTGCGCTCAAGCGAAGTGCCCGTGCTCGGCGTGTGCCTTGGCCATCAGGGCCTTGGCCACGTGCTGAAAGCGACCGTCACCTACGCCCCCACGGTCATGCACGGACGCCTCTCCCCTGTCCGGCATACCGGCGAGGGGCTGTTCGAGGGCATCCCCCAGGGCTTCGATGTGGTCCGCTATCACTCGCTTGCCGTGTCGGGCTCCTTGGGCGAGGAGGGCCGCGAGATCGCCTGGACCGAGGACGGCGTCGTGATGGGCATAGAACACGCCCACCGCCCGCTGTGGGGTGTGCAATTCCATCCCGAGTCGATCTGTACCGAACATGGGCACAAGCTGTTCGAGAACTTCTATGCCTTGGCGCGCGAGCATGCCCGTCCAGCCGGGGGCAGGCGTTTGAATCGGCCGAGCGTTCCGCCCAGGCGTTGCCGCAGGCGCAGCGCCGAGAATTCCCAGGTGAGCCTGCAAGTGCGCACGATCGAGGGCGAACCGCGGACTGAGCCCCTGTTCGAAGCATTGTTCGGGGATCTGGAGCACGCCTTCTGGCTGGACAGCGCGAGCACGGCAACGAAGCTCGGCCGGCGCTCGTTCCTCGGCGCCTCTCTGGGTGAGAACCGCTTGGTGCTGGAATACGACGTGGACGAGGGCATCGTCACGCGCCACGATGCCAGTGGAACAACCAAGGAGAACGGTTCGATCTTTCAGGTGCTCGAGCGCGAACTGGAGCTTCGCTCGATCGAGCCCCCGAGCGAGCCGGCACGTGGACTGGTGGGCGGCTTCGTGGGCTATCTGGGCTACGAGTGCAAGGCGGACTGCGGCGCCTCCAACACCCATAAGTCCGATATTCCCGACGCAGTGCAGGTGTTCGCCAACCGTGTAATCGCCGTTGACCACACGACAGGCCACACATACCTCATGGCCTTGTGCGTCGGAGAGGAGCCCGACGCGTCCCAGTGGCTCGACCAAGCGGAGCGGGCTGTGCATGACGCGCTCGCTCTTCCTGACGAGGACATGCTCGCAAGCGCCACGAATGTGGATCCGCCGACTCAACCGAGCGACACGAACGAGGATTCATCGATACCGCCCGTGATCTTCCGCCCAGGGCGGGGACGTGAGCAATACCTTGCGGACATCGCCCGCTGTCAGAGCGCCCTGGCGGCCGGGGAGTCCTACGAGGTGTGTCTTACCGACCAGATCCACACCGAGGCCTCCCCTGACCCGTGGCTGTTGTATCGCGGCTTGCGGCGCTCCAACCCGGCGCCTTTCGCCGCCTACCTGAAGTTGGGCGAAGTTTCGATCGTGAGCAGCTCGCCCGAGCGCTTCCTGTCGGTCGATCGCGACCGCAAGGTGATGGCGCGGCCGATCAAGGGCACTGCGCCGCGCTCGCCCGACCCCGTCGAGGACGAGGCTACGCGCAAAGAGTTGGCCGAGGACGAAAAGACGTTCGCCGAGCACCTCATGATCGTGGATCTCCTGCGCAACGATCTCGGCCGGGTATGCGAAGTCGACTCGGTCAGGGTGCCCGAACTGATGGTGATCGAGCAGTACGCCACGGTGCACCAGATGATCTCCAACGTGGTCGGCGTCCTCGAGCCCGGCCGCTCCTCGATCGACTGCGTCAGAGCCTGCTTTCCGGGCGGCTCGATGACCGGCGCACCGAAGCTGCGCACGATGGAGATCATCGATGACATCGAGCGCGAGGCTCGAGGCGTCTACTCCGGCGCGATCGGCTACTTCGGCGCCGACGGAGTCGTCGACTTGAGCATCGTGATCCGCACAATCGTGATACGGGCCCGCCCACCCGGTGGGGGCGCCAAAACGACCACGATCGGTGCCGGCGGGGCGATCGTGATGCAGTCCGACCCCGAGGACGAGTTCGCCGAGATCCTCTTGAAGGCACGCGCGCCGATGGCCGCAATCGCGAAGGCCGTCACGGGCAGTGACGCGCCGGAGGCGTGGACGGTCGATGTGGACCAAAGCTTGGCGGTGAGCGTCTCATGAGCGAACCGACACCAATCGAACCGGACGCCGAGGAGGAGTGGGAGGCGGACAGCTGGAACATCCGGGAGGCCACCCACGAGGACGTGCCGCAGATCGCGATCGCCCTGCGCGAGTTGCTGATCGAGCTGGGTGCCAACCCCACTTTGCCAGCCGCCTTGGAAGTGCCGGCAAGAGCGCTGGTCAACGACGGCAGCCTGGGCCTCCTGCTTGTCGCCGAAGAGCGCGGCCAGATCTTGGGGGTGCTCGGCGTCAGCTGGCAGGTCGCGATCCGTATACCCGGCCGCTACGGCTTGATCCAAGAGCTTTGGGTACACCCCGAGTGGAGGGGGAGGACAATAGGAGGTGACCTGCTGGCGGCCCTATTCAAGCTCGCACGCCGTCAGCAGGTCACGCGCCTGGAGGTCGGGCTCCCCAGCGAAGGATTCTCCCACCTACCCGCCACCGAGGCCTTCTATGTGAATTGCGGCTTCAAGGCGATCGGGCTGCGCATGCGGAGACTGCTTTGATCATTCTCCGCACAGGAGACGAGTCATACCCCAACCGATTGGCCCGGGCCTTTCGGAGAGGAGGATGAAAAAGTGAGCGAGTTGCTCCTAGTCGAACAAAGGCAGGCCCATAACGGTGAAGATGGCAGCAGTGCGCCCTACATCCTCGACCGTCACGGCAACATGATGGAAGGCCGTGACGACGAGCGGCGTACCTCTGAGTTGCGATCCGGCTTGACCAACCACGCGAAAGTGAGGCCCACTGTTTCTGACTGCGCTCAGGAGGACATGGAGCGCATCCTTGGCGTCCTGCACGACCACGCTTATCTGAGCGCCTTGCGCGCGGTGGACTCCGAGGAGCCGACGATGATGCCCGAGTGGGCGCCGCCCGGCCTGCCGGCCGACAGCCCGGTATGGGCGGGTGTCGTGGCGACCGCATTCGAGGGAGTGCGCACCGCGATCACCGCGGCCGAGCGCATCGTCGAGGGCGAGCGCTTCGCTTACGCCCTGTGTCGCCCCCCCGGACACCACGCGGGACCCGCGTGGCTGGGCGGCTACTGCTACTTGAACACTGCCGCCGCCGCCGCCTACGCCCTATGTGAGGGCGGCCTCGCCCCCGTCGCGATTCTCGACATCGACTTCCACTTCCCCACCGGCACATCCGCGATCGTCGAGCCTTTGGAGAACGTGAGCCTGGGCTCCCTTCACGCCTCCACGATCGCGGAGGTCCCCTGGAAGATGGTCGAAGCGGGCGAGCGCGAGACCTTCGTCGAGTTCGCGGCCTGCCCTGGCGCCGAGACCTATATGCAGGCCTTCGGCGAAATCGTGGACGAGCTGGCTCGCAACGCCCAAGCCCTGGTGCTCTCGCTCGGATACGACACGGTGGCCAACGATCCCCACGGTTCCTGGGACTTCCCGCCCTCGATCTTCGAGCGCATCGGCGCCCGCCTGGCCGCCTCCGGCTTGCCGATCTGCGTTGTCCAAGAGGGCGGCTACTCCTTGGAGGCTCTTGCCGAGTGCAGCAGCGCCTTTGCTCAGGGGCTACTCGGCGGCGAGGAGACTGTGACGGCGGGACATGCCCAAGCGCCAGGGAGCGCCCGGTGAGCGCACCCGAGGACACCACAGCCGCCCCTGGTAGCGGCACCCAGGAGGCCACGGGCCTGGAGCCTTTCCGTAGGCGCCTGGACGTGCTCGACGGCGAGATCGCCAGGCTGCTTGGCGAGCGTTTTGATATCTGCCGCGAAGTGGCCCACCACAAGCGCACCCACGACATCCCGATGATGCAGCCCGAGCGGATTATCGAGGTGCGCGAACGGTATCTGGAGCGTGGCGGCGAGGCGAACCTACCGCCCGAGTTCACGGCGGCCCTGTTCGAGCTCTTGATCGGAGCGACGTGCAAGCTGGAGGACGAACTGATCGCTCAGCCAACCGCTGCGGGAGACGGGAGCACCGAGTGAAGCGGCTCCCGCCTCCCTGCTCTGTCCTAACCCGATGCACCAGCCGGGGCTCGAACCCGGATCACCGGATTTTAAGTCCGGTCCTTTCACCGCTTAAGGTACTGGTGCGCGGTCGCGGCAGAATATCAGATCTCTTGATTTGCCGCACCTTCCGATCACGGGTAATTCACGGGGAATCGTAAGGTGAGAGCAGCGCAAACGCTACTCTCGCGTTCGCCGCGAGACGCAACCCTTCCCCCCGGTCCACGCATGCCTAGCACGCTGCAGGCAGTGGCGTGGGCACGCCGCCCGCTGCCCTTTCTGGAGCGCTGTCAGAAACATTTTGGTGACATCTTTACCATCGACGTGAAGCACGCGGGAACTTGGGTCATCCTGGCCGATCCTGACGATGTGAAGAAGGTGTTCACGGCGGATCATGCGGTGCTCGGTGTCGGTCTGGCCAACTCGATCCTGGGCCCGCTGCTGGGTCCTCGCTCGGTGATGCTGTTGGAGGAGCCTGAGCACGTCAAGCGACGCAAGCTGATGCTGCCCCCGTTTCACGGCGAGCGGATGCAGGGCTACAGCGAGATGATGGCTGAGATCACCCGCCGCGAGGTGGCGACATGGCCGATCGGCGAGCCCTTCGAGCTGTGGCCGCGTATGCAGGAGATCACCCTCGAGGCGATCATGCGCGTCGTGTTCGGGCCGGTCGAAACTGACCGCTTGGACCGCCTGCGCCAGCGACTACGCAGGCTCACCAACTGGATGAACGACCCGCGGCGGTTGAACCTCCTGGCCGCCGCGGGGCCTGCTCGGTTCGCGGGCAACCGCGACTACAGGGGCATGATGGGCCCTGTCGAGGACGCGGTGCTCGAGGAGGTACGACGCAGACAGATCGATCCGGGCTGCACCGACGGGACTGACATCGCCGCCATGCTCGGCGAAGCCCGCTACGAGGACGGCTCGCCGATGACCGAGCAGGATCTACGCGACGAACTTGTGACGCTGCTTACCGACGGGCCGACCTCAAGCCTGCTGTCATGGGCATTCGAGCGGATTTTGCGCCATCCCGAGGTGTACTTGCGGCTGCGAGCAGAAAGACTCGGGGCCTTCGACCCGGTCGGTGACCCGGTTGCGGGTGAGGCCAACCTAGCGCACGACGCCTACCTCGACGCCGTCGTGAAGGAGGTCACACGCCTGTGCCCCGCAGCGCCGATCGTCGTGCGCAAGCTGCTGAAGCCCATGGAGCTCGGCGGCTACATGCTGCCGGCCGGAACCACGGTGGCGCCATGCGTGCATCTGGTGCACCGCCGTCCCGACATCTATCCCGATCCACTCAGCTTCAGGCCCGAGCGCTTCCTGGAACGCGCCGCTGGTACCTACACGTGGATTCCCTTCGGCGGCGGCGTGCGGCGCTGCTTGGCCGCGAGCTATGCACAACTGCTGATGAAGCAGGTGATAAAGACCGTGATAGGCGAGGTAGACCTTCAACCGGTCGAGGCACGCTCAGAGTTGGCGCGCAAGAGCGCCATCGCCTTCGTTCCACATCGCCATACGACGGTCCGCGCCACACGTCGCGCCCACACTTCTCAGCATGCCGATCGAATCGTACCGAGCGTGCATGGCGGAGCTCTCCCGACGAGGACATAAACGCCCATCCCTCACGCGAGAACCTCGTCCAGCTTGTAGAATTGGATGAGCATCTGCAGGACAACCAACACCCCGGGAGGGTACTTCGATGTTAAACACGATGCTCGCCATACTGGCGCTTGCCGCAGTGGCACTCGCCGTCTCCGGCTGCGGTAAATCATCCAAAGCCGAATCCACCTCTACCTCGGCGGAAAACACCCCCACTACACAGGCGACTACGACGCAAGCGACAACCAGCACAACACCCGCCGCGACAAAGACGACGTCCACGGGAGAAGTAAAGCTCAAGGCAGGAGCCCCCCTTTCGCGCGCCGTGTGGATCGCCAAGGGCGACGCTATCTGCGCACGAGCCAATATCGCGCGTCACGCACAAGCCGCCAAAACAGAAGCCCAGATCGTACGCCTGATCCCCCAGGTCGCCGCCCATGATCACCTCGAGGCGGTCGAACTGAGTAAGCTCGTTCCGCCCGCCAACAGGCAGAGCGACTGGAAGATACTCGTAGGAGACGCGCAAAAGACCAGTGAATATGCGATACAGCTGGGAGAATATGCCGAGGCTAAACGCTACGATGAAGCCCAGCCGCTCTTTGCCGCAGCCGCAAAAGTTCAAGAACAGATTGAAGCCATTGGGCGTCGCGACGGCTTCAAGAAGTGCTCGGTGCAGTAGAGGCTCGGCGCTGCTACAAACCATATTGCTCGGAGTGGATCACTTATGTTGGGCGAGGCGTGGGTTCGCCTCGCCCAACACGGCGGGTGATCGGGCACAAACGGCTCGAGTGTCGCCGCTTTGAGTTCCTGGGCCTGGCACCTTCTCGAAGAGCCAGGGACGCGATGGCCGAACAACTCTCCGCGGTAGCGACGACGGTGCTCGTAGACCGACCACGTCGTGCGACCTCGCCGTAGTCCTCAACCTCAGCTGGCAAGGGTGTTCCTCCCTGAAGGACACGTGACCTGGCGTCGTACGTTCTGGCCAGCAAGCTCTAAGCCATGATCGGGTTTGCGAGCTCCTCGATAACCGTCTCCCACTCCTTCAGCTCGGGATAACCCATCGCCGTCGGCACCACCCTCAGGCTATTTGGCTCCTCGGCCGCAATAATTCACCATTCCCCAAATTTTATTTCAGTTAATTCATCTACCATCGTCGGCGTTACCTCCGCACCCCAAAGCACTACTTTACATCTACAGAACCTTTAGGGGAGAACCCTCCGCTGGGTTCTCCTGATGGGCGCCCGACCGGTATTTGCGCTCGACGCCAACGACTATTCGCTCGAACCCGATCTTGTTGGCGGCGAGTCGAAATCCATGTCACCCAACTCGAGATCACAGCTAGTATGTTGGTACACAGAGATCCGGCGTGCCGCCACCAGCGGAGGTGCTTACGCGCGCGCCACGATGCAGCAACGGGGAAACGAAGTGTCGAGACACCTGTGAGCATCCAACTAAGCCCCTACTATCTCGCCGAGAACACCAAGCCAACACCGACCTCAATACGGGGCAGCCCGTTTTCGCCGCACCAGCCCAAGTAGGAGCAGACACACGTGAGCAGGTGCCACTCTGGGTTCAAGATGGAGTAGCTAGGCCCGACTGCTGTCATACTCGCATTCCACTAGTCATTATAGACCCTGATGGCCAGCCTCCTCGCGACCGTTATGATTAGTGGGAAACAACTGTCCTCTTGACAGATCCTTGAAGATCTGTATGGTTTACCTTAGTCCAAAGCTCCGAACTTCGGGTGGAGGACGTACGTCCATTCGAAGACTGTTGGTCTTGCGGTAGTTTGCCGTTGGCGTAGCAAGGTGGTCTCGTTAGGCTACCGTGATCGAGTAGGAAACATTCTTGGGTTCGATTGAGGCTCGCCGCGAGACCAATACAAGGACTTTTAGGAGGACTCTCTTCTGAAAGTTATGTAAGTGTAAAGTAGCGCTTTTAGGGTTGGGTTTTTGCGCTCTCTGACCTATAGACGAGTGCCTGGCCCAACTGATCCAAGCCTCTAAAGAGGCTTTTAACCAGGCCCTAGATGAGGGAAAGGTAGGTTAGGAAATGAAGAAGGTCCAGACAGTTGTTTTGGCGTTGTTTGCGGTGTTCGCCTTTGGCGCAGTGCTCGCCTCCACGGCATCAGCGGAAGTGACATTAGCCGCCCTATGGCAGAAAGCGGGCATCAACGTAGCTGGTTCGCTAGTGACTACGGCGTCAGGAGAAATCTCGCTTGAAGATCAGGGTCCTGCTGCGGACATTTTATGTAGTGTGACGCTGGTCGGTAACGTAAATACCGCAGGTAAAGGTGAAATCATCGAAGTTTTGGGCTTAACGGGTACAAAAATCACATTAGCGGGTACAAGGCTGTCTATCGCCGCTGGTGATTGCGAGAATGTAAAAACGTGCGGTGCACCGGCCGAAGTAGCGTTCGAGGGTCTGCCTTGGGAAACCCAGCTGTTCTTAACAGAAGCAGGAGGCTTTATGAATAGAATCTTTAAAAAGGGTGGAGGAACATTCGGATATTGGGTGTTATGTACGGTCGTCATGGACATTGAAGATGAATGCACGGCGACGGCAGGTACTATTCCTATAGAAAATAACCTGGATGCCGAGAGCCCAGCTGGAGCTACAGTGGAGCCCCTCGTTACATGTACAGTAGGTGGAGCAGGTAAGGGTAAGATCGTCCTAGACACATTAACTGAAATAAAACTTGGGAATGGCGAATTACTGACTGCAACTGAATAGTACATAATGAGTAACTTGAGTTAATTGTTGTTGTGGCTGGACGGTGCTGACAATACCGTCCAGCCACACATGTTTTTTGAGTGACGAAGGCGTGTGAGGAATGAGGGGTTACGGGCTATGGTCCTGTGCGTCTGTTGCGTGCGTGTGTGGCCTATTTTGTGCCGAGCCTGCTTTTGCAAAGGAGGTTCATCTCTTCAGATCCTCGTTTGGTGTTTCTGGTTCGGGTTCCGGGCAATTCGATCATCCCCTTGGTGTAGCGGTGATGACCAGCGCCTCGCGGGTGAACTCATCCATGACATGCAGGAGCTCGAGGATTCGTCCGACGGCGGTCTGGTCGAACTGGTGGTCGAGCGCCCACACGTGATCGGTCTTTGCGCTGAGAGGCGATCGGCGGAACGATCACCTCGCCCAAACAGTGGCGCTTTCTGCACCGCTAGGGACGCATAGGCCCTCCTGGCGCCATAGGCTCTGAACGTTAATCTCCCACCAGCCTCCACCGCCGCGAAGCGTGGCGAGAGCACGCGGTAACCCCATCTTGGGCGCTCCTGAGAGAGTTCCAACAGATGACGACGCAGCGCGCCGTCATCGAAAACGCGCGCTGTGGTGTCTCGGCCACGATCTGTTTCAGCGTCGTGTTGTCGCTCAAGTCCTTCAACCGCTTCGCGCCGTCGACCTTCATGCCGCGTATCGCACACGCAAAGGGTGATACCTAGGCTATGAGTGTCAAGGCCGGTTGAAAAGTAGGCCAGTTTTGTCGGGGTGGGTTCAAGCGAACGTCGCAACACTTCCCTGATTTTGAGGAGGTCGTGTTGTCGAGTCGTCGTGTGAAGAAGGGGCCGGGGCGCCGTCCGCTCTCGGCCAAGCGCCAGCGGTTCATGGAGCTACGAGTGCAGGGTTGGAGTATCCGTGGCGCGGCCCGTGAGGTCGGTATCTCCAGGAGCGCCGCGGCTAACTGGACCCGCGGCTACACCGTCTATCGCGATGGCGTCGCGGTCAGGTTCGTCGAGCCGCTGGACCGCCTCGAAGTTCGCGAGATTAGCGCGAGGTATCTCTCCCAGCAGG
>JBAVYU010000003.1:0-23268 GCA_049588415.1 Solirubrobacteraceae bacterium
GGGCACGGCAGGCCGGGCACTGCTTGCAGTGCGCCACAGCCAGCGCGTAGCGCTCGCCGTCGGTGTCCAGGATGCCGAAGGCATAGGCCTTCATCAGCGAGCCTTGCTGCTCGCACCAGCCACCCGCCGCGATTGTGTTGAGCAACTCGCCCATCTTCGCCGCCACGCCCGGCCTGCCCGCGCCGGCGCCCTCCATCAGCTTGCGCATCCGCGCCTCGCTCACACCCATCCGCTCGGCCGCCTGAGCCCTCGTCAGGCCTTGCAGGTAGCAAAGCGAGACAGCCTCCCGCTCGCGCGGGCTCAGACGCGTGCGCAAGCCCTCGAACAGGTGCCTCAAGCGCGCCTTGTCGTCCAGCTCCCCGGCCAAATCGCCAGAGGCGTGGGGGTGTGAAGGGTACGAACCTCTTTCCTCTCCCTCTCCCACCCGTGTCGCGCGAGCCGCCCTGTGCTCGTCGATGGCCCGGCGGAACGTAACTCGCACGAGCCACCCCGCAGGGTTCTCGATCTGCTCGCCTTCGAGCAGGCTCGCGTACAGGCCATGCCAAGCCTGGGCGTAACAGGCCTCCAAGTCCGCGGCGGCCAACTCGATGCCCGCGCCGCGCAGCTGCGAGCGCACGACTGTGAGCACCTTGCCGCGCATGCCCTCGAAGTCCTTGCGCAGCAACCGCTCCGCGCGATAGCGGCGCAGGTCGAGGGCCATCACCGACGAAGATTGCGAATCGTACGGATCATCCAACGAGATCCATCGGCCCGACCGCGTTCTGAGCCCAATCGGCGGATAGGCTTTCGACCAATCTCTGGTTCGCCCACATCCCCAGCCCCGGCGCCACCGCCACGCGCTCCTATCCTGGGAGTGCCCTTGGCGGTCTCCTCATACGACCAGGTAGTCGCCTGGATGGACGCCACGATCGACGCCGATGCCCGCGCGACCATGACGGCAGCTGCCGTCAACCTGGTTATGTCCGCCCAGGACGACCCCTCCACGATGCAAGCCGTGCTCGGCGCCACCTTGGCTGTACCCGACGGTCAGCCGCTCGTCTGGGCCTTGCGCCTGCTCGGCCACAGCAGAGCCACGCGCGTTTACGGCCCCGACCTGATGGCCCACTTCTGCGCCCACGCCGCCCTTGGCAGGATCCCCATCTACCTGTACGGCGGGCGCTCGCCCGAGGCCTTGAACCTGCTGATGGCGCGCCTACGCGAGCGCTTTCCCGGCCTGCGCATCGTCGGGGGCTGGTCCCCGCCGTTCCGCGTTTTGACCGCCGCCGAGCGCGCGCGGGTGGTCACAGAGATCGACGCCTCCGGCGCCCAGGTCGTGTGGGTGGGCACCGGTCAGCCTAAGCAGGAGCTTTGGATGCACGAGATGCGTCCCCTCTTGGCGGCTCCCCTACTAGTGGGAGTCGGCGCGGCGTTCGACTTCCACGCCGGCATCGTCTCCCAAGCACCGTCTTGGATGCAGCGCAACGGCCTTGAGTGGGTCTACCGGCTCTCGCGCGAGCCGAAGCGTCTGTGGCGACGCTACCTGACCCAGAACCCGCGCTTCATGGTGAGTTTTGCGCGCCAGTATGTGCGCGAGCGTCGCCGAAGCTGACTCAGCCCAAGGGGCAGGCCAAGAGCCTTTGGGGGCCCTAGGGCCGACCGCCTCAGGGCCAGAAGACGTGTCCGCGCCGATAACCTGCGCCTGATGCCAGAGCCAAACACAGCCGCCGACGTTGCCGTCATCGGCCTCGGGCGCGTCGGCCTGCCCTTGGCCCTCTCGTTTGCCGACCGCGGCCTCACCGTGATCGGGATCGACAACGACCCCGCGCGTCTCGGGTCCGTGCGCGAAGGCCTGATGCCCTTCCAAGAGACCGACGCCCAAGCCTTGCTCGAACGCGTCAGCTCGAGCGGGCGCCTCTCCCTCTCAGAACAGGTCGCCGACGCCGCCCAGGCCAAACACATCGTGATCACCTTGGGGACCCCCTCCTTCTCGCACATAGAGATCGACATGCGCGACATCCGCTCGGCCCTGGACGATTTGCTCGGAGCTTTGCAGCCTGGACACGCCCTCACCCTGCGTTCCACCGTCGCCCCCGGCACAACCGAATTCGTGGCCGGCTACCTGGCCAAGCACCGCGGATTTCGGATCGGCGAGGACGTCTTCGTGGCGCACGCGCCGGAGCGGATCGCGGCGGGACGCTTCCTACAGGAGATCGACTCCTTGCCTTGCATCGTCGGCGGTGTCGGCCCCCGCTCCGGCGAGGTCGTGGCCGAGCTGTTCTCGGTGTTCGGGGCCCCGATCGTCCAAACCACGCCCGTCCAAGCCGAGCTGGCCAAGATCTGGGCCAACATCCTGCGCTACACCCACTTCGCGCTGCCCAACCTCCTGATGATGGACTGCGAGCGCTACGGCGCCAACGTCTTCGAGGTGATCGATCTCGTCAACCGCGACTACCCTCGCGGCGGCCTCGCTCAGCCGGGACTCACGGCCGGAACTTGCCTGCGCAAGGACTTCACGTTCTCCGAGGAGCGCTCCAACGCCCCCGGGATGCTCTTGGCGGTTTCGCGCGTCAACGAGTCGGTGCCCCTGTTTTTGGTGGAAGGGATCCGCCGGCGCCTGGGACCAGCCGCCGGATCGCCTGTATTGCCGACCGGCTCGTCGACCAGATCGGCGGACTCATCGGCCGGCGCCTTGGGCGGTGGTTCTCTGTCGGGGCGCAAGGTCGCCGTGCTGGGTTTGGCCTTCAAGGCCGACACCGACGACGAGCGCGACTCGCTCGCCCACAAGCTGATCCGCTTGTTGGAGCGCGAGCTGGCCGACGTGGTGCCCCACGATCCACACGTATCGACGCCGACCGTCTCTTTGGAAGAAGCCGTCGCGGACGCCGACGTGGTCGTGGTGGCTGCCAACCACGCGGAGTTTCGCGAGCCGGCCACGCTCGCCACGATCGCCCGCGGCAGCGGCCCCGATTGCCTCGTGGTCGACCCTTGGAACTGCTGGGGTGCCGGCCAAGTGTTCGCCTATGCCGGTGAGCTGGCGGCCCTCGGGGCGCCAAGCGCATGAGCCGTGTCCTCGTCACAGGCGGCGCCGGCACGATCGGCGCAGCGGTCGTCAAGCGTCTCCTGGCCGACCCGGCCTACGAGGTGCGCGTGTCCGACCAGCGCCCGGCCCCATTGTGGATGCGAGAGGGCTGCGAGGTTCACACCGGCGACCTACGCGACTTCGCGCAGGCCCACCATGCCATGGACGGCTGCTCACACGTGATCCACCTGGCGGCGATCGTCGGCGGGATCGCCAACTTCCATAAGCTTCCCCACACCCTCACCGAGGTCAACAACGGGCTGTACAACGCTGTGTTCCGGGCCGCACTCGACCTCGAAGTGAAGCGTTTTACGTACGTGTCCTCCTCGATGGTGTTCGAGCGTGCCACCGAATTCCCGACAACCGAGGTCCACCTGCCCGACTGCCCCACCCCCCAGTCTGCCTACGGCTTCTCCAAGCTGACCGGCGAGGTCTACTGTAGGGCCGCCCACGCCGAGCACGGCCTGCCTTTCACGATCTGCAGACCCTTCAACGCTTATGGGCCGGGGGAGATGCCCGACGAGGAGCCGGGGATCGCGCACATGGTGCCCGACCTGATCAAGAAGGTCCTCTCAGGGCAACGACCACTACAGATCTTCGGTTCGGGCGAGCAGACACGCACCTTGACCCACATCGACGACATCGCCGACGGCGTCGTCACGGCCACCTCCTCGCCGGAGGGCCTGAACCAGGACTTCAACATCTCCGCCTCGCACGAGCTCACGGTAGCGGAGACCGCCCGCATCATCTGGAAGGCATGCGGCGAGGATCCCTCCGACTTTGAACTGGAGCATCTGCCGACGTTCGAGGTCGATGTGCCCCGGCGCTGGCCTTCGGTGCAGAAGGCCAAGGACTTGCTCGGCTGGGAGGCCAAGATCGGGGTCGAGGATGGGATCGCCGCCACCGTTCGCTGGCTGCGAGCTCTGTCTGACGCCCCCGCCCCCTCAAACGCTCGCGCTTAAAAGACCCGCGCTCGGCGGCCATCTGACGGCTACTACAGATAGGGTCCTCGCCCATGAACAACAAACGCTCCGCGCTCGTCACCGGGATCACCGGTCAGGACGGGTCCTATCTTGCCGAACTGCTCCTCGAGCACGGCTACGACGTACACGGGATGGTGAGGCGCGCCTCCACCGAGAAGTTCGACCGTATTGAGCACATCCGCGACCGCATCGTCCTGCACCAGGGCGACCTGCTCGACCAGCGCTCGCTCGTGGATGCCATGCGGGCAGCCCAGCCGGATGAGATCTACAACCTGGCGGCGATGTCCTTCGTGGCCGTCTCCTGGATCCAACCGACCTTGACTGCCGAGTTCACGGGCACGGGCGTCACCCGGATGCTGGAGGCGATGCGCGAAGTCTGTCCTGAGGCTCGCTTCTACCAAGCATCCTCGAGCGAGATGTTCGGCAAGGTTTTGGAGGTCCCCCAGACCGAGACCACGCCCTTCTATCCGCGCTCACCTTACGGGGTCGCCAAGGCCTACGGGCACTTCATCACGATCAACTACCGCGAGTCCTATGACCTCCATGCGACCTCGGGGATCCTCTTCAACCACGAGAGTCCCCGTCGCGGCCTGGAGTTCGTGACGCGCAAGATCACGTGGCACGCAGCCGCGATCAAGCACGGACTTGCCCAGGAGATCCGCCTGGGCAACCTCGACGCGGAGCGCGACTGGGGCTATGCCAAGGACTACGTCGAGGCTATGTGGCTGATGCTGCAGCGTGACGAGCCCGAGGACTATGTGATCGCCACCGGCGAGTCTCACTCGGTGAGGGAATGCTGCCAGGTCGCTTTCGACGAGGCAGGCCTCGGTGATTTCGAGCGATACGTGACGATCGACCCTGCATTCGTGAGGCCCGCCGAGGTCGACCATCTGATCGGCACCCCGGCAAAGGCGGAGCGAGATCTCGGCTGGAAGCCTCAGACGAGCTTCGAGGAGTTGATCCGCTTGATGACTCGCTCGGATATCGACTTGCTGGCGAAATGAGACGAGTGGCGACCCCTACGATCCGATCGGGGCCCTGAGCTATGACCGTCCCCCTGTTCGACACCTCCACGGCGCTTGAGCCGTTGCGTGAGGAGCTGCGCGGCGCCGTCGCGCGCGTGCTCGACTCGGGCCACTACATCCTCGGTCCCGAGGTCGAGGCCTTCGAGCGCGAGTTCGCCGACTATTGCGGCGCCAAGCACGCGGTCGGGGTGGCCAACGGCACCGAGGCGATCACGGTCGCCTTGCGTGCGATGGGCGTGGGGCCGGGGGATGAGGTGTTGGTGCCTTCCTTCACGTTCTATGCCTCCGCCGAGGCGATCCCTCCCACGGGCGCGACGCCCGTGTTCTGCGACATAGATCCCCAGACCTTCTGCATCAACGCCGAAACAGTCGCCGAGGCGCTGACGCCGCGCACGAAGGCCGTTATCGCGGTGCACCTGTTCGGCAACTTGGCGCCTGTCGCGGAGATCGAAGAGCTGGGCGTGCCGGTGCTCGAGGATGCCGCCCAGTCGGCCGGCTCGACCGGCACGCACGGGCGGCCCGGCTCGCTGGGTAAGGCTGCCACGTTCTCGTTCTTTCCCTCCAAGAACCTGGGTTGCTTCGGCGACGGGGGCGTCGTCGTGACCTCTGACGAGGACGTGGCGGAGCGGGCTCGGGTGCTGCGTTTCCACGGCTCCCACGACAAGGTGACTTACGACTTGGTCGGCTACAACTCGCGCTTGGACGAGCTGCAGGCGGCGATCCTGCGCGTCCAGCTTCCCCACCTCGACGCTTGGTCGGACGGGCGCCGCCGGGCGGCGTCCGAGTACGGCGAGCTGGGCCTGGGAGACCTCGTGACCTTGCCGCGTGCGACCGTGGGCTCGCAGCCGGCCTGGCACCTGTACGTGGTGCGCCACTCCGAAGCGGACCGTCTCGCGGCCGCCTTGGGCGAGGCGGGGATCGGCTGCCGCGCCTACTACCGCACTCCCGTTCACCTGCAGCCCGCGATGCGCGCTTGGGGCGAGAGCGCCAAGCTACCCGGCACCGAAGAGGCCGCGCGCGCGCACCTGGCGATCCCGATCAGCCCCGTCCTCTCGAGCGAGCAGGTCGCCGAGGTCGTGAGCGCGGTTCGTTTGGTGCTCTAGCGCCAGCGCTCCAGCAGATCCTGCTCGCCAACCTCGCGCACGACTCGCGCAGGCACGCCGATCGCGACGCCCCGTGCGGGCACGTCCTTGGTGACGACGGCGCCTGCAGCCACAAACGCCTCCTCGCCGATCTCCACGCCAGGGGTCAGCACTGTGCCCCCTCCGACGCGGCAGGCGCGGCGCAACAAGGCTCCGCGCAAATATGTTTTGGGGTCCCGCCCACCCTCGTGTCGGTTCATTGTGTTGTCGTTGGTGGTGGTCGCCCCGGGGCCCACGAAAACGTCATCCTCGACGACCGTGAACGCGGTCAGATAGACGCTCGTCTGGACCCGCACGCGCGCGCCCACCGTGACGTCGTTGTCGACAACGCTGCCCCGCCCGATCACCGACCCCGCACCGATCTGGGAGCGCTCGCGCACGAACGACTGATCGCCCAAGATCGCCTCGTCGCCGACGTTCGCTCCGGCGAACACAACCGCTCCAGAACAGACCGTCACGCGCTCACCCAGCACGAGGTCGCCGACATCGCCTTTGGCCGAGGAGCTGCGCGCGAGGCGGGGGCGCTTGCCGAGCACGACGTGATCCTCGATCACGCAACCATCGCCGATCGTGGTGCCGTCGTGGACGACCACGTAGGCGCCGAACGTGACGTTCTCGCCGACCTTGACGTTCTCGCCGAGTACAGGACCCAGGGCTGTCTCGCTCACAGGCGCACCACGCTCGGAACACTACTTCCGCGTGTCACCCCGCGCAGATCCACCGTGATGCGGGCCCGCTGGGCGATCAAGGCGTGATCGACGCCCGGATGGGCGGTCACGATCAGAGCGAGATCCGCATCGCTGAGCGCCTGCTCGACCGGCACGCTGTTTAGACCGAACTCGGGGAGGGTGGGCACGTGGGGGTCGTGATAGGCCAGCTCGGCGCCCAGACCCTTAAGCAGCTCGAGGATCTTCAGGGCCGGCGACTCCCTCACGTCGCCTACCCCCGGCTTGTAGCTGACCCCGAACACTGCCACGCGGGCGCCCCTCACAGCCCGACCAGCGTCATTGAGAGCGCGTTGGACCTTCGCCACACAGTGATAGGGCATCTGCTGATTGACCTTGCCCGCGAGCTCGATGAACTCGGTGCTCATATCGAACTCGCGTGCCCGCCAACTCAGGTAGAAAGGGTCGACCGGCAGGCAGTGCCCGCCCATGCCGGGCCCGGGCTCGAAGCGCATGAACCCGTAGGGCTTGGTAGCCGCCGCCTCGACCACCTCCCAGATGTCGATGCCCATACGATCGGTCAACATCGCCAGCTCGTTGACCAAGGCGATGTTGACCGACCTGAAAATATTCTCGAGCAACTTCGTCAGCTCGGCCGCCTCGGGGCTTGACACACGCACGATCTCGTCGCACACCATTTCGTACAGGGCTTGGGCGCGATCGGCGCACACCTCGGTGAGGCCACCTAGCACCTTGGGTGTATTGCGCATCGTGAAGTCGGTCCGGCCCGGATCGACACGCTCGGGCGAGAAGGCCAGGTGGAAGTCACCGCCAGCCTTCAGGCCCGACTCCTCGAGCAGGGGGGCGACCCGCTCGCGCGTGGTGCCCGGATAGGTGGTCGACTCGAGCACTACCAATTGGCCCGCCTTGAGCACACTGGACAGGGCCCTCATGCTGTCTACGAGCGGGCCCAGGTCGGGCTCGCGGTTCACGGTCAAAGGGGTGGGCACGCACACGAGCACCGCGTCGACACCGGCCAAAGCCTTGTAGCCGGTAGTCACGGTCAAGCGTCCGAGCACCGCCTCCAGACGCTCGGAAGGTATGTCCTCGATGTAGGATTCGCCGGCCTGAAGCAGTCGCGTCTTACGCGGGTCGGCGTCCACCGCCACAACCTCACAGCCCTCCTCGGCGAAGGCCACCGCAAGCGGCAGCCCGACATAGCCAAGCCCGATGATGCCGACGGTCGTCATCCAGAAGCAGTCTACGCGCGGCCTGCGACGGCTTGGAGCTCGCGCAGGTCTGACTCCACCATACGCCGCACCAGCCGCTCGAAGCTCAATTCGGGCTCCCAACCGAGCTGCTCGCGGGCCTTGCTTGAATCGCCCACGCTGGGCGTGCGCTCGGGGGCCCGCACAAGCTTCGGATCGATCCGTATGTAGCGCTCCGCTTCAAGGCCCACGCACGCGAATGCGGTCTCCGCGAGCTGAGCCACGGTTCGCCCCACGCCGCTGGCCAATACATAGTCTTCGGGGCGCTCCTGTTGGAGCATGAGCCAAGCTCCGCGCATCACGTCACCCGCGAACGACCAGTCGCGCACCGCGTCGAGCGAGCCAAGCGTCACCTCCTCGGCCAAGCCCAGCTTGATCTGGGCCACGGCGTGGGTGATCGTGCGGGTCACAAACCGGTGCGGGCGACGCTCGGACTCGTGGTTGAACAGGATCCCTGAGCACGCGTACAGGCCGTCGTATGTACGCATCGCGCCGGTGAGCTGGCGTGCGGCCAGCTTGGCGATCCCGTAAGGGGTCGTTGGCAGACACGGCGTGCTCTCGCGTTGGGGACTCTCCCCGGTATCGCCGAACATCGCACCAGATGCGGCTACCCAGACGCGGGCCCGCGGAGTCGTGTCTCGCACTGCCTCCAGCAGCGTCGCGGTGGACCCTGTGATCGCCGTCAGCGTCTCGGCCGGCCTTTCCCACGAAGCGGGCACGAATGAGGGCGAGGCGAGGTGGTACAGCTCGTCGGGCCGACTATTCTCGACGGCCGCGCGCAGGCTGCTCGCGTCAAGCAGGTCGCCACCCACAAGCGTCAAGCGCTCACTTAGACCGTAACGCTCGCGCAGATGCTCCGAGCAGCCAAGGTCCCGCTCGCCGCCACCGCGAACCATTCCGATCACCTCATAGCCCTTTTCCAGCAGCAGCTCGGCCAGGAACGACCCATCCTGACCCGTGATGCCCGTGATCAGGGCGCGCTTCGGTTGCGTGGTCACGGTCGAGAGCTTATGGGCTCAAGCGGGACTGGATGCCGTCCCGGTATAGATCCGCCGCAGACCATCCGCCACCGTCTCGGGTCCACACAACTCGCCCACCCGGGTTCGGCCCCGCTCGCCCGCGGCCGTGTCGCCCCACAGCCGCGCGATCGCTTGGGCCAGCGCGGCGGGATTCCCTGGCTCGACGAGAGCCGACTCCTCGACCAGCTCGGGCAGGGCGCCGACACGACTGGCCACCACGGGTAGACCGGCGGCCATCGCCTCGGCGGCCGCCATTCCGAAAGTCTCAGCCGAGCGCGAAGGGACGATTGCGAGCGCGGCCTCTTTACGGAGGCGCTCGAGCATGGCGTCGTCGACGCGGCCGAGGAAGCGAACCTCACTGCCATCCTGGCCCGCGGACCAGAGGGTCTCTTGAGCGCTCCCGGTACCCGTGGATGGAGACGCCGACTCTTGTCCGACCTGTGGGTGTGGGTATTGCATTCTGGGGTGTCCTGCGCGCGCGCGCGCGTACGCGCGCAGTGCACCCATTTGTGGACCATCGCCCGCCACGACCAAAGGCACCCCGGCGAGCCGGCAGGCCTCGATCGCCACATCGACCCCCTTCTCGGGGGCCAGCCGGGAGACAACCAGGGCAAACCCTTCCGTTGGCATGTCATCCGAATCTGAACGGGAGACGATCGCCGGCGCGCTCTGGCCAGACTCCCCACGCGGATCGCCGTGGCGGTGACCGGGGGCGCCGTCATCGATCCCCACTGGAGGCGCAAGCACGTGCACGCGCTCCCAATCCAGCGGCGCCCCCAACTCGCGCAGACGCTCGCGTGCGAACACGCTCGGCACGATTACGGCATCCGCCTGCCCGACAATGCGTCGCTGCCATAGGGCGAGCGAGGCGCCGTAGGCAAGCGCCTCGGCGCGACTATCGCGACAGTTGTGGATCACACCGGGCAAAGTGTTGCCCCCGTGACAGCGAGTGCACTCGCGGCCCTCCGTGAAACACACGCCATTGGCGCACACCAAGCGGTACTGGTGCAGGTGCAACACCACGCGAGCCCCTTCCGCGCGGGCCGCGGCCAACGCACGCCAGCCAAACAAAGGGTTCAGGTTGTGGGCGTGCACGACCGTGGCCCCTGTCAAACGCACGGCCTTGGCCACTTCCCGGGCGCCGAGACCGCCGCGCAGCAGACCCGCGGCCGCGCGCGCAGCGCCGACCTGGGAGGAGTCGCGCGTAAGCAGCTGCGCCGGCTCACCCATCCACTCGCGAACAACCGCGAGCAGCTCCTCGACCACGCGCTCCTCGCCGCCGGTGGTGCGATAGCGGTTGTGCAAGAAGAGGACCATTCCCCGCAAACCTAGACTGTTGCGGCATGCCCTCCGCCTCAGAGCCGCCTTCCGCGTCGATCGTGGTGCCCACACGGGCGCGTTTGGACTACTTGCGGGTCGCGCTCGCCTCGATCGCCCCACAAGCGTCCGCGGCGGGCGCGGAGGTGGTTGTGGTAGACGACGCCGGAGACTCTGAGCAGGCCCGCCGGCTCGCAAGCCGCTTCGGCGCCCGTTACGAGCCACACCCGGGGCCGCTCGGGCTGAACGTGGCGCGGAACACCGGCGTGGCACGCACCGAAGGCGAGCTGGTGGTGTTCGTTGACGACGATGTTGAAGTCTGCGATGGATGGCTGGACGCTTTGCTTCGCGCCGCGCGCGAGCACCCACAGGTGGATGTGTTCACGGGCCCGATCCAGCCGCGCCTGGAAGGCTCGCCGCCGCGCTCATGCGGGCGCGAGCGAGCACCGATCACCTCGCTCGACCTCGGGCCGGACGACGCCCGGACACGCTTCGCGTGGGGCGCCAACATGACAATCCGCCGCACCGCCCTCGATCGGGTGGGACCGTTCGACGTGTCATTGGAGCACGGCGGCGACGAGCAGGAGTGGCAGGAACGGCTCGCCCGGGAGACGCGCCATCACACCCTCGAGACGTCCCACACCCCAGATGAGCCGCGCTCCTCCGAGCACGGGATCGACCCGCCGACAGAGACTGAAAGTGGGCAAGAGCCCGTCCTTTATGTGGCGACGGCCTCTTTGCGCCACCGACGGTCGCCCGCGGACGCTCACCTGCGTCCTCTCTGCCGCGCGGCCTATGCACGCGGACGCGCCGCCAGACGCTTCGATGTATGGCGCGGCCAGGCGCCCTCGCGCGGCCACGAGCTGCACACGCTGGCGGCATGCCTGGGTCACGTCTTCCGCCACCGCTGCCCGGCAGGCCTGACAATGGTCGCGCACAGCGGCGGGCGCTTGCTGGAGGCGCTGCGCACAGACGGCCGCTCCGAGCGTTCTCTGAATAGCCCGGCGGAGAGCACCGAGCGCATCTCGCGGGGCCCCATAGGCGCCACCCCCTCCGACGACTTCCTTTCAGGCGAAAGCGGCCATGTCGGGGGAGTCGATGGCCTACGCCGCGCTTGCCTCGACCTCGGCGCCGACGCGCTGGAGATCCTCTCCGGCCGAACACGGCGCCTCGCTCGGGCGGCACAGCTTGAGCCGCCTACTCGGAAAGTGTTGGTGCTTGGGATCGAGCGTCCCCAACACCGGAAGCTCGTAGGAGCCATTCGCGCCGAGCTGGCGCGCTCGCGCCACGAGGTGGAGATTCACTTCGCCCCCGCGGAGGAGCTCGGCAAGTTCGAGAACCTAAATCTTCTGCTGGGCGCGCACCGGCCGGAGGATCGCGACTGGCTGCTGGTCGTGGACGATGACATCGTCCTACCCAAAGGCTTCCTGGACGGCTTCCTGTTCCTGGCGGAGCACTTCGCGCTCGACCTCGCGCAGCCTGCGCATCGGCTTGCATCGCATGCGGCCTGGCAAGTGACCCGACGACGCAGCGGCGATGTCGTGCGCGAGACTCGCTTCGTGGAGATCGGACCCCTGACGGCTTTTGCTCGCTCGACCTTCTCCACGCTGCTGCCATTTCCCGATCTGCGCATGGGCTGGGGCTTGGATCTTCATTGGGCGGCGCTCGCGCGCGATCAAGGTTGGCGTTGCGGCGTGGTCGACGCCACTCCCATCGCCCATCGCGCAGCGCCCGCGGCGAGCACCTACTCTCGCGAGCAGGCTTTGGACGAGGCGCGCGCGTTCCTGTCCGGACGGCCTTACCTGAAGGCAAGCGAAGCCCGGCAAACCCTCGTCACCCACCGCCACTGGTGAGCCTCCACCTGCATAACTCCCCCGCACCGCCAGAAGCGGGGTGCAGGAAATCGTGAAGGTCGTCGTCGTATCCGAGTTCTACCCACGCCAAAGCGACCCGGTGCTGGGCGTGTGGGCGCACCGCCAGGCTTTGGCCGCACGTGATGCGGGGGCCGAGGTACGAGTGATCGTGCTGCATCGACTCGTACCGCCGCGAGCCTCCTTTTCTCGAAGCCAAGCCACCCCGGGGGGCCCAAGCCGCGCGCTGCGGGATCTGGCGAGCCAGCCGAGCAAACAGACACTCGACGGTCTGGATATCGCCTATGTGCGCTACGTGTCGCCGCCCAGAGAGCGCCACTACCAAGCGTGGGGCGCTTGGGCCACTCCTGCGCTGGGCCTGGCCCTGCGCCGTATGCGGCGCTCGTTCAAGTTCGATCTCGTCCATGCTCACAACGCCGTTCCGGCCGCGGACGCCGTGCGCCGTGCGCTCGACCGTCCCCGCCGGCTCGATCTGCCGCTTGTCGTGTCTGTGCATGGAGGAGATGTGCTCTACACGGCGCCGCGCAGCGAGGCGGGACGCTTGGCGGTGGAACGCAACCTGGCGGGCGCCACCGACGTGCTCGCCAACAGCGCGGGCGTCGCCGAACTGGCGCGTCACTACGGAGCGCGCGAAGCCAAAGTGGTTCACCTCGGCGCCGACCTGCCCGATTCCGGCGGCAAGCGCGACCTGCAACCCTCGTTGGTGACGGTCGGCCACTTGGTCGCCCGCAAGCGCCATGCCGACGTGATGCGGGCGCTTGCCGTGCTGGCCAAGCGCTACCCGACATTGCGCTACACAATCGTGGGAGACGGGCCGGAGCGGATCGCGCTGGAAGGACTCGCCGCGCGTCTAGGGGTGGGCGAGCGGGTCGAGTTTCACGGTCAGCTGCCTCATGAGGAGGCAATCGCCTTGGCGCGCCGGTGCACCCTGTTTGCGATGCCTTCGACCGAGGAGGCTTTCGGAGTCGCCTACATAGAGGCGATGGCCGGCGGAGTGCCTGCCATCGGCTGTCGCGGGGAGCCGGGACCGGAGGAGATCGCGGCCGCAGGCGACGGCTTCGTGCTCGTCCCACCGGGCGACATCGAGCGACTCACCCAGCGCATCGACGAGCTGCTTTCCGATCCAGGGCGCCTGCGCGAGGCGAGCATCAGGGCGCGCGAGACGGTCGCGGCCAACTTCAGCTGGCGCCGTTGCGGCGAGCAGACGGTCGCGGCTTACGAACAAGCGGTGCGATGAAGCCGGTCCTGTTCGTGACGGGCCATGCGCCTGCCTACCGGGTGGCGGCGTTCGCGCAGTTGCATGAGCGCGAGGATGTCGAGTACGCGCTGTTCGGCGGGCGGCTCGCACACGGCGGCGGGGCGACAGCGGACGAGTTGCCCTTTCCCCATCGTCACGTGCACGAGCACGAGTTGTTTGCGCTGGCGGCGAGCGGGCGCTACCGCGCCGTGGTTGCCTCCACAGGCGGACGCATAGCCTTGCCCGGCTCGTGGGCGGGAGCGCGGCGAGCCCGGGTTCCTTTGATTCTGTGGGCATCGTTGTGGGCGCACCCGCGCAGCGCGGCGCATGCACTCAGCTATCCGGCCCTGCTGCGCCTGTACCGCTCGGCCGACGCGATCGTCACCTATGGACCACATGTGAGCGCCTACGTGCGAGCGCGAGGCGCGAGGCGAGTACACGTCGCTCCCCAGGCGGTCGACAACGCCTTCTGGAGCTCGCCCGAGGCGAGCATTCCGAGCGACCCGAGATGGCCGGCCGGCGCGGCTGTGAAGTTCTTGTTTGCAGGACGGCCGGCCCGGGAAAAGGGACTGAGGGTGCTCGAGGAGGCTTGGAGCATGTCGGGCCTGCAGGCACCAACCGCCGCGCTCGTCCTCGTCGGCGCGGGATCCACCCCCCCTTGGGTCCCGGCCGGCGGCGCGGTGGCGCGCTTCATGCAGGTCTCTCAGGCGGAGTTGCGCAACTTCTATGAGGCCTCAGATGTTTTGGTGGTGCCATCGATTCCGACGCGCACTTTCCGCGAGCCGTGGGGACTCGTGACAAACGAGGCAATGAATCGGGGACTTCCAGTGATCGCAAGCGACGCAGTCGGCGCCGCGGCAGGCGGCTTGGTGCAGGACGGCCAAAATGGCTTGGTGGTGCCCGCAGGCGATGCGGTTGCGTTGGCCGCAGCTTTGAGACAGCTGGCGCGCGACCCGGATCGGCGCGCCCGGCTGGGCGCGGCCGGGCGAGAGGACGTGGCCGCGTATACCCGAGAGGCGTGGGCCGAGGGCTTCTCTCGCGCGCTTGCCGACTTGGGCCAGTCGGGGGGACGGTGAGGTAGCGTTGAGCCTCTTGGAAGGGCTGTCGGTCAACAGGAACAGGGGCAGGAGCATGCTTGCGGGCGCTGTGCGCCGGGTCCCGAGCGCGCGCCGTGGGCCGCACCGCGCGAAGCTCCTCGCCGGTGCAGGCGCGCAATTGGTCGCCATCTCGATGGCAATGCTGGCTCTGTTTGCGTGTGCTCCTTCCGCACAAGCCGACCAAGCCTCGACAATCGTCGAAAAGTGCGCGAAAAAAGAATCGTTCGGTGGCTACAGTCAAAACGCCTATCGCCAAGCGCTCAAACAGCTGCCGACGATAGTCGTGGAGTACACCGCGTGCACCGAAGAAATCCGCAAAGCTGAGCTTGCGGCCGCGGGTGGCGGCGGCGAAAAGGCCTCCACAACGATCCCGGCGAGCGTGCCCCTGGCGCTGACGCCAACCGAGCAGAGCGCGGTTCAGAGCGCTCACCACGATGGCGCGACACCTGTGCGCATCGGCAACGAACCGATTCGTCCGGGCGTGGTGCACGCCAATATCGCCTCGGCTGTCAACACCCTGCCCCACTCTCTGTTTGCCGTGCTTGCACTGATGTTCGCCGGCGCCGTCGCGCTCACGATCGGGGAGGTGCGAAAGCGTGTCCGCTCACGTCGTGACGGCTGAGCACTCCGCGACGGTGCTGCTCGAAGAGCCGGTCGAGCCGCTTTCGCCTCCCGTTGGCCAGGAGCCAAGAGCGGGCGTGACCGCGGCCGCGACACTAGCCGTCGCGGGCCTCCTCTGCTACGCGACATTCCTCGCCAGGGGCGGCTTGAACCTGGCGCCGATGACCACGCTCGAGCTGACGACGACGCTTGCAGCTGGAGCGCTGGTCACGGGAGCAGTCGTGTTTGCGGCAGCGGGATTTCGTGCGCGCGGGGTGTGGTCGATCGGCCTGTTGCTGGCCTTCACCGCCCTGACGGGACTCTCGGTCGCCTGGTCGGTGGCTCCCGACGCGAGCTGGCAGGACGCCGGCCGGATGCTCGCCTACAGCGGACTGTTCGCGGCGGCCGTGGCGCTCGCTTGGATCGTCCCGGGCGGATGGCGGGCGCTCTTGGGCGGGACGGTGCTGGCCGCGGTCCTGGTCTGTGCCTATGCGCTGCTCACGAAGGTCTTGCCTGGCGATCTGACATTGAGCGCCGAAGCCAACTTCTATGCCCGCCTGCAGGAACCGTACGGGTACTGGAACGCGATCGGCCTGACCGCGGCGATGGGCACGATCGGCTGCCTGTGGCTGGGTGCGCGACGCGCGGGTCATGCTCTACTGAACGCACTCGCCTACCCTGCCACGGGCTTGTTGATCGTCACGTTGATGCTCGCCTACTCACGTGGCGCTTTGGCCGCCTTGGCGATCGGGGTGGCGGCCTGGATGTGCATGGTGCCATTGCGCCTACGCGGCGCTCGCGTGTTGATCGTGGGAGTGCTGGGCGCCGCTCCGGTCGTCGCCTGGGACTTCTCTCGTCACGCGCTGAGCAGCGATGGAGTGGCCCTTGGGCTGCGTACCAATGCTGGCCATCAGCTCGGCGCACTACTCTGCGCGATGCTGATCCTGCTGACCTTGGTAGGCGTCGCGATCGGCTTCTTCGGCGACCGTCGCGCTCCGGCAGGTAGCACTCGGCGCGCCGTGGGGATCGTGCTTGCCTCGCTGCTCGTGCTGCTCTTGCTTGCCGGCGTGGGCGGGCTCGCCGCCACAAAACGGGGGCTCACCGGCACGATCTCTCACGACCTTTCCTCGCTGACGAATCCGAACGCGCCCGTGCCGGCCAACAGTCCCGGCCGCTTGACCGCCGTGGGCAGCGTGCGTGCGCGCTACTGGAAGGAGGCACTGGAGATTTTCGAAGCTCACCCTGCGCTGGGCGCCGGAGCCGCCGGTTACGAAACGGCACGACTGCGCTACCGCAAGCAGCTCTTGGACGTGAGGCAAGCACACGGTTATGTGGTGCAGACGCTGGCCGACCTCGGCATCGTCGGCTTGCTTATCAGCCTGGCCTTGCTATTCGCTTGGATGGCAGCCGCGGGGCGCCCGACACATCCGTTTAACCGGCGTTGGATGGTCCACTGGCCGAAACGGGGATACTCGCCCGAGGCGAGCGCCTCCGGGCTTCGGTCGCCTCCGTCGCTCAGATGGGGACACGCACCATTGGCATATACGCCAGAGCGCATCGGGATGCTGACGATGCTCTGCATCGTGATCGTGTTCGGAGTGCACTCGTTCGCCGACTGGACTTGGTACGTGCCCGGGAACGCTTTCGTGGCCTTGCTCTGCGCCGGCTGGTTGGCCGGACGGGGGTCGCTGCCGGCCGGCAGCCTGACGGCGCCGGCGGGCTCGCCGGAGGCTGCCGGCGCCAAGGTTCCTCGCGAGCGCCTGAAGGCGCCTTCGCTGGGCCGGCTTGGACCGGTGCGCGTGGGGATCGCGGTCGCAGTGGTGGTGGGGGCGCTGTTGGCGGCCTGGACGGAGTGGCAGCCCCAGCGCTCGGTCGACGCTTCCGAAAACGCTCTGGTGCTGCTGCCACACAACCCGGTGGCCGCTCGCTCTGCCGCCCAAGCCGCGGTGGAACGCGATCCTCTGTCCGCGCAAGCCTTGTTCACCCTCTCCGCGGTGCAGAAGGCCACTGGCGAGAGCTCTCTCGCCAGGGCGACCTTGCAGAAGGCGGTCCAACTGCAGCCCTCCAATCCTCAGACGTGGCTGACACTGGGGCAGTACGACATGAGCTCCAATCCGCGCGAAGCGGTTAGCGAGCTGCGCGCCGCCGTCTATCTCGATCCGCTGTCGATCCCGATCCAGAACGCTTACGTGGAGGCGCTGCGGGCCGCACCGCCGGCTGTCCACCCCACACGGGAATCGGGCCACCGTGCTAGGCGGACAGGCACTTAGAACCGCTTGCGCCGCCCGCTTGCCAAAAGCGCTCTGCGAGCGCCAGGCACTCCGCCACGACGCGCCACCGCGATCTCCTGGAATCCGAAGTCAGAGAGCAGTCCAATGAGCGCGCCGGGCACATAAAAGCGCAGGTGATCCGAGCGCGGGTCGAAATGGCCCGCGAACGCTCGCTCGCTGACGGCGAGGCGCAATCGCGAGAAAAAGCCGTGATCCGGCGTGGAGAGCAGGATGAGGCCGCCCGAAGGCAACACACGGCGCACCTCGGACAACCACTGGGAGGTGTCGAGGACATGCTCGATCGTCTCTCCAGCCCAGACGATGTCGAAGTTTGCGTCCGCGAAAGGCAGGGGACCGCCGGGGTCCATCAGGCGCAAGTCAAGGTCGGGATGGTTTGCACGGGCACGCCGCAAGGGCTCCTCCGCGATATCGCAAGCCACAACCTCGGCGTCTGCGCGCACGAGGAGGTCGGCGAAGTGGCCCTCTCCGCAGCCAAGGTCGAGTACGCGCACTCGGCGTCCCAGGCGCTCCTTCTCGGCCTCGAGATGGCTCAGCAGAAACGCTTCGCGCAGGCTCGCGTCGCTGGGTGCCAGGCCTGGAGGTATGCCCTCCCACAGGCTCTCGTAGTAGGCGTGCGAGGACATGGCAGGCAAGGCTAGCGTCGTGGAGACGCGACAAACGATGGAAACAGCGGGAACCATTCGCCTTCAAAGCACACACGGACGGCCGCGAGAGGCTATGTTGTCGGTAGTGCTCTTGGTGGGACAGCCATGAGGATGTCTCGTGGTCGGGCCTCCCGGGTCGGGGAGCCGAACACGATGAGGGTCGGCTTCGACAGCCGGCCTTGCGTCGAAGTGCGCGGCGTCGGCCGCTACTCGCGCGGACTGCTTGGCGGGCTCGACAGAGTCGTGGGCGACAGCATCGAGATCGTCGAGACGCACCGGCCGCGACATGTGGACGTGTATCACTCGCCTTGGATCGATGGCGCGATCTTGCGTAGTCCGTGTCCGATGGTGGTGACCATCCAGGACGTCGACGCGCTCACTCGCCCGAGCGAGCGCTTGCGCCACGGCGGCATCTATCTGCGGCTTCGCCACCTGGCGCTCGCGCGCGCCACACACGCGATCGTGCCCACCGAGGCGGTCGCCGAGGATGCCGTCGCCAGGCTTGGCTTGGAGCGCGGGCGCGTGGTCGTGATCCCGCCGGTGTCCGAACCTTCGTGGAGTTGGGAGGACGTGGCACGCGCTACTTGGCAGGTCTACGAGCGCGCCCTGTCCGAGCCGGGACGGGCTTTCGTCAGTACGCCCCCCGTTGCATCAGCACGGCTGGAATCGTCTTGAGCAGGATCGCCAAGTCCAAGGCCAAAGACCAGCGCTCGAGGTAGATGAAGTCGAGGTGTACGAGGTCGTCGAAGTCGAGCTCGGAGCGCCCTGAGACCTGCCACAGGCCCGTGATCCCGGGCAGGACGAGGTAGCGCTTGCGGTGCCAGTCCTCGAGCAGCTCGAAGTCGCGCTCGGGTAGCGGCCTTGGCCCGACCAAGGACATCTCGCCGCGCAATACGTTGATGAGCTGGGGCAGCTCGTCGAAGGAAAAGCGCCGCAGGAGACGCCCGACGGGCGTGAGGCGGGGATCGTCCTTGATCTTGAAGAGCGCGCCGCTTGCCTCGTTGAGCTCCTCCAAGGCGCCCTGGCGCTCATCGGCGTCGCAGTACATGGTCCTGAACTTCAGGCACGCGAACGGGCGCTGGCCGATGCCGGGACGCATCGAGCGGTAGAAGACGGGGCCGCGCGAGGAGAGTCGCACGGCCAAGAAGATCGTCAAGAGCAAAGGGCTAAGCACGACCAAGAGCAGGGTCGAGCCAACCGCGTCGAAAGTGCGCTTGAGGGCGAAGTCGATGCCCTCGAAGACGGGGGGGCCCAGCTCAAACAGGGGCACTGATTGACCGGGGACGAACTCGGCGCGGTGGATCAGGATCTCCATCGTGGAGGGCGCGATGCGTACGCGCACACCGCGCCGGTGGCATTGATCGACGAGCTCGACCGCGAGCTCTTGGGAGAAGTCCGGGTCGGCGATGATCACCTCGTCGACGCGCTCGGCGGCGATCACTGCTTGGAGATGGTCGAGCGTGCCCAGACAGCGAATGCCGTTGGGGGGCAGAGGCTCGGGCGAGACGAAGCCGACGACTTCGATCGGCGAGGAGGGCGCGTCGGCAAGCGCGTGGGCCACATCGTGAATGTGCTTACCGGTTCCGACCAAGACGGCTCGGCGCTGGTAGCCGGCGGCACGCAGGATCGCCCCGGTGGCTCGCTCGTAGACGTAGCGAAAAGAGGAGATATAGAGCAGGGCAAAGGCCAGCGAGCCATAGAAGATGTAATAGGAGGAGAAGTGTTCGCCGGAGACCACCGCGAAGACCAAGGCCACGAAGGCAACTTGGAAGAGCGAGCCCACGATGCGCGACAGACCGGGACGCTGGGAGCGCGCGGCGTAGAGACCCGAGCGGGCGAACAGGAGCGCGGTCAGCAAATAGGCGAAGGCGAGAATCGACCGCGTACCTTTATAGGCCTGGCCGGCGTCGAAGCTGGACAACACGGCCGCCTTGAGAGCAAGCGCGGTGAAGATCGCGAGCGACAGCCCGAGCAAGTCGAGCGCGAGCAGGGAAAGGACGCGCAGGCCTCGCCGCATCGTGTCCATGCGCAGGACAAAGGAAAGGGCGGGCGGGCGCTTGGAGCGCACGTCGCGGTCGGACTTTGTCGGAAGGACGTTCTCTGGAGCACGATGGACCGGCTGGGCGCGCACGGGCAAAGGCGGCCGTGCGGGACGGCTGGTGTGCGGCGCGTCCGGGGAACGAACTCCCATCTCGGACTTCACAACAACTCAGTTTCCCAGATGTAGCGGTCGCAACCCCTCTGGGAAAGCACGTGCGCGCAGGGGCGCGCACGTGTGCGGGGCATGGTCAAGCGGCCCCAACCCCCCTGGGCGGAAGCGCTCAACCAACCAGCTGCTCTATGCCGGAGGCGTCGATCGTGCGACGTAGACCGTCGCGCAAGGACACCTCGGGCGCCCATCCGAGCAGCTCTTTGGCCAGGCTGATGTCGGGCCGGCGTTGCTTGGGATCATCGACGGGCAAGGCCTCGAAGAGGATGTCGGAGGCGGCGCCCGTGATCTCCTTGACGGCTTCGGCCAGCTCCAACAAGGTGTACTCGTCGGGGTTGCCGATGTTGACCGGGTCGTGGTGGCCGGACTCGGCCAAAGCGATCAGGCCGCGGATCAGATCTGAGACGAAGCAGAAGGAGCGCGTCTGGGAGCCGTCGCCGAACACGGTCAAAGGCCGGTTGGCCAAGGCTTGGCGCAGGAACGTGGGAATCGCGCGGCCGTCGTGGGGGCGCATGCGCGAGCCGTAGGTGTTGAAGATGCGCACGATCGCGGTGTCGACGCCCTGTTGGCGGTGATAGGCCATCGTGAGGGCCTCGGCGTAGCGCTTGGCCTCGTCATAGACGCCGCGCGGGCCGATCGGGTTGACGTGACCCCAGTAGGACTCAGATTGGGGGTGCTCCAAGGGATCGCCGTAGACCTCGGAGGTCGAGGCGATCAGGAACCGGGCGCGGTGGCGCTTGGCCAAGCCCAGGGTGTTGTGGGTGCCGTAGGAGCCGACCTTCAAGGTGTGCAAAGGCAGGCGCAGATAATCGATCGGCGAGGCGGGCGAAGCCAAGTGGTAGACGAAGTCGACGGGCTCGTCGATCTCGTAGGAGTCGATGATGTCGACGTTGATGTGCCTGAACTGCTCGGGATCGCGTATGTGCTCGATGTTGACCAGGGAACCGGTCTCGAAGTTATCGACGCAGATGACCCTGTGACCGCGCGCCAGCAACTCGTCGCACAAGTGCGAGCCCAAGAAGCCGGCGCCTCCGGTTACCAAGCAGGTGGGCACGGCCCGGAGGATAACGACTGTGGACCCGTTTTGACCGACGGCCCGACCGCCGGCTTGACCGGCTCTGGCCATCGACGGGGCCACATGCGATCAACCGTAAATATGATCTCCTGGTGGAGATGACTGACGAAGGATCCAACACAGAGCACGAGGAGCGCCTCACCGTGGCTCCGATCGTGGGCCCAGAGGACCCGCGCAGGTTCACCGACTCGGGGATCGAGATCGGGGCGCTCTACGACGAGCATGACCTGCCGGCGGACCTCGACTTGGGCGAGCCCGGCGGGTTCCCGTATACCCGTGGGGTACACCGGGAGATGTATCGCAAACAGACTTGGACGATGCGCCAATACGCGGGCTATGCCTCGGCGAAGGAGTCAAACGAGCGCTACAGGTACCTGCTCTCCAAGGGCTCGACCGGTCTGTCGATGGCCTTTGACCTGCCCACCCAATTGGGCTTGGACTCCGACAATCCGCGCTGCCTGGGCGAGGTTGGAAGGACGGGCGTGGCGATCGACACGATCGACGACATGAGGACCGCGTTCGACGGCATCCCCCTCGACCAAGTTTCGACTTCGATGACGATCAACGCACCCGCGGCCTGCCTGTTGCTCCTGTACGAGCTGGTTGGCGAGGAGCAAGGAGTGCCGAGCGAGAAGCTGAGGGGCACTACCCAAAATGACGTCTTGAAGGAGTACATCGCCAGGGGCAACTACATCTATCCGCCTGAGCCCACAATGCGGATCACGACCGACTTGTTCCAGTACTGCCAAGAAAAAGTGCCTAAGTGGAACACGATTTCGATCTCGGGCTACCACTTCAGGGAGAAGGGATGTTCGGCGGTGCAGGAGGTTGCTTTTACACTCTCCTCGGGGATCGCATATGTGACGGCCGCGATCGAGAAGGGCCTCGACGTGGACGACTTCGCGCCGAGGTTGGCCTTCTTCTTCAACGGCCACAACAACGTGTTCCAAGAGGTCGCCAAGTTCAGGGCGGCCAGGCGAATGTGGGCGCACATCATGAAGGAGCGCTTCGGAGCCACCAACCCGAAGTCGACGATGCTGCGCTTCCACACCCAGACGGGCGGCGTGACCTTGACGGCGCAACAGCCTGAGAACAACATCGTGAGGGTCGCCTTGCAGGGGTTCGCGGCGGTGTGTGGGGGCACCCAGTCGCTTCACACCAACGGCTTCGACGAGGCTTTGGCCCTGCCAACCGAGCACGCGGCCAAGATCGCGCTGCGGACCCAGCAGATACTCGCTTATGAGTCTGGGGCAACCGACACAGTGGATCCGTTCGCAGGCTCCTACTTCGTGGAGTCCCTCACCGACGAGATCGAAGCAAGGGCCAACGAACTAATAGCCAAGGTGGACGCACTCGGGGGCAGCGTGAACGCGATCCAGTTCATCACCGGCGAGATCGACGAGTCCGCCTGGGGCTACCAGGAGCGCTACCGGATCGGCCAGGACATCGTGGTGGGCGTCAACAAGTTCGAGGAGGAAGACCTCGAGGTGCCCGATCTGTTGCGCGTGGATCCGCAGTCAGAGCGCGAACAGGTCGACCGCTTGAAGGCCTTCAAGGCGAACCGCGACCAGACGCTCGTGGACAAGCGGTTGGAGGAACTACGCGAGACCGCACGCGGCAAGGACAACCTGCTGCCCGCGATCCGCCAGGCCTTGAAGGACCGCTGCTCGATGGGTGAGGCGTGCGGGGCGATGCAGGACGTGTTCGGAAAGTACGCGCCCACCTTTTAGGTGACCTGTCCCTATACGGACAGGTCCTGTCGGGTGC
>JBAVYU010000004.1:0-29016 GCA_049588415.1 Solirubrobacteraceae bacterium
GGTCCGCGCGGATGGCGTCGGGGTCGCGCGACCCGGGAGCTCCAGGGGCGACCCCGTCAGCGGCCTCCCGTGCCACCGAGTCTCCGGGTGTAAGCACAAGCAGCAGCTCGCCCTCCTGGACCGCATCGCCAACCGCCACCTCCACACGGCTCACGACCCCGCCCGCCTCGGCGAGGATCTCATGCTCCATCTTCATCGCCTCGAGCACCACTACCACCCCGCCGGCCCTTACCGATCCGCCAGGGCGATACTCGACCGCGACGACCACACCGGCGAACGGGGCTGTGACCGCAAGCTCGGGAGGCCCTGGCATCGCGCAATCATTGCGCACGGTGATCGCCCGCAGAGGCTTGCTTCTGCTTGAGGCCAAGCGCGGACACGTCGATGATCGACTGAGCGATCATTCGGGTATACATGTGCGGTCGGTTCAAGCGTTGGAGAGAGGCGAAATGTCGGGAATAACGGCCGGGACTTCAGAGACTCCAAAAGAAGGGCGAATCTCTCGCTCTTGGCGCCTGACGAAGGCGGCGTGGACGATTGTGCGACACGACCATGCGCTCCTGATCCTCGCGATGATCTCCGGGCTTTTCGGCGCCGCCTCAGTGGCTGTGATCTTCGGAGTGGCCGGCTTCTACGGACACCGGCATTTCAACGAGGCACACCTCGCGTTGATCGCATTGATTCTTGCCTATCCACTGACGTTCCTCAGTGTGTTCTTCAACACCGCGATCGCGGCTGCCGCGTCGGCAGCCTTGGAAGGGAGGAGCCTCTCGCTCGGCGAAGCGCTGGCGGTTCCCGCGCGCCGTGTCGGCCAGGTGGCGCTGTGGGCGCTGATCGCGGCTGTGGTGGGCGTCGTGCTCGAGCAGCTCGCAAATCGGCTACCCCTCGGTGGAAGCATCGTGGCAAGGCTCGTGGGTGTGGGCTGGTCGCTGGCCAGCCTCTTCGCGATACCGATCCTCGCGGTCGAGGGTTGCTCGGCGCCGCAATGCCTCAGCCGCTCCGCCCACATAGTCAAGGAGCGCTGGGGCGAGGGCATCAGCGGCAACGTGATCGTGACTGCATGGACGGTCATCGTGGTGCTGCCATTGGTCCTCCTCTTCGGGTTCGGCTTGGCGGCGACCGGCAGCGATGCGGGCGCACGCGACACACTCATCGCGGTGGCAGTCGTCGTGTTCATATCGATCCTCGCTATCAGCGCCGTCGTGCGCCAAACTTTTGCGGTGGCGCTCTACCGCTACGCCAAGACCAGCAGCGCGCAAGGTCCGTTCCAAGAGCGCGATCTGCAATCGCCGTTTGGCTCCAAACGGCGCATGTTCAGCTGAGTCCGTCTGAAGACGAGGAGGCCGTCGGAGGGCGCGGCAAACGAGCTAAACGTCTCGCGAAGCTAAGGTGAGACGCATGGCAGCCGGCTGGGACGAGACCACCAGGGAGCGCACCCATCCCAACCTGATCTTGGCCGTGCTCGCGCTCGGCGGGTTGGCCTACGCGATGCTCAGCTCGGCTGTCCTTCCCGCGCTGCCGACCTTCCAGCACGCCTTGCACACAAGCGAGACGGGCGTCACCTGGCTACTCACCGCCTACCTGCTCGCGGCCTCCGTGGGCACTGCGATCTTGGGCCGGTTGGGCGACATGTATGGCAAGGAGAAGATGCTCCTTTGGACGCTTGTGATCCTTGCCTTCGGGACGCTGCTGGCCGCGGTGTCGAGTTCGCTGGCGGTGGTTGTCGTGGGCCGCTTCATCCAAGGAGCGGCGGGCGGCATCTTCCCGCTTGCTTTCGGGATCGTGCGCGACGAGTTTCCTCGCGAGAAGGTGGCCGGCAGCATCGGCCTGCTTTCGGCGATCCTTGGCGTGGGCGGCGGCGCCGGGATCGTGCTGGCAGGAGTCATCATCGAGCACCTCAACTACCACTGGCTGTTCTGGCTTCCCTTGATCCCCACGGTCTTCGCGGCCTTGGCTACGTGGCGCTTCATTCCGGAGTCCCCCGTGCGGGTGCCGGGACGTGTGAACTGGCTGGCGGCAAGCCTGATGACGCTGGGCATGTCGATCGTGTTGATCGCGATCAGCCAGACCACGTCCTGGGGCTGGGGCTCGCCCAAGACACTCGGCCTGCTGGCCGTGGGCATCGCGGTCACGGCCGCTTGGATCGCCGTGGAGGTACGTAGCGAGAACCCTCTGATCGACATGACGATGATGCGGATCAGGGGCGTTTGGACCACCAACACGTCAGCGTTCCTGCTGGGCGCCGGGATGTACGCCTCGTTTATCGTGATCCCCCAGATCGCCCAGCTACCGAAGAGCACGGGCTTCGGCTTCGGCTCATCGGTTGTCGTGTCGGGCCTATACCTGTTGCCGACGACGATCGGCATGACGATCCTGGGCCTCTCAGCCGGACGGATCTCCGGCAGATACGGCTCGCGCAGCGCGCTCTTGGTCGGCACCGCCTTCACCACCGCCTCCTTTGCGTTGCTGGCGGTCGCCCACAACCATCCCTATGACCTGCTGATCGCCTCGGGCCTGCTCGGAGTAGGTATCGGTCTAGCCTTCGCAGCGCTCGGCAACTTGATCGTTCAAGCGGTCCCCCCAGAGCAAACGGGGGTGGCCAGCGGCATGAATACGGTTATGCGGACCTTGGGCGGGGCGCTCGGCGGTCAGCTATCGGCGACCTTCATCGCGGCGAACATGGCCAAGGGACTGCCCACGGTCACCGGCTTCAGCGACACATTCCTGATGGCCACCGGCTTTTTGATCTTGTGCCTGCTGGCCGGAGTGCTCGTGCCGAAGGAAGGCGCGCGGGGAGCTGCGGTAGAACCGGGCCATCGCGAGGCCACAGGCTTCGGGCACGAGGACGCGACCAGAAGCGAGCCTGCGCCAGAAGGCGCCGGCGGCTGAGTTACCGCGGTACTCGCGGCCCCAATGTGGCTCGCCGCCGAAGGCGCGCCAACGTGCGTGCCTTCGGTGTCCGAATTTGGGGCTATTCGGCGTCAGGCCAAGCCGCTTCGCCCATGACGCCGTCGCCGTCCTCCGGCTTGGGGCCACCGACCGCGAGGACCTGCAGCCCGTCGGGGCCCGCCTCGAAGGCGCGCACGACTTCTGGCGCCACACGCACCACATCCCACTGGCTCAGCTCTTGGACCTCGTCGTCGAGCAAGACCCGTCCAGATCCGGAGACGACGACATAGGCCTCCTCCTGCTCTCGATGGCTGTGGGCCATCGGGCTGCGCAGGTTGGCCTCATAGCTGAAGAGACTGACGCCAAGATCGCGCGAGTCGAGGTGTTTGCGCCCGAAGCGACCTTCGATGCCCGGCGCCCGATCGCCGACAGAGTCCTCGATCTCCAGCAGGTTCACGGTGGCGTAACGGGACATAGGGTCTCCTTGGTCGGATGGATAGCGAGCCTCAGCTCAGAGTAGCCGGGCTCTGGAAAAAGCTCAGACCAGCGCGCCGGCCGGCAAGACAAAGCGAAGCGGTGCTTTTGACCCAGCCTCGCTGTCGTCGCCTAGACGCGAGCCGTGCAGTCCGCGTCTTGGTGCCTTTGCGACCGCGGCCTCTGGAATACCGGCGTGATCGACGATCCAGGCGATCACTGTCGCCGAATCGGCGCCGGCAGCCATAATCGCGGCACGCTCGATCACCTCTCCTCCGGAGCGGTGAGGACGACTGAGCCGAACCACCAAAGCGCGAATCGCATCGTCCTCGCTGCCATCGGCCTCCGCCTGCTTGGCCTCCTTGGCCTCGGTGCCCAGGCTCTCGGTGTCTATGAGAACTCCGTCACCGAGTACACGGGACGCCCGACCCGCACCGCGCGGCCGACGGCCTCACTGCCGGCGTCTTTGTCGTCGTCGACGCCGTCTGTGTGCACGACAAACGCCTCTTCGCGGCCGTGATCGAGGATTGCTGCTACCACGTCGCTCCCGCTCGCAAGCCGCCTGCCGACCTCGATCTCGGTGTCGCTTCCGTCGAAGCGGCAGCTGAGCTTGAAGATCCTGCGCGATCTTGCCGGGGAGCCGACGACCGCCAATGAGCGCTCGCGTAGCTCGTTATAGGCGACCTCGGCCTGCTTGCCCCTACCCTCGATGCCGGCGACGAAGAAGGCGGTCATTTGCGGCGACCGCGAGACGGTCGTGACGGCTGCTGCGGATAGCGCTCGCGCTCGGCCGGAGTCATCTTGCGGATCGTCAACGACCCATTCTTGACCTGTGAGCGGATCTCCTCCAGCTTCTCGGTGCGGCGCGCGGCCGCACGATCTGCTTGCGTGAGCATCTCTCTACGCTAGCGGGTCAGGGACTCTTTGACGTGATTTCCAAAGAACTCGTGGTCGAGCTTGCCCAGCGCAGTCAGCGGAGCCGCACCCTCGAAGAACTCGTCGGCCATCGACCGCCAGTGGTTGGTTGCGCCCAGCTCGGCGATCAAAGAGGCCACGCTCAGCTCGATCCTGCCCATGCTCGCGTACTCGGGCGAGGGGGTGAAGTATCGAAACGCGTTGGCCGAGCGGCCTGTCGGCGAGTACTTACATCCGATCCACCTGACAGCACACTCGGGCGTGACCGTAAATGGTTGCTCCGCCCAAAACAACTCCCAAGGCCCGCGCCAGAATTCATACACTTCCTCGGCAGTCACGGGGTCCGTGGAGCGACAGAACCCGCCCTCTACGCACGCTCGCCAGGTGCCCGGTACGTCGTCGCGCAGGCATGCACGCCCGACCGCGATCATCGCGTCGACCTGTTCGCGCCTGAGCCGCTGCACGCAGCCGAAGTCCAGGAAACTCACGCTGCCATCGTCGTGAAAGAGATAATTTCCGGGGTGCGGATCGGCGTTGAATACGCAGAAGCGCAAATTGGTGCCGTACACGAAACGGTAGATCGCCTCGGCCCAACTGTTGCGCAGCGCCCCGTCGCAAGTGAGAGCCTCGCTCCAGGACTTGCCCTGCACGAACTCCTGAGTCAGCACACGATCGGTGGATAGGTCACCGATCACCTCGGGGACATGGATGAAAGGGTGTCCCCGGTAGATATCGGCGAACTCCGCTTGGCTGGCAGCCTCACGCCTGTAATCGAGCTCCTCGGCGATGCGAACGCCCAGCTCGCGTGCCACGCCGCGAAGATCAAAGCTCGCTTTCCTGGCGGACAGGCCAAACGCCAAGCCGAGGAACGTGGCCAGAAGCTCGCTGTTCTTCAAGTCGGCTGTGATCGCGTCCGCGACTCCGGGGTACTGGATCTTCACGGCGACCGCCCGACCGTCGTGCAGCCGGGCGGCGTGAACCTGGCCGATCGAGGCCGCCGCTATAGGGGCCCAGCCGAACTGCGCGAATACGCTCTCGGCCGGCCGGCCCAGCTCATGCTCGAGGGTGGCGCGTGCGAGCTCGGGCGCCATCGGCGGCGCGTCGTCACACAGCCGCATCAGGGCCGCTTGGTAAATCGCCTGAAACTCGTGCGGCACCGCGGGCGCGGCTGAGACGAACGACAGGATCTGACCCGCCTTCATCAGCGCGCCCTTGGAGTGACCGAGCAACTCGGCGTAGCGCTCCGCGGCGCGCGCGTAGAACTCGGTCTTGTCCGTGCCCGTCACCTTGCTTCGCAGCCCGACCACGACCGCCTCGCCGGCGGTCCTGGCGCTCAGAGCCGCCAGTGGGGCTGCTCGCCGCCACCGTCCATGGCCGATGCCGTCAACCCTTGACGGCGTATCGTCTGCGTCTGGGGGACGCCCAGCAAAGGACACCGAACACATCTCCTTCCAGTACTGACTTCAGCTAAGTGTATCCTTAGTCGAGGCCCCCATGTCAACTGCAACCCCGACCCGTGAGCGCATCCTCGACGAGGCGATGCGCCTGTTCAGTGAGCATGGCTATGCCGCCACCAGCATCGCCAAGATCGAGGCGGCCGCCGGACTCACGCCCGGAGCCGGCGGTCTCTATCACCACTTCGCGAGCAAGGAAGCGGTCCTGGCCGCCGGCATAGAGCGCCAGCTCTCGAGGCTCGCGGCGCTGCGTGAGATTCGGCAGGTGCTCGGAACGCTTGAAGACCTCAAAGCCGAACTGACATTGACGGCTCGCTACATCCTCGCCGAGCTCGACAGCGAGTCCGAGCTGTTGCGCATCCTCGCCTCCGATGTGCGCAACCGCCCCCAGGTGTTGAAGAGCGCAGTCGAGCAACTTGTGAGCTCGATGTTCACGGGCTTCGCCACGTGGATCGGCGAGCGTGCCGAGCGCGCGATACCCCCCGAGGAAGCAACTGCGATCGCCGGCTTCGGACTGGGGTCGCTGCTCTCCTCGCGCCTGCTGCGCGACGTGCTCGGCATCCCGTCTCAGGTCGACGACGTGATGCTGGTGGACACGTGGGTGCAGACGATGGTCACGGCCCTGTCCGGCCCGCCCAAACCTTGAAACCAACAGGCTCCAGAACGAGCGCGTGGACAGATAGGCTCCAGAGGCGGTAGTGAATAGACGGGAACGGGGTATACGACTTCACGTTCTTATGTCCGATTCCGGGAGACAAACATGGCGACGCCATACACGTTGAAGAAACTCACCGACGTAGAGGATTCCGCTCCGAAGTCAGGATTTGGCGATGTCCAAGAAGCTCGGTTCGCGAAGGATGCGCTTGAGACCGAGGACACTGGCTTCAGCTATCACCGCCTGAAGGCGGGGCAGCGCCAGCCCTTTGCCCACAAGCATGAGCACGCCGAGGAGGTCTACGTCGTCCTCGCAGGCTCGGGCCGGGTGAAGCTCGATGAGGATGTCGTGGAGCTTCAGAAGCTCGACGCGATCAGGGTCGCTCCCGAGGTGACCCGCGCGTTCGAGGCGGGGTCAAGCGGCCTTGACCTGATCGTCTTCGGTCCGCGATTCGACGGGGACGGCGAGGTTCTCATGGGATGGTGGGACGACTAGATTTTGCGGCATCCTGGGAGGGGAGCGCCGCGCGGCAGGCGCCCCTAGCGCTCGCGTGGGTCGACGCCTTCCAGAGGCCAGTGCCGGACGACCCCGGGACGCCACTGGTCATCCTCCTCGCGCGTCAAAATGAAGCGGCTGATCGTCAGCTGACCGCCCTCGTGGTCGCCGTAGAGCAGATCAACGGTCAGAGTTTCACCTGCGAGGTATGCCTCGCTTAGACCCTCGCGGAAAGGATCGTCGGGCTCGCGTATCGCCCCTTGCCAGAAGCCGACGTCGCCGGCGGGCACGTACAGGTCACGCGACTGGCGGCGGTGCTCCTCGGGCTCGGCATGACCGGAATTCAACTCGGGACGCCGCGACATCAGACACCATGCTTGAAGGACCGCAAGGCCATTGCCGACGTTCCGTAGCGGGATGACGAAGTAGTAGTTCTCGCCCTCGCGCTCGACCGCGGCCATGCCACCATCGACGGTCACTGTCCGTCCCTCGCCGAAGCGGACGACCTCGGGTGGGTCGTTTACGCGCGAGGGAGCGAGAACCGGTCGCAGGCCGAGCAGCAGCGCTCGCTCGGCAATGGCCGTGGAGCGCTCCGCAATGCGCGTCGAGCGCTGTCCGAAGCGCACCGAGGAGAACGTCGCCACCGCGAGTACGAGTGTGCCGGCCGCGGTCGCGAGCGACGCGATCGTCGGCCAATCGACGGCGAGAAGCGGCATCATCTACACGAGGATATTCTCGCTGCGAGCGGACGACCCGAATCAGCCACGGACTACCCGGATGTTCACGAATCGAACTCCAACACCGAGCGGATCCCGTCCTGTTGCTCCATCAACTCAAACGCAAGGTTAACCTCATCAAGACCCATGCGATGGGAGATGAAAGGGTCGACGTCGATATCGCCCTGCAGGTAGCGATCGACCAGTTGAGGCACCTGATCGCGGCCCTTGACCCCACCGAACGAGGAACCGCACACGCGTCTCCCCGTGATCAGCATGCGGGGCACGATGTCCAGCGTCTCGCCCTTCCCTGCGACGCCGGCCACTGTGCACAAGCCCCAGCCCATGCGAGCTGCCTCGACGGCTTGGCTCATCACCGAGACCAGTCCGGTCGCCTCGAAGGTGTAGTCGGCGCCAAAGCCACCGGTTGCATCCAACACGCGCTGTGCCGTGTGCTCGTCGGCCTGCCAACAATCGGTGGCTCCCTGTCCACGTGCCAAGTCGAGGCGCTCGGGGGAGAGGTCTACGCACACGATCCGCTCGGCGCCCCGGAGCCTGCATCCGGCGACTGCTCCCAGGCCGACCATGCCGGCGCCGAAGACGACGCATGTCGAACCCGGCTCCACCGCGGCCGTGTACATCGCGGCGCCGAGGCCCGTCGTCAAACCGCACGCAAACAGGCACGCTCGATCGAGCGGCGCCTCTGGATTGACGCACGCGAGCGCTATCTCCGGCAGGACCGCGTATTCGGCAAAAGTCGAAGTACCCATGAAATGGCGGATCGGCTCGCCCGCGCGCGAGAGACGCACAGTGCCGTCAGGGAGGTAGCCCTTGTTCTGTTGCTCGCGGATCGCGAGGCACAGATTGGTCTTGGGACTGAGGCAGTGCTCGCACTCGCGGCACTGCGGGGAGAACAGGGTGACCACGTGATCTCCAGGCTTCACCGAAGTCACACCCTCGCCGACCGCCTCGACTACTCCCGCCCCCTCGTGGCCGAGCACCGTCGGCGCATACCCGGATGGATCGACACCCGAGGCGGTGTACATGTCGGTGTGACAGACGCCACAGGCCACCAGGCGAACAAGCACCTCTCCACGAGCAGGATCGGCGAGGTCGACCTCCTGAACCACCAGGGGCCGGCCGAACTGTTCGAGCACAGCGGCGCGCATCTTCACGGGGCTTCTCCTTCCGGCGTTGACCGAGCGATTCCAGACGTCCACTTTAGGGAAGCCCTTGGCACATGTGCCAAGGGCCTGCCGGCACATGTGCCGGCAGGCCGACCCTTGCATGCAAGGGTCGGAACCAGGCCGCGCATGCGCGGCCTGGCCGGTCGGTACATGTACCGACCGGGAATCCGAACGTTCTGCCCTGAAGGCCGATTTGACGTGGGAGTGCTGGAGCGCAACGATGGACATAACGATTCCGAAAGGAGATGCAGATGTCCCGCAAGATGGCTGACTGCCGTCGCTTTCCAAGTGACTCCAACTGCTCCCTGGTGATCATCGGCGAGGAGGACGAGGTCATACGCGCGGCCTCCGAGCACGCCGCCTCGGTGCACGGGCACGCCGACTCACCTGAGATGCGCGAGCAGATCGTGCAGATACTCGAGCCGGCCGAGGCCTACGTGCCCGGTCCGCGCACCCAGGAGCCGCTTCCAAGCTGACGGCTGGTCTGCGCCGGCGACCAAGTTCCTGACGGGCTTCGCCTGAGGGTGTAAGTCCGTCAGGACCGCGCGGCTCCGATGTCGCAGCGCTTGTGCGTCTCTAAGCGCGAAGGATCGGAGGCCTCCCAACCTGTAACACTCTGCACGCGCACAGTCCAGTAGGGAGGCAGCCGATGTTCAAGCGGGTCAGCGAGCTGGTCATCGCACACCCTTGGCGAGTGATCGCCACTTGGGTGGTCCTGGGCGCGTTGGTGGTGGCATTCGCGCCGAAGCTGAGCACCTACACCTCGAACAACAACTCCTCCTTCCTACCGAGTTCGTATGAATCGGTCAAGGCGTTGCAAGCCGCTGAAGAGCACTTCCCGCCCTTGGCCCAGGCGAGCGGGCTGATTGTCGTAAGCCGCAGCGACGACCATACGATGAGCAGCGCCGATGAGTCCAAAATCGCCGGCTTGACGAAGGCTTTGACGGCGCAGCACATCCCCGCGGTCGCCTCGGTTACCACCTCCCCTTCTTATCTCTCCGAAAACAAGAAGGTCCAGCTCGTCCAGGTCGTGTTCAAGGGTCAGGCCGGCGATCCCGGCCCCAACGCGGCCGTACCACTCGTGCGGGCCCAAACCGACGCCTACCTGGCCGGTTCGGGCCTGAGAGGCCAGCTGACCGGCAACGCGGCTATCAGTGTCGACTCGACGACCGCCTACGAAAAAGCGGAGACGATCATCGCCATCGCGACCGTGGTCTTGATCCTGGCCTTGCTCGGGCTCGTGTTCAGGAGTCCCGCGATCGCGGTATTGCCGATCGTGGTCATCGGCGCCGTTCACGAGGTGGCCCAAAGCATCACGGCCACTTTGGCCGACTGGCTCGGCTTTCAAGTCGGACCTGAGTTGGCGCCCCTGCTACTGGTCGTGATGTTCGGGGTGGGCACCGATTACATCGTCTTCCTATTGTTCCGCCATCGCGAGCACGTCGCCCGTGGTGAGTCCGCCTCCCAGGCCCTGGGCATCTCGGTCAGCCGCGTAGGCGTCGTGATCGCCTCGGCAGCGGCGACCGTGATCGCGGCATTCGCAGCGCTCCTGGTGGCAAGCCTTGAGTCCTTGCGCACCCTGGCCCCCGGCCTGATCGTGGGCGTGGCTTTGATGCTGGCGGCGGCAGTCACCTTGGCCCCGGCGATCATGAGTCTGTTCGGGATGCGCCTGTTCTGGCCAAGCCCGCCGAAGCCTCCCTCTCACGATCACCGCACCCGCTCAGAGCGGATCGGCGCGATGGTCGCGCGGCGTCCGGTGCTCGTGCTCTGCGTGTGCGGCGCCGTCCTCGTCGGTTTGGCGCTCGGGACGCTCGGCTACAAGACGACCTACAACCAGCTGGCCGAGCTGCCCTCCTCGACTCTCTCCCAGCAGGCCTACGACACGATGGAAACCGCCTTCCCACCGGGCTTCCTCGGCCCCACACAGATATTCGTGACCTCATCCGAGAAGGTCAACCACAAGCAGGTCGAACAGCTTGCCGGGAAGATGTCCAAGACCAAGGGTGTGGCCAGCGTCCTGCCGATCCAGTACTCCGAAGACGGCGAGGCCGCCGTCTTCCAAGTGATCCTCACCGACGACCCCTACTCGATCCAGGCGATCGACAACGTCAAAGGGCCGGTCCGCGAAACGGCCAACAACTCGATTCCCGGAGACACGGTGTTGGTGGGAGGTACAACCTCCCAGCTGGTCGACGTCCAGACTGCCTTGCGCAAAGACATCAAGCACGTCTTCCCCTTGGCTTTGGTGATCGTGGCCATCATCCTCGCGCTTCTGTTGCAAGCAGTCTTGGCGCCGGTCTATCTCTTGATCGGGGTTGTGCTCACCTACGCCGCCACGATCGGCGCGATCGTTTTCGTTTTCTTGGACGGCGCGGGCTTCGTGGGTTTGGACTTCACGATCCCGATCATCGTCTACCTGTTCGTGATGGCGATCGGTACCGACTACAACATCCTCATCTCTTCGCGCTTGCGGGAGGAGTTCAAGGCCGGTCTGCCGCCGCGTGAGGCCGTCCGCACGGCTGTGGTCCAAGGCGCCCCGGCGGTGTCTGCCGCGGGTCTCATCTTGGCCGGCACGTTCGCGTCGCTCCTGCTGACCGGTATCCAGTTGCTCGAGGAGATCGGCTTGGCCGTGGCCCTGGGCGTGCTCCTGGCAGCCAACGTCTTGGCCACCCGGATCGTTCCCACCTTGGCGGCGATTCGTGGCTGGCACTTCTGGTGGCCGCATGAGATGCATTCACGGACGGCGTCCCACAAAGACGAGCTGCTGGGAGATGACTCCGCGGGAAAGAACGCTGCGGGAGAGAACGCTGCGGGAGAGGGCGCGGCGATCCCCCCCGAGGAGGAGTCCGCCGCGCCCTGACATTTCCGTCTACCTACCGTCGAGCATGCAGCGCGGGTCCCACGAGCACACACGCGGGAAGCGTTATGCGGGTAGTCACCTCGCCGCAAGCTTCAGTGTCGGCACTCAATGGAAGCTCCAAGTGTTGCCACTCGTGGCAAGCTTGAAGTCGGAGGATCCCGTCAATGTGTCGGTGTCACTGGCCGATTTGAGTTCGCTGGCGCTGACTGTCAACTGATGTTCGAGCTGTTCGGTCCCAAGATCTGAGGAGGACTCGGTGAAATTGCCCTTGACCGGCAATTCGGAGAGGGCACACAGCGGACCCGTGAATTCGACGACTGCCAGCAGCGCCGTGGAACCAGCTACCGGTTCGATCTTGATGGTGTCAGGCGTGCCCGACACCACGGCGCCCCGTACTGCGGTTGTGGTGATCGTCGGTTCGATCGGGCAATTCACGGCATTCGAGGTGCATCCGGTAAACGAGAGGGATTTCGCTTTGAATAAATTAGTCCCCACAATGAACGCTTCATTGTTCTGCAGACCGGTGCACGTGACCTTGATCTGGTTATTCAGAAGGTTCAGTTCGTAGTTGGATAAGGTGGTTGTGGCTTTGGCGAGTTCCGCCGGAGCTTCTGAGGCGAGTGCCGCTTTGTTGACGAACCATCCTGCCGCCGAGGCGGAGGCCGAGTTCACCGCAATGAGCGCCAAGGAGGCGACACAGGCCGCCACTACGATCTTTGCCCTAGACATTGATTGTCCTTTCGCTTGTTGGTTTGGTTGGTGGGGGATAACCCCGTTGTTAGAGTCCTATTGATAAGGACTATTCGCAAGATTAGTCAGACTAGTGAGCGGTTTGCGCAGCTACCCCCCGACCGGGGCGTGTGGGTTGGTGCCCCAGAAGACCTGCGTCCCAAGCATCCCAATCAAGGTGACGAGAACCAGGTTCAAAACCATCGACTTCGCCGTAGCAGACCCCACCCCCACGGGACCGCCGCTGGCGTTGTAGCCGTAGTAACAACCCACCAGCACGATCGCGGTGGCCATCGTCATACCCTTGATCACGCTGAACAGGAGGTCCGGTGGATTTTGGAACTCCCAGAACGGCAACAGGTAACCGCCGGCGGAGGTGTATCCGATCTGAAGCACAACCGCGATATAGGAGGCGAGGTAGGCGACCCCGATCGCGGTGATGTACACGAACGGCAACACGATCCACGAGGCCAACAGTCGGGTGCCGCACAGGAACGTCATCGAGTCGAACCCCATTACCTCCAAGGCATCGATCTCGTCACTGATCCGCATCGCCCCAAGCTCGGCCACGATCCCGGTGCCGACCTTCGCGGACATCATGTACCCAAACGCGTACGGCACCGCCTCGCGCAGGTCGCACAAGGCAGTGAACACACCAGCGTACGCGGGAGCGCCCTGAGACTCCAGGAAGTAGGCCCCCTCGATGCCGCACGTGCCAAGACCGGTGACGAACACCAGTCCCCAGATGACAAGCGTCGAGCCAATGATCAGGGTGCCCGCCTGGCGCAACGCCTCACCGAAGAAGCGAAGCACACGCAAGCCCCACACATTGCGCAGGACGTTGCCCATGAAGCCGGCGATCAGCCCCGCCTTTGCTAGCCATTCGCGCGGCAAGGCCAGTACGTTGTTCACTTGATCACAAGAATGTTCGGGTGTGTGGCGAGCAACATCTGGGTGAACACGTAGTTGAACGAGCCCACCCCCAAAAACGAGATCACGACTGCCTGATTGACGGCCCGGCCCACACCCTCCGCGCCGCCGGACGCGGTCATGCCCTTGTAACAACAGACGATCGCGATGATCGCCCCGAACAGTGTGGTCTTCAGCACAGAGCCCCACAAGTCGGTCGATGTGGCGTTCGCGAACAAGGTCGCCCAGAAAGGGCCCAGCGGCTGACCGGTCACGGTCGCGGCGGCGATGCCACCGAAAATGCCGAACAGCAACGCATACAGATCGAACAAGCCCGTAATCAGCATCAGCGCCAGAAATCGCGGCACGACAAGATTCTTGACCGGGTCCACACCCAAGACCTGCAGGGCATCGAGCTCCTCACGGATCTTGCGCGCCCCAAGGTCGGCGGTGATGGCGGTACCGGCGACCCCGGCGAGCACGACCGAAGTGATGAGGGGACCGATTTCCCGGATGGCGGCGAGCACGAAAAATCCGCCCAACCGGTCAGTCGCGCCGAAAATGCGTAGGAAGTTGGCGGCCTGCAGGCCGGGCGCTCCGTAGTTGATCGCGAAAGTTGTGACCAGCAGCGGAAACCAGACCATGCGCAACACAAACAGAAACTGTGAGACGAACTCCTCGCCGTAGGGATAAGGAGGGCGCACAGCAGAGGAGAGCGTCTTGCCGGTCAAGATCATCATGTCCCCGACTTCCTCGAGCACATTCCTGGTTGGCAACAGCGCTCGCTCGAGCACTTGCAACGCGGCGCTGCTCTCGGTCGACCTTCCCGCCATGCCCGGCCCTCCTCGCGAGCCATGTTTGGACCACTTCCCTGGACTAAGTATACACTTAGTCGAAGTCAGTGAAGACAGGGTGCTCCCGCCTGAAACGCGTACCGGGGGCGCTCTCGCCCGAAACGCGTACGCGGGTGCCGCTCTCGCCCGAGACGCGTGTTAGTAGGCTCTGGGTGCTGTGGCCGATACACCCAGACCCATCACAGGCCGCTGCCTATGCGGCAACGTGACCTACAGCGTGGACGCCGACCCGGTGTGGCAGGGGGTCTGCTATTGCTCGAACTGCCAACGGCAGACCGCCACGGCGTTCTCGATCATCGTGGGCGTGCCGAGCAAGGCGCTCATGATCGAGGGCGATACGGTCGCCTCGTTCAAGACAGACAGCGAGGACTACCAGAGCACAACCGAGCGGCGATTCTGCTCGGCCTGCGGGTCGCCGCTGTACAGCACGATCGAGTCGATGCCGGAAGTCGCCTTCCTGAAGGGGGGCACGATCGACGACACATCCTGGTTTGAGCCGACAGCCGAGATCTGGACGCGCTCGGCGCAACCGTGGGCGCCTCACTTCGAGGGCCTCACGAGGTACGAGCGCACGCCGAACTAGTCAGGCGGCGACGTAGTCCGCGAGATGCTCGCCGGTGAGGGTGGAGCGCGCGGCAACGATCTGCGCGGGTGTTCCCTCGAAGACAATCTTGCCACCGTCGTGGCCGGCGCCGGGACCGATGTCGATGATCCAGTCGGCGTGTGCCATCACTGCTTGATGGTGCTCGATGACAATCACCGACTTACCGGAGTCGACCAGCCGATCGAGCAGGCCGAGCAGCTGCTCGATGTCAGCGAGGTGCAGGCCGGTAGTCGGCTCGTCCAGGATGTAGATGTCGCCCTTCTCGGCCATCCGCGTGGCCAGCTTGAGCCGCTGGCGCTCGCCGCCGGACAGCGTGGGCAGGGGCTGGCCGAGCTTGAGATAGCCGAGCCCGACGTCAGCGAGCCGCTCGAGGATCTTGTGCGCTGCCGGCGTCTCTGCCTTGCCTGCGCCAAAGAACTTCTCGGCCTCGATCACCGACATTGCGAGCACCTGGCTGATGTCCTTGCCGGCGAGCTTGTACTCGAGCACCTCGGCCTGGAAACGCTTACCCTCACACACCTCACAAGGGGCGGCGACGCCGGCCATCATCGCCAGATCGGTGTAGATCACTCCGGCGCCGTTGCAGTTGGGACACGCGCCCTCGGAGTTGGCGCTGAACAGCGCCGGCTTCACTGCATTCTCCTTGGCAAACGCCTTGCGGATCGGATCGAGCAGGCCGGTGTAGGTCGCCGGGTTGCTGCGCCGCGAGCCCTTGATGGCTGCCTGATCGATCGAGACGATCCCCTCGCGGGGCGGCTGGGATTTGACAATCGAACCGTCGATCAGCGAGCTCTTGCCGGAGCCGGCCACGCCGGTGACTACGACCAGCACGCCAAGCGGGATGTCGACGTCCACGTCCCGCAGGTTGTGGGTGGCGGCGCCGCGAACCTCCAGCGCACCATCCGGCGAGCGCACCTCCTCCTTGAGGGTGGCGCGATCGTCGAGGTGGCGGCCGGTGATCGTGTCGCTCCCCCTCAGGCCCTCGACGGTACCCTCGAACATCACCTTGCCGCCGTCGGTCCCTGCCTTCGGACCGAGGTCCACAACATGGTCGGCGATCGCGATCGTCTCCGGCTTGTGCTCGACGACGAGCACCGTGTTGCCCTTGTCGCGCAGCTGCACCAGCAGCTCGTTCATCCGCTCGATGTCGTGCGGATGCAGTCCGATCGTGGGCTCGTCGAAGACGTAGGTGACGTCGGTGAGCGAGGACCCGAGCTGGCGGATCATCTTCACGCGCTGGGCCTCACCGCCGGACAGCGTGCCTGACGGTCGCTCGAGCGAGAGGTAGCCCAGTCCGATGTCCACGAACGAGTCGAGCGTCGCCCGTAGCGCGTCGAGCAGCGGCGCGACCGACTTGTTCTCGAGCTTGCTCACCCATGCCGCGAGATCGCTGATCTGCATGGCGCTGGCATCGGCAATGTTGATTCCCTTGATCTTCGACGACCGCGCCTCCGGGCCGAGCCGAGTCCCGTCGCACTCGGGACAGGTGGCGAAAGTGACTGCACGCTCCACGAAGGCGCGGATGTGGGGTTGCAGCGAGTCGACGTCCTTTGAGAGCATCGACTTCTGGATCCGCGGGATCAGGCCCTCGTAGGTCAGGTTGATCCCCTCGACCTTGATCTTGGTCGGCTCCTTGTGGAGAAGATCGTTCAGCTCCCTCTTGGTGTACTTCTTGATGGGCTTGTCCGGGTCAAAGAAGCCGCAGCCCATGAAGATCCGTCCGTACCAGCCGTCCATGCTGTAGCCGGGGATCGTGAGCGCCCCTTCGCGCAGCGACTTGCTGTCGTCATATAGCTGAGTGAGGTCGATGTCGGATACCGAGCCGCGGCCCTCGCAGCGCGGGCACATGCCGCCGAGGACGCTGAAGCTTCGCTTCTCTTTTGTGGTGCGCCCGGCGCGTTCGATCGTGACCGCACCGGCACCCGAGATCGAGCCGACATTGAAGGAGAACGCCTGGGGTGAGCCGATATGCGGCTTGCCGAGCCGGCTGAAGAGGATCCGCAGCATCGCGCCCGCGTCGGTGGCGGTGCCGACCGTGGAGCGAGCGTCGGCGCCCATCCGCTCCTGGTCGACGATGATCGCGGTCGTCAGCCCTTCGAGCACGTCGACCTCGGGTCGCGCCAAGGTCGGCATGAAGCCCTGTACGAAGGCGCTATAGGTTTCGTTGATCAGCCGCTGGGACTCCGCGGCGATCGTCCCGAACACCAAGGAGCTCTTGCCCGAGCCAGACACGCCGGTGAACGCCGTGAGCCGGCGCTTGGGGATCTCGATGCTGATGTCCTTGAGGTTGTTGACGCGCGCGCCGTGCACGCGGATCGACTCGTGACTGTCGGCAGCATGCGACTCGGGCGAGCGCGTGTTCGTCGTCTTGGCCTTGCTCACTGAGCTCACCCTAGCTGCGGCTCGTGACCGGCGCTTCTCGATTCCTGATCGGTTCGCGGCCTGATGCAGCTTCGGTTGCACCCCTCACACCCGCGGGATCCGCCGTCGAGAGCACGGCGACGAGTACCCGACGCCGGCGCCACCTCGCGCTTGCACCATCAAGGAGCTGAGAGCGTGTATAGAAGACCTGGCCGTGCCGGCGAAGTGAAGCACCATGGTCCCGTTGCGCGCCTGCGGTGGTCGACACTGGCGATCGCCTGCGCGCTGAGCGCTGCGCTGATCCTGGGCCCGGCGGCTTCCGGAGCATGGGCTGGGTCGCTCTTCTCGCGCCTTCCCCACGAATTGACCGAACCGCGCAACGCAGCCTTCGCGGCTGACCTGCCCGACGGCAGGGTCCTGATCGCGGGGGGCAATGGCAACTCGGGCATTCTGCAGAGCGCCGAAGTCTTTGACCCGACAACCGAAGAATTCACGGCCCTGAGCCACAGCATGCTCAACGCACGCGTAGACGGAGCCACGGCGACGCTTCCCGGCGGGAACGTACTACTCGTAGGGGGCTACAGCGGCGGCTATTCGAACAGCGCCGAAGTCTTTAACGTCAAAACTGAAGAATTCGAAGCGCTCACGCACACGATGACCCAGCCCCGTGAGGAGCCGATCGCCGCTGCACTGCCCGACGGAAAGGTGCTAATCGCGGGCGGCTACAACGGCTCGAGCGTCACCGGCAGCGCCGAGCTGTTCGACCCGACGACGGGCGAATTCGAAGCGCTCGCGCACACGATGACCACCGCGCGCGATGGGGCCGCGGCAGCGGCACTACCCGACGGCGAAATTCTGATCGTCGGCGGCACCTCTTCGGAGAGTGCCGAACTGTTCGATCCGACAACGGATGAATTCGTGGCGCTCGCGCACAAAACGACCGCCTCGCGCGACGGTTTGACGGTCGCCTTGCCGCTGGCCGACGGCGAGGTTTTTATCGCGGACGGCAACAACAGCGACGATCCGCTCGGAGCCGAACTCTTCAACCCGGTCACCTCCGAATTCGAAGATCTCGCGGGCGAACAGCTCACCGAAGCTCGTGGCGGTCCGGCCGCCGCCACGCTTCCCGGCGGCGGAATCCTGATCGCGGGCAATATGTTCAGCGCGACCGCCGAAATCGCACGGCCTGTAGTGAAGGCGCAGATCCTGGGAGGAGGCTTCGGCCACCAGCCCGTCGGCGAATCGTCGGCGACCCAGTTCGTGAGCGTCTCCAGCACCGGCAACCTGCCGCTGCTCCTGTCCGGCGTTGTCGTGACCGGCGCAGACGCGGGCGCCTTCAAAATCGAACAGAACACATGTATCGGGATAGGGCTCACATTTCGGCAGAGCTGCGCAGTCATGGTCACCTTCACCCCACCGAGTGTCGGTACGTTCTCGGCGACACTGACTCTCCAAGACAACGAGACCACTCCCTCCGCCATCCAGCTTGCCGGTACGGGCGTGATGGCAAGCAGTGGGCCCGCGGGGCCGACCGGCGCCACCGGGCCACAAGGCACCACGGGTGTTGCCGGAGCCACGGGGTCGCAGGGAGCTGGCGGAGTTACCGGCGCCACGGGGCCGCAAGGACCGAAAGGTGTTACCGGCGCCATGGGGCCGAAGGGTCCGCGCGGCGCGAGGGGCCCCAAGGGAGCGGTACAGATTGTCACTTGCTACACCGTCACGACCTCGCAGCGCAAGAGCGGCCACAAGACCGATACAAACCGTCGTGCGTGCAGCACCGTCCCGGCGTCTGCCACGACCACGGTTACCGGAAGTGCCGGTGCCACTCGGGCCAAGCTGGAGCGCAGACACCATGTGTACGCCATAGGCACAGGCATCCTCACCGCTGCTGGGCATCTCAAGCTACTGCTCGGTAACAGCCGCCCACTGAAGCCCGGGGCCTACACGCTCATCCTCGTCCGCCACCAGGGGGCTCGCTGGGTCACGACCCATGTGCCGATAACGATCGGCTGAGGGGGCTCGGCGCTACTTCGCACGGAACGTCGACTGCGCGAGGCAGAGAGGTCAGGAAGGACCCGGCGAGGGACGTCGGGCGAAGCGAGAGCACCGTATACGTCAGGTCAGGGTGCTTTCGCGGTCGCGCTCCTGTAGATATGGCGCCAGGTACTTGGCGGCGATCTTGTTTGGCGGCGACCGTGGTGTGTCGGTAATCTTTGAGCTGAACCCGTGTCCTCCGGTGATGTGAGCGGTGAGGTATTGAGGTTTCCCGTTCGTCAAAAGCGTGGCGTGTATCACGGGGTTGAAGCGCTGAGGCGTTATCGATGCCCCGGCCAGCGCCGCGATTGATTGAGCGGCGATGTCGGCTTGTTGTGAGCCGATGCCTCCGTGCTTGATGGGAAAGTCGGTCGAGTCGCCGGCGGCGTAGACGCGCTCGATACCTGGTACCCGGCAGTATGGGTCCACGGGGATGAAGCCGTGTTCGCCCAGCGGGATCCCGTGCACTTCGGGTCCGAAGAGTTCGGGTAGCGCGATCACTCGGTCCACCTCGAGGTGCCGGTCGCCGGGGTTGATCACGACCTCGCGGGCGTTGGGAACCTCGGCGTATGCGGAGGTGATCGTCTTGATGCTCGCGCGGGCGAGGAGCTCGGCGATGGAATTGCTCGCCGGCGCGCCAAAGATCGCGAGCGGGCTGTCCTCGGGGGTGACGATCGTCGTCTCCAGATCGATACCTGTCTCATACGCGCGTCCGGCTGTCATCAGCGCGAGCTCGTACAACGGCAGAGGCCACGCCATCCGGCCGGGTGCGACGAAGGCCAGCTTGTGGATGAAACCGCCCTCGACATCCTGGATCACGCCGTGCATGGTCTCGTCGAGATCGCGGTCGTCGATCGTCAGGGCGTGCTTGTAGCGCTTGTTGATGCTCGCGCCAAGCGCGAGCACAAGCGCGTCGTACTCGATCGCCTCGTCGGCCTTCGTGTGGATCGTCTGCCCGGCTGGGTCGAGCCAGTCAAGTTCGCCGTGCAAGAGCGTCGCGCCGGCATGGCGCACGATCGGGACGAGTGGATAGCGGCGGGCTGCGCCATGGGCGAACGGTTCGCGGACGACCATCGGCCGGTACACGAACTCGGTGTTGGGAGCGATCACCGTCACATCGGTTCGGTCGCGCCCAAGATCGGACAGAGCCAGCGCGGCCTCGAGCCCGGCCACTCCGCCGCCTACGATGACTACGCGAAGCTGATCGGAATGCGAGCCCTTTGTGGTCGCGGCGTGTGGAGTGCCGGCCATGACTACTTACTGGCCTTGCCGTTTGCGACGTCGCTACTGGCCTTGCCGTTTGCGGCGGCGCTGTTTTTGTCGGTCTTGCTGCTTTTGGATGGCTTCAGGACCGGCGCATCCGGGAACTCGTCGGTCGTGCCGATGAGGATCGTGAGTAGGTCGCTGATCCGTTGCACTCGACCGAGGCGGTCGGGGAGCGGTAGGCCGGATTGAATCGTGTACTGGTTGCGGCGCCCGTTGCGCTCTCGCGTGATGTAGCCGCCGTCGGAGAGCTCCGTGACGATGCGGTGGGCTGCTCGTTCGGTGATTCCGACTCGCTCGCTGATCTCTCTTAGAAGCACGCCTGGATCGTGGGCTATACACGCCAGGACCTGGGCGTGGTTCGTCAGAAACTTCCAGCGATGAGTGGTGGTCTCGGCCATGGATAGAGACTAGCGTATCTAGATTCTAATTTCATAGAAATCCATTTCCTTGATATAGATTTCATGCTATGTTGTTCAAGTCCGCGGTGCTCTTCAGGTCGCAGGCGCTCATGCGCACACCAAACGAAACGAGGAGCACCATGCCAAGCTCAGTAATGCCCCCTCCGTCCGCCGCGACCGCCGGCAACGGCGTCCCGTCCCTCGAAACTGCCGATCCCGTTGCCAGTGGACAACCCCAGCCCTCGTCACGCTCTCAATCGCCGCGAAGCCCACTACTCGCGAAGCTCACCGGCCTGACCTCGATCGCAACAGTCGCCGCATTGGGCATCGTGATCGTCGGAATCATCGCTGTCGTGGGAGCCACCTATGACAAGAAGGTCGTCCACGACCAGCTCGTCCCACAGAAGATCTTCTTCCCTGCCGCCGGCAGTCCGGCGCTGCTACCTGGCGTGAAGCAGTACGCAGGTCAGCAACTCACCACCGGTAGCCAGGCCAAGGCGTATGCCAACAACTTCATCAACGTGCACCTCTCAAAGATCGCCGGCGGACAGACCTACGCACAGGTCAGCACGGCAGCCCTAGCTGCGCCGACCAACGCAAAGCTGGCTGAAGAGAAGGCCACCCTGTTTCAGGGTGAGACCCTGCGCGGCCTCTTGCTCAACGCCTGGGGATGGTCTCTCGTAGGCACCATCGCCACCCTGGCCGGATGGATACTCATAGCGCTGGGGGCAATCCTGTTCCTACTCCCACTGGCCAACTGGCAGGTGAACCTCAGAGGCCGAGGCGCCGCGACAGCCGGTGCATGACGAAGGCACTCGTCGGCGCAACTTCGGTCGGATGACGCTACTGCGAGACAACTTGTCGGCTAGGCCCCGTGCTTCGGCAGCTGAGGAGGACGCATCTGAGCAGGCAACGCACAAGTTCCGCGAGCACCTCCACGATCTGGGCATGACCACCTAACGTCTGGTCTCGAGAATACCGTGCTGACAAAGGCAATCCACGACCATTTCATTGCAGCCGACACCCAAAGTCCGCCCGCTCAATAGGAAGCAGGAGCTCGCTCAGGGACCTTTGAGTTCGCCGGCCAGACCGGCGACGATCCAGACGAGAGCTCCCGCCCCAAGAAGACGACGGAACCAGTTGACCCCGGTCACCGCCTCCCTCCACGCCCAGACGGCGAAGCCAATCGTGAAGGCTGCGCGACCAACCTCATGTGCGGTGCCCTCGGCCCCGGTTGCCAGTCCCCACCCCGCGAACGCGAGCAGCAGCGGCGGGTTCGGGAACTGCGCAATGGGAAAGCGCCGCGGCCAGCCCACCTGGCCGCGGCGCCAAATCTCGGCAACAGTCACGGCGCCCATATTCGCAGACCAGAAAAGCGCGGACAATAAAGCGGAAGCGACTGGAGTCGCACCCCCTCTGGGCACTACGCTTGGTGCATCAGGAATGGAGCAAGGATGACCGACAAGCGTCAAAGACGGGTTTCGGAGTTCATCAAGCCTTTCCGGGTGAAGCCCGGGTCAAAGGTAATCCTTGGGAAGGACTTCGACCCTGCCTTCAAGGGAGGCGTGAAGAAGAAGAAAGAGGGGGTCGCCTTGCTCGCCGAGGGAGTACGGCTGCTCTCTGAGTACCAGGCGCGACTGGCAGCCCAGGACACGTGGGGGGTGCTGGTGGTGTTGCAGGCGCTGGACACCGCCGGAAAGGACGGGACGATCCGCCACGTGATGAGCGGGGTGAACCCACAGGGCGTTGCCGTGCACAGCTTCAAGGTGCCCTCGGCCGAGGAGCTCAATCACGATTTCCTCTGGCGCTACGCGCGGCGTCTCCCGGGGCGCGGTGAGATCGGCATCTTCAATCGCTCCCATTACGAGGAGGTGCTCGTGGTTCGAGTACATCCGGAGAACCTCGATCGCCAGAAGTTGCCGAAGGTGGCCAAGGCAGGTGACATCTGGCAACGCCGCTACCGCGAGATCAACGACTGGGAGCGCTATCTCACCGACAACGGGTTGCGGATCGTCAAGCTGTTCTTGAATATCTCAAAGGAGGAGCAGCGAGCCCGTTTGCTGCGGCGGATCGACCTTCCCGACCACAACTGGAAGTTCTCCGCGGCCGATGTCAAAGAGCGTGAGCGCTGGGACGATTACCAGAGGGCGTTCTCAGAGATGCTCTCGCATACGAGCACTGAGTGGGCGCCGTGGTATGTGATCCCCGCCGACCGCAAGTGGTTTGCCCGGGTCGGAGCGTCGGCCGTGCTGGTTGACGCGCTGATGGAGATCGATCCCCGCTTCCCACCGGTCACTAAACAACAGCGCGAGGCGCTGCTCGAAGCCAAGCAGCGACTGGAAGAGCAAGCGTCCGAAGGCGCCCCGTAATCATGTCATCGAGTCGAAGAGACTTCGGAGTGGCTCGGGCTCCCGCAAACAGCGCGACACGCAGATTGCCCAGCCGGTGCCGAGCAGCATGCCGGCGATTACGTCGCTCGGATAGTGAACGCCCAGGTAGACGCGAGACGCGGCCACCGCGAGGACGATCAGCATTACGAGGCCAGCCGCCACGCGGGTCAGTTTCGGCGATGCCCTTGTAGCCGGCAGGGCGAGCACCAGCGAGAGCCAGAATGAGCTTGCCTGCGTCGTATGGCCCGAGGGAAAGCTCGAACCGGCAACCGCCTGTAGGTGCTCTATGGGCGGGCGTGGGCGCGACACAAGCAGCTTGACCCAGACTGAGATCAGCATCGCGCCGCCGAGGCTGATCACGACCGCGAGTGCCTCTCGGCGTAGGCCCACCCGGGCAAACGCCAGACAGGCGATCAGAGCGAGCGGAACCAGCAGAAATGCACTGCCCGCCCACGTGGGCGCCCGTACTACGCCGGTGAGTACCGCTGTGCGCTGAGTAGCGACGTCGCGTACCGCGTTCAGCTCGGCCGACCCCACAACTGAGATCCAGAGCTCCCCTACCCCCCAACCGAGGAGCACGAAGAGCGCCAGGCCGAGCACCAGTCGCGCGGCTGGGTGGTTCACCTGCCAACCACCCCTTAGAAGCTACCAAAGAGTGGGAGTGAATTAACCAGCGGGCAGGACTTCGCAACGATCTGAGATCACGGTGAGAGCCTCCTGGGGGAAACTCCGGGAGGTGCTTATCATTCAGTTTGATCCAGCTAGGAAGGAGTGCGAGCTGCCGCGGATGACAGACACGGAGTGGAGGGAGTTTCTCGCCGCCGGCACACGCACCGGCAAGCTTGCGACGACGCGCCTGGACGGCCGCCCGCATGTCGTGCCCGTCTGGTTCGTACTAGACGGCGACGACCTCGTCTTCAACACGGGAGCCCATACTGTCAAGGGACGCTCGCTGATCAGAACCGGCTGGGCGAGCCTCTGCGTCGATGACGAGAACCCGCCTTTCTCGTTCGTGACGGTCAGCGGACCGGTCGCCATCAGCACCGACCTTGACGAGATGCTCCCGTGGGCCATCCGGATCGCGGCACGGTACATGGGCGACGCGAACGCCAAGCAGTTCGGCCGGCGCAACGCCGTGGACGGAGAGTTGCTGCTGAGGCTCCGGGCTGCTCACGTAGTCGCAGTCAGCCACCTCGCGGACTAACTTGCAGGGAAGTCCAAGCTAGATCGCGGGAAACGGGAGCGACGGGACTCGAACCCGCGACCTCTGCCGTGACAGGGCAGCGCTCTAACCAACTGAGCTACGCCCCCGTGCTTGATGCACGGGACCAACGATCGTGCGTAGCGCAGAGTATCGCAGCCCGCGCATTGCGCCGAGTCTCGTCGGACAGCCTGCCTGGAGTGTTGTTCGCGCAAAGGGGTGCCTCGCGCGCGTGCGCGGCCAGTGACCAAGCCAGGTCTTATTAAGAAGACCGCGCGCACGTGCGGGGCACCCCCTGACGGACAACAAACAACTCCCCCGCCACCAAAGACCTCGCAGGAAATCGAGCCCTGCGCGCGAGCCCTGCGCGCCAAGCCGCCAACCCAAACAACCGTCTCTCCCGTCCCCAAGTTGGCCGGCCAGCCAAACCGCTGACCGGTCCTCTAGGCTTTAGGCCCATGCCCGTCCTCGAGCCCCCACCCCTGCGCCACGAAAACCCGTTTCGGATCCTGGTCCAAGACCTGGCCGACGAGCGAGCCGCCACGGTGCCCTACCCGCCCGGCGATACCGCCTTCTCGATACCGCGCACCAAGCGCTTCATCGAGGAGCCTCTGCCACTGCTGCTGGACGCCTACGAGCGCTACGGGCCTATTTTCACGCTGCGGATCTTGCACAGCAATGTCGTGTTCATGCTGGGGCCGGCCGCCAACCACTACGTCACCGTCTCCCACGCCTCCAACTTCAAGTGGCGCGAATCCCACTTCAGGGACTTGATCGCTCTGCTTGGCGACGGCCTCCTGACGACCGACGACCCCTACCACAAGCGGGCTCGCCAGATCATGCTGCCGGCCTTCCACCGTGAGCGCATCGCCGCTTCGATCGACACGATGGTCGAAGAGACCGAGCGGGCTTTGGAGCAGTGGCAGCCGAACACCAGGATCGACCTGTACGCGTGGACGCGCCACCTGGCCACGAGGATCGCGATGAAGGCCCTGTTCGGGATCGATCCCGACGGTCCAGCCGCCCGGGAGATCGACGCCGCCGCGATGTTCGAGCAGGCCCTGGCCTTCTACGCGAGCCGCTACGAGTTCCGCTTCCTCAGGGTTCCCGGCACACCTTGGGCACGCCTACAGGAGGCATCCAAACGCCTCAACCGCCTGCTCTACACCCAGATCTCACGACAGCGCGCCACAGGCGAGCGAGGCGAAGACGTACTCAGCCTGCTGCTCGACGCTCAGGACGAAAGCGGACAGGGCCTCTCAGACGAACAGATCAGGGACGAGATGATGACCTTGCTGTTCGCGGGCCACGATACGACAACTTCGACCGTGGCCTTCATGTTCTACGAGCTGGCCAAGGCCCCCCACCTGGCGGATCGCCTCGTGGCCGAGCAACGCTCCATGCTCGACGGCAAAGCGCCCAGTGCCGCCCAGTTGATGAGCGGCGAGCTGACCGACTTGGAGATGACCATGGAGGAGACGTTGCGCAAGTACCCGCCCGCTTGGGTCGGGCCGCGCAAGTCGGTCGACGCTTTCGAGTTCGAAGGGCAGACGGTGCCCGCCAACTCCTACGTGAACTACAGCTCCTGGGCCTCCCACCACCTGCCCGACGTGTTCGCTGACCCCAAGCGGTTTCATCCAGAGCGCTTCGCCCCGGAGGCCAAGGCGGAGCTGCCCAAGGGCGCCTACATCCCCTTCGGCGGCGGCTCGAGGACCTGCATCGGGATGCGCTTCGGCCAGCTGGAGGTGCGCACGATCGCGACCCTGATCGCAAACCGCTTCGCCTTGGAGCTGCCTGAGGACTTCAAGCTGGAGTATCGCCAGATGCCTACGATCAGCCCCAAGCACGGGATGCCGATGCTCGTCCGGGAGCGCTCAGGTGATGCTGGCGCGCATCGAGAGCCCGTACGTGAGCGGGTCGGAGCGCTCGATCGAGAGACCCACTGACTGCACCCGCAGGTGTGGGTCTGAGAACAGCGTGATAGTGAGAGGCCCGCCGAAGGGCAGCCCCTTCGGTTCGGTCACGAGCCGTCCTTCGGAGGCGCGCACGACCGCGTTGATCGAAGCCTGCAGACCGAACAGCCCACCGGACGCCTTCGCTTCGATCCTGCCGTCCCCGGAGGCGACCGGTTCGAGGCGAAAGCCGGTGGGCAGCGCTTCGTCGAGCTGCTGTTGGGTCAAGCTGGCGCTTACCACGATCGCGGAGCCGCGCTTCTCGGTGCGCAGGTCTCTCACCGTGATCCCTTTCGCGAGATTCGGGATCGCGGTCAAGGTCGCCGCCTGAGCGCTCATCGTGAGATCGGTCACGCCATGGGCTTCCCACATGAGCTTGGCGATCTCGGTCGAGGGGACCGAAAGGGCGCCCGCGTGGACCTCGACCGAGTCGGCTTTGCCCCACAACAGCTCGATCGCGGGGAAGGCTTTTACGCTGACGCTCTTGACTGTCCCGTAACGCGCGACCTGCCCCCGAACGCGATGAGCGGCCAGCGTCGGCAGGATGGCCTGCGCGAGTACCACGAAGAGCACGGGAGCCGCAACCGTGCACGACGCGACGATCCACATCCGGCGCCGTGACGCGAGGAGAGTCATGTCCCACAGCTTCGCACGCCACGAGTCCCTACTGTTAAGCGACCCTTCAGCCCAAGCCACACGGGCCACAAGGGGCGCGTAGCTCAGTTGGCCAGAGCACCTCGTTTACACCGAGGGGGTCGCCCGTTCGAGTCGGGCCGCGCCCATATGACACGCATAGCAATCATCGGATCGGGACCCGCCGGGTTCTATGCCGCCGGGCATCTGCTCAAGGGCGGGGCGGGTGGGCACTCCGTCGATCTCGAGGTGGACATGTTCGAGCGCCTGCCCACGCCATGGGGCCTGGTGCGCTCAGGCGTGGCGCCGGACCATCCCAAGATCAAGTCGGTGACCCGCATCTACGAGAAGACCGCCGCCCATCCGCGCTTCCGGTTCTTCGGCAACGTGGAGCTCGGGCGCGACATCTCGAGGGACGAGCTGGCCGAGCACTACCACGCGATCGTGTACGCGACCGGCTCGCCCGCCGACCGGCCGCTCGGCATTCCGGGCGAGGACCTGCCCGGCAGCCATCCGGCGACCGACTTCGTGGGCTGGTACAACGGCCATCCCGACTTCCCCGACCACGACTTCGACCTGTCGGCCGAACGGGCAATCGTGATCGGCAACGGCAACGTGGCGCTCGACGTCGCCCGGATGCTCACGCTCACTCACGAGGAGCTGGCGGTGACCGACATCGCCGACCATGCTTTGGAAGCGCTCGACGCAAGCAATGTCCAAGAGATCGTGGTCGTCGGCCGGCGCGGGCCCGCCCAGGCCGCCTTCACAAACCCCGAGCTGCGTGAGCTGGGGGACTTGGCCGACGCCGACGTGGTCGTCGACGCCGAAGAGCTGGAGCGGGCGCTGGCTGTGGCGGACCCCAACATGAACGTCACCTCCACCCAGAACGTGGCGATCCTGCGCGACTACGCGGAGCGCACCCCCACAGGAAAGAGCAAGCGGGTAATCCTGCGCTTTTTGCTCTCCCCGGTTGAATTGGTTGGGGATGGAAGTGGCGTACGTACCGTGGTCCTCGCGCGCAACCAACTTCAGCAAGGCGAGGGCGGGCGCCTGAAGGCGGTGGAGACCGGCGAGAGCGAGACCATCGAGGCGGGCCTCGTGATGCGCGCAATCGGCTACCAGGGCAAGCCACTGCCGGGCGTGCCCTTCGACGGGCGCTCAGCCACGATCCCCAACGAAGGTGGACGGGTAGTCGGCCCCCAAGGCGCCCTCCCGGGCGAGTACGCGGTTGGCTGGATCAAGCGAGGGCCCTCGGGCGTGATCGGCACCAACAAGAAGGACGCCCAAGAGACCGTCGACGCGCTCCTGACCGACCTCGCCGCGGATACCCACCTGGAGCCCAGCGACCCCGATCCCCAGTCGATCGAGCGGCTCCTGGCCGAACGCGTGCCCGCCTTGGTGACCTATGAGGGCTGGTCTGAGATCGACCGCCACGAGCAAGCCTTGGGCGAGCCCCACGGCCGACCCCGGGTCAAGCTGACGCGGATCGAGCACCTCTTGGAGGTGGCGGCCGGGGAGACGCCGTCGGAGGAGCCGCTCGACACGCTGGGCTTGCGCTGAGGTTCAGTCGAGCGGGGAGATGTGCTCCCGTTTAGGGCTGCCCTGCGCGCGCGTGCGCGTAAGGACCTTCCAACGAGCGTTGGCCGCGGACCCGGTTCGGCAGCCCATCTGGCACACTGAGTTGTTCGCGCGCCGTTAGCTCATCGGGTAGAGCTCCGGACTTTTAATCCGGCGGGGCGGGTTCGAGTCCCGCACGGCGCATTCTCAATCCCCAGTAATCAAGCCATTTTCGCTTGGAACTGGATACGAGTCAGCCAAATTGGTCTCCAATTGGTCTCGAGATTTGCCTCTGGAATGTCATCGGATGGCGATCTGAGCGGTCCTTCTCCGTAGGCGACTGCGCCGTTACCTGACGCGCAAAGATCCGTATGTGGGCTCTTGGGTGTCGCGGGCGTGTCGTGTTCGTGTCGCATGGAGTGTCGTGCGCGTGACTGTCTGTGGCCCGGTCCCTGGCTTGTGTTTTGGTTTTGGCATTGGGTT
>JBAVYU010000005.1:0-7032 GCA_049588415.1 Solirubrobacteraceae bacterium
CGTCGAGAAGCGCTCGGGACCGGAGTCCTCCAGGCAGACCACCTGTCCCAGTCCGGCCAAAGCGGCGCCACCACGGTCGGGCTGCTCGAAGCAGAACCATGGCTCGCCGGACCTCCGCGAAGCACACACGACCGCGGACGGGTCGATGTGGGGCGCCAACGGGTAGGTGATCGTCGCGAGGGTCGCTCGACCCGAGCGACGCGCTCGCTGCAAAGCCAGATCCAGACGGGCACGCAGCCGTGCCCCGTCGGCCTCGCTGAGAGTGAATGGCGAGCGCTCGCCGGCGAGAGCCCTTATGTCTCACCTCTGCCACGTGCGATGGCTATCTCACCGGTGCGCATCATCTCGATCAGGCCGAAGGGACGCACCATGCTCTCGAAAGCCTCGACCTTGTCGGTCGTGCCTGTCACCTCGACGATCACCGAGCGCTTGGTCACGTCCACGACCTTGCCTCTAAATATCTCGGTGATCTGCATCAGCTCGCCGCGTTGGGTGCCGTCGGCCGAGATCTTGAACAGGGCCAGCTCGCGCGCGACCGTGTCGGCCGGCTCGAGATCCCTGATCTTCAGGACATTGATGAGCTTGTGCAGCTGCTTTGTGACCTGGTCGATCGGGTGGATCGCCCCGTCCACCGTGAGCGTCACCCTGGAGATGTGATCGTCGTCGGTGGGGCCGACCGTGAGCGTGTCGATGTTGAAGCCCCGCCTTGCGAACAAGCCGGCGATCCGGGTCAGGACACCCGACTTGTTCTCCACCAGGATCGAGAGCACGTGCTTGCGCCCTGAGCGCAGGTTGCCCGAGGCTTGTAGTCCCTCAAGGCTGAGCGGCTCCTTTGTGGCCGAATCACTCATCGCGCTCACCCCACCATCTCGCGGGCTGCTTGCCCGGCGGGGATCATCGGATAGGTGTTCTCCTCTCGCGTGACCTTCACGTCGACCACGACCGGGCCGTCGGTGGCAATCGCGCGCTTCATGTCCTCGACCAAGGTGGTCTTGTCCTCGAAGCGCATGCCCGTCGCGCCGTAGGCCTCGGCCAGCTTGACGAAGTCGGGGTAGTCGCCCGTCTCGACGTGGCTGTAGCGCCCGTCCCAGAACAGCTCCTGCCACTGGCGCACCATGCCGAGATAGCCGTTGTTCATGATGAACACCTTGATCGGGATTTTCTCCTGCGCGCAGGTGGCGAGCTCCTGGGCGTTCATCTGCACCGAGCCGTCGCCGGCGATGCAGCACACGGTCCGCTCAGGACAGGCCACAGCTGCACCCATCGCTGCCGGCAGGCCGAAGCCCATCGTGCCGAGCCCTCCCGAGTTGATCCAGCGACGGGGAGCCGGAAAGTCGTAGTACTGAGCAGCCCACATCTGGTGCTGGCCGACATCGCTCGTGACGATCGCATCGCCGCCGGTGGCCTCGTGCAGGGCCTGGATCATGTACTGGGGCTTGATCTCGCTATCGGCGGAGTCCTCGTAGCCGAGTGGGTACTTCTCACGCCAGGCTTCGATTCGCTCCCACCACTCGCCCAGGCGCGCGGTGTCGGCGCTGAGGGCGCGGTACTCCACGAGCAGCTTGGCGAGCACGTGCTTGGCATCCCCCACGATCGGGATGTGGGCCGGAATGTTCTTGGAGATCTCAGCCGGGTCGACGTCGATGTGGATGAACTTCGCGCGCGGGGCAAACTCGGAGAGCTTGCCGGTGACGCGGTCGTCGAAGCGGGCGCCCACGGCGCAGATCAGGTCGGCCTCGTCCATCGCGTAGTTGGCCGCCCTGGTGCCGTGCATCCCAAGCATCCCAAGCCACTGGGGATGCGGCGCGCCGTCGGCCGTCCTGGCCGGGAAGGCGCCGAGACCCATCAAAGTGCAGGTGACCGGAAAGCGGTCGGCGGTAGCGAACTCGACGAGCTCCTCGGCCGCGTTGGCGTTGACCACACCCCCGCCCGCATAGATGACGGGGCGCTGAGCGGCCACCAGCGCCTTGGCGGCCTGGCGGATCTGCTTTTGGTTGCCCTCCAAGGTGGGCTGATAGCCGGGCAGGCGCACGTCGGCGACCGGCTCATATGGAATATCGGCTCGGGAGAGGTCTTGGGGAATGTCCACCAGGACCGGCCCGGGACGCCCGGAGCGCGCTACGTAGAAGGCCTCGTGGATCGCCCTGGGGATTTCCAAGGGGTCCTGGATCATGAAGGAGTGCTTGACGATCGGCATCGTGATGCCGATCGTGTCTGCCTCTTGGAAGCCGTCGGTGCCGAGCAGCTCGGTGCGCACCTGCCCGGTGATGAACACGACAGGCACCGAGTCCATCATCGCGTCGCAGATCGGTGTGATCAGGTTGGTGGCGCCAGGGCCGCTGGTGGCAAACGCCACGCCTACGCGACCGCTCGCCTTGGCGTAGCCCTCGGCGGCATGTCCCCCACCGGCCTCGTGACGGACCAAGATGTGGCGGATACCGCCGTCCACGAAGGCGTCGTAGGTCGGGAGGTTGGCGCCACCGGGCAAGCCGAAGACGACATCCACGCCCTCCGCCTTAAGGCATTCCATGACCGCGTCGACTGCACGCATTTCACCGACCTCCTTTCCTTCTGTTCGGGGGGTTGCGAAACCGCGAGAGCGTCGGCAGCCCTCACGTTCGATAAAGCCGAGTGTACCAGCGGGTTTTCGGCCCCTCATGGTGCTCTCCTGCCCGGTCGAGGTCCACCAAACACCCCCCGCGCGCGCGTAGGGGGCACCTCTGCGACCCCCCGCGCATACGTATGCGCCCCCTGCGACCCCTGTGCGCGCTTAGGGCGCACCTCGGCGGCCGCGGCCTGGAGCCGACGGTCGTCTAAGAGCTGCCGATCGCGATGCCGATCGCCAGAACTATCGCCCCTGCCAAGGTCACCACGACCAACGAAGAGCGCAGGGAGACATCGAGGAATCGCTCGCGCACCCAGGCGATCACGAACAGCTCGACGGCTACGACTATGCCCGCCACGATCAAGGCGTTGTGGGTGTCTTCGATCAGGAAGGGAAGCGTGTGGAAGATGCCGCCCAGAGCGGTCATGCCGCCGGTGATCGTGCCGCGCACCAAGGGGGAGCCGCGACCGGTCGTTTCTCCGGTGTCGGACAAGGCCTCGGATATGCCCATGCTGATCCCTGCTCCCAAGGCGGTCGAGAGGCCGACCACGAAAGCCGTGTGCGAATTGGAGGAGACGGCCGCCGCGAAGATCGGTGCGATCGATGAGACGGTGCCGTCGATCATTCCCACCAGGGCCGGCTGGACGACGCGCAGCACGAACGAGCGCTCGTCCTCAAAGCCGGCGCGCCGAATCAGGCGCGTGATGCGCGGTCCGACGGGCACAGGAGCTGTCTTTAGCTGGGTGGGCATGGGCTGTCTGGACAGCCTATGCAAAGGACCCGCTTAGGCAGGCCTAAACCTGCATCGGCCGTATCTGGCGCCGCGGAGCCCCAATCAGCGCCCGGCCTGCCGGCGGCGCCGAGGAGCCGCAATCAGCCTGCTCGGCCCGCCGGCGGCGCCGCCGATTCGGGCGCGAGCAGATGCTCCGGGTACTCGAACTCCTCGCCGCAACGCGTGCACAGCGCGTCGTAGGCCATCGCGATTCGTCCGCATTTCGGACACTGGCGACGCGGCTCGTTTCGATCGGAGCGATAGGCGATCGCGGCCATCAAGCCGAAGATGGGCACGACGCCGGAGACCAGGAACCAGATCCAGAAGGAAGAGCCCTTGATGCGACCAACGAGCCCCCCGGCGAGACCGAAGCAGGCGGCTATGGCTATGTAGGCCATATGTGCGACCCCAAGATTGCGGAGGCGTTCTCCGCGGGAGAAGCGTGCGGCTGCGCGCCGTCGCTCAGAAGAGGACCCGCCACGCCCATATGAGGGCCAATACTCCGAGAATCAAGACGACGGGTCCGGCAATCGCCAAGGCGATACCGATGATCACTTTCAAGAGGATGTAGCCGACGACCACCAGGACCAAGACCGCAACGACGGTCTGCCCCAACGAACGCCCCGCTGAGCTGCTTTGTGAGGTTTGCGCCATGCTCAAAGCCTAGCCGATAGAGACCCCGAAGACGCGCGCTCCGCGCGAGGAGGTCGGCCGGACGCTCGCGAGCCTAAGCGAGCCGAACGTTCGTAGGAGTGCGCGGCCGGGCAGGCTCGGAAACCCTGCCCGGCCGCGATGGGTACTTCATCACCGCGAGGAGGGGACTCGCGACGAGGCTCGGCCCCGCTTGCCATTCTTGACTTACGGCACCCGCGGCACATTGCCCCCACAGGGCGCCGGTGGACGGTCCAAGCCATGCGAGCGTCCGACGCTTGTGAGGCGATAGCGCCGGATACGAACACCCTGACCTGGAACGTCCTCGGCGGCCTCCGGCAGCAGGAGAAACCGCCGGGGGGAAGTGGCCATCGAATTTGAGATCGGCCTGTTCATGGACAGTATGTTGGCGCGTGAGCGAGCCGGTTTGTTTGGCCTTTAGTCCAAAATGTGTGCGCGCCGGGTGTTCGGAGTGCCAGAAATCCGGCGCGTTTACAGCCCCAGCTGCTCGTGCACGAGGCGCGTGACCTCGCTACCGTCGGCGCGACCCTTGGTCTCGCGCATGACATAGCCGACGATCGGACCGATCGCCTTGGCGTTGCCGCCCCGTATACGCTCGGCCGCATCGGCGTTGGCGGCGAGGGCGGCGGCGACTACCGCCGCGAGATCGTCTCCCCCATCGAGCGCGGCCAAACCTTGGGCCTCGACGATGGCCACCGGGTCTCCTCCCTCGGCCACAAGCACATCCAGTACCTGGCGGGCCGCTCCGACGCTGACTTGCTTGGTCGCTACAAGCCCACACAGGCTCGCCAAGGCCGCCGGCGCGACACGCGACTCAGACGGCGCCTGACCGTCCTGCAGGCGCGCGGTCAAGTCGGACGCGAGCCAGTTCGCCAACAGCTGCGGCTCGGGCTTGCGCTCTACCTGGGAGGCAAGGGCCTGCTCGAAGTAGTCGCCCAACTCGGCTCTGAAGGCAAGCAGCCGTGCGCTGTCCTCGCTCAAGCCCAAGGCCTGCAAGCGCTCGGCCCGGGCCACCGGCAGCTCGGGCATCTCCGCCAGGGCGGCGTCGAGCATCGCTTGGTCGACGGCCACCGGCACGAGGTCGGGCTCGGGGAAGTAGCGATAATCGTGGGCCTCCTCCTTGGAGCGAAGCGACGTTATGCGCCCAGAGGCGGGGTCGTAGTGCAACGTCTCCTGGGCTACCTGGCCGCCGGCCCGCAAGATCTCCTCTTGACGGACGATCTCGGCGCGAATGCCGCGTTCGATGAAGCGGAAGGAGTTCATGTTCTTCAGCTCGGTCTTCGTGCCGAGCTCCTCGTTGCCGACGGGGCGCAGGGAGATGTTGGCGTCGCAGCGCAGCGAGCCCTCCTCCATGTTCACGTCGGAGACGCCCAGCTGACGCATCGTGGTGCGCAACAGGCGCAGCCACTCGCCGGCCTGCTCAGCAGAGCGCAGGTCGGGCTCGGTCACGATCTCGGCCAGAGGGGTGCCGCCGCGGTTGAAGTCCACGATCGAGGCGTCGGAGGCGTGAATCCGCCCGGATGCGCCGACGTGGACGAGCTTGGCGGCGTCCTCCTCGAGATGGACGCGATGGATGCGAACCTCCGCCAACCGTCCACCCAGACACAGAGGCTCGTCGTATTGAGAGATCTGGTAGCCCTTGGGCAGATCCGGATAGAAGTAGTTCTTGCGGTGGAAGATCGAGCGCGGGGCCAGCTCGGAGCCGACCGCCAGGCCGATCATCAGACCGAAGTGGATCGCCTTGGCGTTGGCCACGGGCAACGCGCCCGGCAAGCCGAGACAGACCGGACAGGTGCGTGTGTTGGGGGGCTCGCCGAAGGACAGTTCGCAACCACAGAACATCTTCGTGCGCGTGGCCAACTGGATGTGGATCTCCAGGCCGATGACGGGCTCGTAGGTTGTGCTCATTTGACACCCCCTGCGCGCGCGCGCGAGGCACCCCTTTTTTTAGAACACACAACCCACGCCTCGACCAACCGCGACGCACCCGGAGACGCCACGCAGCCACTCATGCGCGCGCCGGGGTCGAGTCGAAGCCGATCGCCCGCTCCAAGGCGTGGGCGGCGTCGAGCAGGCTGTTCTCGCTGAAAGCGGGACCGGCGAGCTGAAAGCCGACCGGCAAGCCAATCCCGCCTGGCCCGACGCCTTGCGCAGCGCCGCTAAGGCCACAGGGGATCGAGATCGCGGGTATGCCGGCCAAGGACATCGGGACGGTGCAGAAGTCGCTCAGGTACATGGCCAAGGGATCGCCGGTCTTGGCGCCAAGCTCGAAGGCGACCGTGGGGCTTGTCGGGGTGACTACGAAATCGCAGCGTTCGAAGACGGAGCGGAAGTCCTCGACGATCTTGGTGCGCACGCGCTGGGCCCGGCCGTAGTAGGCGTCGTAGTAGCCCGAGGAGAGCACATAGGTGCCGAGCATGATGCGTCGCTTGACCTCGGGACCGAAGCCGTCGTGGCGAGTGTTCGTGTACATGCCGACCAGGTCGGGCGCGTCAACGCGCAAGCCGTAGCGAACCCCGTCAAAGCGCGCCAGATTCGAAGACGCCTCGGCGGGTGCGATCACGTAATAGGCAGACAAGGCGTGGGGCGCGTGCGGGAGGCTGACCTGGACGACCTCGGCTCCCAACTCCTGGGCCTGGGAGAGCGTCTCGTTGAAGGCGTTGAGCACACCCGCTTCGATGCCATCACCCGTCAGCTCTGAAGGCACCCCCAACCTGACTCCGTCCAGGCGCTCGGCCTTGGGCGGGACGATCTCGTGGGGAAAGGCCAAGGATGTGGCGTCGCATTCGTCACGACCGACCATGTGGGAGAGCATCAAGGCGGCGTCGGTGACGTCGCGGGTCAAGGGGCCGGCTTGGTCCAAGGAGGAGGCGAACGCGATCATGCCGCGACGCGAGACAGCCCCATAGGTCGGCTTGAGCCCAACGATCCCGCATAGAGCGGCCGGCTGGCGGATCGAGCCGCCCGTGTCGGTGCCCAAGGC
>JBAVYU010000006.1:0-33866 GCA_049588415.1 Solirubrobacteraceae bacterium
GCCGCGCCCCGGCGCCTGGCCGCCGCCGGCGAGCCGTCGCAGGGCGGGAAGGATGCGCGAACGATTGACCCAGCCGAAGCCGATCAAGACCAGGAGCAACACCACCTTGACGATCACGAGCGCTCCATAGGTGCTGTGCAGCAGTCCTTGGAAGCTGCGCACGTCGATGTAGGCCTGCACCACGCCGGTGATCGCGATCGCAATCACACAGCCCAGCGCCAGGGGCGAGAAGCGAGCCAGCGCCGCAAGCAGCAAGGGCGTGCGTTGCGGTCCTTCGAGCTTGCGAGTGGCCACGGGCAGGGCGAACAAGAGACAGGCAATTCCCCCTACCCACACGCTGGCGCCGAGAACGTGCAGCACATCCGCGGGGAAGAACACGCCGCGTGGCCCTTGCACGCTGGGGTGTCCGCTCAGGGCCGGTGTGATCGCCAACAAGCAGGCGCCAAGCGCCGCGGCGGTTATACACGCGCGCGCAGGGCACCGCCGTGAGCGACTTACAACCAGCACACCCCCCAACGCCACCCAAATCAGCGTGCGCGCTGCCCACACCTCACCGAAGCGGCTTTCCAAGGTGTTCTCCACGATCGACCCCTTCGCCGACGCCCACAGAGAGACCCCGGCCGCGCTGGCGCCCTGCAGCAGGATGCCGAGCACGCCGACCGCGATACCGAGCAGGATTGCGACCGCGAACAGCAGCTCTAGGCGCCTCACAAACGCCTCCGAGGCCTCGTGCCACTTCTCGGCGTCACCAGCGGTGGAAGTGGCCGTGGAGGCGGAAGTAGCCGTGGAGGCGGAAGTAGCCGTGGAGGTGGAAGTAGCCGTGGAGGTGGAAGTAGCCGTGGAGGTGGAAGTGGCCGTGGAGGTGGAAGTGGCCGTGGAGGCGGAAGTGGAAGTGGCAGTGGCGGCCAACGCGGGCAACCATGTCCAAACGAGAAAGACCAGACCGCCGATCCCCAAGGCCAGCGACACGTAGTCGAGCGCGCGTACCACGCCGAACGCGAGCTTGGTCGCCTCGCCGCTCTCGCCGCGCCCGATCAGGCCCGCCACCGTGAACTTGGGGGCGGCGCCGGCGTGGCCGATGTTGAACACGAGCCCGCCATAGACGATGTGGGTGTCGGCGGAGATGACTTTGTAGGTGCCGGTGTAGGTGCCGTCCGGCAGGCCCGGCTTCAGCCCCACGCCCATCCAGTGCTGGTGGCCTTCCGGATGGCCCACGTCGAGGTTGTCTACCTCCTGACCCTGGGCGTTGTAGACGCGCACCGCCCCGAGCGTGCCGCCAACAGCCTGGTTGAACTTGAAGGTCACCTCGCTCGGCTGCTTGGCCACCGTCGAGCCCGATAGCGGGGAGGTGCCCAGCAGTTGTGCGTGGGCGAAGGCCGCGGGGGCGTTTGCGAGAGCCAGCACCCCGACGAGCACCCCGACGAGCAGGCTCGCACGAGCGTTCGTGCCGCCAAGGCCCGCCCCCGCGCGCCGGCGGCCGATGAACGCGCTCGTCACCAGGCTTCCTTGACCTCGCCGTCGTCGCCGGAACCCGGTCCGGCGACTGGGCGTCCCGGCCCGTCCGCACGCGCCCTCCTGCGCCTGACCCACACGACGAAGGCGAGCGCCGCCAACACGATCGCGATCAGGGCCACAATCGCCGCGACGGGGGTTTTCGAGGAGTCGGGCACCCAGAACAACTGGCCTGTCACGGTGCCCTTCTGCGCGCCCACCGAGATCGGCACGCTCCAGTGGAAGATCAAAGTGCGCTTGCTCTTGTCCTTGACTTGAGGCGGCGTGACGGGGCTCATCCAGTGGATGCGGTGGTCGTGCCATTCGAAGGACCCGGTTCGATCGACCGTCACCCACTTGGGCGGCAAGGACGCGCTTGCCGAGGCGGGCACGGTCACGTCGCCGTAGAAGTTGGTGTTGAGATAGACCGCCGGCGAGCGCACGTTCTGTTCAGTCGTGCCGTCGGGCTGCACGCGTGCGTAGGGCTCGCCCGAGTAGCCATAGACGGTGACCGTCTTGCCGGTGTGGTTGGTCAAGACGAGCCGGTCGGCGAACTCGAGCACTTCGATGCTCAAGCCTTTTACCCCAGGCACGATCGAAGTGATTTCCGAGCGATAGTTGAAATTGGCGCCCTGATCGGCGATCGGGCTTGAGCTCTCTGACGTGGAATTGCTCGCCGTGGCGGCGCTTGCGGGCACGCTCCGCAGCGACACCCACACGGGGACGCTGCCAAACGATGCCGCTGCAAGTACGCACGCCACGACCAGGATCGGACGGCGTGACATGGACGCTCCTCCTCGGAGCTAGAAGGGACTTTGCGCGGTGTCGTCGACTAGGACGCGAGCGCCGCCGGCGGCGGGCGCACGGCAAGCGAGCGGGCTATCAGGAGACCGCCATGGGCGGCCACCGTGAAAGCGCGAGCGGCACGCGGCACGCTTGCGCGCGGGCGCGCCCAACGAGTACGACGACGGGGCGCCGCCAAGCGGACCAACGTGCGCTCGCCCGGATAGCGGCGCATGAACAGCACGAAGGCCAGTGCGAGAGCCGGCAGTAGAAACAGGATTCCGCTCAACACAGCGGGAACTCTACTCCCAAGTTCAGGTTCCCACCGCCGACAGGAGCCACAACCCGAAGCTTGTAAAAGCGACCATCACGGCCAGCATCCAGTACTGCGAGCGGATCGCCTCCTGCGCGTTGGAATACATGGCCAAGGCCTTGTCGTGGGCGAGCGCGAGGGCGCCTACGTGGCCTGCGATCAAGGCGGCCACCTGGACGTACCAGATGGCTGCGTAGGAGATGATTTTGTAGTCGATCTGATAGGCGCTCGTGCCGAAGATGTTGGCGCCGTTGCCGAGCGGGTCGGAGGCCAGATAGCCAATCGCCTGGCCCTGCCAGATGAGCAGCGAGAAGTAGTGGGCGAGCACGTAGGCGAAGCCGATCGGCACAAGCGTGTGCGCGAAGGAGCGGCTCAGCTCGGTCGAGGAGAAGCTGTGGTTGACGCTGCGCACGCCCACGATCCCGAGGCGGTAGATACCAGCGATCAAGAGCACACACAAAACCAAGCCCAGGGAATAGGCCAGCTCGATGGCGGGCGTCAAGTTGAATCCAAGGTCGGCAAACAGGCTTTGCAGGTGTGGCTCGTTGGTGCGCCACACCCCCCCGTTGGACAGCCCATCAAAGGTGGTGGTGCCGATGATCGTGCAGACCAAAACAATCGAGCCGGCCCTGATCTCCATGTCGGGAAGGCCGCTGAGCAACCTGCGCCGGTAGACGACTGCGCGCGCGTCTTGGCACAGCACCGAGATACGCGAGAGCAGGCCGAAGTAGGCGCCGAAGCCGTCCGCGCGCTCACACCACTCATCCACGCCGAACAGGGCTGTGCCGGCGAGCATGACTGCGAAATAGGCCAGCGACAGGGCGGCGAGCGTAGCGGGGTGGTCGCGGTCGGCCGGCACGTACACGAGCTCCAGCCAGGCGAAGCCGATCAAGGCGGCGACCGCCGGCCACATGCCAAGCCAGTTCGGGTAGCGCAGAGGCGCCCGGGCAAACGCCTTCGGCGCGACCCGCCGACCCGACCAGCGGATCAGGCGGGCGGACGAGCGCCACGGGCTGAGCGCCTTGAAGATGTCCCCGAACAGGACGCTCGCCACCGGCATGCCCACCCAGAAAACGACATAGATGAACGTGACGGCGAAGTTCGCGTTTGGCACTTGGGCTCCAGCGAAGCCCGAGTACACGACCAGCACGAACAATCCTCCCCCAACCAGACTCGCCATGCGCGCCAAGAACGCCGGCATGACAAACAGCCGGCGACGGTGCTCGGACTGAAGCTGGGGGGTCGTCCACAAGGTGGACAAGGCCACGAAGGAGACGACCAGAACGATCGCGGCGGTCCAGCTGAACAGCCACACCGGGATCGGCAGGTCTGCCTTGCCAACGATCCCGTGCGCGGAGGCCACCTGCGGGAACAGGAGCGCCGCGAGGCCGAGGCCGCCGAGCGCGGACGGCAGCAGGCGACGCGGGCAGAGCATGAGCGCGCCAGTGTATGTCACGGGCGGCCTGCGGGCTGCCGTTCGGCATGACCGAGCACGGCATATCGCCGTCGTCGGCTTATATGCTTCGCACGTCGTAGGCTTGCTGGTGCCCGTGCCCCCGCTCGCCACATCCACGACCTTGGAGGCCTTCCTCCAACTCGGGCCGCTTGCCCTCTTCGGCCTGGCCTACGCCAAGCGCGTGCAAACTCTTGGGCGCCAGAAACGGCCCGTGCCCGGGTGGCGCCAGGCCTGCTTCTATGCGGGCTTCGTCACGATTGGGGCGGCGCTCACCTCGCTCGGCGGCGACAGCCAGCAGTTGCTGAGCGCACACATGGTCGAGCACCTCCTGCTCGGTGACATCGCGGCCTTGTTGATCGTGCTCGGCTTGACCGGGCCTTTGATCGCGCCGATCTTGAGGGTCAAGCTGTTTGACCGCCTGCGCATCCTCGCCCATCCCTTGATCGCCTTCCCGCTGTGGGCGATCGACCTCTACGTGTGGCACCTGCCCGTCTTCTACGAAGCTGCCTTGGAGGACTCTGTCGTGCATGCGCTCGAGCACGCGATGTTCCTTGGCTTCGGCATCAACATGTGGATGTGCCTGTTCGGGCCCCTGCCGATGCCTTCTTGGTTCGGCAATGGCGCGAAGCTTGGCTACATCGTGGCGGTGCGCTTGACGGCCACCGTGCTCGGCAACGTGTTCTTGTGGTCGGGCACCGTCTTCTACCCCTACTACATCCATGGCGACATGATCTGGAAAATCTCGCCCTTGGCCGACCAGAATCTGGCGGGGGCGATCATGATGATCGAGGAGAGCATTCTCACCTTGGGGCTGTTTTGCTGGCTGTTCTTGCGCACGGCGCGCGAGAGCGAGGAACGCCAGGACCTGCTCGAGTTCGCCCAGGCCCGAGGCGTGCACTTGAGCGACGAGCGCGCTGCGCGCGCCGTCGGAGCCGGTCGCGGCCCGGAGCTGCGAAGGCGCCTGGAGGGTTCAGCCCGCGGAGAGTGAGGCGCAGGTGTGTTTGCTCCTTGGGGGGTGCCCTGCGCACGTGCACGCGCTTGCGCGCGGGGCAGGCTCAGCTAGAGGCGAGTAGCGGCGCGTCGTGCACGATTTCGGCGGGCGTGAAGCTGGCCGCGTAAAGGGTCGTGACGATTCCTTTGCCGCTGATCCCATATACCAGCCCGGAGTGGTTGACCAGCTGGGGCTGTTCAGCGTCGTATTCGGCGCCCACACCCCACGTCTTCCACACACGCCCCAATTCGTGAGCGGAGCCGACCAGATATTGCATCCGTCCCGCGACTCCGTGTCTCTTCAGGAACGCCGCAACCGCTGTGGGCGTGTCGCCGCGCGGATCGACCGAGACGGCGATCACCTGCACTTTGGAGGCCTTGGCGGGGCCCATCTCGTTGAGCGCCACGCCGAGATTGGCGGCGATCAGCGGGCACACGTCCGGGCATTTGGTGTAGAGGAACGTGAGCAGGACCGCCTTGCCCTTGTACTGGTCGATGTTGACACGTTCGCCCTTGTAGTTGTGCAGGCTCAGGGGCGGCGCAGGTTGGGCCGGCGAAGTGAGCGAGCCTCTGTACTCGGAGGAGGCGACGCCATGCACGATGCTCGAGCTGGGCCGGTTGCTGCCGCCACCGCTCGTTAGCAAGGCCACGCCGCCGACGATCACAACGATCACGACGAGCGAGAGCACGATGCGTAGGCTCAAGCCCCCGCCGGAGGACGGCTGGGTGGGCTCTGTGGGTGGAGACTCGGGCGTGGACATGGCAGCTCGAAACTAGCACCACAGACGCATTCTCAGCACCATTCCTTCCCGAACCCGCGCGGAGGGGCGATCGGCCTGGCTAGAGTCAAAGCCTTGCGGCTTTCCCCTCCCTCATCGGCCCGTAAGGGCTCCTCGCACCCCGACCGCTACAAGTGGATAGCCCTGTCGAATACGACCTTGGCCGTGCTCCTGGCGACGCTGGATGCCTCGATCACGCTGATCGCGATGCCCGACATCTTCAGGGGCATCCAGCTCGATCCGCTCGTGCCGGCCAACAGCTTCTACCTGCTGTGGATGATCCTCGGCTATCTGGTCGTCTCGAGCGTCTTGATCGTGAGCTTGGGCCGCCTTGGCGACATGTACGGGCGCGTACGCATCTACAACTTGGGCTTCGTCATCTACACGGTCGCTTCGCTGGTGCTCGCGGTGGACTGGATGAAGGGCAGGGCGGGCGCCGACTACCTGATCGTGTTTCGGATCGTTCAGGGGGTGGGTGGGGCGTGCCTTCTGGCCAACGCGGCCGCCATCATCACCGATGCCTTCCCGGTCACGCAGCGGGGCATGGCGCTCGGGATAAACAACATCGTCGGCGTCAGCGGCATGTTCGTGGGCTTGATCTTGGGCGGCCTGCTCGCCCCAATCGACTGGCGCCTGGTGTTCTTGATCTCAGTGCCGGTCGGCCTGTTCGGGACGGTGTGGGGCTACCTCAAGCTGGAGGAGCGCAGCCAGCCAAAAAAGGCTTCAATCGACTGGTGGGGGAACGCCACGTTCGCCGCCGGCCTGATCCTCGTGATGGTGGCGGTCACTTACGGCATCCGTCCCTACGGCGGCCACGCGACCGGCTGGACCTCGCCACGCGTACTGGGCCTCCTGGGAGCGGCGGCTGTCTCGTTGACGGCGTTCGTGGCCGTGGAGCGGAGGGTGGCTGCTCCGATGTTCAACCTGGCCTTGTTCCGCATCAGGGCCTTCACGTTCGGCACGCTCTCCACGTTCCTGGCCGCGATCGCGCGGGGAGGCCTGATGTTCATGTTGATCATCTGGTTGCAGGGGATTTGGCTGCCTTTGCACGGTTATTCGTTCACCGAAACGCCATTGTGGGCGGGCATCTACATGCTGCCTCTAACCGTGGGCATGCTGATCGCGGGGCCGACCTCGGGCGTTCTGTCGGACCGTTTCGGGGCGCGTCCCTTCGCGACCGGGGGGATGCTGGGGGCGGCACTGAGCTTCGCCCTGATGATGCTTCTGCCGACCGACTTCGACTTTTGGGTGTTCGCTTTCGTACTGTTCCTCATGGGCGTCTCGATGGGCATGTTCGCTTCGCCCAACCGGGCGGCCGTGATGAACAGCCTGCCGCCGGGCGAGCGGGGTGCGGGCGGGGGCATGAACCAGACGTTCCAGAACTCGGCGCAAGTGCTCTCGATCGGGATCTTCTTCACGCTTTTGATTGTGGGTCTCTCGGCCAGCCTGCCGGCCGCCGCCCAGTCCGGACTGGAGGCGCACGGGCTATCGGCCGAAGTGGCCGGGCGCGTGGCGCACGCGCCGCCGATCTCGATCCTGTTCGCGGCCTTCCTCGGCTACAACCCGATCCAGAGCCTCGTCGGCACGCACGCCCTTCAGGCGGTGGGCCCACACGCCCAAGCGATCCTCACCGGGCCCGCCTTTTTCCCGCATCTGATCTCAGCACCATTCAGAGAAGGCCTGCACGCGGCTTTCGTGTTCGCGATCGCGGCCTGCCTGATCGCCGCGGCCGCCTCCCTGTTGCGGGGTGGACGCTATGAGTACACCCAGGAGACGGCACCTGAGATGACCTTTACCAACGCAGCCGGTCCCCAGACAACTGTCGCCGAGGGACCCGATCCCGACAGATCCATACCCGACAAAACCAGAGAACTGGAGGAGCAGCATGCACGTTGAGTGGTTCGGCCAGTCCGCCTTCGCCCTGACCGGCTCGGAGGCGAAGGTGTTCATCGATCCTTTCGCCGACCTCTCCCCCATGGCGAGCCGAGGCATGAAATTCGATTACCCAGCAATCTCCGCCGAGGGCGTGGACCTGTTGTTGGTCACGCACGAGCACATGGACCACAACGGCGTGGAGGCGATCGCAGGTGAGCCGGCGACCCTGCGCTCGACCGCAGGACGCTTGGAGTCCCCAATTGGCGAGGTGGTGGCGATCGCCTCCGAGCACGACGAAGCGGCAGGGACCCAACGTGGGCCGAACACGATCTTCGTATTCACACTCGACGGCGTAAAAGTTGCCCACTTCGGTGACTTCGGCCAGAGCGAGTTGCGCCCGGAGCAGGCCGAGGCGATCGGCGAGGTGGACATGGTCATCCTGCCGGTCGGTGGCGGGCCGACGATCGGGGCGGCGGGGGCCAAGGCGATCGTCGACCGCCTAGAGCCGAAGTGGGTCGTGCCGATGCACTACCGCACGCCCAAGATCAGCTTCCTAGACGACGCCGAGGAGTTCCTGGGGTTGATCGAGCATGTCGAGCGGCTGGATTCGGCTGCCTTTGAGACGGGGGAGTTGGCGGATAAGGACGGGCCGGTTGCGGTGGTGCCGGCGGCTCCGTAGGGGACCCCTCGAACAGAAAGCGGCGATCTTAGGTCTGGCCGTGGCGACGGTGGCCAGACCTAAGCCCGGTAGCGCACGATCTCCTTGTCATTACACCCGACCAGCTTCCAAGGCCTGTTCTGGGGCAGGTAGCGCATCACGAAGACCTTCAAGCCTGGCCCGTCGCAGTCCACGATCCCGTGGCCATAGACGAGCGCTATGTGGTCGGTACCGGCGCCGGTCCAGATGTGGTTGTAGCCGTGGCTCGCGTAGATCCAGTCGTTGCCGGCACCGCCGTGCAGCTCGTCCGTCTGGCTGGTCGGGTTCAGCTCAGCGTGTGAGTCGCCCCAGATCACATCGCCTTCGTTGCCCGCCCAGATAGTGTCGTTGCCATCGCCGCCGAGCAGCTCGTTGTGGACATTCGGCAAGCCCCGCATCGTGCCGTTTTCATTGTTGGGATGACCCTCGTGGTTGCCAATCGAGGGCCACCCGGCGTGGCTGGCCTCGCCAAAAGTGGGGGCGGCAATCGCGAGGAGTGTGACCAGGCACGACACGAGCCAAGCCAACGCTGTGTGGGAGTGCGGTGTTCTACGCATCTCAAGGGAGCCTAGAAGACATTGCCACGTGCCCGGAACCACTCGACGAATGTTGAGACGCTTGCCGACTCCGGAGGGACGCTGACTATCGTCCCTCCGATGTCCAAGTCATCGCGCTTGCCGGCGCCAGGGCAGCCCGGCCCCGACGACGGGAGCAGCCCAGAGCCAAGCAAGGTCAGCGACGAGCTGGAGCGCTGGCTTGAGAGCGACGGCAAGAAGACGCTCGGAAGCCTGATCGAGCTGTTCGAGCAGAAGAGCTTCGCGATCCTCTTCGTAGTCCTGCTCGGCGTGCCGGCGCTGCCGCTGCCGACGGGCGGGGCCACGCATGTGTTCGAGATCATCGCGATGCTGCTCGCGCTCGAGCTGATCGCCGGGCGCGAAGAGATCTGGTTGCCTCAGCGCTGGCGGCGGCTGGAGCTGGCCGGGGACAAGCAGCAGCGCTTCATCGCGGCATTGATGAATGTGATCCGGTGGCTCGAGCGCTTCTCGAGGCCCCGCCTGCGCTTTCTGTTCGACCATCGCTTGAGCAACATCGTCTTCGGCCTGCTCGTGATCGTGGGATCCCTGGCCGCATTCGTCGCACCGCCCTTCACGGGCCTCGACACGCTGCCGGCGCTCGGCGTCGTGCTGCTCTCCTTGGGGGTCTTGCTCGAAGACTTCTTGGTGGTCCTCGCAGGGCTGATCGTAGCCGTTGCGGGCGTCGCGCTCGAGGTGATTCTCGGCAGTGCCGCGATCGGCGGCATCGAAAAACTGATCTAGACCAGAGTCCGCCACCACTAGGTCTTGCACCGGCTAGCGTTTCTCTTTATTTGGTCAATTCTGTTCACTGAATCTTTACCACAAATCCTGTAAGCTGCTCGCCCAACGGCGCTGGAGGCGACCCGATAAATCGGGAAGACGAGGGAGTGAAATGACCAAGTTCATCGAAGACTGGGAATCCCCGCCGAACATGACCAAGGCACGGGCCGACTTGAACGGCCTGTCGTTGAAGCAGCTGGGCGCCCTTTCATTCGAGGAACTCGGGCGCTTCAAGCAGGCGGGGCGCTTCCCGGATGGCTACAGCACGACCGACCTGACCTTCTATGCCCCACGCGACCCTGGGGTGCATGCGGTCATTGTGTGGGCCTTGCTGCAGGCGACACATACGGTGGCAGTGAACATGTACGGGTTCGACGACCCCCAGGTCGCGGCGATCATCCAGGGCTACACCGAAAATCCCGACGTCGTGGTGACGCTCAGCCTCGACAAGAGCCAGGCGGGCGGCAAGTCCGAGAAAGAACTGCTCGAACGCTTCAAGCACGAACTGATCGGCAACAGCATCGCGATCGGGCACTCCTCGCGCGGGGCTATCAGCCACGACAAGCTGGTGGTCGTCGACGGTTTGTATCTGATTACGGGCTCCACAAACTGGTCCCAAGGCGGCGAGCAGTTGCAGGACAACCAGCTGACGCTCAGCCGCGTACCTCTGGCCGCTGCCGAGGCCAGGGCGATCATCGACCTCGATCACGACGACATGCTCAAGCAAATGGCCGCCTCGGCTGCCGGCGAAAGTACGCCGACGGCCGCGACCCCTGCCGGCGCGGCCAAACCGAGCGCCTCCAAGGCCAAGCCGGCCACCGCGAGCGCTCCCAAGACCAAGCCGGCCGCAAAGCGGTCGAGCACGACCAAGAAGCGCATCCCGAAGCCGTGAGCAGGTGATATCCGCCAGGATGAGCGGATGCCAACTCCGCGCAACCTGTTCAACCTGAAGGAAGTCGGGAAGGGCTTCGGGAGTCGCACGATCCTGAATGAGGTGACGCTCGGAGTCACCGCGGGCGAGCGCATCGGGGTAGTCGGTGAGAACGGCGGCGGCAAGTCGACCTTGCTGAAGTTGATCGCGGGTATCGAGCAGCCAGATGCGGGCACACTGACTCGCACCGGAGACATGGGCGTGGCCTTGCTCGGTCAGCAGGACGAGCTCGATCGGGATGCAACGATCCGCGAAGTGCTCGTAGGCGAGCGCGCCGACCACGAGTGGGCCGGCGACCGAGCTTTCAGAGACGTGCTCGACGGGCTATTGGGTGGCGTAACCCTGGAGCGCTTCCCTACCGGCATGGACACGCCGGTGGCCCGTATGTCGGGCGGCGAGCGCAGACGGATCGCCTTGGCGCGCCTGTTGCTGGAACCGCCCGAGCTGTTGCTGCTCGACGAGCCCACCAACCACATGGATGTGGAAGGCGTGGATTGGCTGGCCCGCCACCTGGCCGCACGGCGGGGCGCAATGCTCGTGGTGACCCACGATCGCTGGTTCTTGGACGCGGTGTGCACGGCAACCTGGGAGGTCGACAACGGCGCGGTCCACCAATACGAAGGCGGGTATGCCGCTTACGTGCTGGCCCGCACCGAGCGCGACCGCCAGGCAGCGGCGAAGGCCGGACGCCGCGAGCAGCTGTTGCGCAAGGAGCTGGCTTGGCTGCGGCGCGGGCCGCCCGCGCGCACAACCAAGCCAAAGTTCCGGATCGAGGCGGCCGAGGCTTTGATCGCCGACGAGCCCCAAGCGCGCGATCGAGTGGAGCTGGCCCGCTTTGCGAGTGCGCGCCTGGGCAACAAGGTGGTGGACGCCGTCAACGTGTCTCTGACACTGGGCGAAAGGGAGATCCTGAAGAACGTGACCTGGCAGCTCGGGCCCGGCGATCGCGTGGCCTTGGTAGGCATTAACGGGTCGGGCAAGACTTCGCTTATACGACTGCTCGCCGGCGAGCTCGAGCCGACGAAAGGCAGGGTGGAACGCGGCGAGACGGTGAAGCTGGCGCATCTCTCCCAGGGCGCGACCGAGATCCCTGGGAACCTGCGCGTGCTGGAGTCTCTGGAGGAGGTGCGCAGCCACGCCGTGCTCAGCGACGGGCGCGAGCTCACCGCTTCGCTGCTGTGCGACCGCTTCGGCTTTCGCGGCCCGAAGGCACGCACGCTGGTGGCCGACCTTTCCGGCGGCGAGCGCCGACGGCTTGGCCTTATGCGGCTCTTGATGGGTGGCCCGAATGTGTTGCTGCTGGACGAGCCCACCAACGACCTGGACATCGACACACTGACCTCCTTTGAGGACCTGCTCGACAGCTGGCCCGGCACGTTGGTTGTGGTGAGCCACGACCGCTACTTCGTGGAGCGCGTGTGCGACAACGTGTATGCGATCGACGGCGTTGGCGTGAGGCACGTGCCGGGCGGCATCGAGCAGTACCTGCGCGAGCGTGAAAGCGGGGCTCAGACCACCGCAGGCGACAGACCGGCCAAGGCCGGCAAGGGACAAGCCAAGGCCGTCGACAGGTCCGAGGCGGCAAATGGGCGCACAGGCGAGGTGCAAGCCGAGACCACCGGCATGCTCTCGCCGGGCGCAGCCACCCGCGCGGCGCGCAAGGAGGCGCGTGGCCGTGAAATCGACGCAAGGCGGATGGAGCGCGCAATCGAAAAGCTGGCAGGCGAAGAGGCGAGCCTGGAAACGGAGATGACGGCCAGCGCCACCGACCATGGCCGTCTGGGCGAGCTCCAAGTCGAGCTGGAGCGACTCGTCAACGAGCGCGAGCGCCTCGAGGCCTCTTGGCTGGAGCTGGTGGAGTCCTTCGAAGAAAAGTGAGTGTCCTGCGCGCGCGCACGGCCTGTTAAGAGATCTAGTTCTTTTAAAAAGACCGCGCGCGCACGCGGGGCACCCCTTTTGGAGAATATGTAGGCCTAGCCAGAGGCCTTGCTTTGGAGAACATGTAGACCCATCCAGAAGCCATACGCGCGGTGCGTACGGCACCAGGTATAAGGTCATGCCCATGACATACACCCCACCCCAAGAGATCCTCGAACGCTACGCATCGGTACTCGTCAACTTCGCCCTGGGCGGCGGCGAGGGAGTAAAGGCCGGAGAGGTCGTAAGAATCGCCGCGCCCGAAAGCGCCAAGCCCCTGTACGCCGAGCTGCGCAAGGCGGTGTGGCGTGCGGGCGGGCATGTGATCGGCGCTTATGAGCCCGACGACGACGGGCGCATGAACCTGTCCAAGGACTTCTTCGAGGCCACAAGCGAGACCCAGCTGGACTACTTCCCTGCCAAGTACATGCGGGGCCTGGTCGACGAGATGGACCATCAGGTCTCGGTGCTCGCCGAAAGCGACCCTCACGCCTTGGAGTCGGTCGACCCGGCGCGCATCATGCGTCGCGGGGAGGCGATGAGGAGATTGCTGGACTGGCGCACTGAGAAGGAGAACGAAGGTCGTTTTAGCTGGACGCTCGGCCTCTACGGGACCGCCGCGATGGCGGCAGAGGCCAACCTGAGCGAGGAGGAGTATTGGGAGCAGATCGTGCACGCCTGCTTCTTGGACGTGGAGGACCCGATCGCGCGCTGGCGCGACGTCGGCAAGCGCCTGGACGAGACCAGGGAGCGCCTGGACGCGCTCAACATCGAGCGGGTCCACGTACAGGGCGAGGACGTGGACCTGAAGGTGGGGATCGGCGAGCAACGCCGTTGGCTGGGCGGGCGCGGGCGCAACATTCCCAGCTTCGAGATCTTCACGAGCCCGGACTGGCGCGGGACCGAGGGCTGGATCGAGTTCAACCAGCCCCTTTATCGCTACGGCAACCTGGTGAAGGGCATCCGCTTGGAGTTCCTCGATGGACGCGTAACCAAAGCGAGCGCCAAGGAGAACGAAGGCGTGCTGACCGAGATGATCGCCACTGAGGGCGCCGACAAGGTGGGCGAGTTCTCCTTGACCGACAAACGCTTCTCGAGGATCACGCGCTTCATGGCCCACACGCTCTACGACGAGAACGTGGGCGGACCGTTCGGCAATACCCACATCGCCTTGGGCCGCTCCTACCAAGACGCCTATACCGGTGACCCCGCCGAGGTCAAGACCGAGGACTGGGAGCGCTTGGGCTTCAATAACTCCAGCGTGCATACCGACATCGTCTCTACCACCGACCGCACCGTCACCGCCCAGTTGCACGGTGGCGAGGAGCGCGTGATCTACAAGAACGGCGAGTTCCAGCTCGATTAGCGGTGCGATGAGTCCGGCAGCGGAGCCAGGTCTATAAGACAATCGGAGCAAACCGCGTGCGATCGCAAGGAGATGACATGGCAAAGCTGAGATTCCAGGTTTCGATGTCCCTGGACGGCTTCATCGCCGGCCCCAACCCGAGCGAGAAGGACCCGCTGGGCGAAGGGGGCATGCAGTTGCACGAGTGGGCCTTCAAGCTTGCGGCCTGGCGCATCCCACACGGACGCGAGGGCGGCGAGATCAATGCGAGCACACCCATCGTCGAAGAGGCGCTTCAGAACATCGGCGCCACGATCATGGGCCGACGCATGTTCGGCGGAGGAGCCGGTCCTTGGGGTGAGAACCCCTGGGACGGCTGGTGGGGCGAGGACCCACCCTTCCACACACCCGTGTTCGTTCTCACCCATCACCCCCGCGAGCCCTTGCAAAAGCAAGGCGGCACAACCTTCTTCTTCGCGGGCGACGGCATCGAGGCGGTGCTCGAGCAGGCCAAGCAGGCGGCCGGTGGCAAGGACGTGGGGCTCGGCGGCGGCGCCGACGTCGCCCAGCAGTACCTGGCGGCGGGCCTGCTCGACGAGCTGCAGCTCAACGTCGTACCGGTTCTGCTTGGCGGCGGCACTCGCTTGTTCGAAGAGACCCCGGCCGACATCAAGCTCGAGATCGTCCAAGCCGTCGAGGCTCCAGGCGTCACTCATCTGAAGTACCGAGTCTTGAGGTGACACCCATTGCGCTGTTCCGACCGGCGCATGCGCCGGTCGGCCGGGCGGCGCATGCACCGCCCGGGACCATGCCGCATGCGGCATGGTCTTCCCTTATTTGGGTCGGTAAAGCAACGATCCAAATAAGATGGCCACATGGGGGAACGTGCTGAGCGGTCCAAGCCGTTGACGGTCGGCTCGTGATCACCGACGGCGGCCAGACGGCCTCCAACGAGCGCATAAGCCTGTTGCTCGTCGAGGACGACGACGGCGACGCTCTGTTGGTCGAAGACGAGTTGGCCGAGGTGCTCCCGCGCGCGGCGATCGTGCGCAGCCGATTGTTGCAGGACGCGCTCTCGGCGCTCGGCCCCACGATCGATTGCGTGCTACTCGACCTCGGGCTCCCCGATGCGTCTGGCATCGAAGCCGTGGCGAGGCTACGCGCGCGGATGCCCTCGATTCCGCTGATCGTCTTGACGGGCCTCGCCGACGAGGCGGCAGGGGTCGCGGCGGTGCAGGCCGGTGCACAGGACTACCTGATTAAGGGGCACGTCGACGGCAAACAGCTGGTGCGCTCGATCCGCTACTCGATCGGCCGTCGCCAGGCCGATGAGGCCGAGCGGGCGCTGCTCCTGGCGGACCTGCAGGCGCGCGAGGTTGCTCGCCTGGAAAGGGGTCTCGCGCCGACGCCCCTGATCGAAGACCCTTCTGTGTGGGTCAGCTCTTGCTACCGGGCCGGGCGCAGCAGGGCACTCCTCGGGGGCGATTTCATTGACCTTGTGCAGCGCCGGGACGGCAGTCTGTACGTGGTCGTGGGCGACGTGTGCGGCCATGGCCCTGACGAAGCCGCGATCGGCGTCAGCCTGCGCGCCGCCTGGCGTGCGCTCGTGCTCGCAGGCGAGGGCCCCGACGCGATCCTTCGGACCTTGCGCGAAGTGTTCGAGCACGAGCGTCACATCGAAGGCCTGTTCGCAACGCTGTGCACGCTTGAGATCGAGAGCGATCTAGGGTCCGCTTCGACGATCTGCGCGGGCCATCCCCGTCCGGTCTTGATCGATGGCGCGTCGGTCTCGGGCTTGGCCGATGGTCCGAACGACGCTGGACTCGGGATCGGAGAGGGGCCTTGGCGCTCCACTCCGACGGCGCTACCGACTGGTTGGACGATCCTGCTCTATACCGACGGTATTATCGAGGGGCGCACCGCCTCCGGCCCGGAGCGACTCGGCGAAGAGGGCCTGCATCGGCTGATCACAGAGCGGATCGCGGCCCGTCCCGACTGGCGCGAGCATCCTCGAGCGTTGCTCGACGAGTTGATCGAAGAAGCCGAGCGCCTCAACGGCGAGGCCTTGAGCGACGATGTGGCGATGTTGCTCGTCGGTGTGAGTCCGACCGCCAAGTCCTCATGAGCGCCTCCGGTCGTCCGTGGGCGCGTATCACCCGGCGTATCGACGCCATGAGTGTCGGAGGGCTCTTGGCGGCAACCATCGGCGTGCTCTTGACACTGGCCGTGATCGGGATCGGCCTGGCCCTGTTCGCCAACAACACACTGGATCGCAATCGCAGCCTGCTGCTAGACCAAGTGGGGCCCGCCAGGCGCTCGGCGCTCACGCTCGAAAGCGCTTTGGTCAACCAGGAGACGGGCGTTCGCGGCTATGTGATCACGGCCGACCCAAGCTTCTTGGCACCCTACCGAGACGGTTTGGAAAGTGAAGCGCATTCCTTGGCTACGCTGCGTGCGAACGAGCACGCCACCGGTCCAACCGTGGCGGCAGAGCTTGCGATGGTGCAAATAGCCTCGCAATCCTGGGAGCACAAATACGCGGTGCCATCGCTCGCGTCGCCCATGACTCACCGCTCCGTTGCGATCGACCTGGAAGGCAAGCGCCTGTTCGACACCGTGCGGGTCTCTTTGGGTCGGTTGCAAAAAGCGCTTGAAGTGGAGGACTCCCAGACTCGCGACAAGCTTGAAGACGCCGCCTCCAACCTCCAATTGCTGCTGATCGTGGCCGCCGTCCTGATCTTGGGCGGCGTGCTGGGCGCCGGCTATCTGCTGCGCCAGACGATCACCCGGCCGCTTGCCCGTCTTGGCGCCGAAGCCAGGCGCGTGGCCGGCGGCGAGTTCGCCATGCCACTTCAAATCGCAAGCGGCCCGCGCGAGATCACGGCGGTCGGCGTGGAGATCGACGCGATGCGCGAGCGAATCGTGGAGGAGCTGGCATCTGTCGAAGCAGCACGCATACGCGTGGAGAAGCAGGCTGGCGAGCTTCGGCGCTCCAACGCCGAGCTCGAGCAGTTCGCCTATGTCGCCTCCCATGACCTGCAGGAGCCTTTGCGCAAGATCGCGAGCTTCTGCCAAGCCCTGCAGACCCGCTATCGCGGACAGCTCGACGAGCGCGCCGACCAATACATCGACTTCGCGGTCGACGGGGCCAAGCGGATGCAGACCCTGATCAACGACCTGCTCTCTTTCTCAAGGGTCGGGCGCAGCGGCCGCGAGCAGAAGCAGGTCGACCTGAACGAGGCCCTCGCCGACGCTCAAGCGGCGCTGGCGGGCGCTTTGGAGAGCTCGGGGGCCACGGTTGCGACGGATGCGCTGCCGACGGTGCTCGGCGACCGTGCCCAGCTCGCCTCCTTGTTTCAGAACCTGATCGCCAACGCTCTCAAGTTCCATGGCGCGGCAACGCCTTCGGTACACATCACGGCCGAGAGCCACGACGGACAGTGGGAGATCAGCTGTTTAGACAACGGCATCGGCATCGATCCCGAGTACGCCGAGCGCATCTTCCTGATTTTTCAACGGCTGCATTCGCGCGAGACATACGAGGGCACGGGCATCGGGCTGGCGCTGTGCCGCAAGATCGTCGAATATCACGGCGGGCGCATTTGGCTCGACACCGACTATTCGGACGGAGCCTGCTTCCACTTCACTTTGCCCATCGTCGAGAACCCCAAGGAGACCACCACATGAACGCCGACCTGATCTCGGTTCTGCTCGTCGAGGATGACCCCGGCGACGTGCTCTTGATTCGCGAGGCGTTCGCCGAGCACAAGGTCGGCAACGTCCTGTCAGTCGTCAGCGACGGGGTCGAGGCGATGAGGTTCGTGCGCGGCGAAGACGAGCACGCCGGACGGGAGCGTCCCGACCTGGTCTTGCTCGATCTCAACCTGCCGCGCAAGAGCGGCGCCGAGGTGCTCGCCGAGATCAAGGGGGATCCCGAGCTCTCGATGATCCCCGTGATCGTGCTCACCACCTCCGAGGCCGAGGAGGACGTGCTGCGCTCCTACAAGATGCACGCCAACGCCTACATCACCAAGCCGGTCGACTTCGAACGCTTCAAGCGGATCGTGCACCAGATCGACGACTTCTTCATCGGCATCGTCAAGCTGCCGCCGCGCCGCGTGTAACGCCTCAGCGTGCCTCCAAGGTCTCCTTGACGACCTCGGTGCCCTGTTGCATCATTTCCCCCGTGCGAGGCGCAAGCTCGTTGGGGAGCAGATCGGCCTCCCACACGAACTTTGCGCCTTTCTCTCCCTCGGAGAAGACTTGGGCTACGGCGTTGTGATGGGCATAGGGACCGTCCACAATCGACCAGGACAGCCGTCGTGAGTCCTCGTCGAGGTCGATGAGCCGCTCACGCAAGACCGTACCCTCGAAGAAAGTCACGATGCGGTCCTCCCCCTCGAGGCTGGTTTCGACCACGAAACCGGGCACAAGACGCTCGTGTAGAGCACCCCAGGCACGAAGGGCGTCCCACCACAGCTGCCGGATCGGCGTCGATTGAAATTTCTTTGCGGATATACGCCATTGGTGTCTCCTCGTGTGAGCGTACACACCTCGACGCCTGTCCGACTGTACGTCCTACGCCTACTCGGTCGTGCGGCAACGCCGGCTAACCGCCGAGCGGCGAGGGCGGTATTCGAGTCTCCCCCTGGACCTCGGGGATCACCATCGCGAGCTCGTCGATGAAGCACCAGGACCACGCCTCGCCCGGCTCCAAGGAGTGGATGAGCGGATGCCCGCTGGCGTGGGCGTGGGCGCTGGCGTGGCGGTTGGGCGAGGAGTCACAGCAGCCGACATGCCCGCACTCCAGGCAGATGCGCAAGTGCAGCCACTTACCGCCCATCTTCAGGCAGTCCTCGCAGCCCTCGACAGACTCAGGCAGCTGGGTGATCTGGACTTGTTCGAGGTGTGTGCAATTGGCCATGTGGATCACTCCAATCGGGTTTGGGCGAAAGGGATACGCACGCTGAAGACGGTATGACCGGGCCGAGAGTCGAGACTAAGCGAGCCGTCGTGGCGCTCCACCACAATGCGACGTGCGGTGGCCAGGCCGAGGCCTGTGCCTTGGCCGACATCCTTGGTGGTGAAGAACGGGTCGAACACGCGTCCGGCCAAATCTTCGGGTATGCCCGGGCCGTCGTCGGCGATCTCGACCAGCACACAGTCGCCGTCGCGGCGCGTGGCGATCGTGATCGTGCCCTCCTGCCCGAGGGCGTCGATCGCGTTGTCGAGCAGGTTCGTCCACACCTGATTGAGCTCGGAGCCGCGCACGGTCAGCTTGGGCAGAGTGCGGTCGTAGTCGCGCTCGAGTGCGATCGAGGTGTGCTTGAGCTTGTAGCCGAGCACCGTCAAGGTGGTCTCCAAGCCCTCGTGGATGTCCACCTCGACGAGAGAGCCACGGTCCATGTAGGCGTAGGACTTGACGGCTCCCACCAGCGAAGACATGCGGGCGGTGGACTCGCACAACTCCTCTGAGAGGCGACCGGCGGTCAAGGTGGCAGCGACCCAACGCAGGGCGGCGCTGGTCGCGGGGCCCGCCAACTCGGCGACACGATCGAGCCACGCTTGATCGACACCTGCAGCCGCCAGCGGCTCGGCCAAGCTCCAAGGCTCCTCCACTTCCAGGTCCTCCATGCGTGCGAGCAAGTCCTCCTCGGCGTCTGAGGCATCCAAAGCATCCAAAGCATCCAGGGCCGTAGCCGAAGCCGCTTGGGCGACTGCCTGCTGTTGCAGACTCAGGAGCTTCTCGGCGTCCTCGCGCTCGATGCCGGCCTCCACGAATGTCGCCAGTGCCGAGCCGATCGCCTCCAGAGCTTCTGTCATCTGGGCCGCCGCTCGACGCGCCGCCGCAGCAGGATTGTTCAGCTCGTGAGCCAGGCCGGCCGCCATCGTGCCCAGGGAGGCGAGTCGCTCCTGGTTTTGCTCGCGCTCGGTGATGCGGCTCATCACCGGCGCGACTTGACGCATCACGCGCTGGTGGATCCCTGGCTGGGCGAATGCCATGCGCTTGAAATCGTCGGGGAAGACGGTCGCCACGCGGCAGTCGCTTTCGGCCTGCATGCGCACCCCGAGTGTGCCCCCTGTGAGCACCGCTATCGCCGACATCCAGGTCGGCGCGGTGTGGTGGCCGACCGGCTCGCTCTTACCTTGGGCGAGGATGAAGGCCTGGGCGCGCCCTTCGAGTAGGAGCTGCAGGCCAGGAGGCTCCTCCCCCTGCTCGACGATGACTTCGCCAGCCAGGACGCGGCGAGGATGGGCCAAGGGAATCCACTCGGCAAGCTCGGCGTCGTCGAGGCTGTCGAACAGATCGACGCCCCGCAGCTCCTCGAGCGTGACGGGCGGCTCGCTCGCGAAAGGCTCCGCGCTCGCGCTCGTGTCGGGGCTGGATGACTCGCCTGCAGTGCTCATCGCGTGGCCCTGGACGACTGCGGTGCGGCGAGCCTCATGCGTCCACCAAGTATTCGTGGATCAAGGAGACCGCCATCGAGCCCTCCCCCACCGCGCTCGCTACGCGCTTGATCGAGCGCGCGCGCACGTCCCCGGCGACGAACACACCGGGCACGGTGGTCTCCAAGACGTAGGGCTCGCGCTGCAGGGGCCAACCGTTGGCCTGGGCGTCGCGACCGGCGAGGATGAAGCCCCGCTCGTCACGCGCCAAGACCCCGTCCAGCCAGTCTGTGCGGGGTGAGGCGCCGATGAAGACGAAGCAAGCGTCGGCTTGCAACTTGCGCTCGCCGTCAGGAGTCTGGATGCGCAGACATGTCAAGCGTCCGCTTTCGCTCTCGGCAGCAGAGGCCGAAGTGGAGGTGAGAACCTCGATGTTGGGTTGGGCCGCGATCTGCTCGATCAGGTAGTGGGACATCGACTTCTCGAGCGATAGGCCACGTACGAGCATCGTGACTTGGGCGGCATAACCGCTGAAGTAGACGGCGGCTTGGCCCGCGGAGTTGGCGCCGCCGATCACGACCACATGCTGGTCGGCGCAGCCGCGCGCCTCGGTCATGGCCGCGCCGTAGTAGATGCCGGCGCCGGTCAAGTCGGGGAAACCGGGCGTGTCGAGCTGGCGGTAGGAGACGCCCGAGGCGACGATCACGCAGCTCGCGCTCAAGGCTCCGCCGCCGCTCAACTCGACCAGGCGCGCGGAGCCCTCGGCGCGCAGGCTGACGGCCTCTTGGACGGTGAGCAGCTCCGCTCCCAAGCGCCGTGCTTGATCGGTCGCGCGACGCGCCAGGTCCGAGCCGCTGAGACCGGCTGGGAAGCCCAGATAGTTCTCGATGCGACTCGACTGGCCCGCTTGGCCGCCTGGAGCCTCACGCTCGACCATCACGGTCTTCAGGCCCTCTGAGGCGCCATACACCGCGGCGGCGAGACCTGCTGGGCCGCCGCCTACGACGACCAAGTCGTAGTGGTCTTGGGTTGGGCTGCCGCTGACACCAAGACGCTCGGCGAGCTCGAGGATCGTGGGGCGCTCCAGCACGCTTCCGTCCTCCAGCAAAGCCACCGGTAGACGCTCGGAGTCCACCCCGGCAACCCGCAACAGCTCGCGCGCCTCGCCGTCGCGTTCCACGTCCAACCAGCGCGCGGGGACGCGGTTGCGCACGAGGAAGTCGCGCAGGTCGTGGGACTCGCGGGAGAAGCGATGACCGATCACGCGCACGCCGCCGGCTTCCAGGGCCGCACCGGCCTCCCAGGTCGTGAGCAGGTCCTCGACAACCGGAAACAGCTGCTCCTCGGGGGGATCCCAAGGCTTAAGCAGGTAGTAGTCCAATGCCACCTCGTTGATCGCGGCGATGGCCGCCTCGGTGTCGGCGTAGGCGGTCAGCAGGACTCGCTTGGCGTCGGGCACGAGCTGGCGTGCCTGCACGAGATACTCGGTGCCGGCCATCCCGGGCATGCGCTGGTCGGCGATCAGCATCGCCACCGCCTCGCCACGTGCGCGTAGCTCGCGCAGAAGCTCCAGGGCCTCCGGCCCGGACGCGGCGCGCAGGATGCGAAAGCGCTCGCCGAAGCCTCGGCGCAGGTCACGGGAGACCGCGGCCAGGACGGCAGGCTCGTCGTCGACGGCGAGGATCGCCGGACGCCGCTGTGGTGGGGCGGGCTCGCGGATGGTGGCCGGCGCGGGGTTGGACGCCGGCTCAGGACTGGATGCCGGCTCAGGCCCTCGGGCCGGCTCGGAACCGGGGGCTGCCTCGGCACGCTCAGCTTGTGCGGACATTGCCTGGATGACAGTAGAGCGTTAACGACACGAGCGCCGTGAAGACGATCTCGATAGGTTCGGGGAGTGAAGGGAAGCGTCGACTACGAGCGTCACGGTCGCACCTATGCGCAGCACCGCCAAGCCGACCCGCGCATCGAAGCCCGTATCCATGCGGCGTTGGGCGATGCGCGCACGGTTTTGAATGTGGGCGCGGGTGGTGGCTCCTATGAGCCTCGGGATCGCTGGGTGTTGGCGGCAGAGCCGAGCACCACGATGCGCGCTCAGCGACCCCCGGACGCAGCGCCCGCGTTCGAGGCGCGGGCCGAGGCGCTGCCATTCGACGATGGGACGTTCGACGCGGCGATGGCTTGCGTGACGATCCACCACTGGGACTCGCCTGAGAAGGGCTTGGCCGAGTTGCGCAGAGTCGCGAAGGGGCCGGTGGTTGTGTTCACGTTCGAGCTCGACCACTTGCCCGCTTGGCAGCTCGACTATCTGCGTGAGGGCGTGATCGAGGAGCAGCCGCGCTTCCCCGCGATCGAGGAGGTCGCGAACGCCCTGGGCGGGCAGACTCGCGTAGAGCGGATTCCTACCCCAGGCGATTGCACGGACGGCTTCTTCGAGGCTTTCTGGCGGCGCCCCGAGGCGTTGCTCGACGCGAACGTGCGCGCCGCCCAATCGATGTGGGCCTTGCTCGACGAGGACACCGAGCAGCGCGTCGTAGAGCGGCTCGCGGGCGCCTTGGACTCGGGCGCGTGGGATGCCAAGCATGGGCACTTGCGCGAGCAGGACAGCTTCGAGGGTGCGCTGCGCTTGGTCATCTCCGATTCTCCTTAGGAGGATTCAACCTTGGAGCGCCACAGCGGGAAGCACGTGAGATGAACCTGTGGATCCCCGAACAGCCTGGCCATGAGACGCTGGGCAACGGCCATGGGGCGCGGGGCCATGTGCCTGCGAGCGTGAGTTGTCACAGGTTCCCCGCATCCGGACCGCTCCCCCAAGCGATCAGGCAAGCAGAGTTCCTGGTCCCGAGCCAGGACTCGGCAGAGCTGCTCCAACTGCTCCCCGAGATGGGAGCCTTGCGTGTGGTGCAAACGCTGTCGGCCGGCATCGACTGGCTGGGAGCCCGGATCCCGAACGGGGTGACACTGTGCGACGCGGCAGGCGCCAGGGACGGGGCGGTCGCGGAGTGGGTACTCGCGGCGATCCTCTCGACGGTGAAGCTGGTTGGCGAGATGCGCGACAGCCAGCGTGCGCATCGCTGGCAATGGAGCGAACCGCAAGACCTGGCCGGCAAGACGGTCACGATCCTCGGCTATGGCTCGATCGGGGCGGCCGTCGAGGCGCGTTTGCAACCGTTCGAAGTCGAGATCGTGCGCGTCGCTCGACGAGCTCGGCCTGATGTCCACGCCGTCACGGACCTGCCCGAGCTTTTGGAGAAGACGGATGTGCTCGTGGTGCTGTTGCCTTTGACCGCCGCCACCACCGGCCTGCTGGGAGGGGAGTTGCTGAGCCGTCTACCCGAAGGCGCGTTGCTGGTGAACGGCTCACGCGGGGCAATCGTAGACACCGACGCTCTGCTCGGGCTCCTTGAAGGAGAACGCGTGAGGGCCGTGCTCGACGTGACCGACCCTGAGCCCTTGCCGCCGGGGCATCCGCTGTGGGATGCGAAGGGCCTCCTGATCACCCCCCACATGGCGGGCGACAGTCCTCTTGCCCAGCAACACGCTTGGGAGCTTGTGGCCGAGCAAGTGGGGCGCTACGCGCGCGGGGAAGCCTTGGTCAACGTGGTGCAAGGCGACTATTGACCCGGGCAGTGCATGCACTGCCCGGCCGACCGGTACATGTACCGGTCGGGACCGCTCCGCATGCGGAGCGGTCTTCCTACTTGGACTCGCTACTCCCAAGCCACCCCTGCAAAGCGTGGTGCATCGCCTCCACGCCCACGATCGGGCCGTCGGGCTCGCTCCATTCCGTGGGAATCACCGCGAAGGGCTTGGTCTGGGGACCACCGAGCCCGCCGTGGGAGCCCATGAACTCCTCGAAGGGGGCCACCTCCTGGGTGGCGGGGTCGTACATGCAATTGACCAATATGTCCGGGCAGTGCGGAAAGCCGTCGTGGCGGCGCAAGTGGTCCGCCGCGGTGGCATCAAAATCGGCCAAGGGGTCCTCCCCATCAACCGTGTTGTCGCTCAAAAGCCTGCGCCCAGACGCTCCGACTACGAGCGGGCCGAGAGCGTCCGATCGCACCATCACAAAGCCGATACCGGGATGGTTAGCAAGTGTGTCCACCAAGCGAGGATGCGCCTCGGCGATCTGCTCCAAAGTCATCCGCTCGGGCCTGGCGGGCAGATAGACCAAGCCGAGGCCGCCCGAGACCATCACGATCGCCTCCTTCTCGCTCGCGGTCTCGCGCTCGGCCAAAGCCTCCCGGTTGGGCCCCAAGGCGACAGTTCCCTCGACTGCGCGCGTTTGGGTGGCTCGAGCGAGGACGCGTCCGCCGACGCTGTCCTCTTGGCGGGCGTCGGCCAGGACCGCGCCCACATCGCCCCAGGCCTCGTCGAGCGCCGCCGGGGCGTAGACCTCGCCTTGGGCCAAGGCCGCGCTGACCACTTCCTCGAGCGTCTCGCCATAGCGCTGACGGAACGGCGCACCCTGCGTCTGACCATGATCGGAGAGCACCACCAGGTGATAAGGACGTGGCGATTGGGCGGTGGCTCGCTCCAGACGAGCCAACTGGCGATCGTGTCGCTTGAGCACGGCAAAAGCGTCCGGCTCGCGAATGCCCGAATGGTGGGCCACCTCGTCGTAGCCGACGAACGTCGCATAGCTGGCGGGCACGCCCTCGACTATGTCGGCCAACAGCAAAGCGCACACGAGATCGCGCATGACGACCGCGATCGCGGCCCTGATCAGGGGATAGGCGCCTTTGCGGTCCACGTGGGCAGCGCCGTCGCGACGTTGGCGGCGGGCAGCCCTGCGCTCTTCTGCGATATCGGCCAAGGACAGAGCGATCGTGCGTATGAAGCCATAGGGGTCGGAGAAGTAAGCGAACAGGTCTGAGGCTTTGGACCTGGAGCGGTCGCGAATCACGCTCATCGTGGCGGTGCAGCGAGGAGCGTCACCGGAGAACATGTTGCCCCTGCTCGTGCCCGCCTCGGCCAGGAGTCCAGAGCCGTTTGAGCGGCGGCGCTCGATCTCGGCAGCGTCCGCGGGATGGTTGGAGACCATCGTGCGACCCGACTCCTTCTCATACCAGCGGAAAGCGGGCATGTCCCAATTGCTGCCCAACAACAGGCCGGCCTGGGAAGCGCCGGTCTGGGAGGAGAGATCGCACTCCCAGCCAAGTATGCGATGAGATCCGTCGGACAGCCACCGTGCGATCGTGGGGACGTGGCCCGCGTGGATCGCGTCGTGAAGAACGCCCTCGCCCAAGCCGTCAATCTCGAACAGGATCACTCCGGGCACATCGGTGCGGTGCCGGCGGCGGGCACCCCTCACCCGTCTGCGCACGATCCTGAGATGGCGCGCATCGCCGTCGACATCCAGTAGAGGAGCCACCATCATCGAGACCAAGGCCAAGCCGAAGGCGATCGCCAGGTCGGTCCAGAACGAAGGCGTCTTGCCGTCCACCACGTAGAAGGCGAGCGCGACCATGCCCGCGCTCAACACGAGCGAGCCCAAGCCGAAGGTGACGATCGTCAAAGGCAAAGCGACCCTGATCAGCAGCGGCCACAGGACAGCGTTGAGAACAGCCATCGTCGCCGCGACCAGAATCGCGGCGTCGAAGGAAAGCGTGTCCTGACTGGAGAGGAGCGCCGTCAGGGCGATCAGGACCACGGCTTGGACCACCAGCATCGCGAGCGTGCGCAAGGCGAAGCCGACGACTTGGCGCACACCTCTCAAGCGCTGCTGTGTGTTGCGCTCATCGATCGCTGAGTGCATCTCGTTGCTACCTTCTCGCTATGGTCGATGGCGCGGTGGCTGCCCGTCGCGGAAACACGGGCGCAGACCGTATCGCGTTCTTGGGCCACGCCACCGTCTTGATCGAGCTTGAAGGTGTGCGGCTGCTGACGGATCCATTGCTGCGCAGGCGCGTCGCACATTTGCGCCGTCATGCGCCGGTGCCCCGTGAGGAGCTGTTTGCGGACCTGGACGCGGTCTTGATCTCACACCTTCACCACGACCACCTCGACCTGGCCTCGCTGCGACGCTTGGGTCGCGACACACACCTGATCGTGCCTCGCGGCGCCGGGCATTGGCTTCAGGAGCATGGGTTCGTGACCGTTACAGAGCTGAGCGTGGGCGAAGTGGCGCAGGTCGGCACGCTCGCGGTGAGAGCGGTCCAGGCCGACCACGACGCTCGCCGTCCCGGCGGCCCGCACGTCGATGCGGTGGGCTATTTGGTGAAAGGCGCGCGCGAGGTCTACTTCGCGGGGGACACGGCGCTCTATCCCGGGATGGCGAACCTGGCACCGTCACTCGACGTGGCCTTGGTGCCGGTCGCGGGCTGGGGTCCGAAGCTGGGACCGGGCCATATGGGCCCGCTCGAGGCGGCCGAAGCCGTCGCTTTGATGCGCCCGCGCCTGGCCATTCCCGTGCACTGGGGCACCTTGCTGCCGATCGGCCTCGGCCATAGCCATGGCAAGCAACTCACCGAGCCGCCGCAGCTGTTCGCCGAGCAGGTGGCACGCCTGGCTCCGAGCGTTGAGGTGCGGATCGTGAACCCGGGGCAGGAGACGGTGCTCTAGACTGCCGACAGTCGTTGCGTCGTTGCCGACAGTCGTTGAGTAGTGACCGGCCTCATCCGATCGAAAGGCCTCGTTGATGCCCATAGTTGGTGGCAGGACATTCCTCCTCAGCGGTCTTTTGGTCGGCGCCCTTGTGCTCGCCTCCTGTGGTGAATCCTCCCAGGAAAAGGCGAAGGCCCAGGTCTGCCAAGCGCGCACGGACATCTCCAAGCAGGTCAAGACTCTGAGCGGATTGACGCTCTCCTTGAGCGCCCCTGGCGAAGCCAAGACGGGTCTGGAAGCGATCGGCAAAGATCTCACGATGATCAAGGACGCTCAACCGAACCTGGAACCGGCGCGCAAGGAACAGGTCCAAGCGGCAACTCACACTTTTGAAGCCCAGGTCAGCGCGATCCTGTCCGAATTGACTTCCAAACCTTCGCTCAGCAAACTCGAAACGCAGCTCAAATCCTCGTTGACGCAGCTTGCGTCCGGCTACGAAAAGGCGCTGGCTCCGCTCAACTGCTCCTAGCGTCAAGCGTGCCCCGGGGCCTGGCGTTACACTCGGCGGGAGTCTCGATTCGGGACTCCTCCGGAGGCTGATAAAGCAGGCGCCGCGGCCCACCGGTCGCGACTGTCCGGAGACACACGGCCGACATAGAGGAGCAGCCATGAGCAACGATGAGCTGGAGCTGGGTCCTGTCGATGTCGTTGTAATCGGCTATCCAGCGGATGCCCCGCGCACCGGCGAGGCGATTCCGCTGTTCGTAGATCTGGTGGACAAAGGCCTCGTCAGAGTGCTCGATGTGCTCCTGGTCCAGAAGGACGCCGAAGGCAACGTCTCGGGACTGGAGATCACCGACCTGGACGGCGACGGGGTCGACGACCTGGTGGTGTTCGCGGGCGCGCGCACAGGCATGCTCGGCGACGAGGATGCCGGCACGGCCGGAGAGGCCTTGGAGCCGGGTGAGGCAGCCGTGATGATCTGCTTCGAGAACACTTGGGCCGCGCCGTTTGCCACCGCGGTGCGTCGCAACGGCGGTCGCGTGCTTGCTTTCGAGCGGGTTGCCGCGCAGGACGTGCTGGACACGCTCGACGCGCTCGACAGCGCATCCTGAAAATCGGAAAGGGATATCGAAATGCCACTACTTCGCACCATGGCCAGAACAGCCGCCATAGCGGGAACAGCGACCACCGTGTCTAACCGCGTCAGCCGTCGCCAACAGGGACGCTGGGCCTCCCAAGAACAACAGCAGCAGGCGGCCCAACCACAGCCTCAGGCATACGCGCCGCCCGCGCCTGCGCCTGCGGAAACGGACCCGATCGAGCGCCTGAAGGAGCTCGGCAAGTTGCACGAGTCGGGCGTGCTCACAGACCAGGAGTTCGCCGACGCGAAGGCCAAGATCCTGGGCTGATCGACGCTCGAGCCGGCGCGCGGGGCGCGCCGGCCAGGTCGGGTCAAGCGATCCGGCGGATGACAGACCCGAGACCAAATCTCAGATCAGGCGTTCCAAAGCAAGCGCATGGCGACTCAGCAAGCGGCAAAGCCCGCACGGCAATTTCACCTGAGGGGCCTGCTGATCGGCGCCCTGGTCCTGGTCGTGTTCGGCGCGGCGGCAACCCTTGCCGGCTGGGACATAGCCGGCTGGTTCAAACACCTGTGGGACACGATCACCGATATCTCGGTGGGCTACCTGGTGGGTGGGATCGTGCTGCTCACACTGCAGACGACGGCGACCGCGTTCGCTTGGTATTCGATCCTTCGCTACGGCTACCCGGAGGCGGAAGTCCGCTGGATACAGGTGCTCGCGTGCTATGCGGCGGCGGTGGCGCTCAACTCGGTGTTGCCGGCCAACCTGGGCACCGTGGCGATGCTGTTGATGTTCACCACGATCGTCGTGGGCGCCACCTTCGCGGGCGTCTTGGCGGGCATGGCCGTGCAGAAGATCTTCTTCACCGCGATCGGCACGTTCTGTTACGTGTATCTGTTCTTGACGGTGGACGGTGCGTTCTCGCTGCAGCTCGGCTTCGTCTCAGAACACCCTTGGGCGACCGCGATTTTGGTGGTGGGGATCGCCGCGCTGATCGTCTTGGTCGGGCGTGTCTTGCGCCGGCGTGTGACGCAATGGTGGACCCAAGCGAAGGTGGGCGCCCAGATCCTGGCCCATCCCCGCGCTTTCCTTGGACGAGTGGTACTGCCTGAGGCGGTCGCTTGGCTGGCGATGCTGGGGGTGATCGCCGTGTTCTTGGCCGCCTACCACATCCCGGTCAGCTTTCACATCTTGATGAGGGTGGTGGCGGGCAACTCGATCGCCAACGTCAGCTCGGTCACGCCGGGCGGCGCGGGAGTTGTGCAGGGCTTTAACGTGCTCTCGCTCAAGGGCGTGACAAGCACCTCGAACGCCACCGCCTACTCGGTCTCCCAGCAGCTTGTGACGACCGCTTGGGGGATTCTGTTTGCGATCCTCTTGCTGATCAGGGCTTTCGGCTGGACTGACGGAAAGACGCTGGTCACCCAGTCCTACGGTCAGGCGCGCGAGAAGAAGGCGGAGCGCTCAGCCGAGCGCAAGGCCAAGCGCCGGGCGGGCGCACCGAGCGGGTAGCCACTGGACGGTCGCCGCGCTGAAAAAAATGCCGCGGCGAGGCCTTCGTCAATCAGAGATGCGCCGGCTCGAAGTCGACTGTCAGGCGATCGCCGGCTCGACCGAGAGCTCGGGCGCTTCGTCGTGGCGCAGGTCGCTGTCGCGGACGAGCAGCAGGGCGAGCACGGCGCCGATGAGCGCCATGGCGCTACCGACCAGCAAGATGGCGGAGAAGCCATGGGTGAAACCCTCGCGCGCAGCGTGAACGATCGTAGCGGGGGTACCCGGGGGCAGGGTGCCGGAAGAGACCGCTTCGGCCAGACCGCGCGCTTGGGTGGCGCCTGCGTGCGGCAGCAGATCTTGGATGCGCTGCCTGGAGAGAGCAAGGAACAAAGCGCCTAGCCCGGCGGTGCCGGAGGCGATCGCGACTTGACGAAACGTGTCGTTGATCCCGGAAGCCACACCGCTCATCCGCTCCGGCACAGTCGAGAGCGCGACGTTGGCGAGCACCGGATTGACAATGCCTACGCCAAGACCGCCGACGATGAAGCCTGGGAGCAAAACCGTCCACGAATCGTCAGGTTTGGCGCCGCTCATCAGGACGAGACCAAGCGCGGTGATGGCCAGCCCTGAGGAGAGCAGCACCCGTGAGGAGACCTTGCCCTCCAAGGACGCTGTGCCACCGGCGACGAAGAAGGAGCCAACGGTGAATGGCAGGTAGCGCAGGCCGGCCTGCAGGGGCGAGAGGTGCTCGATCTCCTGCATGTAGAGCGTGATGTAGAGGAACAGGGCGAACATTGAGCCGCTGAGAGCGAACGCGGTTATCTGGGCGCCCGTGAAGGCATGGCTGCGGAAGAGTCCAAGCGGGAGCATCGGCTGGGCGACTCGCAACTCGATCACTATGAAAGCCGCGAACAGCAGGATCGCGGCGACGAGCAGAGCGACGATCACACCCGAGGTCCAGCCATCGTCGTTGCCTCGCAGCAGTGCAAGCACCAGCAGAGCGTTGGCGGAGGAGAAGGTGACCGTGCCGCCCCAGTCGACGCCGCGAGCCGTCTCGTCTCGCGATTCAGCGATCTTCAAGACAGTTACAACGATCGCGGCGATCCCGATCGGGATGTTCAAGAAGAAGATCGATTGCCAGCCGATTGCTTGGGTCAAGGCGCCACCGACGAGCGGTCCCAAGGCCACGGCTACACCGATCGTCGCCCCGTAGATCGCGGTGGCGTTCGCCCTCTCTGCGCCTCGCCACTCCTGGGCCAGCAAGGCCAGGGAAACCGCGAACATGATGGCGCCGCCGACGCCTTGGAGAGCGCGCGCGAGGTTCAAGACGGTCGGGGTTCCGGCCAGTCCGCACAGCAAGGAAGCCACCGTGAAGATTGCGACGCCGACCACGAACACGCGCTTGCGCCCGAGCCTGTCGGCGAGCGAACCCGAGGTCAGCACGAAGGCGGCGAGCGTGAGCGCGTAGGCGTCCACAACCCACTGGAGGTCGGTGAAGGAGGAGTGAAGGTCCTTGCGGATGCTCGGCAAGGCGGTGTTGACGACGGTGATGTCGAGCAGCAGCATGAAGGTCGCCACGCACACTGCGATCAAGGTCCACCACTTGCGTTGCATCTCTAGCGCGGCGCCCCTGCGGTAGGCGAAGGCAAGACCTCTCGCTCGGCGTCCGGGAGCACACCGGGCGCGACATCGGGCTCGGCACCTCGCAAGGCCCGCGTGAGCAAGCGCCACAAAGTTGCTCGTTCCTCGGCGTCGAGCGCTTGGAGGACCTCGTCCTCGATCGTCTCTTGCGCAGACTCGGCTTTGACAAGGGCGCGTCGTCCCCCATCGGTCAGCTCGACACGATGGCGACGGCGGTCCTCGGGGTCGCGCCGGCGGGCCACGTGGCCCAGATCCTCGAGCTCGTTGAGCAAGAGCACAACGTTGTTGGCGTCCATGCAGAGTGCCTCGGCCAGCTCCTGTTGGGGCGCGCCGTCGTGGTCGCGCAAGTAGCTGAGGGCCATCACCAAGCGCATGTGGATACCCAAGAGATCCTCGTTGCTACGGCGGTAGACCTGCTTGGCCAAACGCGTGAGCAGAACCATCGAGCCGAGGTCGGCGGTGTGGAGATCGGCCGTGTGATTTTGCTTGCCCATAGCCGCTCGATTATACCATGATGTAGCAACCATCACCGCTAACAAGATGATACCTGTAAGATGGATTATCCCTGCTATGTTGTTCCCCTGACCGAGACTGGAAGGAGCAACATGAAGACCGCTACCGCACCGATAGAAAGCACCTGGCGCAGCAAAGGCCTGCGGCGTGGGCGCACCGGACGAAGCGACCTCCCGCACAGGGATGCCCAACAATCGACTACGCCGGAGACAGCCGCACGGCAGACGGCCAGCCAACAGACACCCGCGCCCGCCGACGCCGAGCATAAGCGCGAGCGCAGGCGCTGGATCGCGCTTGCGGTGCTTTGCCTGGGCCAGTTGATGATGGTGTTGGACGCGACGATCGTGAACGTGGCGCTGCCTTCGATCCAGCGCGAACTGGGCTTCTCCCAGGAGAGCCTCACGTGGGTGATCAACGGCTACTTGGTGACCTTCGGCGGCTTCCTCCTGTTGGCGGGGCGTATGGGCGATCTGGTGGGACGCAAGAAGGTGTTCTTGACCGGACTGGTGATGTTCACGGCGGCGTCGATCCTGTGCGGGTTCGCCCAAAGTCAGGGGATGCTGATCGGGGCGCGCATCTTGCAAGGAATCGGCGGAGCAGTCGCTTCGAGCGTGATCTTGGCGATCATCGTTACCCAGTTCCCCAAGCGCGCCGAGCAAGCCAAGGCGATGGGCATGTACGCGTTCGTGTCCGCCGGTGGTGGCTCGGTGGGGCTGCTGGCCGGGGGCGCGCTGACGCAGTCGCTGGACTGGCACTGGATCTTCTTCGTGAACGTGCCGATCGGGTTGATCGCGTTCGTGCTCGGTTGGCTCTTGATCGAGGAGAACGAGGGGCTCGGCCTCGCGGGCGGCGTGGACGTGGCGGGCTCGATCTTGATCACGCTGGCGACCATGCTGGGCGCGTTCGCAATCGTGAAGTCAAGCGAATACGGGCTGTTCTCGGCGCGCACGCTTGGCGTGGGCGGAGCTTCACTTGCGTTCTTGGCCGGCTTCTTGGTGCTCGAGTCGCGGATCTCAAACCCGATCATGCCGTTGAGGATCTTGCGTCAACGCATGTTGATGGGGTCGAGCCTCGTCAGAGGACTGCTCATCACGGGGATGTTCTCGGCGTTCTTCTTGGGCGCCCTGTACCTGGAGAAGGTGCTTGGCTACGACGCGATCGACACGGGGCTCGCCTTCTTGCCGTTGACGTTCTCAATAGCGGTGATGTCAATGGGGTTTGCGGCCAGAGCGGTGCAGCGCTTCGGCGCTCTGCAGACGCTGATGGCCGGCCTGGCGGGGATCGCGGTCGGCTTGGTGTTGCTGGCCTTGCAAGGTCTGCACGCGAGCTACTTCCCGGGGCTGTTCCTCGCATTCCTGACACTGGGACTTGGCGCGGGGGCTTCGTTCTTGCCACTGCTGACGATGGGGATGTCCGACTCGGCCCCCGAGGACGCGGGCTTGGCCTCGGGCATCATCAACGTGTCGGTGCAGCTGTTCGGCGCAATCGGGCTGGCAACGCTCGGCACGATCGCGACCGACCACACCAAGACGCTGAGCGCAAGCGGCGATTCACTGGCAAGCGCCTTGACCGGTGGCTACCACCTGGCCTACTTGGTCGCGGCCGGGTGCGTCGGCCTGGGCATCCTCGCCGCGTTCCTGGTGTTGCGCCCGCCGGCAATCGCACAACAGGAGACGATCTCAGCCGAGGAGCTCGAGCTCAGCCGCGAGACTGAGCTGGTCGCGGCCTAGGTTTGGCCTGGAGACATGTTGGTGTGGGCGCGGCGCCTTGCGTGGCGTCCACACCAAGTGTCGCGGTCGGCCGCTAGAACCGTCGCGATGGCGCTAGAACGCGACCACCGCGAGTGTCGCCAGCCCAAGCACGACCGCGGCGACGGTGAGCCAGATGACGGTGGCGGAAGAGATCTCGTCGTAGTCGCCTCGCCGCAAGGCCGCGGCCATGCGGTTTTGGCGGGCCGCTCCGATCAAGAGAACCGCGACCGCGAGAACGCCGTAGCCGAGACCGAGCAGCCTCAAGGACCAGTGGGCTCCACTTGAGACGTCGGGCAGGATGCGACCGACGGCCAAAGCAACGGCGGTGGCGCCGATCCCGGTACGCCACCAAGCAAGCCACGTCCGCTCCGCCGCCAGCGATGTACGCCGGGAAGCGCCCGCGGTTGCCGTCTTCTCGCTGTCGGATTCCGGCGCGGGCGTCATTTGAGCAACGTAGCGCTTGCCCGGACCGTTGTGCCACCCGGCGCATGCGCCGGGTGGTGGGGCCGCGCATGCG
>JBAVYU010000007.1:0-147547 GCA_049588415.1 Solirubrobacteraceae bacterium
GGCCGGAGGGTGCATGCACCCTCCGGAACCGGGCCGCATGCGGCCCGGTTTTCCTGATTCTTACTCGCTCAACTCCACGGTGGCGATGCCCACCGGCTCGACCGGTTTGTCGCCGCCGTCGGTCGGCACGCCCTCGAGCTTGTCGACGATGTCCATGCCACTCTGGACCTCGCCGAAGACTGTGTGCTTGCCGTCCAGCCACGGACACGACTTGGCGGTGACGATGAAGAACTGAGAGCCGTTGGTGTTGGGACCCGCATTGGCCATCGCGAGCGCGCCGCGCACGATCTTGTGGGAGTTGATCTCGTCCTCGAACGTGTACCCCGGACCGCCCGTGCCAGTGCCCTGGGGGCAGCCGCCCTGGATCATGAAATCGCTGATGATGCGGTGGAAGTTGAGACCGTCGTAGAAGCCCTCGGAGGCGAGCTTGCGGAAGTTGGCGACCGTCTTGGGGGCGTCCTCGTCGAATAGCTCGAAGACGATCGTGCCCTCGGTGGTTTGCATCGTGGCGGTTGACATGGCGAGTTCTCCTGTAATCGTCGGCGGCTGGGTCGAGAGGGCACGATAGCGACGAAAAGGGATGTCCTACGCGCGCGCGCAGGGCAGGCCAAATGCTTACAACACCACCAGCGCCCCGCCGACCGCTGCTCGTCCGTGCCGACGAACGAGCGAGACGGCCAATCGGCTAGCTCTTCACTCGCTCCAGGCGCAGCTCGTGTCCGCCCAGCTCGCGGCCGTCCAGAGCCTCGATCACGCGGTCCGCCGCGGAGGCGGGGACCGACAGGAATGAGAAGCGCTCGAGCACGTTCACATCGCTGACCGCCTCTCCGTCCAGGTCAGCCGCCGAAGTGACGGCGCCGACGATGTCCGCCACCTTCAAACCGGCCGAGCGCCCACCGCCCAAAACCAGCTTGACCGAGGGCTCGGAGGGGTCGCGCGAGATGCGGGGCTTGGAATGCCTGCGTGGACGCTCGGAGACCGGCGTGGGGGCCGCCTCGGCGTCCTTGGACCAGGCGGCGATCTCTGTGCCGATGTGGCGCTCGATCGCCTCAAGCTCGCGCTTCTGGCGCGACTCGACGAACGTGATCGCGCGACCTGAGCGACCCACCCGCCCGGTGCGTCCGATGCGGTGCACATAGGTGTCCGGCGAAGTGGGGACGTCGTAGTTGACGACGTGCGTGACAGTCGAGATGTCAAGGCCGCGGGCGGCCACGTCGGTGGCGACGAGTATCGGCACGCGCCCACCCTTGAAAGCGAGCATGACGCCGTCGCGCGAACCTTGGGACATGTCTCCGTGCAGGGCCCTCACGTTCATGCCGCCGTCGCGCAAGGTCCGAAACAGCTGGTCGCAGCGGATCTTGGTGCGCACGAACACGATCGCCTGCTCGGGCCGCTCGGCGCGCAACACCTCCACGAGCTTGGTGGCCTTGTCGCGCGTCTCCACCGGAAGCTGGAACTGGGCCACGGTGTCGATGGTGAGCGTGGTGGCCTTGACCTGGATCACCTCCGGGTCGTACATGTACTTGTCCGCCAGCTTGCGGATCGGCGGGGGCATCGTCGCGCTGAACAAGGCGGTCTGGCGTCCCGAAGGAGTCAGAGAGAGGATCTTCTCGACGTCCTCCAAGAAGCCGAGGTCGAGCATCTCGTCCGCCTCGTCGAGCACCACAAAGCGACAATCGTGAAGCACGATCGAATTGCGCGAGATCAGGTCGAGCACGCGGCCGACGGTGCCCACCACGATGTGCCCGCCGGCGCGCAACTGTGCCTGCTGGGTGCGGATCGGGGCTCCCCCGAAAACCGCGACCACATCGACGCCGGCCTGGGCGCCATAGGCACGCAGAGCCTGGGTGACCTGGATGCAGAGCTCGCGAGTTGGGGTCAGCACGAGCGCCTGCACCTCTTGCTCGGTCGGGTCGATGTATTGCACGATCGGCAAGCCAAAGGCGGCCGTCTTACCGGTGCCGGTCTGGGCCTGGCCGATCACGTCGCGCCCTTCGAGCAATGGTGGGATCGCCTGTTCTTGGATCGGCGAGGGCGACTCGTAGCCCACATCGCGCAGGGCTTGCTGGGTTTGCTCGGTGAGGCCGAGCTCGGCAAACGTCTTGGTCATCGCGGGAGCAGCTTACGTGCTTGGCCCCTCGGCCGCGCATGGGGCACTCCCACGCGGAGACGCCTCCGAACCGCGGGGTCGAGCAGGCGCCCTCAAATCGTGGGGTCTGCGGGCGCGTTCAAACCGTGGTGTCTGCGGGCGCGTTCAAACCGTGGGGTCGAGCAGGATCTTCCCGGTCGTTCGCCGCTCCGCCATCTCCACATGCGCCTCGGCGGCGCGCTCCAAGGGGTAGGTGGCGCCTACGCGAGCCTTCACCTCACCGTTCGCCACACGCGCAAACAGGTCGCTCAAAGCCTCGTCGAACATGCCGGGACGCTCCAGGCAGTGGAACAGATAGAAGCCCACGAGCGAGCGCGAGTGGCGCAGAAGCGAGCCGCTCGAGATGCGGTTCGGTTCGCGTGAAGAGATGCCGCAGATGACGATCCGTCCGAAGTGAGCCAAGGCCCGATAGGAGCGCTCGAAAGTCTCCCCGCCGGTCATGTCGAACACGGCGTCGACCTCACGTCCCCCGTTGGCCTCGAGCAGACGCTCGGTCAAGCCCTCTACATCAGCATCGATCGCCACGTCGGCGCCAAGTTCGAGTGCCAACTCGCGCTTCTTGGCACTGGAGGCGACCGCGATCACCGGTTGAGCTCCGAACGCACGCCCGAGCTGGACCGCCAGCGAGCCGACACCCCCGGCGGCAGAGTGCACGACCACGCTCTCGCCCTCGGCCACGCGGGCGGCCGTGCGATAGAGGTGCCACGCTGTCGTGCCTTGGATGATCAGGGCGAGGGCGGTACCGTCGTCGACGCCCTCGGGAACCGCGAACGTGTGGGCGCTCGGGGCGATCGCGTATTGCGCATAGCCGCCCAGCCCGGTGAGCGCGACCACGCGCTGACCCGCGCTCAGCTCGCTGCCGGTGGGCGCTGAGACGACGACGCCGGCAACCTCTCCGCCGGGCACGAGCGGCAACGTGGCCTTGCGTACGTAGGAATTGTCGCGAGTGTGGGTGTCGGCGAAGTTCACACCGGCGCGGCTCACCTCGATCAGGACCTCTTCCGGCCCTGAATCAGGGATGGGCAGCTCGACCGGTTGGAGGACCTCGGGTCCCCCGAACTCGGTGATCTGGATGGCGCGCATAGGCCCTCAGGCTATAGGGTCCACGCATGCCAATCACTGTTGTCGGATCGATCGCCTATGACGCCGTCAAGACACCGTTCGGGGAGCGCGAGCGGATGCTCGGTGGCGCCGCTGTGCACTTCGCACTGGCCGCCTCCTTCTTCGATGAGGTGCGTGTGGTCGGGCCGGTGGGCGATGATTTCGGCGAGGCAGAGCTGGAGACATTGCGCCGGCGCGGCGTAGACGTGTCCGACGTCGAGCTTGTCCCCGGCGGCAAGACGTTCTTCTGGAAGGGCGAGTACGGCTGGGACCTGAACTCGCGTGAGACGCTCGCCACCGAGCTGGGGGTCTTCGAAGGCTTTCAGCCGAAGTTGTCGGCCGGCTCGCGCGAGAGCGATGTCCTGTTCTTGGCCAACATCCAGCCCGACTTGCAGAGCGAGGTTCGCGCCCAGCTACCCGAGGCGCGGTTCGTGGCGCTCGACTCGATGAACCTGTGGATCGACATCGCCAAAGATCAGCTCGTGAAGGCGATCGAGAGCGTTGACTGCCTGATCCTCAACGATGCCGAGCTGCGCCAGCTGACGGGCAAGCCGAATCTCGTCTCGGCGGCACGTGAGATCCTTTCTTGGGACGCTCCTGGCGCGGACGGATCGCCGGCGCGGCGACGCGGGCCGAGCGTGATAGTCGCTAAGCAGGGCGAGTACGGCGCGGCGCTCGTCACCAAGGACAGCTTCTTCGCGCTGCCGGCCTACCCGATGGAGAGCGTGATCGACCCGACCGGCGCCGGCGACACGTTCGCCGGCGGCTTCGTGGGCTATATCGCCGCGCATCCCGACGAGCCGCTCTCAGACGAGCTGCTGCGCCGCGCAATGGCGCACGGCACGGCGCTCGCCTCTTTCAATGTGGAGGAGTTCGGCACCGAGCGGGTGGAGCGCCTCACAGGCGATGAGATCCAGGCTCGCGTGGAGGAGCTGCGCGCGATCACCCAGTTCAGCGGCGCGCCGTTGACGCTGCGCAATTAAATGCGGAGACGCTCCGGCCGGGAGCGCCTCCGCACGGCATCCGTGCCGATTTACGCGTTCGGGAATCCGGCCGCTTCCAGACGCGGTACCAGGTTGGGGATGAACGCCGGCGAGAGCGCTTTTGCGGCTTCGGTCACCGTGCCGGTCGCGGGCAGCGACGGCAGCACGGCGTTGCCGCTGAATTGATCCTGGATGAAGCTGAGGTGGCTTGCCTCGTTGGTCGCCACCTTCGCCGCGATCACCTTCAATTCGGGGGAGCTGAGCGTTTCCACGGCGCCCAGGTAGGTCTGGACGAAGGCGGTCTCCAAAGCAACGCCTGTCTTCAGCAGCGCGTGTCCACTGGCGAGAGCGCTCGAGGGGATCTGCAGCTGCAGGCCCGTGGGGGTCTTCGCGCCGAGCGCTTTAGCCAACAGCGCCTTGTGGTCCTGCTCGTTCTTGAGCGCCGCCTTGAAGTAATCGAGGTCTTCGAGCTTGGGGTGCTTGAAGGAGTGGAAGTTCTTGATGATCGCCGAGTACACGAACACCGCGAGGCTCTCAGCCCCGTAGGCGGCCTGCAGGGTCGAGTTGTCGCTGACGCCGCCCGAGGCCGCGAAAGAGATGCCCGTGACCTGGCCGAGCATGGCGCCTCCGGCCACCAGTGCGATGCCGCCCTTGGCGCCGTTGCGCAAGAACTGCGAGCGGCTCAGGCCGGAGGTGGAGTGGGCGCGATCCAGGGCGCTGTCTGTTTGATCGGGGGTGCTTGCTTGGGTAGTCATGTGTCCTCACATTCTCGAAGTGACCGAATTTGCGATGACACCGGACCGGCTTGGTGCGTCGCTGGGGGTTCTTCGCAAGGACCTCCCCAGCGGATCAGCGGCTGTGCCATGCCACAACTCACCGTCCACTTCCTGAGCCCGCCGCCAGGCCGCGCACCTCCACAAAGCTCGTGCCCGCCGCGAGACGAACATCCGACACTGTGCCCGCCGCCAGGCGGCACACCGTTCAAAAGCTTGTGCCCGCCGCGAGGCGGGTATACGATCAAGCAGGAGTGGATGCTTGGACTTTCATCTGGCTGATGGTGATCTTGAAGATCCCGATCGTGGCGCTCTTCCTGATCGTGCGCTGGGCTGTGCGAGCAACCGACGAAGCTCCTGGCCAGGACGGCGGCATCGGGCCGAGAAACGGCCCCCAAAGCCCTGTGCACCCGAATCACCCCCGCACTCGCCTGCCGCGCTCCCCGCGCCGAGGACCCCACGCAGACCCGCCACTGGTGCCGCCCGCGCGTGTGCGCACGGTCGTGGCCCACAGCAGGCTCAGCAAGCGTTGAGCGCCGATCGGCGGCCGACACACTGCCGCCGATGGCTTACGCGCCCCAACTTCACGACTTGCGCACCGGTCCTCGACCCGGGGTGGGCATAATCGGAGAGACAGCAACGGCCGACTGGAGGAAAGATGGGCACCGAAGCGCAGATTCAGGATGGGACGAATGAGGGTGCCCAGGGGGCGCAAACGCTGAGCGTCACCGACAACCGCACCGGCAAGACGTATGAGCTGCCGGTGACAGACGGCACCGTCAGGGCGATGGACCTGCGCCAGATCAAGACGGGCGAGGACGACTTCGGCCTGATGGCCTATGACCCTGCCTTCACGAACACGGCCTCCTGTCGCAGCTCGATCACCTACATCGATGGCGAGGCCGGCATCCTGCAGCACAGGGGCTATTCGATCGAGCAGCTGTGCGAGCACTCCACCTACCTCGAGGTCGCCTACCTCTTGATCAACGGCTCGCTGCCCACCCAGAAGCAGCTCGACGACTGGATCTATGAGATCACGATCCACACGTTCGTACACGAGAACGTCAAGGACTTCATGCAGGGATTCCGCTACGACGCCAACCCGATGGGGATGCTGGTGGCCTCAGTGGGCGCCCTCTCGACCTTCTACCCGGACGCCAACAAGATTCACGACGAGCAGGTCCGCGCCATCCAGATCATCAGGCTGCTCGCGAAGATGCCGACGCTGGCAGCGTTCGCGTTCAGGCACAACATGGGCCAGCCCTACGTCTACCCCGACAACGACCTCGCCTACGCGGGCAACTTCCTGGGGATGATGTACAAGATGACCGAGCTGAAGTACCAGCCCGATCCTCGCTTGGAGCGAGCACTGGACGTGCTGTTCATCTTGCACGCCGACCACGAACAGAACGCTTCGACCAGCGCGGTCCGCTCGATCGGCTCCACCCAGGTGGATCCCTACTCGGCGGTGGCCGGAGGCGTGGCCGCGCTATACGGCCCCTTGCACGGCGGCGCCAACGAGCAGGCCTTGAGGATGCTGCGAAGGATCGAGTCGCCGCGCAACATCCCCGACTTCCTGGAGGGCGTGAAGGCCGGCAACGAGCGCCTCATGGGCTTTGGCCACAGGGTCTACAAGAACTACGACCCCCGCGCACGGATCATCAAGAAGCACCTGGACGCGGTCTTCGAGGTGCGCGGCACCAGCCCGCTACTGGACATCGCGACCGAGCTTGAGAAGCGGGCGCTCGACGACGACTACTTCACTTCGCGCAAGCTGTATCCCAACGTGGACTTCTACTCCGGACTGATCTACGAGGCCTTGGGCTTGCCGGTGGCGATGTTCCCGGTCATGTTCGCCATCGGCCGCACAAGCGGCTGGATCGCTCAGTGGCTTGAGATGGTGCAGGACTCAGAGCAGAAGATCGCCCGCCCGCGCCAGATATACACCGGCGAGCGCGATCGAGAGTACGTGCCGATAAACAAGCGTTAGCGCTGCTCCTCACAAGCGGGGGCGTGACTTTCGGCAACGATCTGGTTCTAGCCGCCGAGTAGGTTAGGTTGGCTTGCTCGTTGAATCAGGCGGCTGGAAACATTCGATGTTCTTGACGATCTCCCTCGGAGTGTGATACAAACTGACCACTTCTTAGAATAAGTTGATCTTACAGACAGTTTGAAGCATGAGCAGGGCCGCTCCATGGGCAGACCTTTCCCGGCGCACATACCTCACATTTTGGCTCTCGCCCTGGCCACCCTTGGCGCTGCGCAGGTGCTCTTTCTCGCCACTGCCGTCCCTACGCAAGCCGCCGAATCCCCTACGTTCGGTAGCTGCTTGCTGAGCAGTTGCGATATCGCCGAACTGGGCGCGACCTCAGTTGTCCTTGAGCCCAGCATCGAAACCAACGGTAGCGAAACTGAGTATTCGCTTGAATACGCTGCCGCTGAAGACGGCCCGTGGCTTCCCGTGCCTCAAGGCAGTGGTTCGATAAGCCGCAGCGAAGGCAAGGTGACCCTCCACATCGAACTCACCGGCCTGAGCCCCGAAACTACTTACTACGTTCGCATCCTCGCCACAAACGCGCAGGGAGGAGCCTCGTGGAAATTCTCCTTCACGACCGAAGGCCTGGCCCCGCGGGCCGAAGGCATCGCCTTGATCGGCACCACAACAACCTCAGCCCAGCTGCAAGGACGATTGAAGCCCCACACCGAAACACAATGGCGCCTCGAATACGCCTCTGCCGAAGTGGGCCCTTGGATCACTTTCGCCAGTGGCACGCTCGCCGCTTCCGACAAGCTTCAGCTCACCCCCATCGCAGACCTCTCCGATCTCGTTCCCGCGAAGACCTATTACGTGCGTGAGTCCCTCGCCAACGCACAGGGAGAAGTCCAATCCCCCTCCACCACATTTGAAACCGCCGCACCGCCTGTCACATACTTACCGTCAATCGAAGGCGAGTCCACGACGGGCATCACCGAACACAGTGCGACCCTGGAAGCACAAATCAATCCTGGCGGTCTGGAAACTACGTACGAATTCTGGCTCGAATATGCGGCCTGCCAGGGCCCAGGAATTGGCTGTCAATTCATCTCTGTCGCGCCCGTAGCACAAGGGCACATAGCCGGCAACGGACCTCAGACCGTCGGTGTCGAACTGACCAGTCTGAAACCGAGCTACTCCTATACCTACTGGGTGATTGCCAAGAATTCGGATGGTACAACCCAAGCCCCCGACCTGACATTCAGGACGCTCCCGGCAAGCACCCCGCCCGGCACGCAAGAAGGAGTCAATTCGCCCTTCAACGAAGGCGGGGGCCAAACACTCACAAGCTATGAAGTCCCGCCCGAAACGTACGGGCCACTCTTGCCGCCTGCAACGGTTGATCTATCCAGCCCCCACGTGCTAGTGAAGAAGACGTCCAAGGCGATAAAGAATGCTGTAAAGCTTTCAAGGGCCTTGAAGGCGTGCAAGGAGAGACCTAGAAGCCAGCGCATTATGTGCGAGAGGCAAGCGCGTAGTAGGTATGCCAGGACGTCGAAGAATACGGGCAAGACCAGGTAGCAAAACTGGATGAAGCGCCGCTAGGACTCACTGTTAGCTTCGCCGGCTGGTCGGTCACGCGGGCATTAGCGGCAGGAATATGAATTCAAGTAAGGCCAGTTGGTGGCAGCCTAGTTGGCTACCCTCATCTAATTCGAATGAAAGAAATGATTATGCTCTTCCGACTATTGTTCCTCAAGCGCAGGCCTGGCTATCTGGCAAGCGCGACAGTTCTCGTCGCCGCAGCTCTGGGGAGCACCTATCCGCCGGCTTCGAGCGCAGCGAATCTGCCGCCGGAGGCAACAGTTCAGGGATTCCAGCAGGCCGAAGCTCCGGAAGTAGTTGCCAAACGGTTGGGCTATTCCCTTGCACGCTCCTCGAGCGAACCCTATGCGGTATGCGGACCACCGACATCCGGGCATTTTGGGTGCACATCGATCAGCCTCCCCTCGGGTGCCACTCGAAAACTCTCACCCCTTGGGGCACTCTCAGAAGTCAGTCCAAGCTATGAAGGCAGCGGCGAAGAAGGCGGTTTCTCTCCTAGCGATTTGCGCTCTGCCTATAAACTACCTTCGACGGGGGGGTCCGGGCAGACCGTGGCGATCGTTGATGCATACAACGATCCCAAAGCTGAAGCTAACCTGGCTGTGTATCGCACAAAATACGGCCTCTCGGCATGCACACGAGCCAATGGATGCTTCAAGAAGGTCAATCAGAAAGGAGAATCCTCAGAAAACGAAGAAGCCGCCCTCTACCCATCAAGCAAATATCCGATCAACGAACTAACTGGCGAAGTCGAAAATTGGGGCCTGGAGATATCTCTCGACCTTGACATGGTCTCGGCGGCATGCCCCGAATGCAAAATACTGCTGGTCGAGGCAACCAATAATGGACAGAATGAAAAAAAAGAATACAACTTGGACATCGCCGAGAACGAGGCAGCCACGCTCAAAGCAACCGAGATCAGTAACAGCTGGGACGGCGATGAGCAGTCGGAAGAGACCTCTGAAGACAAATATTTTGAACATCCGGGAATACCGATCACGGTTGCATCGGGAGATTCCGGCTATGGCGTCGAGTACCCTGCCGCATCCAAAAACGTTATAGCCGTCGGCGGAACAACGCTGCAGAAAACCGAAGGCTCGCGTGGCTGGTCGGAGAAAGTGTGGAAGGGTAGCGGCAGTGGCTGCAGCGCCTATGAGTCAAAGCCTGCCTGGCAGACAGACCCCATCTGCACCAAGCGTACTGATAATGATGTAGCGGCAGTCGCAGACCCTAACACGCCTGTGTCCCTGTATGACTCTTATGAAGCCTCCGGCTGGGAATTGGCAGGTGGCACGAGCGTAGCCGCTCCAATCGTGGCCGGCATAGAGGCCCACGCTGGCGAAGCAGTGAGAAAAGAGGGTGGTGAAGCATTTTACAGGCATGAATTGTTTGACGTAACCTCAGGCTCCAATGGCGGGTGCGGCGCCACTTATCTGTGCACCGGCGAAGAAGGGTACGATGGCCCTACTGGATGGGGCACTCCGGACGGGCCGATCGAACTCGCGGCAGGCTACAAAACGATCACGCAGGCCGCGATAAACACAACGCCAACCGGAACGACGCTCACCGGCTACGTGGACCCGGAAGGGCAAGAAACCACCTACTACTTTGAATACGGGAAGACCACCTCATACGGTACGACGGTTCCTATGCCCAACGGTAGCGCCGGCTCTGGTGTGAGCTGGAAAGAGGTCAAGCAGAGTATCACTGGTCTAGAACGTGAAATGACATATCACTACCGACTTGTCGCCCACAATATCTCAGGCACGAGCTTTGGTAAAGATCATTCGGTAACCACGTCACTCTGGTCTGTTGAAAAAACACCGTCAATCGGTAAAGGTATATTTTGGGGTACCTCATGCGTATCAACGACTGAATGTATCGCGGTAGGCGAACAGGAAGGGAAAAGTCTATCTGAGCGGTGGAGTGCTTTGGAATGGAAAGTCAAGGCGACACCCACCCCATCAGGAGCGCTGCAGAGCAGCCTTGAAGGCGTGTCGTGCTGGGCGGCGAATGCCTGTACCGCTGTGGGTGGCTATGAGAACAGTTCGAAAGTCGAAGTTACCCTTTCTGAGCGTTGGAACGGCACAGAATGGACCATCCAGTCTACACCGAATCCGACTGGCGCAAAGCAGAGCCATTTGCTAGGCGTCTCATGTGTGGCGTCGAGCGCATGTATAGCTGTTGGTTGGTATGAAACCAGCGCTGGAACCCACATGGCTTTGGCCGAGGGATGGAACGGCACAGCTTGGACGATTCAGTCGACCCCACGCTCAACCGGGACAATTGAGAGTGACCAAGTTTCGTGCGCACTCGCCACCGCCTGCATGTCGGTCAGGTCCTACATCAGCTCCGGAGATTGGGTGTCTCTGGTTGAAAGTTGGAATGGCTCGGAATGGCACGTTGAAGAACTCCCAACACCCGAACTTGAAGGACACCCGGCGCCTGAAGTGCACCTGCGTGGGATATCCTGTGTATTCGCGTCCGCCACAGAATGCGAGGCAGCCGGCTCGTACGGGCGCCCTTTTGACGTCTTTACCTTGGCTGAGCGATGGAATAGCAAAATATGGCAGATCCAATCGACGCCCAATCTCCCTGAAGGTAGCTTCAATGACCTGAGGGCAGTGTCATGCGTCTCCCCCACGGCCTGCATGGCGTCTGGCCAGGCCGGCGACGAAACGGTCTTTGCGGAGCGTTGGAGTGGCACCGAATGGATTGTTCAGGGTATGGCGGTTCCTCCCGTTGGTGGAGGCATCTCTTCCGTCGAGGGCATCTCGTGCGTGGAAAGACTACGCTCCATGTGTACCGCCGTGGGCCTCGCCGGCGGCGCTCCTCTTGTCGAGAGCGAGACTATCCCGCAGACAGCTACCACGGAACCTGCGACAGAAGTGGCGGAAACGGAAGCCGGCCTGAATGGCACTGTCAACCCGGCAGGCCAAGCCACGAAATACTATTTCGAATATGGACCGACGACGTCGTATGGGACTAAGACATCGGAAGTCAGCATCGGCTCGGGAACAAGTGGTGTCAAAGTTAGCCACACATTGACAGGACTAACCCCAGGTACCTACCATTTTCGCGTCGTTGCGACCAGTGTGGCGGGGTCGAGCTACGGAGGAGACGTAACGTTCAAAGCGGCCGCGCCGGCTTGGCGTATCACGGCGACACCAAACCCGAGTGGGACACTGAGCAGCTACCTTTATGGCGTCTCATGCAGGACCAATAGTGAATGCCTGGCCGTGGGAAGCTACGACACCACTGGCGCATCTGAAGAAAAGTTTGTGGCAGAGCACTGGAACGGCAGTAGCTGGAGCGTTCTGACGCCACCTGAGCCCAGCAAAACAGAAACAGCTGAACTGCATGCAACGTCTTGCGGAGCAACCAATTATTGCCTTGCTGTCGGTTCCCGCAAGCAGGCAGGTATCTATTTTTCCTCGGCAGAGCTTTGGGTCAACGGCTTTGGATGGATAGAATCACCGCCGGCCGAACCCGCTGGGTCTCTGAACAGTCTTTTGACAGGCACATCATGTACGGCTGCGACGACTTGCATGGCGGTTGGATGGTATGAACCCGGCCTAGGAGCAGAAGCTCCCTATTCGACGCAGATGTCCGAATCGAAATGGACTGTCAAGGCCACGCCTGAACCGAGCGGTGCGCAATGGACCCATCCGAGCGGGGTGTCCTGTACGTCGAGCACCGCCTGCACAATGGTTGGCGTTTATAGAAACAGCTCGGGTAGCAAGCTCCCATTTGCCGAGCGATGGAACGGTACTGAATGGGCCTTGCAGACCGTTCCGGTGCCGAGCGAAACGGTGGGGGCGGAAACGGGAAGCGTGTCATGTGCGTCAGCCGGCTGGTGCACCGCTGTCGGTGATTACTGGCTTAGCAAAGGTGGTCTCAAGCCACTCGCAGAGCACTGGAATGGGAGTGGATGGACCATTCAGTCCGTCCCACAACCCAGTGAAACCGAAAGCAATATATTGAATGGCGTCTCCTGCACGTCTACGACGGTGTGCATGGCGGCCGGTAGCTCGCACTATTTGGGGGCGCTCAATAGTGTGCCTCTCGCAGAGCAATGGAATGGCTCCGAATGGCTGGCCCAGAAACCACCCGCGAATGAAGAAGGAGCAGGATCGCTTTCAGGCAATGTGTCTTGCTCGGAAGCCAGGTGGTGCGCGGCGGTCGGGAACGTCGGCAAGACGTTCGCGGAGGTATATGGATGAGCGCTGGTCGATCCTAAGGGCTGCGGCGCATCGCGCGTTTGAAGCTGGACACGGGTACTCAGACGCGAATAGCCTCGCTGGAACCGAAGCTCACAAGACGAGCGTCGACCCGTAGCGCCGCAGCCAGTCGCGCTGGGCGCGCCAGTCGGGGTAGCGGCTCTCGAGGAGAGCCCAGAAACGGGACGAGTGGTCACGGATCTCCAGGTGGCACACCTCGTGCCACATGACATAGTCGAGCACTGGCTCCGGGGCCAGCAGCAGACGCCAGTTGAAGCTCATCGCGCCCTTGGCCGAGCACGAGGCCCAGCGGGTACTCTGGGCCCTGATCGAGAGGCCTTTATAGGAGGCTCCGATCGACGCAGTGGCCGCGTCCAAGCGACCAGCGACCTCCTGGCGCGCGAGTCGGCGATACAGCCTCTCCACTGAGGGGCGGTGGTCCCCGACCGGTACGAACAACTCTCCCCCCCTCCTGTGCGCGCGCGTACGCCCAGGCTGCGGGACAAGCAGAAGCGAACTTCCCAGGTAGGGGACAGTGCCCTCTCGCGCGGCCACCTGCGCCAGCGCCAGGCGCCCCTCGGAGAGGCGTCGTTCGATCCAAGGCGCCAGCTCGCGCACGGCCGCCGCCGCGGCCCGCTCGGAGGCGTGCGCGGGGAGCACCACCTCGACGTCGGTGTGGGCCCTCACGTTGACCCTGACCCTGCGCGCGCGCTTGGAGCGGCGCACCGTGTACTCGATCTCGCTCATGCCCACATGGATGCCCATCCCGATCAGGGTACGTAGGGGTGCGGGTGGATGTTTGCACCAAGGGGTGCCCTGCGCGCGCGCGTGGCTTGTTAAACAGATCTAGTTCTCTTAAGAAGGCCGCGCACGCGCGCGAGTCACCCCCAAACGGAGCACACAACACCCAGCCCACCATCCAGCCGGGACGAGGCGCCGCGAGACGACCCACCATCCAGCCGAGACGAAGCGCCGCGAGACGACCCATAATCGAGCCATGGCCAAGTCGATCGTCAAGCTGCCCGAGACGGTGCGCTCTCCCTACCAGGTGTTCGTCAACGGGGTGCCCCAGCAAGAAGGTGTCGACTTCCAGGCCAAGGGCCACATCCTGATGTTCGACCGGGAGCTGCGCAAGGACCACATCTCCAAGCGCCGCTGGTTCCTGGGCGCGTGGGGCGTGGGCACCTACAAACAGGACGACTCGGTGGACGTCCGCTACGAAGCGCCCGACGGTACTCCCCGGGTGGCTGAGGGCTTGGAGATCGAGGCCGGGTAGGAGAGGGTCAGGCCGCTGAAGCGGGAACGCTCGCACCCGACGCCCGGGCGTCAGCGACCGAGGATCGAGGAGTCGAGCTCGTGCCCCGCTCCCAGGGGCGGACCAGCTTCAGGGCACCCAGGATCGCGCGTGTGGCGGGGGAGCGGTTGAGCGTATAGAAGTGGATCCCGGGAGCGCCCGCTTCGAGCAGCTCGGCGCACTGCAGCGTGGCGTAGGCCACCCCGAAGTCGATCACAGCCTCAGGCTGATCCTCGCGGGCGCGCAGCTCGCGGCGCAAGCCCTCGGGGATCGAGGCGCCGCACATGGTGGTCATGCGCTCGAGCTGGCCGATCTGCGTTATCGGCAGGATTCCCGGCACGATCGGCGCCTGCACGCCCGCCGCTCTGGCGCGCTCCACGAAGTCGAAGTAGAGAGCGTTGTCGAAGAACAGCTGCGTGATCAAGAAGTCCACGCCGCCCGCCTCCTTCTCGGCCAGATAGGCGATGTCCGCCTCGGGGGAGATCGCGTGTATGTGGGTCTCCGGGAAGCACGCAGCGCCGACCGCGAAGGGATAGTCGGCCTTGATCAGATCGACCAGCTCTCTCGAATACTCCAAGCCCCCCTCCGTCTTGACCCACGCCTCCTGTCCGGCCGGCGGGTCGCCGCGCAGGGCCAGCACGTTGTCGATGCCGGCTGCCTTCATCTCGTCGAGGGTGGCCCTCAGCTCGGCCACGGTCGCGCCGACGCAGGTGAAGTGGGCCATCGCCTCCAACCCATAGTCGTCCTTGATGCGCTTGACGATCTCGATCGTCTTGGCCCTGGTGGAGCCGCCCGCGCCATAGGTGACCGACACGAACGAGGGCTCCAAGGTGCGCAGCTCGACAAGCGCCGCGTACAGGTTCTGCTCGCCCTGCTCGGTCTTCGGGGGGAAGAACTCGAAGGAGAAGACCGGCTCGGGGCCGGCGAGCAGCTCATCGATCCGCATCGCCAAAGCCTAACACGAGCGTGTCAAGGTTGGGGTTAGCTCCGGCCCTGACGGGCCTACGCCGCGGCGTGCGTGACGGTGCGCCACCGCTGGGGGCTACCGAGCTCGCCCCCGCCCTCTGACCGGATGCGCTCGGCTCTGCCGGTGGCCTCCAGGTGCGTGAGCATCGCCAAGGTCTCCGACAACAGCCAAGGCCCACCATGCGTGGCCAGCTCGTCGGCGAAGATGCGCGGGACGATCTCAAACGCCGTTAGGGGCTCGCTCGCGATCGCCGCCTCGACTTGGAAAAGACGTTCGGCCACCAAGGCCCGGTTGCCCGCGATGTGGGCGTGCACATCGGTGAACGGGCGCGCATGTCCGGCCAGGCACAGACGCGCGCCGAGGCGTTCCACTACGTCCAGGGAGGAGAGGAATTCGCCGACCGGGTCGGGCGAGTAGCCCATGTCGAAGAACAAGGAGATGCGCCCCAGCAGATGGTCTCCGGAGATCAAGAGGCGTCGCTCGGGTTGGAACAGGCACACGTGCGAGGGAGCGTGGCCTGGCGTCTCATACACGTCCCAAGGCCCGAGGTCGGTCTGGATGACAACCCCCGGCAACAGCTCACGGTCGGGCGCAATCACACCGGAGATGCCCGATTCGTGGTGCTCGCGCTCCTGTGCGAAGCGTCGCAAGGGCTCCTCGGGCACCCCCGACTGGCGCGCTACCTCGATGCGCCTCTCCAAGGTCGCCTTGGGGTCCTTCTCCTCGATCGACATGTGCTCGTATTTGGGGTGCATCCACAGCTCGCAGCCGGCCCGCTCGACTATCGCGGCGGCTTGGCCGTAGTGGTCGGAGTGGGCATGCGTGCACACGACCAGGCGGATGTCCTCGACGGTGAGCCCGCACATTCCGAGCGCGCGTTCAAGCTGCACCATCGAGCCGGGGTGCCCCTCGCGTGGGCGCTCGTAGTAGCCCGTGTCGAACAGGACCACGCCGTCGCCGTGCTTGACCGCCCAAGCGTTGCCGTGCGGCACCCCCGGCCAAGGCAAGGGCAGGCGCAGGCGATAAACGCCGGGGAGCACCCGCTCGCCCCGTCCAAGCTCGCGTTTACGGGCAGGCTCGGTCACCGCGCCGGAGACTACTAAGGGACTCGCGCCCGAGCACGACGCGCCCTAGACTCATGGTTCGGCGGCAAAGGAGATTGCGATGGCGGAGCGAGACGGGGCCGACGGCGAGGCGGCGGCAAAGGTGCAGGAGGCGGCGGCCAACATTCACAAGGCGGCCGGCGAGAAGAAGGGCGGCCCGAGCAAGGCGGCGTCGGGTAAGGGCGCCGAGACGGTGGCGCGGCGCTATTTCGAGGCGATCGGCGCGCGCGACTTGGAGGCGGCCGTGGATATGTGGGCCGAGGGCGGACGCGAGTACGTGCGCGGCCAGGCCGACGTGCTCGCCCCCGACGGCGTGCGCGAGTTCATCGGCAGCCTGCTCGACGCGATGCCCGACATGAGGATGGACGTGCTCGAGACGACCACCCAGGGCGAGCGCTGCGCGGTGCAGTGGGCGATCACGGGCACCTTTGCGGGCCCCGGTTCGATGGGAGGCGTCAAGCCGACCGGCCACCCGCTGAAACTCGAAGGCCTCGACGTGCTCACCATCCGTGAGGGCAAGATCCAGGCCAACGACGCCTTCACCGACGGGATGGAGGTGGCGCGCCAGATCGGGCTGATGCCCCCCCAGGACAGCCCCGCCGAGGTGGGCCTGAGGGGCGCCTTCAACGCGAAGACGAAGCTGACCGGCAGCATCTCGATGCCCGACGCGAAGCTCGTCGCCGAGGGCGTGTGGGTCGTCCAAGGCCAGCCGGGCCGCTGCAACGTGTATCTGATCGAGGACTCCGAGACAGGCGGCGTGACTATGTACGACGCGGGCGCCCGCACAATGGTCAAGGCGGTTGCCTCGGCCGGAGCCAAGCTGGGCGGGATCAAGCGGATCGTGTTGGGCCACGGCCACACCGACCACCGTGGAGTCGCTCCGTCGTTCGGCGTGCCGGTGCTGTGCCATCCCAACGAGGTCCAGGACGCCGAAGGCAGCGGCGGCTTTCGCTACTGGCCCGAGGGGTTGCACACGCTGCCCACGCCCCAGCGCCAGATCCACCGCGCGATGCACCGTTGGGCCTGGGACGCGGGGCCGGTCAAGATCTCGGGGACCTTGTCCGAGGGCAATGAGATCGCAGGCTTCAAGGTGATCGAGCTGCCCGGACACGCCCCCGGCCAGATCGGGCTGTGGCGCGAATCGGACAGGCTCGCGATCGTCAGCGACTGCTTCTACACGCTTGAAATGTGGGGCCGCGACACCCCGCCGCACGTGCCGGCAGAGACGTACAACTACGACACCGAGCAGGCCAAGGCGAGCATCCGCAAGCTGGCCGAGATGGAGCCCGCGGCGGCCTGGCCGGGGCACGCCAAGCCGGTGGTGTCCGACGGCACGCCCGCGGGGGCCGCGCGCTCGCAACTGCTCGAAGCGGCGGAGCGGATGTAAGGGTGCGGATCGCGGGGACAGGTGCACCACGCGGCGCCACTCGCGCCAACGGGGCATCGGCCCCGATGAGCGCCTCGTAGACATGGGGCGCAGGAGCCGTGCGCGGGCAAAGTCGGGCGCCGCGCCCCTCGCGGCCACGACGAGCGACTACACCGACGCCGAGGGCAACGTGCTCGTGTTGCGCGGGTCGCTGACCGTGGGCGCGCGGCGCGAGTACGCGGACACGCTGGCCGGCGCGGGCGGGCACCCTCAGGGGCACAAGCGGGCCGCCGCGACCAAGGAGGACTCAGAGCAGCGGGCGGCGGAGCTGCTGTTCGAGCGCTTGGCGGTGCGCTGGACGATCTCGGGGGTACCGATCGAGCGACCCAAGGAGCTGTTGATGCGCTTGCGGGCAAGCGCGCCCGCCGAGCGGGCTTGGGTGAGGGGGGCGTTGCGCGAGCACTGCGCAGAATGGTTCCCGGATGTGCGCGTGCCGTAGGCGGAGCCGCGGCTACTCAAACTGCCTGGGTGTTGTCAAGGTGGTCCTCGACAGGCACGATCTCCAAATGCGGCCCGTGCGCATCCGCGGCCGACACGAACCGGGCGCTGGCGGGGCTGAGCACAAACTCATACAGCTCGCCGTCCTCGCCCTCAACACTCAGGCGAGCGCCGTCTTCGAGCACGGAGACAATCGTTCCGCGCTCGATGCTGCCGCCGAAATGCTTGATGCGTACGTGGCCGTCCGCGCGTGGAAGCGGTCGCGAAGGGCCGATCATGCTGTCAGCCCAAGGATCAATTGCAGGGCACCCTCGATCTCCGCAAGCTTGCCCGGCTCGACAGTACCCAGATGGCCTAGCAAGCGGGGTCGCGCTACGCCTCTTACTGCACGACAGATCGCCCGGCTGGGCCGATCGATCCCCTTGATGTCAACGATCTCGGGACGCAGGGCAGAGGGCGAGCTGGAGCTGGAAAGCGGCACAACGACGATGAGGTCGGCCGCCATACCGGCGCTCAGACGATCGCTCGAGACGACTACGGCCGGCCGATGCTTTCCCGGCTCGCCGTGCCTGGACGCCCCAAGCGAGACAAGCCACACCTCGCCGCGATGAGGCTCAGTCGATGCCATCGTCCAAAGTAGCCTCCCACAGGCGGGCATCTTCCACCGCGCCCGGACTCTGGGCATCGGCGATGGTGGCCTGCCGCTCGGACTCCCATATCGCCTCGATCTCGCGCTCGCGTGCCATCTCGGACAACAAGGCGGCAAGCGATACGCCACGTGCCCGTGCCTGCGCGGCCAGTCGATCCCGCGTGCTGGAAGCTACGCGTATAGTCGCCGTGTCAGTAGCCATACGAGTCTCATTGTAGCGCCAAGCCAGGCGCCCCGGGGTCAGTCGCCCTATACCGACGGAGCTTGCGACGGTATTTGACGCGCAAGGCCGCCCCGCCCGCTACCGTGGCGTGACAATGCGCCGCACCAAGATCGTCGCCACCATCGGCCCCGCATCGCGCGAGCCCGCGACCCTGCTCGCGATGGTCAACGCCGGCATGGACGTGGCCCGCCTGAACTACTCGCACGGCACCCTCGCCGAGCACGAGGAGACCGTCAGACGCGTACGCGACGCCGCCGGCAAGGCGGGACGACCGGTGGCGATCCTGCAGGACCTGCCTGGCCCCAAGCTCAGAATCGGACCGCTGCGTGAGGACATCGTCGAGCTGAAGCCCGGCGACACGGTCACCTTCACCTGCGGGGAGGAGCACGAGGGCGACGCCAAGCACATGTCGATCACCTGGCCCGGCCTTGCGGCCGCGCTGGAGCCCCAGGAGGTGCTCTACCTGGCCGACGGCTCGGTGCGCCTGCGGGTCTCGGCCGTGCGTGAGCAGCAGAACGAAGTGGACGCCGAGGTGGAGATCGGCGGCGCTGTCGCCTCGCGTCAAGGCCTCAACATTCCGGGGCCCGCCCACTCGCTGCCCTCGGTGCCCGAGGAGGACCTGGAGTTGCTGCGCCACGGCGAATCGATCGGCGTGGACATGGTGGCGCTCTCGTTTGTGCGCTTTCCCTCCGATGTGGAAGCGGTGCGCGAGCACACGAGGCTGCCCCTGATCGCCAAGATGGAGAAGCCCCAAGCGGTCGAACACGCCGAGGCGATCATCAAGGCCGCGGACTGCGTGATGGTCGCTCGCGGCGACCTCGGGATCGAGATGCCGATCGAGCAGGTTCCGGCCGTGCAGAAGAAGCTGCTCGAGCAGTCCGGCTACCTTGCGCGCCCCTCGATCACCGCAACGCAGATGCTCGACTCGATGGTCACCTCCTCGCGCCCCACCAGGGCCGAGGTGGCCGACGTGGCCAACGCGATCCTCGACGGCACCGACGCGGTGATGCTCTCCCAGGAGACGGCGGTCGGCGCCTATCCAGTGGGGGCGGTCGAAATGATGGCCGCCGTTGCCATTGAGACAGAGAAGATCGCGCCATACGAGCGCTGGAACACTTCGCGAGTACGCCGCGCAGAAGCCGACCCGGCACACACAGTCGCCCACTCCCTGTGCCTGGCCGCACGCGAACTGCACTTGGATGCTTTGATCGTGCCGACGCTGTCGGGCCGCTCGGCCCGCCTCGTCTCGGCGCACCGCCCGACCGTGCCGATCTATGCGCTCTCGCCCGGCCGTGAGACGGTGCGTCGCTGTGGCCTGATGTGGGGCGTGCAGGCAAGCTCGATCCGCCGCCACGAGACGACCGAGGAGCTGATCGCCGACTCGGCAAGGCGCGTGGTCGAGCTGGGCTGGTGCGAGAAGGGTCAGCGGGTGGGCATCACCGCGGGCCTGCCCTCCGGGCGCCCGGGCACGACTTCCCTGATGCAAATACAGCTGCTCTAGGACGTCCTCTGAGCAAGCGAGACCAGGACGCGTGGTGTGCTTTTTTGCACACGAGCGACTGAGGATGCCGCCTCGCGCCGCTCAGAGGACGTCCTAGGCCGCGCCCACGCCGGTGCGCTCGTAGAACTCGGCCTCTTCGCGCCCCAAGTCGGTCACCGGCGCATCGCCGTACATCCACTCACGCGCGATCCTGTGCCAGTTGTTGGAGGCCCGCAACTGAGAGAGCACGGCCAGGGTGAGCATCTCCATGCGCCGCCCGAAGAGGTGCTCGGGCTGAATCGTCTGATGGCGCATCTCCCGGAAATGTGAGGAACGAGGGTCGGAGCTCTCGATCATCACCTCAGTGGCGATCTCGGGCGAGAGATGAACATCTTCGTCGGCCGTCGTGTACCACCAGATCGCATCCTCGATGAAGGCCAGCAAATGATCGGGGTCGACGCGCTCGGGTTCGGGCAGGAAGCGCGACTCGGCCAGCAACTTGTGCAGGGTCTGGGCGTCGTGCTCCACGACGGCCCTCTGACACGCCAACTCCAGATCGGCCGGCTCGCGATCGATGCGCTTGAACAGGCCGAAGTCCAGAAACGCGACGCGACCGTCCTCGAGCAGCATGAAGTTGCCGGGATGTGGATCGCCGGAGAACTGGCGGTGGCGGTAGAGGCAGCCCATGAAGAACCGGAACACGATCTCTCCGATCCTGTCGCGCTCGGCCTGGGGACGGCCCTTCAGCTCCTCGAAGCCCGTCCCCCGCACGAACTCCGTGACCAAGACCCGCTCGCGCGAGAGCTCGCTCACCACCTCAGGCACCGCGATGAAGGGATGACCCCTGAAGATGCGCGCCAAGGAGCGCTGGTTCTGGGCCTCCAGCTCGTAGTCGAGCTCCTCGCCGATCCGCTCTCTGATCTCGGTCGTGACGGCCTTCACGTCGAGGCTCGGGGTCATGCGCTTGAGCAGGCGCATGATCATGTCCAGGTTCTGCAGGTCGGCCCTGACCGCACTGGCCACACCGGGGTATTGCACCTTGACGGCCACCTCTTGGCTGCTTGCCCCTGACGGTGGGTCGTCCTTCAGGGTCGCCCGATACACCTGGCCGATCGAGGCCGCTGCGATCGGCTCCTCGTCGAACTCGGCGAACACCTCGGAGATGTTCGCTTCCAAGTCCTCCTCGATCACGTGCTTCATCTGCTTGAAGGACACGGTTGGCGCCGCGTCGCGCAGCTTGGCAAGCTCGCGCTGGAACTCCTCGCGGTGCTCCTCGGGCACAAGCCCGACGTCCAGGAAGGACATGACCTGGCCGAGCTTCATGGCGGCGCCCTTCATCGTGCCCAAGGCGGCAACGATCTGCTTGGCCGTCTCCAGCTGGCGGCGCGCGCTCGCCTCTTGGGCGGCCTCTTCGCTCCGGGTCATGTTGGCCGCGCGCGTCCCGAACTGCTTGACCGCCTCGCTTGCCGCGAGCCTGCCGACGGTCGCCGTGCGGCGCACCCTCGATGTTGGGATCTTGTCCTGCGCCACCCTTTGAGTCTAGGTCTCTACGCGGCTGCCCGGGACGATGTCGTCCTTACCGTCGGGCCAGCGCACCCAGGCCTTCTTGCCGCCGTCGTAGTCGTCCCCCAGCAGAATCAAAGTCGCGGGTTCGCCGAGCGCGGTGCATGGCTCGGCGCCCTCCGGGTCCAGGCCCCGCCATACGCGGATGAAGGCGTTCTGCTCCCACTCGCGACCCACGCTGGTCGCGTCGGTGTGGCCGGGGTAGACGATCGTCTCGGCCGGCAACTCCATCAGGGTGCCCATGATCGAGTCCCTGAGATCGGTGTAGGTGGTGTGCCCGGGGGCCCTCACGCCGCCCACACTGTCCTTGAAGAGCGTGTCGCCGGTGAAGACGACCGCTTCCCCCCCCTGAAAACCGCCTGGGCCGGAACCCGAGCCGGGACGCGCGGCGGGGGAAGTCGAAGCGACGTGGGCAACCAGAAAAGACAGCATCCCCGCCGTGTGTCCGGGCGTGCCGAGCGGCCTTACCTCCAGGTCTCCGAAGTGCAGTGTCTCGCCCGCTTCGATCGGGGCCGGCTCCAACCCCTTGCCCAAAGCGTCGCCCAGCTCCAGCAGAGGGCCACGCTCAAGCGGATGGATCGAGACCTCAAGGCCGGGCCAGCGCTTGCGCAAGACCCCTAGCTCGCTGACGTGATCGAAGTGATGATGGGTCAGCAACACATGCGTCGGCTCGATTTGGAGGCGTTTTGCGGCGTCCAGAAGCGGCTCGACAGGGCCGCCGGCATCGACGAAGAAGCCGGGCCCGCCTTCGCCGTCGGCGACGAGATAGGTGTTCGACAGGAAGCGCTCGTTCAGAGCGCGCTCGATGATCATGGACGGATCCTGCCACGTTGTCGCGCGCGCCGTCCCCCGCACGCCGACTCGAGCGCTGGGAAGCGGCGCGAGACGTCTTGACATCCACATCGCTGCGTGGTTTGGTGAGAAGGCAGTTCTATCAAGACTTGACCATACGACGGGGGAGCGCCTCAGGCATCATGATCCACGATTCGATGTCGCTCCGAAGGACTCGTACTTGGCGCGGAGCGCACACGGCGGCGCCGCTTGCATTGGCTCTGGGGTGCCTGCTGATAGTGATCGCGGGCTTTGCATCCGACGCCTCTGCCAGCAACACGGAAATGCGCGGCGAATGGGAAATCGTGCTCAAAGCGGGCACGCAGACCAACAGCGGAACGATCGTGATTCGCCAGGAAGCCGGACCTAAAGGCGAATTCACGAGCAACGCCTTCCAGCCACAGGAGGGCTCGCCCAGCACTTTCATGGGCACCCTGGAAGGAGCTACAGCCAAGGTCAAAATCACAACCACCGCGTCGAACAGCATCGCGGCCGGCGAATTCGCAAGCGAAGCGATGACCGTCACCAGCGGCGTCGGCACGCTGGAAATCTCGGGGGAAGGCCTGTTCAGCGTGGGAGAAGCTTTGATCCCCGCGACCGCAACCGCAACACGAATCAAAACCTATCCGGAAGTTCTGGCGCGCGAGCAAGCCGAAGCCGAAGCCGAAGCAAAACACGAACAGGAAGCCCAGGAAGCTCAGGAAGCCCAGGAAAAGGCAGAACGAGAAGCCAAAGAAAAGGCAGAACGAGAAACCAAGGAACGACGCGAACGCGAAGTGCGCGAAGAGGTTGAAAATATAAACAAAATCGCGTTGCAACCGCCGTCGAGCCTACCGTTGGCAGCCCCCCCGGTGCCCGTCGTGATTGCCACCAAGACGCTCACGGTGCCCAATAGCGGCGCCGTCTCGCTCAAGCTCACCAATCCAAATGGGTCGCCTGCAACCGGGCAGCTGAAGGTCACGTCCACGATCAGGCTCGCAAGCTCCAAGCACCGAGGTCACGCCAAAAGCAAGACAATCACACTTGGCAAGGCCTCCTTCTCGCTCGCCGGTAACGGCACGGGGACGGTGAAGATCGTCCTCTCCCACAGCGCGCGCAGCGAGCTCTCCCAACTGAAGACGATGCACGCTCTCATCGCGCTCATCACCGAGACGGACGGCAAGCAGGCCGCCGCGGCCACCTACAAGCTGACTCTGTCCGCTCCGGCGCACAGGAAAGGCTGAAGACAAAGCACGGGCCCTCCCTTACAATGGCTCTCTCATGGCGCTGATCCACACCTGCTATCGCATCGGTGACATCGACCGCTCGATCGCCTTCTATGAAGCCCTCGGTTTCAAGGAGGTGGGACGCATCCCGATCGGCGACGAGGCGATCAACGTCTTTATGAACCAGCCCGGCGACGGTGACATGCCGCGCCTGGAGCTGACCCACAACTTTGGCGTGGACTCCTATGAGGTGGGCAGCGGCTACGGGCACATCGCGATCACCGCCACCGACCTGGACGACACGCTCGCTCGCTTGGCCGAGCAGGGCATCCAGCCGGAGAAGCCTCCCTACTCGGTCCGCGAGGGCGGCTCGCGTCTTTGCTTTGTCAAAGATCCGGATGGGTACCGGGTGGAGCTGATCGAGACGGCGTAAAGCCGCCGCAAGAGCAACGGCCGGAGGCCACGTCGGCCGTGTCCGTTGGCACCGACGCCCCTGTCAATGTAGATGGCGATGGTGTAGCACGATTCGGGCACCGTCGGTCGGTCTACGAGTCGGGCCGATCCTCACCCTAGAGTGCGCCTCACGGTGCCTCTAGCTCTCGAGTTCAACGACACGTTCGACCTGACCGCGGTCGGCACCTGCGCGCTCGCCTTGGTGACTCTCGTGTCGCTGATCCTTGGATGGCGAGCGCTTCGTCAAACGAAACAGGAGATCCAACTCTCACGGAGAGAGGTGGAGGAAGCCCACAGGCCTGTGATTCTTCCTCTAGCTGACGACCGCGAGATTAGCCTGATCGGGCGAGACGTACCCGACAAGATCGCCGCCAGGCCACGAGCCGCTACCCAACTGCTACTCGTCCCTATCGAGAATATCGGCACAGGCCCGGCGCTCCAGGTTCAAGCGACCCTCAGGCTGGGAAATGAGAGCGGCGAACCGACAGTCTTCGGTATGGAAACCCAATCGAACTTGGGTGGCCTAAGGACAGACGGTCGGGTGCCGCTGCGCTTCAAGATCCAAGGACTAACCGGACAGACCCCTGGCTTCAGCCTGTCCTTGAAATATCTTGACGTTGCTGGCAGGACGTGGAGGACGGATGCGGTCTACGCCCCGTACCAAGGCAGCTACGAGATCCATGCTCCCTATCGCGAAGACATCAAGGCAGGGGCCAAGGGATGGTTTGGCCGCGTTCGTAGACTATGGCCTAGGCGGGCAGTCACCATCTGATCGGTTGCCATCTCCCGGTATTGTTCCGGCGATGCGAAAGGGGGTCCAAGCGTGCGTGCTCACCGTCATCGTAGTAGCTGTGGGATGGATACCAGCGATCGCGAGGGCGGAAGGATTCGGGGGTCCTTGTACCGGGACCCTGCCCGGAGCCATACTCCCGATACCGGCCCACTTCAACGCCACAACCGGGTCGTCCTACACGCCTAACAAGGCTGAATTCACCGACAGTGAACCGCTGCCATTGAGCAACTTCGGCGCCACTGCCAATTGGGGCGATGGGACGACGACGCCAGCGACGATCAGTCCCGGAGGATGTCATATGGTGACTGCCCCGAGTCACGTCTACGCCCATTCCGGCGCATATCCGTTCTCCTACACAGTCCACGACGCGCACACGGGGCTCGATCATGAGATCGACGCTGAAACCGTCTACATCTGGGGCGCGCCACAGCGTGTTGACGCCCCGTCATCACACGTGGTCGGCGCGACCGTCGACGCTCCGTGGAGTGGGATACTCGGGGAATTCACCGAGGAAAATCTTCCATTCGAAGGGGCTCCGTACTACGCGCACGTCGAATGGGAAGAAGGGGACCACACATGGGCGCCAGCGAGCATCGCCGCGGGTGAAAACGGCAGGCTCGTAGTCACCGCAACGCACACGTTCCCGGCCGAATTCCACGGCAACGCCACAGTGCGCGTGGGCATCGCCGAGGCAGAAGCCACCTGGCCCGTGAGCGCCGACGTTCATGCGGCACAAGCTGCGCCCCCCCTCTCCAGCCACGAGTCTCCCAACTACGAGTTCCGAGGCCGGCAGATCCTGGCGGCGGTACCGAGCGTCAAGGGAAGCACCGCCTATGAGATCGTCTTCCGCCTCAACGTGCCCCTACCGGCTACGAAGTCGGGCGTCGAAGCGTCGTTCGGCGGCGGGATCGCAGGCTCGATCTCTCGCTTTGGGGGTCGTACGGCCAGTGCCTGCTACGCCGTCAGGCTCGCCGCGGGCGTGGAGCGAAAGTTGAAGTCGCGTCGCAGCCTGCAGTTCAACCTAAAGATTCAGCAACCGGCCAGCGTCATACAGGGCAAGGCGGTGCTGCACAAGTACGCGAGCCTCAAGGGCATGCACAGAGCGGCAAGTAGACAGCTTGGTTGTGCCTGACAGCGGTACCGGAGCGTGAGATCGTGGCGCTCGACGAGCTTCAGGAGCTTCCGCTCGTCCACGTCTCCGACGAAGAGACGACTTTGGGACGCACCTATAGTGATCGCTGAATGGAACTGGGCCTCGCCACCTTCGCCGACGTAGCACCGGGCGCCTCGCCGGAGCGTGTGGCCGAGCGGCTGAAAGAGTTGCTGGAGGAGATCGAGGTGGCGGACCGCCTCGGCCTGGAGGTGTTCGGCGTGGGCGAGCACCACCGGCGCGACTATTCGGTGTCGGCCCCGACCGTGGCGCTCGCGGCGGCGGCGGCACGTACCGAGAAGATCCGCCTGACGAGCGCCGTGACCGTCCTCAGCTCGGCAGATCCGGTCACCGTCTTCGAGGAGTTCGCCATGCTCGACCTGCTTTCGGGCGGGCGCGCGGAGATCATGGCCGGACGGGGGTCCTTCACCGAGTCGTTTCCGTTGTACGGGTATGACCTCGACGACTACGACGAGCTGTTCGCCGAGAAACTGGAGTTGTTGCTGGCCCTGCGCGATTCTGAGAGCGTCACCTGGTCGGGACGCCATCGCGCCGCCCTACACGACGCAGCCGTGTACCCCCGGCCCCTGCAGGAGCCCTTGCCGGTGTGGATCGCGGTCGGCGGCACGCCGGCTTCGGTGGCTCGCGCCGGGATGTTGGGCCTGCCTTTGATGATCGCCATCATTGGCGGCGCCCCGGCCCGCTTCGCTCCGCTGGTGGAGCTGTACCGGGAGGCGGCCAAGAGGGCCAAGGAGATGGGGGCCGCCCAGTACCTTCAAGGCGCCGACGACACACTGGACCTGGGCGCCATAAGCGTAGGGGCCACGACTACAAAACTGGCCGTGGGCATCAACTCCCACATGTACATAGCCGAAGACGCCAAGCGGGCGGCCGACGAGTTCTTTGGCCCGTACTCCCAGATGATGAACAGGATCGGGCGCGAGCGCGGCTGGCCGCCGATGAGCAGAGCCCAGTTCGACGCGGGTTGCGGCCCGGACGGACACCTCCTGGTGGGCACGCCCGAAGATGTCGCCGCGAAGATCGTGGCTCAGCACGAGCTGTTTGACCACGACCGCTTTTTGGGGCACATCAGCGTGGGGGTGCTGCCCCACGCCAAGGCGATGCACGCCACCGAACTATTTGCGACCGAGGTGGCCCCGCGCGTGCGCGCGGCGCTCGCCGGCGGCGGGCCACCCGATGAGGACGTCGCAGGGCAGGCCAACGAAGCCGCTGCGGCCGGCCCAGAGAGCGAGCCCAACGCTACCCTTGCGACCAAGGATGGCTGACAACGCCAAGATCGCAAAGAATCTGGAGCGGTTCGCGCAGGCCGTGGCGGCGCACGACCGCGAGAATCCTACGCACACCGCGTGGGGAATCGGATTGGCGCACTTCGATATGGAGCGCTTGGGCTTGGAGGAGGGCGAGGAGATCCTGCCGGGAATCACGATCCATGGGGACGGCGGGCAGAGCTCGAACTTCAGGGTGCTTTGCGACGGCCAGCATGACGAGGGCGAGGTCGAGGCCGAGGAGGAGGTCGTCGAGGCGGTCTCCACGCAAGCGCTGCCGACGGTCTCGCCCGGCGGCTCCCCGCGAGAGCTTTGATCCAACAAAGGCCCCCTACGCGCACGCGCGCGTAGGGCAACCCTTTTAGAGATACATACAACTCACCCGTCGGCAGGACCGGCAACGACTGGCAACGCAACGCCGGCGCGCTCGGCGATCATCGCCACGAGCCGCTCGGTCGCGGGACAGGCGATCCCGTGGCGGGCTGCCGCGCGCAACACCGACCCGGGGATCGCATCGAGCTCGGGCGAGCGCCCGGCGGCGATGTCTCGCTGCATCGAGCTGCCCAAAGTGGCGTGGGCGGCGGTCAACTCGCCCAAGGGATCATCCGCCGGGATCGAGGCGCCCTCTGCTCGGGCAACTGCGCAACCCTCCTCGATCGAGGCCACCAGGTCGGCACGCAAGGCGGGAGTGGAGCGAATCTCGCCCAAGAGACGGTCGTAAGCGGAGGTGGTGCAAGCCAAAGCGTTGAGCCGCACCAGCTTGGACCACATGACCTGAGCCTCCCCCCCGTCGGCGAGGCCAACGGGCCGCAAGGCGGGCGAGGGGTCGAAAGGCTCGGGCGGATAGACGCGGGCGGGCACACCCGCTTGCGAGAGGATGCCTGCCAACCGATCCATCGGGTCGCGCATGGCAGGCGCATGGGAGGCCATGTCCACCCGCAGGAACTTGCTTGTGTGAACGACCACAGCCGGCTCGGGACGGTCGGCCTCGACGCGAATCGTGCCGGCCACTACAGGATCCTCGCCGAAACGGCGGCGCAGCACAGCCAGGTGGTCGAGACCGTTGAGCAGAGGTAGGACGAAGGGCGGTGTGACCTCGATGCGCTCCAAAGCCTCGGCCAAGCCGGCCGCCTTGGTGGCAACGACCAAGACGTCTACGGGCTCTTGCAGACTCGCCTCGGCGCGGGGTTGGGCAACGAAATCGCCGAGCAGGACGCTCCGCACCTTGATTCCCTGTGCCGAGATGACGGCGGTGGTGGACTCGCTGGCAACAATCACAATGGGCGTGTTCGCGCGCGCCAAGGCGCCCGCCACCAGCCCGCCAACCCCACCGGGCCCCAAGATGGCAACCCTCACGACAGTGGGTCCACCAAGACACCGGGGTTCATAATGCCGGCCGGATCGACGGCGGCCTTGACTCCGCGCAGGGCTGCGGCGAAAGGGTCGGGACGCTGGCGGTCATACCACGGCCGGTGGTCGCGCCCGACGGCGTGGTGGTGGGTGATCGTGGCGCCCTCGGCGACGATCACCTCACAGACGGCGGCCTTGATCGCGGCCCACTGCTCGATCTCTTCGCCGCGCAAGGCCGGCGCCAAGACCGTGTAGTAGGGAGCGGGGCCGTCGGGATAGACGTGAGTGAAGCGGCAGGAGACTTGGGCAACTCCGCTTGCGTCCTCGGCGGCAGCTCGGGCGGCGGCCATCACGCGCTCGTGAAAGCGGGGGAAGCGATCCCAGGTAACGGCTGTCTCGAAAGTCTCGCTCAGGACCCCCATCGCGACGAGGATGTCGCGCACGTAAGGGGCGCGCAGGAAAGCTTCGCGCCAGGCGCCCACACCGGCGCCTCGCCGGTCCCCGACGACACCGCCGTGCTCGAGACAGATCGCGCTGGCCCGGTCCATCAGGAAGTCGACCGGGTGGTCGGTCGACTCGAAGCCGAGCACGAGCAACGCGAAAGTGCCGTCGCCGGCCATCGTGAAGCGCGCCTCGGCGGGATCGATCAGGCGGCAGTTGGAGGGCTGGAGGCCCGCTTGGGATAGCTCGCGGACGCATTCGGCGCCGAGCTCAAAACTGGGAAAGCGGATGCCGGCCGAAGCGCGATGGGAAGGACGGGGCTGCACCCGCACCCAGGCCTCGGTGATGACGCCAAAGGCGCCCTCTGAGCCGACGAGCAGTCGATCGGGGCTGGGACCGGCTCCGGACCCGGGCAAGCGCCGCGAAGACCACACACCGGAGGGGGTGATCGCCCGGACCGACTCGACGAAGTCCTCGATGTGGGTCCACGTGGTAGCGAAGTGACCCGCGGCTCGCGTGGCGATCCAACCGCCGAGGGTGGAAAGCTCGAAGGACTGGGGGAAGTGACGCAACGTCAAGCCGTGCTCTGCCAGTTGGGCCTCCAAGGCCGGACCGGTGGTGCCTGCCTGGATCAGGGCGGCGCGCGAGACGGGGTCGACCTCGAGAACGCTTGCGAGACCGCCTAGATCGATCGAGATGGCGCCGTTGTAACAACCCCCACCCACCCCGACGCGGGGCTCGACTCCGCCCACCACGCTCGTGCCTCCCCCGAAGGGAATCGCGGCAACTCGCTGGGCCGAGCACCAGGCGAGCAGCCGCTCGACATCGTGCTCGTCGCGCGGACGGGCGACGAAGTCGGGGGGGTGTTCGTACCTTCCACGAAAGCCGAGCACGACATCGGAATAGGACTTGCCAAGCGCATGGGCCGCTCTGTCGTGCGTGCCTGTGGCACAGATCCCAACGAGTTCCGGGGGTGGGAGAACCCGCGGCGAAGGCAGGCGAATGTCCTCAAGGCTGACGGGCTGCTCGATCTCGACGGCGGGAAAGCCCAAGTGCGTGGCCAGGCCGCCGGCCGCGGCGCGGACTTCGTCGGGCGAAGGCTGCTCGTCCTCGAATCCCCAACCCCAGTGCTTGCGTCGACGCTCACTCACGGTCGAGCGAGTGTAGGGCTACTCATCTTTACTCGGCCCTCGCGCGCGATCACTAGCCTGTAGGAATGGCCACGCGAGCGCATGCGCAGACCGACGAGGCGCCCGAAGTGCTGGCGCGCGGGCCGTGGGATCTCAGTCAGGTGAAGGCACGTTGGCGCACCGAGCACTTCAACCCGCCTGCCGATCACAGCGCGGCAGCCGACGCTGCGATCGCGAGCTTGCGCGAGCGCGGGTCGCCCAGCCACGACGGGCTTGCGGCGCGGCTGATCGACTTCACCGATGGCCCGCAGGGGATCGAGATGGAGCTGCAGCCTTTGCGCTGGGCCTTGCGCTTGGTCGCGGCCGATGCGTCGTACAGCGTGGCGGCGCTGTGCGTCACTCGCTCGGCAGATGGGCGCTGGCTGGCGGGCAAACGCGCGGCTTGGCTGGCCTCTTGGGCTGGACGTTGGGCGTTGGGCGCCGGCGGCGCCGTGGACCTCGGTGAGAGCCCGGCGGACACTTTGGTGCGCGAGCTGCGGGAGGAGTGGTCTGTCTCACCCGAGAGAGTACGCGGCGAGGCGCTTGTGCTGTTGCCCCACCGCCTTGTGATGTTCGTGGGGCAGGCATGGTTGGCCGAGGACGCCGAGGTGATCCCTGACCATGAGCACGACGAGTACGCATGGTGGCCGGCAGAGATCGACGAGTGGCCGGCGGAGGCCGAGGAGAGCCTGCGCAGGATGGCGCGTTGGCTGGCGGGGTGATCCCCACCGAGGTCTCAGGTTCCACAGGCGTACCCAGTCCCCGAGGAGCCTCTGACGCGTCCAGCCCCCACGGCACAGAGGTAAACGCCGAGTCAACCGCCGGTACATCCGGCACGCGAAGGCGGGGATCGCAGACCATCCGCCCCTCGAAGGCGTTCACACCACTGAAGTGGACATCCTTCTTTCATTCGTGCGTCTACAGCTCGCTGTTGATCTGCGCTTTCGCGCTCGGCAAACCGCAGCCGGAGACGTTGGTGCTGGGTTGGACGCACGGGATTCTGTGGATTGGCATGTCGTGTGCGTGTATCGCGGCGGCGCGCACGAGGATCGTGTCGCTGCGCTTGGCGGTGGCCGTCGCCGTGCTTGGCGGGATCGGACCCTTCTTCGGCAGCTGGGAGTTCGTGCGCACCCAGAGGGCACAAACGAAGGACGCACAAGCCTGAAGTGCTCTCCGCACAAGGAAGTGCTCTCCTCATAAGCCTGAAGTGCTCCTCACAAGCCTGAAGTGCTCTCCCTGATTGTTAAGCAGTGTGAAGATCGCACATGCGAGTACCCTCGTGGAGGCGCGTGACATCTGTCCGGCTGGCCAGGTCGCTAGAGTGAAGCTGGATGGCCTCCGGCACTACGATCGAGCAAATGATCGACGTCGTGACTCCTGCCGCCGGCGAGTCTGTCACCGAGGGAACGATCCTCGAATGGCATGTCAAGGTCGGCGAGTTCATCAAGGTCGACGACACGATAGTTGAGATATCCACCGACAAGGTGGATGTCGAGCTGCCTTCGCCGGCCAGCGGCACGGTCGTCGAAATCCTTGCCGAGGAGGGCGAGACGGTCGGTGTGGGACAGGTGATCGCCCGACTCGCCACAGGCGAGGGCAGTGCCGCCCAGCCAGCCGGCCAGGACAACCCCTCAAGCGATGGCGACGGTGCCGCGGCACCGTCCCCCGACGCCCCACAAGCCTCTGCCGGCCCGAGCGGCGCCGCACCCGCGGCAGTTGACACGATGCCGACCGATGGCACACGTGTGTCCCCGGTCGCGGCGAGAGTCGCCCAAACCGAGGGGGTGAGTCTTGCCGGCGTGAGCGGAAGTGGCCCGGGAGGGCGCATCCTCAAGGCAGATGTGCTGGGAGCGCGTGGCAACGGCGCGACGGCCACCTCCAACGGCGCTTCGACGGCGGCAGGCGAGCGGCAGGCACTCAAGGGCGGAGCGGCGATGCTGGCCAAGTACATGGACGAGTCGCGCTCGATCCCGACCGCGACGAGCTTCAGGACGATGGCCGTCACCGTGCTCGACGGGCGCCGGCGCGAGCTCAAGGCAGCCGGACACAAGGTCAGCTTCACTCACTTGATCGCTTATGCGATCGCGCAGGCGGCGACCGAGATGCCGGCGATGGCCCATCACTTCGAGGAGGTCGAAGGCAAGCCCTACAGGGTCGACGACGGCCAGGTGAACTTGGGACTGGCGGTGGACGTGCAGAAGAAGGACGGCTCGCGCACCTTGATGGTGCCGGTGATCTCGGATGCGGGAGGGCTGTCCTTCGCGGAGTTCGTGGCGGCCTACGACGGGCTCGTGGAGAAGGCGCGCACCAACAAGTTGACCGCGGACGATCTGGTAGGCGGCAATGTGACGCTCACCAATCCGGGCGGACTCGGCACGGTGGCCTCGGTTCCTCGTCTGATGAACGGCCAAGGCACGATCGTTGCGACCGGCTCAATCGCCTACCCCGTGGGCCTTGGCAACGTGGGCGCCCAAATTGGGGCGGAGAAGGTCATGACGATGACCTCGACCTATGACCACAGGGTCATTCAAGGTGCCGAGTCGGGGCGCTTCTTGGCTTTGGTCGAGGGACGATTGCAGGGCGAGGACGCCTTCTATGAGGGCGTGTTCGCATCGCTCGGAGCAGTGCTCGGTCCCGCGCCCACTGCTCCCGCGCCAACCGCGCCGGCACCGGGATCCGCGACAGCGGGCGCGTCTCCGGCAAGCGCAATGGTGGCGAGCGCTCCCGACGAGCAGATGCTTCAGGCTGTGCAGGCCGCGAGCACTTTGGTGCACCGCTTCCGCAGCCACGGACACCTGGCCGCGCACCTGGACCCACTTGGGAGCGAGCCCGAGGGCGAGCCGCAGCTGGACCCGGAGGCGGCCGGGCTGACACCGCATGTGATGGCTCAGATCCCGGCTCGCATCTTGAGGATGTACGTGCCCGGCGAGACGCTGGCAGAGGCGCTGCCGCATTTGCGCCAGACCTATTGCGGGACGATCGCTTATGAGATCGAGCACATCTCCTCTCACAAGCAGCGCGTGTGGCTCCGCGAGCAGATCGAGTCGGGCGCCTTCAGGCAGCCGCTGGGTGTGGAGGAGCGCAAGGCGCTGCTCAAGCGCCTGATCGAGGTTGACGCGCTGGAGCGCTTTATGCACAAGGCCTATCTGGGCCAGCACCAGTTCTCGATCGAGGGCCTGGACATGACCGTGCCGATGCTCGACGACCTGATCCAGCTCGCCGCCGGGAGGGGCGGGCAGGAGGTGGTCGTGGGGATGGCGCACAGGGGACGGCTGAACGTGCTGGCGCACAACCTGGGCCGCCCTTACGACACGATCTTCGCCGAGTTCGAGGGCGCCTCGACGCTCGAGGCGGTCACCACCATTCCTCAGGGCGGGACCGGCGACGTGAAGTACCACCACGGCACCCAAGGCTCCTACAAGCTGCCAGAAGGCGGCACGATCAGGGTCAACTTGGAGTCCAACCCGAGCCACTTGGAGTATGTGTCCGCGGTAGTCGAGGGCGCTACGCGGGCGGCCCAGACCTCGCGCACCGGCCCGAGAACCCACCAGGACACCAATACGGCGGTGCCGATCGTGATCCACGGCGACGCCGCCTTTCCCGCACAGGGCGTGGTCGCCGAGACGCTGAACTTGCAGGCACTCGACGGCTATCAGGTCGGCGGCACGGTGCATCTGATCATGAACAACCAGGTCGGCTTCACGACCGACCCTGACGACGCCCGCTCGACTCGCTGGGCCTCCGACCTGGCCAAGGGCTTTGACGTGCCGATCATCCATGTCAACGCCGATGACGTGCCCGCTTGCATGAGCGCGGTGCGGCTGGCTTTCGCCTTCCGCGAGGAGTTCGGCCACGACGTGCTGATCGACCTGATCGGCTACCGACGCTTCGGGCACAACGAGTCCGACGAGCCGGCCTATACCCAGCCTGAGATGTACGCCAAGATCAAGACCAAGAAGCGGGTGTACGAACTGTGGGCCGACCAGCTCGTGAGCGACGGCGTCGTCAGTAGGGAGGAAGTCGAGCGGACAGGCCAGGAGGTATGGGACAACCTGACGCTCCTGCATCAGCGCCTGAAGGCGCGGATCGCCGCGGCGGCCGAGCAGGGGACCGTTGAGCAGAACACGGGCGAGTACCAGCTCGACAGGACCCCTAGCCCCGACGTGGACACCTCGGTAGCCGCGGCGCGGGTACGCGAGCTGGGGCTGGAGCTTTTGAGGACGCCGGACGGGTTCACGGTGCACCCCAAGCTCGTCAAGCAGTTGGATCGCCGTCGCGAGGCGCTGCAAGAGCGTGTCGGCTCGACCGCCGGCGGCTCAGGTGCATCGGGGACCGACTCCACCACGGGCGAGCGGTCAGGCGGACCCGGCCCGGAGAAGGCGGCGGCACGGATCGACTGGGCCCACGCCGAGGCGCTTGCGTTCGCCTCTCTACTGACCGAGGGAACGCCGGTCAGGCTTACTGGACAGGACACCGAGCGAGGTACCTTCAGTCAGCGTCACCTGGTTTTGCACGACGCCAAGACAGGGCAGGCCTTCTGCCCGATCCAGTCCCTGCCGGAGGCGCTTGCGCCGATGGAGCTGCACAACAGTCCGCTCTCGGAGCTTGCTTGTATGGGCTTTGAGTACGGCTACAGCCAAGAGGCGCCGGAGACGCTGGTGCTGTGGGAGGCTCAGTTCGGCGACTTCGTGAACTCGGCGCAGGTGATCGTCGACCAGTTCATCTCCTCTGGCTTGGCCAAGTGGGGGCAGACCTCGCGCTTGACTCTGCTGCTGCCACACGGCTACGAGGGTTCGGGGCCAGAGCATTCCTCCGCTCGCTTGGAGCGCTTCTTGGCACTTGCCGCCGAGGGGAACATGAGGGTCGCCAACTTGACCACGCCGGCCCAGTACTTCCACTTGCTGCGCCGCCAGGCGATGATCGCCAAGCAGCGGCCGCTGGTGATCATGACGCCGAAGTCCTTGTTGAGACTGCCGCAGGCGACCAACACGGTGGAGGACTTGGCGGAGGGCTCACGCTTCGAGCCCGTGCTCGCGGAGGCGGGACTCAACGATCAGGCGGTCACCCGCCTGGTGCTTTGCACCGGCAAGATCTACTACGACCTTGCGGGTCACTCCGACCGCCAGGTCAACCAGGGCGTGGCGATCGGGCGCGTCGAGCTGTTGTACCCGTTCCCAGAGCGCAACATCAAGGAACTGCTGGCCCGCTATCCGAGGCTCGAAGAGGTGGTGTGGGTGCAGGAGGAGCCGCGCAACATGGGCGCACGAGCGCACATGTTCCCGCGCTTGATGCAGATCATGGGCGAAGGCATCCACTTCGGCTTCGTCGGCCGTCCCGAGCGCGCGAGCCCGGGTGAGGGCTACCCGGCCGCCCACGCGGCCGAGCAGAGCCGGATCGTGAGAACCGCCCTGGATCTGAAGACACCGGTTTCGCAGTACCCCAAAAAGACGCCGGGTGAGCGCTGATGGGTGCGCTGTGGCGACGCTTCAGAATGATCATGCGCCAGCGCAAGCGCCGGCGTCAAATGCGCGGCTGAGCTACTTGCCGCGCCAAACCGGAGGACGCTTCTCGGTGAACGCGGTGGCGCCCTCGCGTGCGTCCTCGGAGGTGAACACCGGTTCTGAGATGGCGCCCTGGGCCTCCCACATCTCCTCGGAGGACCAATCGCGCTGCTCTTGAAGGATGCGCTTGGAGGCGATCAAGGCCAAAGGCGCATTGGCGGCGATCTCCGCGGCCAATGCCAAGGCAGCCTCGACCGCGGCGCCGGGCTCGGCCAAGCGGTTGACCAAGCCCAACTCGGCTGCCCGCTCGGCAGAGATGGGCTCTCCGGTCAAGGTCAGCTCCATTGCCACGTTGTAGGGGAGCGAGCGGGGCAAGCGCAAGAGGGCACCGCCGGCGGCCACCAAGGATCGCTTGACCTCGGGGATACCGAGCTTGGCTCCACGCGCGGCCACGATCAAATCGCAAGCCAAGGCGACCTCCAAGCCACCCGCCACCGCAAAGCCCTCGACGGCCGCGATCAAGGGCTTGACAGACGCGCGGCGCACGATTCCGGCGAAGCCCCTGTCCCCAACCCAAGGACGCTCGCCGCTGACGAATGCCTTCAAGTCCATGCCGGCGCAGAAGCCCTTGCCGGCGCCCGTGAGGACACCGACGCTAAGCGAATCCTCGCCGTCGAGCTCATCCAAAGCTGCGGCTATGCCTTCTGCCAAGGGCAGGTTGACGGCGTTGCGCGCCTCGGGGCGGTTGAGCGTGATCAAGAGCACGCCCTGGCGCCGCTCGGTCAAGACGACCTCCGTGCTCATAGGACAGCTTCAGTGCACATAGACACCTTCCTGCTCACCGGACTTCTCGATGGTCACTGGACTTCTCGATGCTCACGGACACCTCGATGCTCATGGATGGGACTATGCCGCAAACAGGCGCAGCTCGGGCTCGCGGTTGCCGCGCAGCACTTCCACGTCCACCTCGACGCAATCAATCCCGCGCGACTCCGCAAGGACGCGCGCCTGAGGCTTGATCCACTTCGCCACGAGCACCCCGCGACAGGAGGCCATCGCGGGGTCGAGGCGGATGCGCTCCAAGTAGCCCTCCAGCTGGCGCACCGAATCCATCGTGGCTATGCGCTTGATCTCGACCGCAACCCATTCGTCCAGGGCGTCGCGGCACATCAGGTCGACCGGGCCGACATCGGTCGGCCACTCGCGTCGCACGAGGCGAAAGCCCTCACCACACCAGTGCGGAGCGGCAGCGAGTAGTTCTTGCATTTCGCGCTCCAAGCCCTCCTTTTCCAAAGGCGCGAGCACGTCCAGCTCGTGCTCCACGTCAGTGAGGATCTCGTCGAGCACGATCTCCAAGCGCTCGTCGGCTCGCTGCTTGCGCACGACCAAGCGCTCGATCTCACCGGCCGCGGAGCGCTCCTCTTCAAGCACCGTCGGCGGCGTCATCCAGTTCAGAGGCTTTACCCGCGGCCCACCCTCCCCGCCTCCGTCGGCCCACACCATGAAGGTGCCGTCCCCCTTGCACATGAGAAGGCGCACGGCCTCGGGCAGGACGGTGGTGGTACGGCCAATATAGGTGACCTCGCAGCGAGCAACGATCAAGCGCACCGGTGGACGTTATCCGAGGGGCCGGATTGCTTGCCGGCTAATCGCCAAGCTTGAGCTGGAGAGCTTCTTGGGCCTTGGCGTAAGGGTCGTAATCATCCCGTGGTGGGCGAGCGAGCCGGATACGTCGCTGCACATCGGCGAGGACCGGCTCAGCTACGTAGTGGCGACCGCGACGCTCGCCGAGCGCTTCCAGCACGCCGGCATCGACCATCGCCTTCAGCTCGCGCGTGGCCGTAAGCTCGGATATCTCCTCGCCCGCGGTCGCTTCGACGATCGAGCGGTAGGTCGAGTTGCGCAGACGGAAGCCAAGTGCGGCCTCCATCATCCCCCCGACGACTCGCTCGGGTAGTCGGTGAGTCTCGGCCATCGCCGCACACTCGCGCCAGAGATGCTCGGCCTCCTCGATGCGCCGCAAATGAGTAGTGGCCTGACGATAATGGGCGGTCAAACAGAACTTGATCCAGGACCCCGCATCATTGTGGGGTTTCCAGGCTCCCTGGCCGACCTGGGCAAGCACGTCGTAGTAGGCGTCGGTGTTGTGGCCCAAGTACTCCTCGATACTGGAGAAGACCGGCGCGACTATCTGCTCGCGCGCGAGCACCAAAGTCTGTAGGCAGCGCGCCATGCGCCCGTTACCGTCGCGAAACGGATGGATCATCACAAGGTTGAGGTGAGCCATCGCGGCGCGTACGAGTACGGGCGTGTCTTCAGCCTCCAAAGCGCTGACCAAAGCTTCTACCAGGCTCGGTATCGCGTCGGCCTCAGGTCCCTCATAGACGATCTCAGCTGTCGCCTCGCGGCGCACCGCGATGTAGCCTGGGCGCCAGCGCCCTGGGCTCTTGGCGAGTTCGTGCCTGAGCATCATGAAGTGCAAGGCCTTGATCAAGCCCTCGTCTACTTCGCCATCGGGATCTTGGGAGACCTGCAAGACGTAGGTCATCGCATCGCGATAGCCCGCGAGGGCGAGGCTGGTCTGCTCCCCAGCCTCGACTGTAGGTTGGCCGTCGACAGCCGCCACTACGTCGTCCAGGCTCGCGTTGTAGCCCTCGATGCTGTTGGATGCCTGCACAGCACGGGCGAGGGCGATCCTGCGCAAACTGCCGCCCCACCGTCGCGGCTCCGCCACGCGATGGCGCATTTGCAGGCGTAGGTCTTCAACCAAGCGCAGCACCTCGCGATCCAGGGGATCTAGCGTCGGGGCTGAAAACACTGACACCATGATAGAAATATTCTATCATGGTGATAGAAAATATCTATCTATCTATCATCGGGTGGTTGGGGGCCGGGATCGTCATCGTGAGCGCCGGCGTCGATCGACTCGCGGAACTCTCGGATGCCCTTGCCCAAGGCCCGCGCCAGTTCGGGCAGTCGCTTGGGGCCCAACACCATCAGAGCGACGGCGCCCAGGAACAACAGGTGGACAGGGCTCTCGATTCCCACTCTTACCAGGCTAGCGCCCCAGCCGATACCTGCCGTGGGCGGCTCCCTCGCCGGTCGCTCGACGCGAACGCCCCGACAAGCCGCACTTCTGGCCAAGCCACGTCGATGAGACCTGGCATCGAGCTCCAGCCGACCAGACTCGTAGTCTCCTACTCGTGGCGCAGGAGACATCGCCCCTACCGGGCCGCCCCTATCCCCCGCCGCCGGAGAGCGAGCCGTTCTGGCCGGCCCAACTCACAATCGTCGCCGCAATCCTCCTGCAGGTGTCCTTGCCCGAGCGCCTGACCGTGGGCCCCTCGTGGCTCGTGCCCGCCTTGGAGGGCGTGCTGTTGGTGGGCATGATCGTCGTGACACCCAACCAGATCGAGGACGAGCATCCGCGTCGTCGCCGCATCGCGCTCGGGCTCACAGCGATCGTGACGGCCGCCAACATCTATTCGCTGGCGGCACTCACCCACTACCTGCTGCACGCAAAACTGGGCAGTAGCGGAGGTCGCGAACTGATCGTCGCGGGGACGCTCATCTGGCTCACCAACTTCCTGATCTTCGGTCTTTGGTATTGGGAGATGGATCGAGGGGGACCGGGTCGTCGCGCAGCCGGCAAAGATCACGCTCCCGACTTCCTGTTTCCGCAGATGAGCGACGACCGAATCGAGCCGAAGGGGTGGCGGCCCAAGTACATCGACTACCTGTACGTGTCGCTGACGAATGCGACCGCCTTCTCTCCCACCGACACGATGCCGTTGAGCCCGGTGGCCAAGAGCATGATGGGCATCCAGGCGCTCGTCTCGCTGGTGACGATCGGCCTGATCGTCTCGCGCGCAGTGAACATCCTCGCTTAGACAGCCGTTGAGCGGCGCGATATTGCGTCCTACCGATCGGAGATCGAATGGGATCTCCGATCGGCCAGCATATGTACAAAGCACACTACGCTCCTTGCGTCCTTATCTCGCTTGCTCAACGGCTGTCTAAGTCGACAGGTGACCCGGCCATCCCCGGCGCGGCCTATCGTCCTTAGGTCATGACCTTTCTCCAGGCGACGCTCGAGCAGGGCGAGGCAGTTCTCAAGTTCCCCTATGACGACGGCCTGCGCCGGCTCCTGCGGACTATTCCCGGCCGCCGCTGGGATCCCGGCGAGCGAGCCTGGATCGTGCCGCTGGACCCGGAGCGCGCCCAGGCGGTTGCGCTGTTGCTTGAGAATCTCTCGCGCAGGGCGACTGTCAGCGAGCAACTCGCGCGGGCCTTGGCACGGCAGCGGGGAAAGCGCGCACACGACGAATGCGTGCTCGACGTGGCCCGCCCCAATGAGAGCTGGTGGCTCACGTTCGCCACCGACCGGGCACCCACGCTTGTGGCGGCGCTGCTGGAGCATCCCGACTCGCACGAGCTGCCCGCGATCGGTCGCGCCCTGATCCCGCTCGACGAGCAGGCGGTTCGCTTGGTGGACGCCTTGCCCGCCGACGCGGGACGCTTGCGTCTCAGTGAAGATGCCGCTCACGCGCTCACCGAGGTCGCCCAAGGGCCGTCCTCTCATCTGGGCGACGGACGGTCCGGCGCGCGGCCCGGGGCTGGACTCGGGGCGATGGCCTACGACGTAGAACTGCGCCAGGACCGTCGCAAACAGCAGTGGGTGTTGATCGCGGCCGAGCACGCCCCGCTCGCACGCGCCCTGGCCGCGCGATCGGACTTGCACACCGCGGAGAGCCCAAAGGGGAGCTTCGCGATAGCCGCGGTTGAGCACGACGCGCATCTGATCGCAGAGCTGGTCGAGCACTTGGAAATGGCCAGCATCGACCCGCGGGCGCAGAGCTGGCTTGCGCGTGCCACGACATGGAGCGGCACGATCGATGTGGGCGGAGAGCCCACGGAGCCGCTGTTCCTGCTCCTTGGTGATCCAGCCAAGCTGCCTCCGGAGCTGCGCGACCGGGCGGTGAGCGTACCCGGCGGCGTGTCTTTGCCGCTCACGCTGGACTCTTGGCGCGCGATCGAGGAGCGCACCCAAGGTTTCACCACGCCCGCAACACGGCGCTGTGTGGCGGCACTGAAGGAAGGACGCCCGGCGCCCGGCGCTGTCTTGGAGCTGTCGGCGGTACACGAGGATCCAACGTTCGTGCTGGCCCCTGGCCACGACACCACCCAGCTCGAGGCCTTCGGCGCTCTCGCCGGCGCCTCGCCCGCGCCTGCACAGAAGCCACCGCGACCAGGAGGCAGGCGACGCGGGGCGAACCGACGCGCGAACCTGGCGCCGCTCGCCGCGGGCGATTCGAGGGGACGCCGTGACCACGGACAGCTGCCAGCGATCCGCGCCGACCCCTTCTGTGTGGAGGCGCTCGACGCGTTCCTCGCCGAGCGAGATGTCTGGATCGAGCCCGACGCGCTCGTGGCATTGCAGGAGATACGCGAACAGCACGCTCATGCGGCGGGCTTGGTGGCGCTCTCGGCCGCCACCGACGCCCAACTGGACGCCTCTTCGCAGCAGGCCTTGGCCAGGCTCGGTGGCGAGCTCAAGCCGTTCCAGCGCGCAGGGGTTGCATACCTGCTGGCCCAGCGCCGCGCTTTCCTGGCCGACGAGCAGGGGCTGGGCAAGACGATCGAGGCACTTGCGACCTTGGAGGCCGACGACGCCTACCCGGCGATCGTCGTGTGTCCGGCCAGCCTCAAGCTCAACTGGATACGCGAGCTCGAGCGCTGGCTGCCCGGACGATCGACGCAAACGCTCGCCGGCATGGGCTCGGGCGGGCCGATCCCGGCCGCCGACATCACCGTCGTCAACTACGACATCCTCGCCGCTCGCGGAGAGGCGCTCGCCGCGATGGAGCCCAAGGCGGTCGTGCTCGACGAGTCCCACTACTGCAAGAACGCGGCTGCCAAGCGCACCCAAGCCGTAGCGCGACTGGCGGCGAGCGTGCCGAACGAGGGGCTGGTGCTGGCCTTGACAGGCACCCCGGTGATGAACCGGCCGCCGGAGCTGATCTCTCAGCTGCGCATCATCGGCCGCCTACCCGACTTCGGCTCCGGCGCCCAGTTCGGACGACGCTTCAAGGGGATCGACGCCCACATGCGCCTGCACTGGCACCTGCGATCGCGCTGCTTCGTGCGTCGCCTCAAGGCCGACGTGCTGCCCCAGTTGCCGGCCAAGACGCGCACGGTCGTTCCAGTCGAGCTGGACAATGAGGCGGAGTACCGCTTGGCCGAGACCGATGTGATCGCGTGGCTGCGATCCCGTCCGCTCGACCTCAAGGAGCTGGACGCCAAAATCGCTGCCGCCTTGCGTGCCGAGCGACTCGTGCGATTGAACGCTTTGAAGCTCTTGGCGGCGCGCGGCAAGCTGCACGCGGCGCTCGCTTGGATCCACGACTTCTGCACCTCAGGGGAGCGCCTGGTCGTGTTCGCCCGCCACAGGGAGGTTCAGCGCGCGGTGATCGAGCGCTTCCCCCACGCCTTGCACATCCTCGGCGAGGACAGCCACGTGGCCAGGGACGCCTCGGTCAACGCTTTCCAAGCCGCCGACGACTCCGACAACCAACTGATCGTGTGCTCCCTTGAGGTCGCGGGCCAAGGGCTCACCCTCACGCAGGCCTCGAACGTGGCTTTCTTGGAGCTGGACTGGACTCCGGCCAAGCACGACCAGGCCGAGGACCGCTGCCACCGGATCGGCCAGCAGGACGCCGTCAACGCCTGGTACCTGTTGGCCGCCGGCACGATCGACGAGACGATGGCAAACCTGTTGGAGCGCAAGCGCGCGATCATCGGCGCCGTCACCGACGGGCGCGAGGAGGACGACGAGGCGATCGTCGATGCCTTGGCCCGCGAGTTGACCGGCGAGCCCTATAGGCGCCTGCGCGCCGTGGCGTAAGGCTCCCCCTCCAGATCATTTCCTTTTCTTGGTGGTCTTGTGCTTGCCGTTGGCTTTCTTGTTCTTCTTCTTTGCCTTGGGGCAGCCTGTCACATTGATTGGTGTGTTTTGGTGGATGGTGGCGCCGTCTTGTGCGGTGAATGCTGTCGGCATCTTGAGTTTGGTCTTACAGAGGTTCCCGATCGCCGCAAGCGCTGAATAGGGTCCCTGGGGTAGCTTCAGCTCGAAGCTTGAGATCGGCACGTCGGGAACACGCCTGAGGGTGCTACTGGTGACGCTCGCGGTGCTGATAAACGTTTCGGCGTGCACATAGACCGTGACGTTGTCGCCTTGTAGGACGAATACGAGTTCGGGGAACTTCGCGCCGCCGTAGGACACGAAGTACGCTGGTCCCGTTAGCGCTACGGGTAGTACCGGTGTGATCGCTGTGACGCTGCCCACTCTGGATTCCGTTGAACAACCTGCGGGGTTCGTTTCGAACGTGGCCGAGGGGCACGCCTTCTGCAGCGTAGACAGGCGCGACGGTAGTTGCTTCGGCAGGTCCACCTTGACTTGTGAGATGTTCGATTGGGAGCTCGCCTGGTTTGCTCCCAACCCTCCCGTGGGGTAGGTCAGCTTGACGTCCAGGCTCGCGCCGTTCTTGCGTGAGGTCTTCCCCGACGTTGAGACTTTGAAGTTCGGTTTGAACTTCAACGCTTGACAGGACCCCATCTGGAAATGGCTCGATATCGCGGCCGTGCTCCCCGGACCGGCGACTCCCGGTGGTGGCGTGCCCCAAGCCGTTCCGGAGAAGCTCATCGGAGCACAGTTCGTCGGGTTGAACATGAACCTGGGCCTATCGATCACCGCATCCACCGTGCGCAAATCCGTCGGGACACCATCGATGATCTGCGGTAGCGGGTCTGTAGTGACGGTGATCTGCGAGGTCAGCGGGTCCACTTCGATCTTCGCCCTCACGACCTGCGTTTGCAACGTAAACGGACCAACAACGACCGGGACGACGATGGAAAGGCCGAACGGTGCGCCCTTGTACGGTCCCGTCAAATAGATCGCAGCCGGAGGCTGGCCCGGTTGGGGCACCACCAACGGGTAGGGGCCAGGACCAGAAGCGACAGTCGTGTGCCCGATCTGCGACGCACCGGAGCACGTGCCTTGTGCGGCTTGTGGCTCCTCGCACAACGGGACGTTGCTGATCATCCCCAACAAGCCAGATGGGACCTTGAACTGCAAACGTTCGATGCGCTGCTGATCATCCGGAGCCTGCAGCAACAGAGAGAAGTCCGTGAACCCACCGGCCTGATCGGTTGTGGAGCCCGCGATCAACGACGGGCTGAACGGCAACACACCAGACGGGCACGGAGCACCATTCGTGCCTTTGTCGATCGCCAAACTCGCGGTCGGCGAGACTTCGGCAACAAACGGGCTGGCCCACGGCACGAAGCTCGACGTCGACACATACGACCCGCACGTTGTCGGCGTATCCAAAGCAGCCTGAGCACCGCCTGAGAACGACAGCTTGAAGTCGCTCACCGGTGCTTGGGGAACATGCGGATACCCCGGATTCGGCGATACGACAGTCGTTTCTACCTGGCCCGTCTGTTCGTTCAAATGCACATCGGCGACGATCTTCACGTTCACGCCTTCCCCGGACGCCGCTATCAACAACTGCAGGTTCGGAGGGTTTGACTGCAACACGAACACGTTGCCCTGCAGGTTGTTTTTCAAGATCGGTACCGTGATTTCATCCGTACCAACCGTGGAAGCCAGCGGGCACGACGGCGCACCGGCATTTTCCTTGCCGGCCGCCGCTTCAGCCGCGGTAGTCAACGCGTCTTCAGCAGGACCACACGCCCGCAAACCGGCAGCCTGACCAGGATTGATCACCAACCCAGGCGGAAGAGTCACTTTAGCTTCCTTGATATCCGACGTACCCAGTCCTTCCTGACTAAGCAAGCCGCCGGCCGGCGGCTTCACTTCGACAGTCAACCCTGCCGGCGTATCGGCATTAGACGTATCCGGCGACGTCGAAAACACCGGGCCGAAGTTCAACACATCACAACCGGTGAACCCAACCGGTTCATCGTTGGAGTCATGCGTCGGGAAACTCGTGCTTGCTTCAAGATCGGGGTCTTGCCAGGCGTTTAGGTGCAGCGAGAACGCTTGTGGACCTTCACAAGACGTCGGCAACGTCAAGAACGGCGTCGCCGCCACGTTGACTGGACCGCCGACGCGCCACGCATCATGGCTTGGATCGCCCGGCTCGCCCCACAATGTGAGCACACTGCCGAGAACTTTATTTTGGGAAATATTGTTGCCGTGCGTGGAGATCGCATAATCACTGCCGCTGCGAATCGCGGCGGTCAACAGGGTATTTACCTGCGCAATCTGAAATCCGAACTCAGCGGGCACACCCTCGGGAGGAACAATATTATACACCGGGATACCCACAGTTTCACTTAGGCGGAGAATGCTTTCGCCGGGCGCTTCCACCTCAATAACACCTACCTGTGACGCCGACGGACAGTGATTCCCATTACGATTGAACAATTCCCGAGGGCACATCGGCACCGCATAGGGGTTGCCGATGAACCCAGGCGGTACGTTGAATTCGAGATTCCTCTCGTTAGCCCCGGCAACCACCGTTTTCGGTTGAGAGTCGTTTTCGATGACATTATTCATGTCGAACGCGAATGTCGCCTCGTAGGGATGGGAGCCGGCCTGCGTATCGATCGTGCCGTTTGCGTTGCTGAACCACGCATCGGCGTCGGCGAGCCCGAACTGTGCCGGCGTGGCACTGACTGTGACAGTCTCGCGGGTGCTTGCGGTGCTCAATGCGCCACCGCCCACAATCGATACCTGGTTCGGTTCACTCGTCATGCCACTGCCGGCGGGAGCCCTCACGGCGATCGAGATCTCCGGATCGGCATGTTCTGGATCCAGAAGCGGGCTATTTGTCGGAATGCCTCCACCACCAGCCAAGCTCGGCAATCCGACAGGATCATTCGTGCACGTGACCACGGTAGCGCCGGCGACCACACCACCGGGACGGTTACCCGAACAATCCCACAACCCGGGAAAGATACCCGGTTCGATTTCATTCGCTCCGATTTCCGTGTCGACAACTCCGGATGCGCCCGCGCTGGTAGCAGTGATCCCAGGCGGGAGCGTGTCCGTCACCGTCACGGCGCCCTTGCTGGCGACTGGTCCAACGTTGACGACCTTGATCAGAATCTCGCCACGCCCAGAGGGCTGAAGGTAAGTGGGAAGAGTCTTCGCGGTGACCTCCCATCCCGGCAACGACTGCTCGGCCGCAACAGCGGAAGCACTACCTGACAACAGGACGCTCGCGAACACAAGCGCAGCCGCAAAGCATACTCGGTGCTTCCGGGCTGTAGTGAGTTTGACGTTCATCGCTTGCCCCTCTTCTTCGCCGTCCCATACAGTTGCCTTGCCTGCTTTTCGCACACACCCCGTCTAGCTTTCCCCTGCCCATACCGTCGGCGACATATCCTCAACGCCTTGGTCAGCTTTTCGCTCCTGAGCCGAGCGGCGCTCTTGCGCTTCGGCGTCGCCTTCCTCCCAGTCGCGGGAGCTTCGAAGTTCCCGACACCCGAGAAGGTCGTGCTCGCAGGTGTCGCAAAGATCGGCGGCGCGGGCGGTACACCCTGACAACCCGTGCCAGAGCACCCCAACGACGTTTCCGGAAAACCTCCGTTCACACGCGCGTCGTACAACTTGACGGTTTCATCGCGAGCCAGTGGGACAAGCGACGTGCGCTGCTCAAAGAACACATCGTCACCGCTCACGCTCGCGTCGACAAAGAAAGCAGCGCCCGGACTGCCGACACTCGATATCGGCGCCACGCAACCACCTGCCTGTGCACAGCCACCAGAACCATCGTTCTCCCACTCATACACATCCTGGTAGCTATTGGTGTCCTGCGACACAAGCGGTTGATTGGTCAAGAAGAACACCCGCGTCCCGGTGGCGTTCATAAACCGCAATGGAGATGTGACACCAACGGAGGTACCGGTGCCGGCCCACGGGACATAGGAATTATACTCGTCTTCCCATATATAAGTCGACGATGCAGGTGGATTACCGCTGGAACTACACGAAGCACACGATAGTCGGCCCGTGCCGGCCTCATACACGAACACCTCGGGAAGATCTTCGAATTCCGCGCCGAGCGCACGGGACCCGCCCGTGGAACCGTAACTGTCGTAACCCGTGAGCGCCAGTCGCGACATGAACACCACAGCCTGTCCATTCGACGAAACCTGCGCAGTCCGTTCGCCCGGTTCAACCACCCAGTCCCCATGTTCGTGTTCTTGGTACATGCTCGGGTAGATGTTGTCGTCGCCTGACGAGAGCGTAACGATGAACGTTGTGGCACCTCCATGTGACAGATAGAGATTTGGTTGACCCGCCACGGCTTCCTTACCTTGAGCGTTAGCGCCTTGCGCAAGCACACCGTCAGCTACGAAATACACATACGAACCGTCTTCGCTTGCTCCGACCAAACCCTGTACGCCGGCGTGAGAACCCGCCCTGGCGACTGTGAGATCCGAGAGCCTGCCGGTGTCCAGGTCGTACTCGTACAGGTCAGGTTCGCCAGGCCCCGCGGTCGACCCGGCCGTCAACTGGCTTTCGTCGGTGAAGAACACTCGTGAACCATCGCCATTCGCCAACCAGAACTGGCCACCACCACCTGCACCTGGCCCTCCCTGCGCAGCATCGACCTGCACCGTGCACGCGTCAGCGGCGATCGTGCATTCGCCTTTGGGTCCAAGCGGGCTCTGCGGCCGAGCATCGTTCTCGCGCACAAACAATCTCGTCGTACCAGCTGGATCTTCAGGCGTCACTTCCCTGTTCAGATCGGTCCAGAAGATACGCGACCCATCCGGAGAGACCACGCCCTGAAAATCGAACTGGTTTGGATTCCCGTTATTGCCCCGTATCGCCTGGTGACCGTAAAGCGCATCCGGGTGATCTTCCGGCCTGCCATTGGGTAGAACATTTACCTGATAGAGCCGACCGCCAAACGAATCGTAAAGATTATTTTCTTCGGATGTAGCCCCGGTCGCTGCCTGTGACGTAAAAGCGCTTGAACTATAAAGGAGAACGTGAGCGCCGTCCGCGGATATGCCCGCCTTTTCGCTCGCGAAACATTCTCCCGGTGATGCGCTTTCGGTAATCAGAGCGTGATAACCACTGGAAGTATACGAATACGTAGGGACCCCATTACTGCAGCTGGTCGGCGGCGCAGGTTCCGCGGCAAACGATGCAGAAGCATGGAAGGTCAGTACCGAAAGATCGGGCGAGGCAGCTTCGAATAGAGGCTGAGCATCTGCCGAGGGGGGCGCGATGTCGCTCGCCGCCCAACCATCGACACCACGCCGCGCGAGATATTGATCCCCACCCTGGAGATTGCCATGGCCGCTTCCAGTAACCCCCGAAGGAGGAGGCTCGGCGTCAAATGTGACCGCGTCGCCAACAGAGGACGCACGAAAAAAGGGTCCCAAGAAATAACCGCCAGGACCGTCCGTTTCGGGTTGATCGGTGCGCGGAATAAGAACTTCGCTGTCTTCAGGTGGAGACACCAGCTCGTATGCCCTGTTATCGGGCAACGTCAGTGCCGTGCGCGCGAAGGATGGCGCTGTCGTGAAGGTCATCGCGCCGGCGATGGTCGCGCCGAGTTTGTTGATGGCTGTGAATCTGAAATGATATTCAGCGCCTGGTTGCAGGCCGCTCAACTGTGTTCGCACCGACGCGGGGCCAGCCGGCGCACCGATCACTATCTCCGTGGTATTGAAGCCATAGCTTTCACTGGTGCCGTATTCGACGCGATAGCTCGTCGATTCCATCTCCGCGTTGATACCTGCGCTGACGGTCGCTTCGGTCGCGTTAATATTCGATGCCGTCTGGTTTTCGACCTGAGGTCGACTGATCGACGCGTCTTTGCTGTAGTTCGTGTCGTTACTAGTGGTCACAAGGAGTCTGATATGGCGAGCCGCGGCTGGAGGCAGCCCCGACAGCTTGGCACTGAGAGCAACCGTTTCGCCGGCTTTGTTGATCTCTTCGGGGGTCTGTTCGCAGACGACGCTCTGTCCATAGGACTTCGTGGTGCCGTATTCGAAACGACACGCAACGACCACTTCCCCTTCGCGTAGCACGGTACCTTCGAGCGTCATGCCCGTTTCACTCACATTGGAGATCGAGGCGTGGACACCCGAGAAGTTGAACATCTCGACGGTGTCGGCACCACGCTGACTCGCATAGGCAGTGTGCTCGTTACTCGTACCGTCAACCGCGATACCGTACGATTCAGTCAAACCTTCAGTGGCGAACGTTTCCACAGGTTGCGGTTCCGCGACCGTTACCGCTTCGAAGCGTTCTATCGCAGACCCCTGATCAAGCAACACTTCTCCGCTCACCGGATTGGCTGTGAGCGAGGTCAAACCAGTAACCGTTTTTTCTGTTTCAATCCTTCCAAAATCGCCTGAAACCGTCAGTCCACCTTCGTACTTACCAGTCTGGTAATTACCGAAAACTGGATAAATATTGTCGCCGGCATCAACAGCCAACCCGGGGTTCGCGCCGCGATTCGTGTTGAAACTCTGCACGAACGCACCCGTATCGCTGAACTCATCGACGTTCGCTTCTCTTTCATACACCCACAAGTTCCCGGACGGATCGACCGCTACACCAAGCAGTTCCCCCGGAAACGGGATCGCTTTCCCCGAACACGTCCCAGGCGAGGCGCACGTTCCCGTCAATTCAAGACCGGTGAAGCCACCCGTCGAGCCGAACTGGTCGACCACTTTGTTGCCGACATCCGCGACATAAACATCCCCAGCCGAGGGATCCAACACGCTGGTCGAGCTGTCCACCGCGATACCCTGAGACTCGGCTACAGCCGAGAACGAGAAACTTTTTGCGACCGTCGCCGAACCATCCCACTGAGACAGATAAGAGCCGGCGGAATCAAACCGCTCCACCCGCTGGTTACCCGCGTCGATTACATACACATCGCCGGCCGCGGGCTGCAACAAAGATTCGCTGGACTGATCGACCGCCACACCAGACGGTTCCTTGAACTGACCGTTCCCCGAGCCTTCGCCACCGAAGCTCCCGACACCGACATATTCCTTCGCGGCAAAAGCCGGCACGCTCCCAAACACGAGCACACCGACCAATACGCACAACACACCGGCGACCCTTACGCTCAACCTGGCGCTCATCACACCAACCCCTCCTCACATACACAACCCGGACAAAACAATCCGCCCGAGCCCGGGCAGCGACCCCCGTTCGGGAATCCCTTCTCGCATCTCCCCTGCTTAGTTGAAACCTTCATGCGACCTCCTGGCCTGACACATCCGCGCCGACGCTTTGCGCGACCTGTGCTCCGGTCGGCGTGAGCTGCCACGCGTTGGCCTCGCCCTTGGCGTGTCCCTCGCCTTCGTTGAGGATCAGTCCCAGACGCTCCAGGCGGGCAAGCAGCTTCGAGGCCTGTCCCTGATCGGAGATGCCGGCACTATCGCCGACCCTGCGATTTGAGATGCCGGGACACTCCGCGATCGACCGCAGCACGAGCGCGGTGCGGTAGGTCAAGCGCATATGAACGCCACCCAACGGATCGCGCCCCGCTTGAGAGCTCGCAACATCAGAGCCGGTAGAGCGTTGCGCTATGACCGGTAGCGGACACGTTTGCTCGCGCCGCGAGGCCGCCGACCCTAGATAGGGATGCACGATCATCGCCATCAGCGGCGCGAGCAATTCCGTCAAAGGCTCATCCGAGCGATTCAACAACCGTTCGTAGACAATCGCGTGGACAGCCCCCACAAGACCCTCGGCTATCAGGGGCGGCACATCGTTCCCGCGCCAGGCCTCCGGGCGACCCTCGTCGATCGCGCTTACCAGTCCGCCAAGCACCTCCGCGCGACGTCGCAACACGGTCTCGCTACCCCGCAAGGACTGCACCACGAACACGCGCGCGAGAACCGGCTCGCGCTCGAAGAATGCCAGGATCGCCCACAAACCCCGCCTGACACGCTCAAGCCAGGACATCCCGTCCAGCTCGGCGCCCGCCATCTCGTCGTTGATCCGCTCGAGCACGTCCTCCAGGACGGCGACCAAGCACTCCTCGCAGTTGGCGAACATCTCATAGAAAGTGCGCCGCGACACGCGCGCACGAGTGGTGATGCGAGCCACCGTCGCACCGTCATAACCGAACTGCTCGATTGCGCCGACAGCCGCCGCCAGGAGCCTCGCGCGCTGCATCTGCGCAATACGAGCATGCGCCGAGACACCTCCATCGCCGCCGACAGGCGCCGGGGGATGCGCACACGGTACAGAACGCCCACGAACGACGGGCATCATGCGCCCACCTGCACAGCAAAGACCTTGCCCCCGCTAGGGGAGCACGAACCACCGCCTAGAGCGGCACAGGCCCGACTAGCGTCTGGAGAGCGGCAGTCCCAGAGAGAGAGAGAGAGAGAGAGACGCGTCAGCGACGCTGACGCGTCCTATTACGGACCCGCCTTTGCGACACGGACTCTCAGACACGCTATTCCCCAAAGAATGCACGCGAACAACAACTCCCTCTCAATTGCGACCCGGACCCTCTCCCAAGGCTCCCGTCAAACCGGTTGATATCGACACAGGGCCGACCCAAACCAAATCTTATGTCCGTCCGGCAAAACTAGTTGCCAAGATCAGCCACTACTGTACACCATTCACAGATAAGTTGTCAAGGCCCTACGCAGGCTGGCGCATCCTCGGTTCGAGCGCGAGTGCCTGGGCCACGAGATCGCGAACGTGCCTGCCGGCGCCCAATTCGAGCGCGTGTTCGAACGCCTGCAAGGAGCCCTCGCGATCCAGCAACGCCAGGCGCAGGCGCCCCAAACGCTCCCATGCCCCGGCGTCGGTCGGCCCGCGCTCAGCCGCGCGCTGGGCGGCCTCCTCGGCCAGGTCGATCGCGCCCATGTCCTCGTAGATGCGGGCCGCGAAGCGGTGCGCAGCCGGGCGGGCGCCGTCCACGCGAGCCCAATCGCGTACCGAGCGCGCGGCCGCATCCAGATTGCCGGCCTGCCAGAAGGCCAAGGTCATCAAGCGCAACACCCCCACGTTGCGGGGATCGGCGTCGCGCGCGTACACGAGCCGCTGGGCCGCCAAGACATACTCGCCTTCGGCCATCGCCCGCTGGGCTGCCGTCATGAAGCGCTCGACGCGCTCCTCGGCGGGGTCGGGCTTTGAGAAGTCCACGAACTTCATGCTCCCGGCCGGCACCGTCCTGACGCCATGGGAGAACTTGACGCGCGCCCACTGCTGCCCGCCCCCGCCCGGGAGCGAACCCTCCTCGTCTGTAGAGCCGTCGCCGTTCTCGCCTTCCGGGTAGCCGCCGGTGAAGTAGATCCCTTCGACCGTGCCCACCCCCCACTCCGGGTAGGACTGGCAGCGTGCATAACGGTGTACCACCGAGTGGTCTGGCACCCTGCTGCCGAAGGGATCGTTGCGGGCGCGGTCCGCGTCCTGCTCGCGGGCGCGCTGCTCGGTTTCATAGGCGCGTCTGCCCGCCTCTTCGCGCGCTTGACGGGCCGCCGCCGCGCTCACCCTGACGGCGTTGCGCGAGACCTTGCCGCCGCGCGAGGTTTCGGCCAGGCGCATCAGGTGGTCGGCGGCCTCGTTGATCGCCTTCAGATGACGCTCGTGCTCGAACTGCTTGCCGGCGGGCGCAATATCTGGATGCCAACGCTTGGCCATCCGCCGGCGCGCGAGCTGGACGTCGCGCTTGTCGAAGGGTGGCTCGATCTCCAGGAGGAGCATCTGCTGCTCGATGTCGAGAATCACCCCAGCCATGACCCCAACACGTTAGCGAGGCCCGGCACGCAGCGAACCGGCGCGAGGGCACTCAAGGGTCACGAAGCGAACCGAGACGGGCGGTACCGGAGGGCACGCAGCGAACCGGCGCGACGGTACCAGCGGGGGCGAGCGTCGTAGCCGTCGCCGACCTCATATCCTGCGGTGGGAGTGTCCTCCCAGTACATCTTCACGATGCACCGCCTGTCGAAGCTGCACCCGCCCGACAAGACGGTCCTCAACGACGTCACCCTCGCCTTCTACCCGGGCGCCAAGATCGGCGTGCTCGGCTACAACGGCGCAGGCAAGTCCACGCTCCTGCGAATCATGGCCGGCGTCGACCAGGACTACCGTGGCGATGCGATGCTCGCGCCCGGCGCGACCGTGGGGATGCTCGCCCAAGAGCCTCACTTGGACGAGTCCAAGGACGTCAAGGGCAACGTCGAGGACGGGGTAGCCGAGACCAAGGCCCTACTCGACCGCTTCAACGAGCTGGCCGCCAACTACTCCGATGAGACCGCCGACGAGTTCGCGGCAATTCAGGCCAAGATCGAAGCCGCGGACGCTTGGAACCTCGACACTCAGCTCGAGTACGCGATGGATGCCCTGCGCCTGCCGCCGGCCGACGCCGACGTGAAGGCGCTCTCGGGTGGCGAGCGCCGCCGCGTAGCCTTGTGCAAGTTGTTGCTGAGTGCTCCCGACCTGCTCCTTCTGGACGAGCCCACCAACCACCTCGACGCCGAGTCGGTGGACTGGCTTGAGCGCCACCTCTCCGAGTACAAGGGCGCGATCGTCGCGGTCACTCATGATCGCTACTTCTTGGACAACGTCGCCGGCTGGATCCTCGAGCTGGACCGCGGTAAGGGCATCCCCTACGAAGGCAACTACTCTTCCTGGCTGGAGCAGAAGCAGAAGCGCCTGGCCCAAGAAGAGCGCTCTGAGAAGGGGCGCGAGCGCACGATCGCCGCCGAGCTCGAATGGGTCAGGACCAACCCCAAGGGCCGTCGCACCAAGTCCAAGGCACGCTTGGCACGCTACGAGGAGTTGGTGGCCGAGGAGCGCAACGTCAAGTTGGACGAAGTCCAGATCCACATTCCTCCTGGTCCCCGTCTGGGCGAGAAGGTGTTGGTGGCCGATGGCGTGCGCAAGGGTTTCGGCGAGCGGCTTTTGATCGAGGACCTGTCCTTCGACTTGCCCAGAGCCGGCATCGTCGGCGTGATCGGCCCCAACGGCGCCGGCAAGACCACCTTGTTCAGGATGATCGTCGGGCAAGAGCAGCCCGACGAGGGCGCGCTCACCCTCGGCGACACGGTCCAGCTCGCCTACGTGGACCAGTCGCGCGACGCTTTGGACCCGAGCAAGACCGTATGGGAGGAGATCTCCGACGGCCTCGACCACCTCAAGGTCGGAGACCGGGTCGTCAACTCGCGCCAGTACACGGCCGGCTTCAACTTCAAGGGCTCAGATCAGCAGAAGCGCATCGACAAGCTCTCCGGCGGTGAGCGCAACCGCGTGCACCTGGCCAAGCTGCTGCGTTCCGGCGGCAACCTGCTGCTGCTCGACGAGCCTACGAACGATCTCGACGTGGATACCTTGCGTGCGCTTGAGGAAGCCTTGCTGGCATTCCCTGGCTGCGCCGTGGTGATCTCCCACGATCGCTGGTTTCTGGACCGCATCGCCACGCATGTGCTCGCCTTCGAGGGCGACTCCCAAGTCACCTGGTTCGAGGGCAACTTCGAGGCCTACGAGGAAGCCCGCCGCGAGCGCCTCGGCGCCGCCGCTGATCGCCCCCACCGCATCAGCTACAAGCGCCTCGTACGCAACTGACTGGCTAGTCAGCCAGTGATGTATGCTCGCCGTGCATGGACACGGTCTTTGACCGCGACACCGCCGTAGTCTCCAAGGGGGACGGCCTGTTCGCGGCCACAATCGCCTCCGGCTGGCGCGCCGGGCGCGGTCCCCACGGGGGCTATCTCGCGGCAATGCTCTTGAAGGCCCTGATAGCTCAGGTCGACGATTCTGAGCGCACCCCTCGGTCGCTCACGATCCACTATGCCCGCGCCCCCGAGCCCGGACCGATCGAGATCCTTGTGACTGTGGAGCGCGAAGGGCGCTCTCTCACCACACTCTCCGCTCGCATGCAACAAGGCGGGCGCGTCACCGCGTTGGCGCTCTCTGCTTTCTCGGTTCCTTGGCGGGCGCCTGGCGCCAACGAACTGCCGATGCCCGACCTTGCCCCTCCCGATGAGGAGCGGCACTCTACGCCCAAGCTGTTCAAGGGCGCGCCCGAGTTCACCCGCCACTTGGTGATGCAGCCTCGCGTGGGAGCCGTCCCCTTTTCGGGCAGCGGCGCGCCGATGAAGATCGGCGGCTGGATCGGCCTACCCGAGCCTCGCCCGGTCGACGCACCCGCTTTGGCCTTGTTCGCCGACGCCTGGTTTCCCCCATCGTTCATCGCCTTGGACTCGCCCGCGATCAGCCCCACGATCGACTTGACGGTGCACTTCCGCCAAGACATCTCCCAGTGCGCCTGCGATCCCTCCGCGCTGTGCCTGAGCGTGTTCGAGACACGCCTGCTCTACGACGGCTTGTTCGAGGAGGACGGTGTGATCTGGGCTCCCGATGGAACCGTTTTGGCCCAGTCGCGCCAGCTCGGGATCATCATGCCGACCGACAAACCGGTCCTACAGCCGGCCGGACTCGGTAGCCAAGAGGCCGACTGATCTCGATACGTACGAACGACTATCCCAACTCAAAAGCAACCATCCCCATCAAGTCAGGAGACACCATGAGCGATTACACCGCCAAGCACATTAAAGACATGGAGGCGGCCTTCGGCGGCGGCTTTGTCAAGGCCCGCGCCGAGCTGGGCGTCACTTCGTTTGGCATGCAAGTGATTCAGATGCCGCCCAACTACGAGGACTACCCTTTGCACGACCATGCTGAGAGCGGCCAAGAGGAGGTCTTCCTCGCATTGAAAGGCTCCGGCTGGATCGAGATCGAGGGTGAGCGCGTCGATCTCGAGCCTGACCTGTTCGTACGCGTTGGACCTGAGCCCAAGCGCAAGGTGTTCGCCGGTCCCGAGGGCCTGCGCATGCTCGCGCTCGGCGCCGCTCCCGGCTCGGCCTATGAGATCAACCCTATGACCGAGCTCGAGGGCGCGAACCCACCAATCTCTGCGCTGGAGGGTACGAGCAACTAACGCGCGAACGAAGTCTCGGCGTTAAGGCTGAGCGCGGTCGCGGCGATCAGAGCCGCGGCCGCGTGCACGTCCTCGAGCTGCACCAGCTCGACCGGCGAATGCATGTAGCGCAAGGGGATCGAAACGAGCGCGGTCGGCACCCCGCCGCGGCTGAGGTGCACCGCGTCGGCGTCGGTGCCCGTGTTGCGCCCGATCGCCTCCACCGTGAAGTTGATTTTCTCGCGCTCGGCGGTCTCGTACAGCAGCTCTGAGAGCGCCGGATTAAGCGTCGAGCCGCGACTGAGGACCGGCCCCGACCCGAGCTCGTGCTTGCCCGACTCCTTCACGTCGATGCCCGGAGCGTCGGTGGCGTGCGTCACGTCGACCACAATCGCCGCGTCGGGCTCCAGAGAGAAGGCGCTGGTGCGCGAACCTCCGAAAGTCGTCTCCTCTTGGGCGGCCGCCACCGCGACCACCTCCCACTCGGTTGCGCCGGCGGCCTCGGCGACCAAGCGCGCGGCCTCCAGGGCCACGAAGGAGCCGAGCCGGTTATCCAGCGCTCGTGAGGCGATTCTCCCGTTGGGCAACTCCAGCGGATCGCCGTCGATCACGGCCACATCGCCGACCCTGACCAAGTCGCGTGCCTGGGCGCCGTCCTTGGCGCCGATGTCGATATGCAGGTCGCGCACCTCGGCCACCTTTTTGCGCTCCTCATCGCGCAGCAGATGGATCGGCTTCTTGCCGATCACTCCCGCGATCTCACCGCCTCGGGTGGCGATCGCGAGACGCTGGCCGACCAAGATCTGCGCGTCCCAGCCGCCTACCTCCCTGAACCACAGATAGCCCTCGTCGTCGATGTGGGTCACGATCAGCCCGATCTCGTCGATGTGGCCCATCACGATCAGGCGCCTCGGCGGAGCGGAGGCTTCAATGCGCCCGCTCGAGGGGACCTTCGCCGAAGGGGTCCCCACGACATCCGTCTGCACGTCTGCTCCGAAAGCCTGTGCGGCCGCGCTCCACACGGCGGCCGGCGCCGTCTCATAGCCCGAGGGTCCGCGCGCCGCCAACAGGTCGCGCAGCGTTTGCGTAAAGCCGCTCGATCCGCCCGCGCTCACGCCGGCGCCCGCCCGCTCGATCCGTCCGCGCTCATGCCGGTGTTCGCTTACTCGTACCGGAGCTGCTCACGACGCGAGCAGTCCTCGCAACACGTACTGGAGGATGCCGCCGTGCCTGAAGTAGTCGGCCTCCTTGGGCGTGTCAATCCTCACGGTCGCCTCGAACTCGACCTCGCCCGCCTTCACCGAACAAGTCTTAGGCAGCTCGCCCGCGTTCAAAGGCTCGGCGAAGCCCGTCACCTCAAAGGACTCGTGAGCGTCGATCCCAAGCGAGGTCGCCGACTCTCCCGTGGGGAACTGCAAAGGCAAGACGCCCATCCCGATCAAGTTGGAGCGGTGGATACGCTCGAAGCTCTCCGCGATCACGGCCCTCACACCGAGCAGCTTGGTGCCCTTGGCCGCCCAGTCGCGCGAGGAGCCCGAGCCGTACTCCTTGCCCCCCAGCACCACGAGCGGCACGCCGTCCTCGGCGTAGCGCATGGCGGCGTCGTAGATCGACATTTGCTCGTCTCGGACTGAAGGCTCTCCGCCACCTGCGGTGAGAGTGGATGAATTGGAGGGCGGCCCCAGGTACACGGTGACCCCTCCCTCGGTACCAGGCGCCAGCTGGTTACGCAGGCGGATGTTGGCGAACGTGCCTCGCATCATCACTTCGTGATTGCCGCGCCGCGAGCCATAGGAGTTGAAATCACGCGGAGCCACCCCATGCTCCTGCAGATAAGCGCCGGCGGGACCGTCGCGCTTGATCGAGCCGGCCGGAGAGATGTGGTCGGTCGTGACGCTGTCGCCGAGCAGGGCCAGAACTCGAGCACCTTCGATGTCCGCGATCTGCTCGGGCTCGGAGGGCATCCCCTCGAAGTAGGGCGGCAACCGCACGTATGTCGAGTCCGGCTCCCACGCGAAACGGTCACCCTCGGGCACGTCCAAGGAGTTCCAGCGCTCGTCGCCTGCGAACACTTCGCCGTAGCTCGACCTGAACATGTCCGAGTGGATCGCCGCTCCAATCGTCTCGGCGACCTCGCGCTCGGAGGGCCAGATGTCGCGCAGATACACGTCTTGGCCGTCTTTGTCCTGGCCAAGCGGCTCGCCCACGATGTCGATGTCCATTGTGCCCGCCAAGGCGTAGGCCACAACCAAGGGCGGGGAGGCGAGGTAGTTCATCTTCACGTCCGGGTTGATGCGCCCCTCAAAATTGCGATTGCCCGACAGCACCGACACGACCGCCAGGTCACTCTCGCCAATCGCCTCGGACACCTCCTCCGGCAGGGGCCCCGAGTTGCCGATGCAAGTGGTGCAGCCGTAGCCCACGAGGTCAAAGCCGAGCTGCTCCAAAGACTCGGTCAAGCCCGCCTTGTCCAGGTATTCGGTCACGACCTTCGAGCCCGGCGCCAAGGACGTCTTCACCCACGGCTTGCTCTGCAATCCCCGGGCAAGCGCGTTTCGGGCCAGGATCCCCGCCCCCACCATGACCGACGGGTTCGACGTGTTGGTGCAGCTGGTTATCGCCGCGATCACCACATGGCCGTGGTCGAGCGTGGCCTCGCGCCCGTCGGCCATCTTCAACGCCACAGGCCCACCCGCGCGGGCGCGTAGGGAGGCCTCTTGGGCAACACCCACACCACCGGCGCCACCACCGCCGGAGGACTCACCCGAGCCACCGCCGGTGCGGGCCGCCGAGTCGCGGGCGCCATCGCCATTCGCGGGCTCCTGGGACGAGACCGGATCACTGGCCGGGAAGGTGCCTCCGAGCGCTTCGTCCTCGCCGTCGACTTGGGGCAGGATGCCCTGCAGCGCCTCGGCGAAGGCGTGCTTGGCGTCGGTCAGGGAGACCCGGTCCTGCGGACGCTTGGGCCCGGCGATGCTGGGCACCACTTCGCCCAAGTCAAGCTCGATCAAGTCCGAGTAGGTGGGCTCCTCGGACTCCTCGTCGTGCCACAGGCCCTGCTCGCGCGCATAGGCCTCGACCAGTTCGATCCGTTCGGATGGGCGTCCCGACAGCTCCAAGTAGCGCAGAGTCTCCGCGTCGATCGGGAAGATCGCGCAGGTCGATCCGAACTCGGGCGACATGTTGCCGATCGTCGCCCTGTCGGCGATCGGAAGGCCGGCGAGTCCAGCGCCGTAGAACTCGACGAACTTGCCGACCACGCCGCGTTTGCGCAGCATCTCGGTGACGGTCAACACCAGATCGGTCGCGGTCGCGCCCTCGGGCAAGGACCCGTGCAGCTTGAAGCCGAGCACCTGGGGGATCAGCATCGGCATCGGCTGACCCAACATCGCCGCCTCGGCCTCGATCCCGCCGACGCCCCAGCCGAGCACACCCAGACCGTTGACCATCGTCGTGTGCGAATCGGTGCCCACCAGTGTGTCCGGATAGGCCTGCACGGGAACATCGCCGTTCGAAGGCCCCCCGCGCGCGCGTAGGGCACCCTTCCCCGTAGCACCATCTCCCTGCACGGCGAGCCCCTCGGTGGAGAACACAACTCTTGCCAAGTACTCCAAGTTGACTTGGTGCACGATGCCAGTGTCGGGCGGCACGACCGCGAAGCCCTCAAAGGCGCCTTGGCCCCAGCGCAGGAACGAGTAGCGCTCCTGGTTGCGTTCGAACTCGCGCTCGGCGTTGACCCTGAAAGCGTCGCGTGTGCCGAAAGCGTCGACCTGCACCGAGTGGTCGATCACCAGCTCGGCCGGCACGAGCGGATTGATCTTGGCGGGGTCCCCACCCATCACGGCCATCGCGTCGCGCATCGCGGCGAGGTCGACCACGGCAGGCACACCGGTGAAGTCCTGCATCAGGACACGCGCCGGGGTGAATGCGATCTCCTTGGAAGGCTTGGACTTCGCGTCCCAGGAGGCGAGGGCCTCGATGTCGGACGCCTCGACCGAACCGTTGCCCTCGGTGCGCAGCAGGTTCTCGAGCAGGACCTTCAAGGAGAAGGGCAAGCGCGCCACGTCGAAGCGCTCTTGCAGGGCATCCAAGCGGAATATCTCGTACTCGCGCCCCGCGGCCTGGAGCGTGCTCTTTGCCTCGAAGCTGTTCATGCCTGGCGAGCGACCGCTCCGGTAACGCAACCCTTACCCTCGCGCTTGCCTTGAAGCAGGGCGGCGTCGCAGACCTCGAGCAGCTCCTGCTCGGTCATCGAGGCCTGCCACTCGGCCACTCCCATCGACGCCGAGACTCCACGTGAGCCGTCCGGCACAAAGACCTGGCCCAGGTGCTCCAGCGCCCGCTCGGCGGCCGCGACGGCGCTCTCGATGTCCGCGTTGGGCAAGATCACGACAAACTCGTCGCCGCCATAGCGCGCCACTCTGTCGAAGGCGCGAAACTCGCCCATCAGGTTCTGGGCGACCTGACGCAGGATCGAGTCGCCGGCCTGGTGGCCGTAGCGGTCGTTGACCAGCTTGAAGTCGTCGAGGTCCACAATCACGCACGACAAATGTCCGCCCGAGCGCTCCACCCTTCCGATCTCCTCGTGCAGGCGACGACGCATGGCACGGTGGTTGAGACAGCCTGCCACCGAGTCGGTGCCGGCCTCGGCCCTGGCCTGCACCAGCGCGAGCACCGTGGCGGCCTGGTCCACAAGCGTGGTGGCCTCCTCGATCGAGCGCTCGCCGTAGGGCTCCAGCTCGCGCCTGACGAGCACCACGACCGCCTCCACCTGTCCGGCCAGCGCCAGCGGCGCGAGCAAGGCGCAACCGGCTACCCCCCCGGCGGAGGGAGCGGTGCTCACAAGACGGGGAACGCTCGCGGTCAGCTCGCGGGGCCCGACCGCCAGGAAGCTGCGACCGGTGCTCGCCACCCAGCTCACCCCAGGCGGGCGCTCGGAGCGAGGCTGCAGGTAGCTGAGGCGTCCGTCCCCGCCGAGCATGTAGACGACCACCAGCTCCTCCTCGGCCGAAGCGGCGAGGCGATGTATGTGAACCTCCTCGGCGTCCATCGTCGCAATCAGCTCGCGCGCCAAGGCGGCGAAGACGGCATCAGGGTCCTCGGCCGTGTCGGCCAGCAGAGTCAAACGACGCACCCCCGCAAGCACGGGGGCCAAGTCGAGCGCTTGCTCGCTGCCATTGACAGATGCGATGCCCATGCTTCCAATCTAGCGAGCTGACGCGACGATTTGTAAGCAGCTAGTCGGTCCTCACCTGAAGACAACCGTCGCCGAAGCCGAGGACTTGGGCGATTTCTTTGCTTTGGGCACGAAACCCAAGCGCACCTTGACCGCCAAGCGGTGGCGGCGATTGCTAGCCAGGGCCCTCAGACCACCGCGGGACAGGGGCACGGCGATCGTGAGGTCCCTGGCTTTGCCGGGGCGCTTGCGGCGGGCTAGGAGGTCTTTCCCGCCGGCGCTGACGCGCCCCGCGGCTGGCACCTTGACCACGAGGATCGCCTCGTGGCCGCGCACCCGATGGGAGAGCACCACGATGGGGCAGTCGCCGACGGCGATCTTGGTGCTCTGTTTGATGATCTTGCCATTCTGGGCGGTGATCGTTGTGGGCATGAGAAGCGGCTTCTTGCAGAGGCTGCCAACCGCGCCGAGCACGGAGTCGCTGCTGCGGGGAAGCCTCACTTCAAAGCTGGACACGGGCACGTCGGGGACCGAGGCGTAAGTGGAGCTGGTAATGCCTTTGGCGATATTCGTATTGCCAACGAGGATCACTGTGACCCCGCCGTCGCCGCTGAGCACGAGGTCCAGGTCGGGGAAGGCGGCGCCACCGTGGGAGACGAACATCGCCGGACCGGTCAGCTTGCCGGGCAGGACGGGCGTTGAGACGGTAGCCGTGCCCACACGCGATAGGGCCGGGCAGGCGGCGGGGTTGGCTTCGAAGGTGGCGGCGGGACAGGCCTTGTTGAGAGTGCTGATGCGCGAGGGCAGCTGCTTGGGGAGCGCCACATAGACCGACTTGATGTTGGCCTGAGCGCCAGGCTGGTAGACGACTTTGACTACGAGGATCGCGCCGCTCGCCTTGGATGTTTTGGCGTTCGTGGAGGCGTTCAGCTTGGGCGCGAAGGCGAGCGCATCGCAGCCGGTGGCCTGGAAGGGCGAGGACAGTGGCTGGACCGCGCCGAAAGTCGAGGTCAGGGTTGTGTCGGTTGTGAGGGCGGCGCAGTTGGTGGGGTTGAACAGGAAGTTGGGCCGTGTGACCGCAACGCTGATGGTTCGGAGCCGCAGCGGAATGCCACCGACGATCGTGGGCAGCGCACTGGTCACGGTCACCCGGGCGCTGTGAGGATCGACGCCGATCGACGCTCGTGTGACGACGGTGCCGAGGTCAAAGGGTCCAGCCAACGCTCTGACCGGGATGGAGAGGCCATATGGCGCGCCGTTGTAGGGACCGGTCAAATAGACAGGGCCCGAGAATGCGTAGGGTTCGGCCCCGGCTCCCGCGCTCACTGTCGCCGTCCCGATCTCGCTTGCCGCCGGGCACGACCCGTCTTGTGCTTGAGCTTCGCCGCAGAGCGGAACCGAAGTTATCGCCCCGACCAGACCCGGAGGCAGGAAGGTCTTGACTTGCGACAGGTACTGCTGCCCGTTTTCGCGGGCCAGGTTGAACGTGTAGGAGGTGTGGGCGTGAGCGCTGGCGGAGGAGCTCTGGGTGCTCTGCTTGAGTGAGAACGGCAACGGCGACGGACACCCAGTGGTTGCGAACGGTGTGGCGCTCAGCGCGGATGGGCCCCCGGTGTATGGCGTGAACAGGGCGTCTACCTGACTGCTCCCGCATACGAGTGGATTGGCGACGGGTGCTCGCGCTCCACCATCGAGCTTCAAGATGAGGTCACTGAACGGAAGGGGCGGGTTTTCCACGAAGGTCGCTTCGAGCCTGCCCGTACTCGGATTGGGATTGACCGAGCCCTTCAGTCTGACCGATACGTCGTAGACGCTCTCAGCGTCGATGTAGATCGTGTAGGGAGGCGCTGTGATGGGCCCGCCGCCAGGGTCGCCGAGGTATACATTGCCGGCAAGGGAGCCAGGAGGCAGATCGGTTTCGACGGTCACGGTCCCAACCTTCGAGGCTTCCGGACATGTGACGCGTTCTCGGCTGCCTATCGCGATTTGGGCCGCGGTACAGGCTTGCAGTCCGTGTGCGGCCGACGGGTCCAAGGTCATGCCTTCGGGCAAGGTCACATGAGCGTCCCTGATATCGGATGTGTCGATGTCGTTTTCGCCGGCGTTCTGGGGCGCCTTGACTTCGGTGATCGCGCCGTCGGGTTCGTCTGCTTGCGCTGTTTCGGGCCTCACTTGGGCCGTTGGCTTGAAGGGAACGTTTGCGCAACCTTCCACACCAACGGGGGTGTGCGTTTCGGTCCTCGAGATTTCCCCCGCATAGGATTCGACTTCCAAGTGAGAGGTGGTGGTGTTTGAACACACGCTGGGCAACGTGAGAAAGTTGCCGTTACCCGCTTCTTCGGGCGCATGCCCGTTGAAGATCAGCTTGGACTTGAGGATCGCGAGCGGAATCTTCACGCCGAGCGCTTCGCCTTCCTTGGGGATGTTGTTAATTTCGAAGTACTCGTGATAGTCCGTGTTCCAGCTGACGTGACCTTCGAGAAAGATGTGCACGTTCACCAGGGGTTCGACGGAAACATCGATGCCGAAATCCAAGGGAAGCCCGGCCTTCGGTTCGAGGTTGTAGACGGTGCCTTCGATCGTCAGATTGGCGAGGTTTGCGAAGACGATGAGTTCGTTTGTGCCCACCTTGGTGTTGGCCGGGCAAACATTTTTGTTGAAGTCTTCGTCTGAGCACCGCGGCAGCGCCTGGGGGTCAGCCGCGAGGCCCGGAGGTATGTCCACGCGCACCCGCTTGAGCGAACCTTCCGGTTCCTGGCCCAACCCGGCGCCGTGATGGTTGAGTTCAAATCCGGTGATGCCGAACGGGGGATGCCCCGCGGCCTGAGTGTACGCTTCGCCACGATTCGCTTCGACGCTTGCGTATGTGCAGGAAGCCGTCCTGCAGGTGCCCGCTTCGAAATTGTGTTCTTCGACGCCGAAAGCCGCCTGGGCGGCGGGCGCCGACATCGCCATGACCGTCGCAACCCCGATCCCTACCAGCCATCTATGGGCCAACCCCTCCATGGACTGGCATATACCCCGCCCCGTCCGTACTAATCACCGATTCGCGGGGCGACCTGGGCCGCCCCGCGAAATCCCCCTCAACTGAGATCAGCCTTGACTATTTGAAGCGCACGGTCGCGTAGGCGGTCGAGCTTTTTTCCTTTTTGGACTTGGGAATGAAGCCCACCCGCACGCGCACCGTGAGGGGACGGCTCGAGCTTTTGACCGGCACTTCGACGGTTACCTTCTTGGCTTTGCCGGGGTGCTTGTAGACCGTCTTGAGATTCGACCCGCTGCCGCTCACACGACCGGCCGAGGGCGCCTTGACGGTGACCACTGCCTTGTTGCCTTTGGTGTGTGAGGACACCACGGTCACGGGGCAGCTCTGGACCATGATCGCAGTGTTCTGTTTGATCACCTTGCCGTTCTGGCCGGTGATCGTGGTGGGCATCACCAAGGACTGCTTGCACAGGTTGCCGACCGCCGCGACCGCCGAGTTGGGGCCGGACGGCAGGTTCAATTCGAAGCCCGTGAACGGCACGTCGGGCGTCGCGGGGAACGTGGTCGTCGTTATGCCTTTGCTGATGTTGGTGTTGCCTTCCATGACCACCGTGACGCCGTCGCCGCTGAGTACCAGGTCGAGGTCGGGGAAGGCCGCTCCGCCGTGCGAGACGAAGTAGGCCGGCCCCATCAGTTGACCAGGCAGGACCGGTGTTTTCACCCGGGCCGTGCCCACCACCGAGTTTTTCGGACACGAGCTTGGATTGGCCGCGAAAACCGCTGCCAGGCACGCGTTTTTCAGGGTGCTCAGGCGCGAGGGCAGCTGCTTGGGCAGGCGCACCACGACCGACTTGATGTTCGACTGGGCGCCGCTCGGATAGTTGATGTGCGTCACCAAGGCCGCACCATTGGCCCGTGAGGTTTTCGCGTTGGACGTGGCCCCGAATTTGGGACCGAAGGCCAAGGTGCTGCAGTTGCTGGCCTGGAATCCACTCGCCACAGCCTGGGTGGCCCCCAAGGTGGAGGTCAAGGTCGTGTTCGTGGCCAAAGCCCCGCAGTTGGTGGGATTCACAAGGAAGCCCTGGCGGTTGATCGTCACCGTGAGGGTTTTCAGGCGTAGCGGTATGCCGTCGTGGATCGTCGGGATTTCACCGGCGACCGTGACTCGCGCGGTGTGCGGATCCACGAAGATGCCTGTACGCGCGACGACCGTCCCCAGATTGAAGGGACCGGCGATCGCGTTGACCTCGATGGTCATCCCGTAGGGCGCCCCGTTGGTGGGACCCGTGAGATAGACCTGCCCGTTGAAGCGATACGGGGTGGGGCCGGAACCCACGGTCGTGCTGACCGAGCCGATCTGGCTTTCCGCGGAGCAGGTCCCAGCGGATGCTTGCGGCTCAGGACAGAGCGGAACGGCCGGGATCTTGCCGACCAAACCGATTGGCAAGGCGGCGCTCATCTTGGCTAGATACTGCTGTCCGTCGGCCCTGCTCACGTTGAGCGTGAAGTTGGTGGCCGAGCCACCTGTGGTGGGCGCGGAGGCTGTGGTTTGGGCCAAGGAGAACGGCAAGGGTGCGGCGCAAGCGCCGCCGTTGCTGTCGACCGTGAATGATTCCACCGGCGGCGAGAAGGACAACGGATTTCCGGTGTAAGGCTCAAAGCTGGCATTGCTTGTCGCCGCCCCGCACGTGAGCGGGTTGGCGATCGGCGCAAGTGCTCCACCCCTGAAGGTGAGCTTCAGGTTGCTGAAGGGCTGTTCGGGATTGTTTTCGAACACGGTCGTCAAACGGCCCGTCTTTTCGTCTGGCGTGACGGTGCCCTTCAAGCGCACCGACAGGTCGTAAAAAGTCGATTCGGCTGTGACGTAGATCGTGTAGGGAGGTTTGGTGATCGTTTCGCCGCCTCCGAGATAGACCTTGCCCTGGAGAGTGAATTCGGTCTTGGCCGGCGGCTGCTTTTCAGGTAGATCCGGAACGGTGAGCGTGGCTTCACCAATCTGTGACTCCGCAGGGCAGCTCACCGGACTCCTCGTTCCGATGCCGATCTGGGCCGCCGTACAAGCTTGGAGCCCCGCGGCCGCCGACGGGTTGAGCGTCATGCCTTCCGGGAGCGTGAAGCTGGCCGTCTTCAGCTGCGAGTTGTCGATGCCGGTTGGGCTGGGATCGTGGGGAAGGCTCGCTTCCGTCGTGATCCCGTCGGGGGCATCCGACTGAGTCGTTTCAGGGTGCAGTTCGAAGGTTGGCGCAAACGGGGGCACGATGAGTCCGTTTTCTCCCTTGCACCCTTCGGTGCCTATGGGCGCTTCATATTCACGAGCTTCACGCTGGCCCGCCTCAGAGAGGAGCGTGACAGTGTTGGTCGTGAAATGGCCCGGACCCGCACAGTTGCTTGGGTTCGTGATAAAGCCACCCTTGCTTTCGGTACCCTTGTCTCCGTAAAGGGACAAGCGCGAGGCGACGAGCGGGATTTCCGGCGAAACCTTGATTTCGTAATAGTCGTGGTAGTCGCTACCCCATTCGACGTGGCCTTCGATCAAGGTATGTGCCACCAAGCCTTCCGCGCCGGTCAAAGCCTTGGGAAGCACAAGCGCAACACCAAATAGTGACGAGAGCCCGGCCGGCTGTTCGATGTTGTAGACCTTGCCTTCCAGAGGGATATCCTTCGGTGTGGAAGTTGGCACGTAGACGATTACCTTGTTGATTCCTATTTCGCTGTTGGATCCGCAGGTTGGGGGCAAAAAGACACCTTTCGCCACTTCAGTGCCTTCAAAGGCTTTCATCGTGCACTTTTCCATGGCCTCGGGGTTGGTGCTCACACCCGGGGCTACATCTGTGCGGACGTGCGTGACCGGACCAACCGTCGCGATGCCCGCTGGGACGGCATTCGGAATGCTGGTGCCTTCTTCGAGCTTGACCTGGAAGGCTGTGATGCCAACGGCCGGATGACCGGCGGCTTGGGTGTAGCCCGCTTCCCTGGCTTCGGTCCGACTGGGTTCCTTAGGAACGGAATACACGAGCGGCGGGTTGGGCGCAGGCAGAGGAATTTCTACCTTTTCTTCGCCACAGGTTTCGTGGCCCGTGAGGCAGTTCGCCGCCACGAACTTTTCGACGCCGAACGGCGTAGCCGCCTCAGCGGCAGGCACGGCCACCATCATCGCCCCGCAGGCGACTGCCGCTATGCCCGCAACCATCCCAATCAACCAACCCCGAAACCTCAACCTCATTCCGTCCTCCTCCGTGATGCTGGGCTCGAAGCCAGCGCTGTGTAGCAAGCAGTGTCTATGTAGACAACTCTCGTCTACCCGGATCGATGCGGTCTCAGTCGCAAAGAGGTCCGTGAAGGACGCCGAACCGAGCTACGTGGTTCCCCGCAACCAACGTAGCAATGGCTACCGAGGATAAGGCCCGCAACAGCGGGTAAGTTCGGGGATATGCGCTTCGGTCGACCAACATCCCCAGCTACTCCGACCTCGGCGACCTCGGCCGAAGTCTCGGTGGGAATGCCGTTCGAAGGCGGCTACCTGACCGACGGGGAGACGCTGTTTCGGATCGAGCGTACGCTCGTACAGGACGCCAGAGGCGATCTGCTGGTGGAGCTTGAGGACTGCGAGACGCTCGAGCTGATCGTGTGCTCGGCGCGCTTGGTGGGCGAGCTGGGGCTGCGTCCGGTGCAGCCCCAGAACTTGGTCTGAGCCTGGTCTGAGCCGCATCGCCGGTCGAGCTTGCGCCCCACGGCCTATGACATCCGTCGCCTTGTGCGGACAAAATGCATAGGCTGGGGCCATGCGCTGGTTGGTGGACGGCATGAACGTGATCGGGACCAAGCCCGACGGCTGGTGGGAGGATCGCCACGGGGCGATGGTCAGGCTCGTGGACATGCTCGAGCGCTGGGCCGCCTATGGCGGCGAGGACGTGACCGTGGTGTTCGAGCAGCCGCCCCGCCCGCCGATCAAGTCAACCGTGATCTCCGTCAAGCACGCGCCCAGGCCCAAACGGGACTCCGCCGACGACGAGATCGTGCGCCTGCTCAAGGAGGAGCCGGAGCCGGGCATGGTCAGGGTGGTCACATCCGACCACTGGCTGTCCGACCGCGTGCACGCGGAGGGCGCGAGCGTTGAGCCGGCGGAGTGGTTTCGGTTGCAAATCGAAGCCGCGTGAGCGCGGCCTGAGGGTGCACTCCTCAGCGCCTGCGCCGGCCCGCCCAGCCTTCACGCAACGACTTGCCATGCCATAAATTGGGACTAATCCATGACTTGGATCGCTTTGTGTAGGATTGCGCCGCGAATCGGCGGTTGAGTGATCGTCGATGGTCTTTACTCTCCCGCGACCAAGGTGCGCAAGTGCCCACCGACCCTCCTACACAAACCGATCCCCTCGTACGTGCCGATATCCGAGTCTTCAACGCCTCGGAGCTCACCCCTCGGTCGATTACCGGGCTGGGCCCTGCGCGACCGATTGAGCTGCCCGCACAAGCGACCATGGTCGTAGCAGGTGGCCAAACGGATCATGCGCTTGAAATCAAAGTCCCGCCACCGCCGTTAGAACCCATTCGAGCCGCGATCAGGGTCGCAGACGACGAACTCTTCAGCTTCAGCCAGGATGAGCTCGCCGGCTTTCCGACCGACGAGCCGGTGATCGTCGAGAGCATTGGCTCGACAGTCGACTTGTCGGCCTTCAGGGAGGTGGCAAGGCAGGTGGCCGACATCAATCGGAGCCTAATCATCATCGCTCGCGAAGACGATGAGTGAAGGACAAACCGGCGCCTCGGGATCCAGCCTCGGCGAAGCGGCCCAACGCATTCGAGATGCCGCCAAGTATCTGGTCGCCGCGTTCGGCGCCGTCGGCGCGGTGCTGGTTGCCGGCCTGTCATTGACAGCTCTTCCGTCGGGAGAACATCCGGTCCTGGCGGCCATCGCCGTCTTCGTGGCCGTTGTCGCGATCGCATTCGCGATCGCGCTGGTGATCCAGGTCCTGGTACCGAATCAGATGACGCTGAGCCAGTTGGCCAAATTCGTCGAGGACCATCCGAACGACGGGCTGGCAAGCTTCATCGGGTCCAACGAGGAGCTGTTCGGCGGGCAAGGGACCAACCTGGTCGATTTCCGTGACCAATATGTGAAAGCGTTGAAGACGCGGGCCGACGCCTTTGACGAGTATCTCAAAGCGCCCGAGGACTTAGCCAAGGAAGCTGCCAGCGAAATCGCCTCGGCACGTACGCAGTTCATGGACCAGGCGATGGGACAGCTGCTCGAAGTCGCAGTCTTCTACCAGCTCAAGAGTCGCTTCTCACGCGCATTTCCCAAGATCGGGGCAGCCGCCTTGCTGGTCGTGGTGTGTGCCGCCGCGTACGCTTGGGCCAGCTCCAAACCGGCATCGCCGTCTCCGCCAAGTCCCGCTCCCTCTGTCACCTTGGTAAAGCAGACGAACTGCGGTGCCTACTATCTCGAGCTCGACAAGCTCGCCGACGACGACCGTCCGAGCAGCCATTCGCCTGTGAATCTGTTTCCGCTCGATCCTCAGGCGAAGGCGTGTGGCTTCAAGAGCGAAGCGCAGCTGAAGAGCTTCGTGGCGTATCTGTCGACACGATGAAGACCCGCATGCGGGCCATATCTCCGCCGCCTGCCTCCTGTGGATTTGGCGAGATCCACATTCCGAACGTGGCTTCTCCAAACGTGGCCCTTCAAGCCACGGGCGGGGGCGTGCCCTCGGCGCTTGCCGCCAAGACCTGGTCCCATTCGCAAACCAGACACGCGTGACGAAAGGCCGAGCGCGCGAACTCCAATGCATATGCGTGCGGATCGGATGACGCACGAACGTCCTCCCAATCCAACACATACTCGCCCAATTCACCCTCCCAGCGCGCGGCAGCGGGAGAGAGCTCGGCCGAGTCAAAGCCAGAAGGAGCGGGGTGGGCATACGCATAGAAGGCGGGCTTCTCATAGCGGGAGTCCCCAGGCCACCAGCCGACGGCCACCTCTTGGGCGTCCATCGCGTTGCGCATGATGAAGTCCTGTGAGGGCGGGTCGGCGGGCAAGCCCGAGAACAGGTTCACAGCCAAATCGAAGGAACCCCACCACGCGTTGACCGGAGTGGAGCGACCCCGGAAGGGCGCCCTGAAGGCGGCCAGCACAAGCGCTGCCTGAGTCGCCGCGGCGAAGTAGTCGGCCACCTGCTCGGGGTCGTAGCGGCGGTGTTCGGTGTCCTCGTCAAGTGGCACGCTCCAAGCGACCTCCTGCGGCTTGGGGTCGATCTCCACAGGACCGGCCAGCCCACGAATCGAAGCGAGCAACTCGCGCGTGACCTCCCCGACCGGGCGGTCGGGAGTCAGCGATACACGCGAGGACTGGCCGTCGCTGTGCTCTGCGAAAGCCTCATGGCTGTGTAGGTCAAGGCCGGCCACGAAGACTCCTGAGCCGTCTGGTGCGGGCAGCGCTCCGGTCTCCCAGCCGCGTGCGGTCAAGCGCAGGGCCGCGTGCTGTAGCTCGGGCTCGGGCGGGGCGCAGGCCACGGCCAGCTTGCCGAGCACCTGCGTATGGGCATGGAGCGTGTCGCAAGTCTCATGCCAGTCTGCATACGGGAGCCCAGGCCAAGACGGACGCATACAAGGCACGGTACACCCGAGCCCCGTCTCGTGCTCGACCGGGGTTCGCGATCCGCCGCAATATCCCACCTAGTCGGATTATCGGGAACGACCGAGAATAGATAAACATTCCATACATTGGAGCCAAACATTGACTGTTTGAAGCGCTCCATGTTGACTGTCGCCTCATGAGCGGCGAGCGCAGACAGATAGTGGAGATGCAAAGGGCCCGCATCCTCGAGGCGATGACCGAGATCGTGGCCGAGCGCGGACTGCACGGCGCCACAATCGCGGCGGTGGCAAAGCAAGCACGAGTCTCGCGCCTGACTTTCACCGAAGCTTTCGGCAGTATCGAGCAGGCCTTCGTGGCATTGGTCGAGCAGGTCACCGAATGGCCGGCCCTCCTGATCGCCGAGGCTTTCCAAGAGGGCGAGACCTGGCGGGCGAGCATCCTTGCCGGCCTGGAGGCTTTGCTCGTCTTTCTGGACTCAGAGCCGGCTTTGGCGCGTGTGTGCGTGATCGACGCGCTCGCGGGACCCCAGGCGGCCTTGGAGCATCGCGCGCGCCTGCTGCAACCTTTGATCCTTTTGGTCGAGAGCGCGCGCGAGACCCTCCCGCGCAGCCGCCAACCGCCGCCGATCACCGCCGAAGCGGTCGTCGTATCGGTGGCCGGCCTGTTGCACGCCCGCATGGTGGCCCGCCAAGCGCCCCCTTTCACCAAGCTCTTGGGCGAGTTGGCCGAACTAATGGTGTTTCCCTTCCTCGGCGCCAAGGAGGCCGCCGAAGCGGCGAAGATCGGCAACCGGCGCGCCCATGCGATCGCGCGCGAACGCTTCTCCAGACCTCCGGTGCTGCGGGTGCCGATCCCCAAGCAGCTGCACCACGCGCGCGCAAGTAGGGCGCGTGCGTGCGTGCTCTACCTGGCCGAGAACCCAGGCGCCTCCAACCGCAAGATCGCCAGTGGCATCGGCATCAGACACCTCGGCCAGGCCTCAACGCTGCTCGCCCGGCTGGAGGAAATCGAGGTGCTCACCAAGCGCCCCGGCGGAGCCGGACGCCCCAACGCCTGGCGACTCTCCTCTCAAGGTGAGGAAATCGCGCGCTCTTTGATGCGCCACTGAGCTTGCCTGTACCTGAGCTTGCCTGCACGACTCAGTCGGGCCACGACTGAACTTCAACACCCTTCTCGAAGAGAGAAACGCCGGTTCGGGTCCTTAGGAAATGTTTCCAATTCTCGGGTAAATCCCATGAAATCGCACAGTTCCTACACGTACTGTACAATTCTGGCAGGTTGACTTAGTGCGATGAGGGCCATGTGCCGCGAACTGCACGAAGTCGTGGCGGAGGAGATCTGATCGAGCATGGCCGGTCCTCGGAACAAGACCCAAAAGCGAGAGTGGCTGCGCGGCGGGTCCGCTTCGATGAGAGGCGTGCTGTTGGGACTCGTGCTCGAGCGCCCGGGTCATGGCGGCGACCTGGCCAACCGCATGTGCATGCGCCTGGGCGAGACTTGGAGGGTCGACACCAACGACGCTTACCGCCTACTCGAGCAGCTAGAGCGTGAGGAGCTGATGGTCTCGCGCGAGGAAGCTCGCAAAAACAACGGCAAGCGCAAGATGCTTGTTTACCACCCCACTCCGAAGACTTCGTACGCGCTCACCCAGTGGATGGAAACCCTGCTGCCGCGCGAGCCGGTGCGCTTCGGCTTGCACGCCAAGCTGTCGGTCGCTCGCCCCGAGGACGCTTCGCGCTTGCTGCTTGCCTTGCGCGACTACGAGCAGAAGTGCCTCGCCTTGGCCCAGCTTGTGACTCCCAACGGCAACCCACAACACTCATGGGGAGCCTTGTACATGGACTGCACTCGCGAAGCCGTCTACACCCAATTGCGGGCCGAGATCGACTGGGCGGCATCCACGCGCGATCGCATCTCGGAGTATGCGCGGCGTCAGCCGTCGCGGTGAAGTTCCTGCCACGGCACGCGCCCAGGCGGCGCCGGCCGCCGCGATGAGCCACCTGTTGCGCATCCGCAACATGACCAAGGCCTTTCCTGACGGCGCCGGCTTGGTCACGGTCTTTGAAGGCGCCACGCTTGAGATGAGGGCCGCCAGCCAGGTAGGCGTGTACGGAAAGCGGCGGTCAGGCAAGTCCACCCTGCTGCGCATCGCGGCCGGAATCGAACCGCCCGACGAGGGAACAGTGCTCTTTCAGGGAGAGGACCTCACCCGCCTGACAGGAACCGAGCGCGCCCGGCTACTGCGCTCCCACCTCGCCTATATCGCCGTTGCCGATTGGCGGCCCAATCCGGGCGAAAGCATCCTGCAACATCTGGCCGTCTCGCTCGGCGGCGCCGGGCGCACCGTGCGCGAAGCCGAGCATCGTGCTCTGCGCGAGCTGGAGGTCGTCGGCGTGAGCGCCGCCCAAGCGCACTCGCTTGCAACCAGGCTCTCGATGATGGACCGGATGCGTGTGATGTTCGCCCGGGCGCTCGCACGCGACCCGTCCTTGCTCGTGATCGACGATCCGGTCGTGACGGCCAGCGCGAGCGAACGCGACGAGCTCTACCTGCTGCTGCGCACACTCACCCGCCAGCGCGGGATTGGCCTGCTCGTGGCCTCCGACGACTTGCCTGCATTGCAGGGCTTCGACGTGTTCATGTCGATCTCCGCGCGCGAAATTTGCTCAAGCGAAGGCTCTGCCACGATCGTCCCGTTCCCATCGCCGCCCAGCCTCGGACCTGTCAGCACCGGCTCATGAGCTCTCTGGAGCTGCATGAAGTCGTAAAGCACTACCGCAGCGGCAGCGAGACTGTGCGCGCCGTCGACGGGATCTCCTTGGAGGTCGGCCCGGGAGAGTTCACCGCCCTGTACGGGCCCAGCGGATCGGGCAAGAGCAGCTTGTTGCTGCTCGCCGCCGGTCTACTCCAACCCGACCACGGCGCCATCCGCTTCGACGGGCGCGACCTGGCCTCGATGTCCTCACGCGAAAGCGCCGCCTACCGCCTGCGCGACGTGGGCTTCGTCTTCCAAGCTTTTCACCTGATGCCCGGAGCTTCGGCACTGGACAACGCCCTGATCAAGCTGCCCGTGCTCGGCCTCACCGTGGGCGAGGCGCGCGAGAAGGCTGCGCCTTGGCTACGACGCCTGGGACTTGGCGATCGATTGAACCACCGCCCAGACCAGCTTTCGATGGGCGAGTGCCAGCGCGTCGCGATCGCTCGCGCCTTGGTGGGCGAGCCGCACATGGTGCTCGCCGACGAGCCGACCGGAAACCTCGATTCGGCGCGCACGCGCGAAATCTTGACCTTGTTGCGCGACATCTGCCACGAGCGCGACATCCCCATGTTGCTCGTCACCCACGACCCCGAAGCCGTCGCGTTCGTTGATCGCGCCCTCACCCTCCGTGACGGACACCTGCTTGAAGGCGTCGACGCCGAGCTGATGCGGCTGCCCTCTTGAGGAACCCGGCCAACCCCAAGATCTTCGGAGTACGCGTCTCGATGCTGTTGTTTTTGTATCGCCGGCGCCTGCGCGCTCACCCTTTGCAGGAGCTGCTGGCCGGCGCGGGCATCGCGGTGGGCGTGGCGCTCGTGTTCGGCGTCCTGATCGCCAATGCGGGCCTGACCGGGTCGGTCGAAAAACTGGTGCGCGGGCTGTCCGGCTCGGCGCGACTGGCGCTCGTGGCGCGCTCGTCCGACGGCTTCCCCGAACAGCTGACCGGCAGGGTGCGCCGGCTGCCGGGCGTACAGGTCGCCACACCGGTCTTGCGCCGAAACATGACCGTCGTCGGCCCGCACGGGCGTCAAGCGATCCAGCTGATCGGCGTCTCCCCCAGCCTCGCCTCGCTCGGGGGCATCGCTCAGCAGGAGCTCGGCAACGGCGCGCTCCTGCTCTCGGGGGGCATCGGCTTGCCGAGCGCCGTGGCCGCCATGATCGGCGCCCGTCGCGGCAGCCCGGTGACCTTGATCGGTAATGGCTATGCCCACCCCAAGAAGGTGGGGGCGGTGATCAGCGGCGAAGCCGTCAAAGTGCTCGAAGGATGTCCTGTGGCCATCGCCTTCCTGCCGGTTGCCCAGCGCTTGGCCGAACACCCGGGCCGAATCACCGAGCTGTTGATCGAGCCGAGTCCGGGCAAGGACCGGCTTGTGGCCGCCGAGCTGAAGGCTGTTGCTCATGGACGTTTGGACGTGGAGCCGACCGACAACGAACTGCGGTTGCTGACCGAGGCCACCAAGCCCAACAGGCAATCGACCGCGCTGTTCTCGGCGATCAGCGTGATGGTGGGCTTCCTGTTGGCGCTCAGCGCGATGCTTTTGACCGTGCCCGAGCGCAGACGCTTCATCGCGGAGCTGCGTATGCAGGGCTACGAGCCCCGTCAGATCTTGCTTCTGTTGACCTCCCAAGCGATCGCGCTCGGCCTGCTCGCCTCAGCCGTGGGGGTGGCCTTGGGCGATGAGCTGTCGCGCACCGTCTACCACCAGGTGCCCGCTTACCTCACCGTCGCCTTTCCGGTCAGTGCCGAACAAACTTTGCACCCAAGCTCGGCTTTGTTGGCGCTCGCCTGCGGTGTCCTCGCGACCTTGCTGGCCTCGATCTCGCCGGTCTTGGACTTGCGCCCTGGACGCCCCGCCGACGCGGTCTTCCGCGAAACGGGCAGCAGTGGCCAGCTCGTGCTCCAGAGCACAGTCTTGCGTGGCGCGCTGGTCGGCGTCCTGACGATCGTGCTCGTCGGAGCTCTGGTTGCGTTCGCGCCCTCGTTGACAATCGTGGGCGGAGTGATTTTGGCGGTGGCCACCTTGTGCTTGATGCCGGCAGTCTTGACGGGCGCCGTGCGATTGCTCCCGCGTGTCACTAAGCGCAGCCGCAGCCCGGCGGTGACCGTGGCGGTGTCCGAGCTGAAAGCGATCACCACTCGCTCGGTCGCTTTGGCGGCGATCGCGGCCCTCGCTGTCTACGGGAGCGTGGCAATCGGCGGCGCCCGCGACGACTTGCTGAGAGGCATCGACGACGCCATCGCCCAATATCACGCCACCGCGGACGTGTGGGTGACCAATGGAAGCAACGTCTTCAATACCGACAGCTTCGCTTTGGCGGGCACCCCGGCCAGGGTGGCTCGCGCCCCGGGGGTCCAGGCGGTGCATATCTACCAAGGGACTTTGGCCGACGTGGGCCCGCGCCGGCTGTGGGTGCGCGCCCGCCCACCGAGCGACTCCGCGATGCTCGAATCGAGCCAAGTCCTGCAGGGAAGCTTCGAACGGGCGGATGGGCTGATCAGAAAGGGCGGCTGGGCAGCCGTGTCCAACAGTTTTGCCCGGGAACACCACTTGGACGTGGGCGCAAAGTTCGCGCTGCCCACCCCTTCGGGCGCGGAGCGCTTGCGGGTGGCGGCCATCACCACCAACTCGGGCTGGCCACCGGGCACGATCACGATGAACAGCAACGACTATGCCCGCGCTTGGAAGACAACCGACGCGGCCGCACTTGAGGTCATTCTGCGGCCAGGGGTAAGTCCCGCGGGCGGCGTGCGCTCGGTAGAGGCCGCGATCGGCTCACGCTCAGGCCTATCGGTCAGGGAGGCTCCGGTGCGGGCAGCCGAAGCGCAAGCGAGCGCGCGCCAAGGTCTGCACACCTTGAGCCAGATCTGGACCTTGCTGTTGATCGCCGCGGCCTTGGCGGTGGCGGCGGCCTTGAGCGCCACCATCTGGCAGCGGCGCGCGCGTCTGGCCTCGCTCAAGATCCAGGGATATCACCCGGCGCAATTGTGGGGTGGACTGCTTCTGGAGAGCGGCTTGATGCTGGGGGTGGGCTCGCTCACAGGTGCGGTCGTGGGCGTTTATGGCCACGCCTTGGCGGGTCGCTGGTTGACGACCACGACGGGCTTTCCCGCGCCGTTCTCGATCGGAGCGCCACAGGTGCTGCTCACATTGGGGTTGATCACCTTCATAGGGCTTGCCGTGCTGGCGCTGCCCGGTTTTGCGGCTACGCGCGTGTCGGTACGCCTCAGCCTGCAGGAGTAACCACCTCCGCCCCTCAGTTGCGCAATCCTATCCCTGTGGTTCGGGCAATACATAAGGGCGGACTTTGCTTTGCGGCCGATTTCGTGTGTACGGCACGGCGTTACTGGTTGACCGTGTTTCCGCGCGTGGCTTTGGAGATCCATCGCACAAGGACGCTTGCGATGCGGATTCCGGACCCGGCTTTGCGCTGCCTGGCCCTTGAGGCACTCGAAGAGAAGCGCGGCAATCTGGAGGGAGCGGCCGCTTTCGCGGCGCTGGCGAGCAAGGAGAGCCGACCTTTCGTAGTCAAGGCCTTGGTGGCCTGCCAAGCGATCTGCGACTACTTGGACCTGCTCTCCGAGCAGGCCAACCCAGACCCGGTCGCCAACGGCTACAAGCTGCACGAAGCTTTGATCGTGGCTACCTCGCGGGGGGAGCCCCACCGCGACTACTACACCCACCATCCCCATGGCGAGGACGGCGGCTACCTGGTGGCTCTCGTCGATACAGCCCGCACGGCGCTCTCGGCTTTGCCGTCGGTCGCCTCGGTTAGAGAGTCGATTGGGCGCGCCGCCGAGCGGATCGCCGTCTACCAGAGCTTCAACCATGGCGACGCGCTTGGCTCCTACGAGCTGTTCGAACGCTGGGCGCGACGCTCGGACCCGTCCTGCGCCGGCTTGCGTCCCTGGGAGGCGGCGGTCGGATCGGGCTCAACCCTCGCGGTGCTCGCCTTGATCGCCTCGGCCGCCGACCCTGGCTTGGACAGCTCGACGGCGGAGGAGATCGACCAGGCCTACTTTCCGTGGATCGGCTCGCTGCACTCGCTGCTCGACAGCTTGGTCGATCACGCAGAGGACATCGCTGTCGACGGACGTGCCTTGGTCGGCTATTACGCTTCCCCCGGCGACGCCGCCGCGCGCATGGGCCGCATCGCCGACGAGTCTTTGTGCCGGGCGGCGGCCCTACCGGAAGGTCGCCGCCACGCCTTGATCTTGGCGGCGATGACCAGCTTCTACATATGCGAGCTGGAGGGCTCGGCCTCGCCGCACGCCCAGCTGGTGGGGCCGTCCGTGCTCGGTGCGATCGGTGGCCTGGCGGCTCCAAGCATGGCGGTCCTGAGTGCCCGTCGCTCGTTGCGCAGAATTTCGATAGGTGCTCCGAATCTCGCGGGCTCATCTTGAAAGTCAAGTACCTGACTTTCCTCTTTTTTTGGGGCGAGCGATGGGTCACCATGATCAAGTCACGAGCCGATGCCCATTCGGTCCTGCGCCCCCAAGGGGGTTGGCACGGCCCGCCCGCAACGCGATTTCAGGTCAGGCGTTTGCGGGCGGGCCGTCGTTTTTGATGCATCGAGTTCGCCCTGTAGATAATGTGGGGCCCGTCCGGCGCCCGCACAAAGCCAGCGCCGCGGCAACTCGCCGATGGAGACGCTTCCCACTCGCATAGCAGGGCCCAAACTGATCGTGCCGTCGATGTTCGGCGACGAGCGAGGGTTCTTCGTGGAGACCTATAGGCGCGAGTGGCACGCCCAGGCGGGCATCCCGGAGCGGGAGGAGTTCATCCAAGACAACCACTCTCGCTCCACCAAGGGCGTGGTTCGGGGGATGCACTTCCACGTGGGCGAGGGCGTAGCCAAGCTGGTGCGCTGCGCGCGGGGCAGCATCTTGGACGTGCTGGTAGACCTGCGTCGCGGCTCCCCTAGCTATGGCGAGTGGGAGGGCTTCGAGCTGGACGAGCAGTCAATGCACACTTTGTATGTGCCCGTGGGCTTCGCGCACGGCTTCTGTGTGCTCAGCGAGGTGGCAGATGTGATGTACAAGCAGAGCGCCTACTACAGCCCCACCGTGGAGCGAGGGATCGCCTGGAACGACCCGGACGTGGGCATACGCTGGCCCCTGCCGGAGATCGAGCTGATCGTGTCCGAGCGTGACCAGACGGCACCTCTGCTGCGCGAGATGGCAGACGAGCTGCCGTTTGCATACAACGACTGAGGGCCTCCCTACGCGCGCGCGGGGGGTGTGCGGCGGCTTGCATGCAACGACTGAGGGCCTCCCTACGCACGCGCGCGGGGGGTGTGCGGCGGCCAAAGGGCCTGTAACGGCTGGGCGGATGGCAGCTAAGGCCCCACGCGTGCGCGCGTAGGGCTGCTCCGGTGGGGACGCATGATGCAATGCTTTAGGCCATGCCTGGAAGCCTGACCCGCACTTGGCGGCGTGCCAAGGAAGCGACGTTGACGCCGCGCCAATATGCGATTACCGCCTATGTGGCCCTGGGCGCGCTCACCCTGATCGTGATGAGTGGCGCCGCGGTGCGGCTTACGGGCTCGGGCTTGGGCTGTCCGACTTGGCCGAAGTGCTACGGCAAGGTCTATCCACCCCTGAACACCCACGCGGTGATCGAGTTCTCCAACAGGATGATCACCGTGCCGGTGTCGATCGCCGCGATCGTGGCCTTCGTGCTTGCCTTCAAGCGCAGGCCTTACCGGCGCGACTTGATGCGCTTGAGCGTGCTGTTGCCGCTCGGAGTGCTCGCACAGGCCGTGCTGGGCGGCCTGACCGTACGAGGGGCGCTGGACTACGGCTGGGTGATGGCTCACTTCGCGCTCTCGATGCTGGTCGTGGCGGCGGCTGTGGCACTTGCTTGGCGCGCCACTTACGAGCCCGGCGAGCGGCCCGTGTCGCGCGATCGCAAGCTGACCTTGTGGGCGCGCGCGACGGTTGGGCTCGGGGCCTTGACGATCTTCGCGGGCACGGCCGCCACGGCCGCGGGACCACATGCCGGCGGCTCGCCCGGCCAGAAGATCAACCGCCTGGACTTCGACGGTAAGGGGACGATGGATTTCGTGATCCACCGTCACGGCGAGATCGCGCTCGTGTTCGGCTTGGCCGCGTTGGCGGTGTGGTGGTTGGCGCGCCGCCACGATTCCGATCCTCAGGTACGCCTCTGGTCGACCGTCACCTGCGCGCTGATCGCCTTGCAAGGGCTGGTGGGCTTGGACCAATACAAGACCCATCTACCGACCGAGCTGGTGTGGGTGCACGTCAGCTTGGCTTCTTTGAGCTGGCTCGCCGTCTTGTGGACCGCTTGCGCGGCGGGGCGCCTGCAGCCGCGCGAGGCTCCAGCGCCCCGGCGGCACACAGCTTCCAGGGCCCGGGTCTCCGCCTAGCGAAGCCCGGAAAGCGCCGTGCTTTCGGGCCGGAAAGGCCGGAAAATGCCGATTTGGCCCTCAAATCCCCCCAAATTAGGGCCTAAGGTGCGGGAAAACCCGGTGATTGGGCATATGGCCGTCCTTGCCAACCGTTAGCCTGGCCGGAGTAACGACACTCGAGAAGGGAATGCCATGACCAAGAACGATCTGGCTGATGGGGTCGCGCAACGCACGGGTCTTGCGGGAACGCAGGCTCGCCAAGCGCTGGAGGCGGCGATCGATTTGATCTCCGACGAGCTGGCCGGCGGTGGCGAAGTCGCGCTTGCCGGTTTTGGCAAGTTCAGCGTCAGCAGCAGGGCGGCCCGGCAGGGACGCAACCCTGCCACCGGTGAGACGATCAACATCGCGGCGAGCAAGGCGGCGAAATTCTCGGCAGCCAGCGCCCTGAAGAAGCGTCTCAACTAGGTACGAAGCACAGGAGCAGATGGACGTCGATCAGCGGCGAGCCCGTCGTGAGGCCCGTCGGCGCGAGATGGCGCGCCGACGTAAGCGGGGGCTCGCCGCCGTAGCCGTCTTGGCGGTGGGAGCGGTGCTGGTCGCGCTCCTGCTCGGCTCCGGCGGCTCCTCCAAATCGGGGGCGAAGAACGCTTCGGCCCCTACGAAGGGCCAGTCTGGCACGCATAGCCACGCCGATAGCGGCGGCTCGGGCGGCTCCTCAGGACTGGGCGCGGGCGGATCAGGCACGGCCGGGGACACGCTGAAGGGCACGGTGGGTTCGGGTCATGGCCCGAGGGGCACCGAGGCGGTGCCGATTCTGATGTATCACGTCATCAACCCGCCGCCGCAAGGCGCAAAATTCCCGGGCTTGTATGTGGACCCGGAAGAGTTCGAAGCGCAGATGCAGGCGCTGAAGGGTGCGGGCTTTCATGCCGTGACGATGGACCAGATGCTCGCCAACTGGATCAGGGGGACGCCGTTGCCGGCGGGCAAGCCGATCGTGGTGAGCTTCGACAACGGCTACCAGTCCCAGCTCACCAAGGCCCTGCCGGTCCTGCGCAAGCTGGGATGGGTGGGCGTGGAGAACATCCAGCTGACGGGGTTGCCGCCCTCCCAGGGCGGGCTCAGCCACGGTCAAGTCGAACAGCTCGTGAGGGAAGGGTGGGAGCTGGATACGCAGGGCATCAGCCATGCGGACCTGATCACGCTGGACGCGACAGCGTTGCACGAACAGGTGGCGGTCGCACGCGAGGAGGTTCGCCGCCTCTACAAGGTGCCGGTCAACTGGTTTTGCTACCCGTCGGGCCACTACAACGCAACGGTCATCGCGGCAGTAAAGGCGGCGGGCTATGTGGGTTCGACGACGGTCGTGCCGGGCTGGGCGAGCCCCAGCGATGATCCGTACAGGCTGCCGCGGTTGAGGGTGTTGGGCGGCACGAGCCCGGGGGCGCTGCTGGCTGAGATCGCGGCGATCCGCTCGAACCCGGCGCCGCCGGCGTCGTATGGAGGCGCATGACAGGCGACGACACGAGCGGGGCGCGGCAAGGCTGGGCGGATCGATAGGATGCCGCCGATGATGAACGTGCCCGGCTGGGGCTCCTGGAGCTTCGATCCACTTGCAATCCTTGGGCTGCTTGCCGCAGGCGTCGTGTATGGGCGCATGTACAAGCGCGCCGCCACTCGCTCCGATTCGGTCGGAGTGGGCCACTGGCTGCCCTACTACATGGGTTTGGCGGTGCTTGCGATCGCACTGCTGTCGCCTTTGGATGCGATCGGCGACCACTGGCTGCTGTCGGCGCACATGGCCCAGCACGTGCTGCTGTCGGATATCGCTCCGGCGCTGATCCTGCTGGGGTTGCGCTCGCCGGTGTTGACGTTGGGCCTGTCCCGCACCGCTTTGAAGGCTGTCGCTCCGGGAGGACGCTGGGGCGCCACACTGGCAGTGTTGACTTCGCCTTGGGTGGCGATTCCGCTGTGGGCGGTCGCGACTTGGGTTTGGGCGATCCCGGCGGTGTTCGACTTCGCCGCCCAGCACACGGTGGTGCACGCTTTTGAGCACGCGACCTTGTTCTATACGGGCTTGGCCCTGTGGTGGCTGATCGTGGATCCACTTCCGCGGGTGCGTCCGCGCCCGGACGGCCAGCGCCTGGCTCTGCTCGGCTTCTCGAGGATCGCCTCGGCCGCGGTGTGCCTACCTCTCACGTGGATCGCTACAGCCCAGTACCCGCTCTACGCAAGTGCCCCACGTGCCTTCGGGTTGTCGGCGATCGCCGATCAGCAACTGGCGGGCGCGGGCATGTGCTTTGTCGAGTTCCTGGTCTTCGGCATCGCGTTTGCGGCGGTCTTTTTGAGCATGCTGGGCCGCGACGAGGCCCGCGTCGCAGTGGCCGAGCAGGCCGCCGCCGGCCACTGACGCGCGACAGCCGGCGCGAGACTGCGTCCTTCAAAGACGACTCGACCCGCACTAGGCGGGCCGAAGGCGCTACGTCAGACCGAGCGGCCGATCAGCCGCAGCCGGTGTTGTTACCGCAACTGCTGCACGTGTAGCAAGAGCCCGTGCGCTGCATCATGCCTCCGCACTGCGAGCAAGCCGGCCCGAGATCAAGCCCCTGCATACGAGCCGGGACGACCGGAGGAGAGTCAGTCAACGCGCTTGCCGCTGGGACGCCGTCGGCGCCCCCCGCGCTTGCCTCGGGACCGGCGGTGTCGGAGGAGACCATCGACTGCGCTGCCTCCTCGGCTAGCTTGCGGCGTCGCACCGCGGGTGTGAGGATGCCGAGTTCCTCCTGGGCGTCGGTGTCCAGGAAGCGCGAGGCCACCCAGCGCAGGATGTAGTCGGGCATCGACTTGGCGAAGGGGATCTCCGGGTTGCCGGTGATTCCCTCCGGCTCGAAGCGCATGTAGCTGAACTTCTCGACGAGCGTCTCGAGCGGAACCCCGTACTGGAGGGCGATCGAGATGGCTGTGGCGAACGAGTTCATCATGCCTTTGATCGTCGAGCCCTCCTTGCCGATGTCGGTCAGGAAGATCTCGCCGACGGTGCCGTCCTCGTACATGCCGGCGGTGATGTAGCCCTCGTGGCCGCCGATTGAGAACTTGTGGGTGATCGACTGGCGCTCGCGGGGCATGCGCTTGCGCCGGGGACCTGCCTCGGCCAAGGCCTTGCCGACAGCCGCCTCGACGATCGCGTCGACATCGGCCGGTGCCGGGGCGTCCTTTTGGGCGTCGGTGCGCAACGCTTGCGCGGTCTTCGAGCCGTCGCGGTAGATCGCCAAAGCCTTGATGCCCAAGTGCCAAGCCTGGGTGTAGGCGTCGGCGATGTCCTCGACGGTCGCCGTCTGCGGCAGGTTGACGGTCTTGGAGATCGCGCCGGAGATGAACGGTTGCACGGCGCCCATCATCTTCAGGTGGCCCATGTGGGAGATCGCGCGCTCGCCCACGGCCACGTCGAACACGGGTAGGTGCTCGGCGGCCAGGCCCGGCGCGCCGATGATCGTGCCGTGCTCGGCTAGGTGTGCCTCGATCTGCTCGACCTGCTGCTCTGAGTAGCCGAGCGTTTGCAGGGCGAGGGGCACGGTGCGGTTGACGATCGTCATCTGGCCTCCGCCGACCAGCTCCTTGAACTTGACCAAGGAGAAGTCGGGCTCGACGCCGGTGGTGTCGCAGTCCATCAGGAAGGAGATCGTGCCGGTCGGGGCCAAGACCGTGGCTTGGGCGTTGCGGTAGCCGAACTGCTCGCCCAGCTCGACCGCCTCGTCCCAGGAGCGCCGGGCGGCTTCCAGCAGCTCGGTGTCATGGCAGATCGCCTCAGGGATCGCGCGGGAGGAGTCGCGGTGCATTTGCATCACGTTGTTGTGCTCGGGGCGGTTCTCCTCGTAGTGCTCGTAGGGGCCGAGCGCGGCAGCGACGCGCGCGGACTCGCGATAGGCGCGTCCTGTCATCAAGGCCGTGATCGCCGCCGCAGTGCCCCGCCCGGCGTCGGAGTCGTAGGGCATGCCGTTGCTCATCAGGTAGGCGCCGAGGTTTGCGTAGCCGAGGCCGAGCTGGCGGAAGGCGCGGGCGTTGACGCCGATCTGCTCGGTGGGGTAGCTGGAGGGGCCGACGACGATCTCCTGAGCCAAGAGCACGATGTCGACCGTGTGCTCGAAGGAAGCCACGTCCAAAGTGCCGTCGGGACGGCGGAACTTCATCAGATTCAGGGAGGCCAGGTTGCAGGCGGAGTCGTCGACGTGCATGTACTCGGAGCACGGATTCGACGCGTTGATGCGGCCGCTTTTCGGGCTTGTGTGCCACTGGTTGATGGTCGTGTCGTATTGCACGCCAGGGTCGGCGCAGCGCCAGGCGGCCTCGGCGATCTCGCGCATCAAGTCGCGCGCTCGTACAGGCTCCCCGACCGGCTTGCCGGTGGCGCGCGCGATCAGGTTCCACTCGCCGTCGGACTCGACGGCCTGCATGAACTCGTCGGTGACGCGCACGGAGTTGTTGGCGTTCTGGTACTGGATCGACTTGAAGCCCTCGCCGTCAATCGACATGTCGAAGCCCGCGTTGCGCAAGGCTTCGGCCTTGTCCTCCTCCTTGGCCTTGCACCAGATGAACTCGCGGATGTCGGGATGATCGACATCCAAGACCACCATCTTGGCCGCGCGGCGTGTCTTGCCGCCGGACTTGATCGTGCCGGCCCAGGAGTCGGCGCCGCGCATGAAGGAGACAGGGCCGGAGGCGGTGCCGCCCTTGGCCAGAGGCTCCATGGAGCCGCGGATGTTGGACAGGTTTATGCCCGAGCCGGAGCCACCGCGGAAGATGTTGCCCTCCTTGGTGTTCCATTCGAGGATCGACTCCATCGTGTCCTCGACGGACAGGATGAAGCAGGCCGAGCACTGGGGGGACTCCTCGAAGCCGACGTTGAACCAGACAGGTGAGTTGAACGCGGCGAGCTGGTGCAAGAGGATGTGGGTCAGCTCGGCCTCGAAGGCGGCGGCGTCCTCCTCGGTGGCGAAGTAGGCACGCTCGCGACCCCAGGCGGCGATCGTGCCGGCGACGCGGCCGATCATCTGCTTGACGGAGCGCTCGCGCTCGGGGTGACCGATCTGTCCACGGAAGTACTTCTGGGCGACGATGTTGGTCGCGTTCTGGCTCCAGGTCTTGGGAAACTCGACATCGGCCTGCTCGAAGGCGACGCGGTCGCCGTGTCCGATGCGAGCGTCGCGCAGCTCCCACTCGACCGTGTCGAAGGGGTGCGTGTCCGGGGAGGTGAACAGGCGCTCGACGGACAGCGCCTCACCGGCGCGTGTGTCCTCTGCGATCGTGGGGTGCGGGGTGAAATCCATCGGCCTTACCTCCTCTGCGCCGACACTCGCGACGCCCACTCGAATCTGTTCACTTGGGCCGAGAATCGTCGCGCGAGCGCCGGACAGAACGAGCTTCGAGCATTAAATGCCTGCTATCCATCATTTTAGACGGGTTGCCCCGCATGGCCGGCGTGTTCAGCGAGCCTTTCAGCGGCCTAGACGAGCCCAGTCGGAGAACTCTGCCCAAGTGGCCGAGCCGCGGTAGGAGGCCTCTCGCAAGGAGTAAGTCAGAGCCGCCGCCCAGCGCGGTTCCAAGGCCAGCCAGCGCCCGATCCCCCAGGCGATGCACGCCAAGAGCAGAAGGGCGCCGAGGATGGCCAGAAGCAATGCCCCGGTCGAGAGATGCGTAGGTTTGCTCGGCTGGTGGACGACGACGACGGTGCTCGAGTGAACCGTCGTGCCCGGTGCGCCCGTCGTTGGAGTGGTTGCCGTGGATGGAACGGCGGGGTTTGTGGTGGGGGTTGGGGTCGTGCCGGTCGTGGAAGTGGAGCTTGGCGCGATCGTTCCGGGCTGGGCTCCGCCCGCGGGCGTCGTGCTGGGGGGCGTGGTGGCGGCGGGTACGGTCGACACGGGCGCTGTGGTCGCCGGGGCCGGCGTGGTCGAACCGGTGGTGCCGTGTACACGAGCCGACGCGGGAATCGATATGCGCAAGGCAGGGTCGGTGGTGGCCTTCGTGCTTGTCGCGGAGGCCGGGGCGCCAGTCACGAGCAGGCTGAGCATTACACCCAAGCAGAGGACTCGCGCGCGGACTCTCGGTAGGTCCCGCGCGCCCGCGCAAGTCACCCCGTAGCGCACAGCATTCACCTCCCCCATCCTAACGAGCCGGCAAGTCCGCGATCTCAGCCAAAGCGCGCTCGAGCACTACGGAGGGCGGCTGCTCTGCGTCGATCGGCCTGATCCGGGCCGGCTCGGCAGCGGCGAGAGCATCGTAGGCGGAGGCGATCCTCTCAAAGAAAGGCTCGCCTTCGCGCTCCAAGCGATCGGGGGCGTCGTCGCGTGTCCCTTGGCGCGCCCGGCCGGTCTCGGGCGCTACTCGCAGGAGCAAGGTGAGGTCTGGCGTGAGGCCGGAGGTGGCGAGAAGGTTGACGGCCCGGACCTGCTCGATTCCGAGATTCCGCCCGGCGCCCTGATATGCAAGGGAGGAGTCGACGAAGCGGTCCAAGAGGACCCATGTCCCGGCCCTGAGCAAAGGGAGGACGCGCTCGTGGAGGAGCTCGGCTCGGGCGGCGGCGTAGAGCAAGGCCTCCGCCGGCGGGCTTATCGTCAAAGCGGGATCCTTGACCAAAGCCCTGATCCGCTCGGACAGGACGACGCCTCCGGGCTCGCGCAGCAGCTCGACCTGGATTCCTCGCTCCCGCAAAGCTTGCGCCAAAGCTTGGGCGAGCGTGGACTTGCCGGCGCCGTCGATGCCCTCGATCGTGATGAGCTTGCCGGCGGGCACGGCGCCACGGTAGCGCCCATCTAGGATGGCCACGTGTCACCCTCATCCAACGAGCAGGGGGCGGCGGCGCTGCCGGGCATCGAAGATCACCCTCACGCTTGCGCGGTTCTGCTCCCGGCGTTGCCTCCCAAGGGGGATCCCTCACATGCCTACCTGTTCTATGGGCCCTCGGGCGGCGGCAAGGAGGCGGTGGCCAAGGCCTTCGCGGGAGCCCTGCTCGCAGACGGCGCGCGTACCCCGCGGACGGTGGCCGAACGAGTTGAGCGCGACGCTCACCCCGACCTGACCTGGGTGACCCCGAGCGGGGCCAGCGAAGTGCTCGTGCGGGATATCGAGGGGCCGGTGGTGGCGGCCGCAACCCACACGCCGTTCGAGTCAAAGCGCAGGGTGTTCGTGATCGAGGCGGCGGGCACGATGAATGACCAGGCGGCCAATCGACTGCTCAAGACGCTTGAGGAGCCGGCTTCCTTCGCCCACCTGATCCTGCTGGCCGAGCACCGCGAGGATGTGCTGCCGACGATCGCCTCACGCTGTCAGCAGGTGCGCTTCGACCCGCTTGCCGGCGCGCTGGTGCTAGAGCGCCTGGAGCAAGCCGGCAGGGAGCGGCTCGACCCTTTGAGGGCCGCCGCTTGCGCGGAGCTGGCGGGCGGCGATGTGCGCTTGGCCCAGCAACTGACCGGCGAGGAAGGCGGGAGGCTACGCGCTTGGGCCGAGACTTTCGTGGGGGCCGCGCTGATCGGGCGCAACGAGGAGCGCGGTTGGACGGAATTGCTCGAGACGGCCAAGGCCGCGGGCGCCGCCGCGAGCGCCGAGGCGGGCGAGCGGTTGCGCGAGGAGGCCGAGCTGCTGCCGAGCAAGGAACGGCGCAAGTATGAGCGCGAAGGCGCGGATGTGGTGCGTCGGGCCGAGCGCCGCGCGCGCACGGCGACGTTGGAGCTGGGCTTGAAGCTGGCCGAGCAGTGGCTGCGCGATGCTTGGTGCTTTGCCGTGGGCGCGCCCGAGCTGGCGCTTGCGCTCGACCGAACCGCGGAGCTGGCTGCTTGCGCGGAGGACCGCTCGGCTGCCTCGCTGATGCGCGGGGTGGAGCTGGTGTGCGATACGCGCTTGCGCCTCCCGTTGAATGTGTCCGAGGAGCTGGCGCTCGAAGCGCTCGCCTATCGCTTGGCCGGGCTGCCTACTTGAGGGAGGTTGTGATCAGGCCGAGACCTCAGAGCCGATCTGGCCGAGACTTCGGAGCGAGATTTCGGAGCCGTCCATCATCTGAGCCGGCCTAGTTGAGGAGCGCGGCGATCGGGCCTAGACGCGGCTGAAGGTCATAGGTCTCGAAGGCCATGAAGCGCGAGAACAGGCGGTTGTCGGGGCCATGGAAGTCGGCGGAGCCGGTGCTGAGCAGGTCCAGCTCCTCACAGCGATGCGCCACCAGCTCGGTCTGCTCTCGGGTATGGGTGACGTAGAAAGCCTCTACTCCGTCGATCCCTAGGGCTCGGAAGCGGTGGATCATGGCCAGGACTTCGTCCGAGTCGGACACGTCCCAGAAGGGGTGCGCCCAGATGGCGACGCCGCCGGCGGCGTGGATCGCGTCGATCGCCTCCTTGACCGTGGGCGTTACTCGCAGGCAGAAGGCCGGGCGACCCTCGATCAGGTAGCCGCGGATGAACGAGCCGATGTCGTCGATCTGCTCGGAGCGCAGGCGCTCGGCGTTGGCCGGATGCGATAGCGCCGCTTCGGCTAGGTGCGGGCGGCCGATCGGCTCCCCTGCCTTCACTCGCGCGTCGATCGCTTGGGAGTCAAGCTCGAAGCCCAAGTCGCGCAGGTTCTGGGCCATCCGCAGGGTGCGCTGCTCGCGGTCGGCCAAGAAACCGGTCAAGGTGGCAAGAAAAGTGGGGTCCGTGTGATCGACGAGGTAGCCGAGGATGTGCAGTTCGCGTGCCGTGCCTGCAGCGTCCTCACCGGGGGCGCCCGCCGCGGAGGGATCGTCGATCGCGGAGATCTCGATCGCGGGTACCACTGCGACACCTTGCTCGGCCCCTGCGCTCAAGGCCTCCTGGACACCGGCCAGCGTGTCGTGGTCGGTCAAGGCCAGGAGCTTGACTCCAGCCTGGGCGGCCGCCGCTACGACTTCCTTTGGCTCCAAAGCCCCGTCGGAGCGAGTCGAATGGGCCTGCAGGTCGAAGGGCAAGGCGGGCGCTGTTGTGGGGTCGGCCACGCGCGAACCCTATGCGATCAGGAGAGCGCTCGCGGTCGAGGCTCCTCGCGGCCAAGGGCACCGCAACCGGAACCGTTGCGCCCGTGATGCCTGGTGAACTACGCCACTCGCGGTCGAGCCTCCTCGCGGCCAAGAGGCACCGCAACCGGAACCGTTGAGCACGCGATGCCTGGTGGACTACGCCGCTTGGCAGCCGCCGGGGCGCTTGTCGGTTATGCGAACGGAGCCGCCACCCGTCGAGTGCCGAGGCTCGAAATCGAGATCGGGCTCTACGAAAGGGGTGATCCGCTCGGCGACGATTTCGCGCAGGACGCGCACAGCGGCGTGGTAGCGACCGGCGGGGCCGGCCAAGGCTTCGCCGGTCCGCTCGGGGGAGCTCAGGTGAAGGTGTGCGGCGTCGGTCTCACGGGCACGTGAGGTCGCCTCGCTCCACATCGCCTCAAGGTAGGCAAGCGCCGCTCCTACCTCCTCCTCGGCAAGCTCGCCGGGCGTTTCGACCTCGCGCAGGACCGGGATCACCTCGCGGTGCAACCAGCATTGCTCGGCGTCGGCGCGCAATAGCAGGCGGATGTCGGAAGGAAGTGCAGATTCGGATGAATTGGACATAACGGATGACCGGGTTGTGGATCGCGGCCTGTCAATGCCTTCGACCCGGTCGCGGATGGGCTTTAGGGGGATGGCCGCACGTTCTACGTTTTTCTCTGCAGGCATGCCTTTCGGCTCCAGAGGGCTCGAACAGTCGGCCAACTCCCGTCCGAGCGGTAACGCGGGTAGGCGCTGATCGCTCATGAGCAGCGTGGAGGCGCTACCTGCTCATGGCTAGCGCGAAACGCTCGCCATGAGCCACCCCAGTCCTAAAGATGAGGCCACTGGCGGGCCGATGCCTGAAGTACATGCAAACCGCACGCGGCCACACTCTGCGCCTGCCCAAACGCCACGATCCAACCGCTCGCATGCCTGGACAGCACGCGCGCGCTACGTTTCTGCGCCTCCGTTTGCGCACGCTTGTTACGCTCGGCATATTGGCCGTTCTGACGACGGTTCTGGGGCGCTCCTTTGGCCTGCACAGCCCCCTGTTCATTGGCTCGGAGCTGGCTCTGCTGGTGGCGATGTTCGGGGTCTCGCGCTACGTGCTGCCACTCGTGGACCGCCATGACAGGGGCGCTGCGGGCGAGGAGCATGTGGGCGGACTGCTCGACGAGCTGGCGGACGAAGGCTGGCGCGTGATCCACGACGCCAGCTTTGGCTACGGCAATGTAGATCACATCGCGCTGAGTGGCGCAGGGCTTTTCACGGTCGAGACCAAGAGCCGCCAAGGCGAAGTGCGCGTGAGGACGATCCATGGAGCGGTATTGCGCCAGGCGCAAGAGCAGCGCGAGACGCTTGAACGGATCACGGGAGAGCGCGCGGAGGCGCTGGTGGTGTTCAGTCGCGCCTGGATCGACAAGCCGCTGGCTCGCCGCCGCGGGGTGAGGGTCGCGCCGGCACGCATGTTGTTGGCCTATATGCGCCGCCACTCTGAGACGTTGACGGCGGACCAAGTGGAGCGGGCGCACGAGCGCATCGTGGCAGCGCTTGCCGAGAGCGAAGCTCAGCCCGATAGGCTTCTGGGGTGGCCACCGCCGTCGCGCAGCCGCCTGTAGGCGCACTGAAGCCCCTCGCCGAACCGCCCGCCGAGGCGCTGCCTCGCGGTCCGAAGCTGTCGCCGCTCGCTTTGACGCTTGTGTGGGCGTTGGCGCCTACCTGGGTGATGGACCGGTGCTCGAGCCGCTATGGCGAGGCGTTCACGCTGACTTTCGGCCCGAGCGGACGCAAACTGGTGATGCTGAGCGACCCGGATGCGGTCAAGGCCGTGTTCACGGCGCCCCCCGACGTGGCGCCGTCGGCGGCGGGCGCCTCGCCGATCGCTCCGGTCATGGGGCCAAGCTCGGTGATCGTGTTGACCGGACCCGAGCACATGCGCCAACGCAAGCTGCTGCTGCCTCCCTTCCATGGGGAGCGGATGCGCGAGTACGCGGATGTGATCGTGGATGCGACGAATCACTCGATGGCCGAGTGGCCGATCGGCGAAGCGATGAAGCTGAGCAAGCGCACGCGGGCGATCACGCTCGAGGTGATCCTGAGGGCTGTGTTCGGTGTCGAGGCCGAGCGTATGGGAGCTTTGCGCAACGCGATCGGGGGTCTGCTGACGCCGGGTCAGACGCCGGCCCTGCTGATGAACGCATTGCGCCGTCCGGTGGAAGCCAGGCCCACGGGCAGGATCGGACGTGCTCTGGACCATTTGGACGAGGTGATTTATGCGGAGATCGCGCGCCGCCGCTCCGAAGAGGACCTGGGCGAGCGCGCCGACATCCTCTCCCTGTTGATGCTTGCGCGCGACGAGGACGGGCGGGCGATGAGCGATGAGGAACTGCGCGACGAGCTGGTGACGCTGCTGTTGGCCGGACACGAGACGACCGCCACCGCCGTGGCATGGGCGGTGGAGCGATTGGTGCGCCACCCAGCCAAGCTCGCTCGGCTGGTCGCCGAGATCGATGAGGGCGAAGGCGACGAGTACATGCAGGCCGTGATCTCGGAGACCTTGAGGGTGCGTCCGGTCGTGCCGATGGTGGTGCGGGTCCTGCAAGCGCCGCTCCGGGTGGGTCGCCACGAACTGCCCGCCGGCTCGAGGGTTGTGCCGTCGATCTACTTGACCAACCGCAATCCGAAGGTCTATGACGCGCCAAAGGAGTTCAGACCGGAGCGGTTCTTGGACAAACCGCCGGAGACTTTCTCGTGGATTCCGTTCGGGGGCGGCATCAGGCGCTGTATCGGGGCTTCGTTTGCGACGCTCGAGATGAAGCTGATCTTGCAGACGATCCTGAAGGAGCTCTCGCCCGAGTTGCCCTCGAAGGGCAGCCGGTTGTGGCGCAAAGGCGAGTGGAACCAGAGGCGCGCAATTACGCTGGTGCCGGCCGCCGGCGCGCGCGTGGTGTGGCGCCGGCGCTGAATACCGCCCGGAGCTCGAGGTAGCTTTGGAGCGTGCTTCAAGACAGTCCCAGCGACATAAATACCGACCCGAGCCCGGGTAGTGTGCCTGCCGGTGTGAGCTCGGCCGGCGCTCACACCGGGCCAACTCCCGAGCAGCTGCTCGAGCGGTTCGGTCTGCAAGCGTTCAGGCCGGGGCAGCGCGAGGCGGTGCAGGCGGCGCTGGAGGGACGCGACAGTCTCGTGGTGATGCCGACCGGCGGCGGCAAGTCGCTTTGCTACCAATTGCCGGCGCTCGCCGGGGACCGTGATCCCGAGCGACCCCTGGTGGTCGTGGTAAGTCCGTTGATCGCACTGATGGCCGACCAGAGCAGACGCTTGGAGGTTGCGGGGGTCGAGGCCGTGATGCTGGCTTCGGGTATGGCCGACGGCCACAACGAGCAAGCACTGGAGACGATCCGATCGGGCTCGGCCAAGCTTGTGTTGGCGGCGCCGGAGCGCTTCGCCTCGAAGGCCTTCCGCGCGACGCTCGCCACTCGCAAGGTGGGCCTGTTCGTAGTCGATGAGGCCCATTGCGTGGCGGAGTGGGGCCACGATTTCAGGCCCGATTATCTGCGCCTGCATGAGGCGATCGAAGCCCTCGGACGACCGGCGGTGATGGCGGCCACGGCCACCGCTACCCCGAAGGTGGCCGAGGAGATAGCGGAGCGCCTGGGCTTGCGCGATTGGGTGGCGGTGCGCTCCGGGTTCGACCGGCCCAACCTGAGCTTCGATGTGGTCGGCTTGGAGGGCAAGGGCGCGGTGTCTCGCAAGCGCGCGGCCCTGTTGCATGTTCTGGCGCAACCGGGAGCGCGGCCGGCGATCGTGTATTGCGGAACGCGCAAGCACACCGAGGAGGTGACCGAGCTGCTGCGGGGGCGGGGGGTGCGCGCGGTCAGCTACCACGCCGGCATGGCCCCGGACACGCGCAGAGCCAGCCAGGAGGCTTTCATGGGAGGCGAGGCCGAGGTGGTTGTGGCTACGAACGCGTTCGGCATGGGCGTCGATAAGGCGGACGTGCGCACGGTCGTGCACTGGGCGGTGCCCACCAGCTTGGAGGCCTACTACCAGGAGGCTGGACGCGGAGGACGCGATGGGCTGCCGGCGCGAGCGGTGCTGCTGGCCTCGAGGATGGACCTGGGACGGTTGATCAGGTTCATCAAGGAGCGCGAGACAACCGTGGACGATGTGAGGCGCTACGTAGCGGGGCTGCGCAACCGCGCGCAGGACGGCGTCGCGACGGTCGGACACGGGGGACTGGACACTTTGGGGGGCGCACCTTTTGGGGGCCAGACAGGAGAGCGCGAAAGGGTGCTTCTGTCGATTGCCGAGCGGGCCGGAGCGGTGAAGCTCAGACCGGGCGGCCCTGCGGGGCTGTTGGTGGAGCTGACAGGCGAAGGCAGCCCACGTAAGGCATACGACGCGATCAAGGCCGCTCGCGATCGGGGATGGGCCTCGTATCGCTCGATCGAGCAGTTCATCTCCGGCGGACAGATCTGCCGCAGGCGCCAGATCTTGGATCACTTCGGCGACAGCGAGCCTTGCGCGCCCGAAGTGAGGTGTTGCGACGTGTGCGAAGCGGACGCGGACCTGGTCGAGGCCTCCAAACATGCCTTGCCGAAGATGGTCAAGGCGCGTGGGCGGACAGGGCACGCAGCGGGCCACTCAAATACGCCTCGCAGAGAAGCGCTCGACCCTCTGGATCGGCTCGACTCGCTCGACCCTGGCTCGGGAGCGCCGGCGGATATCTATGACCCGGTAGACGAGCAGGCCTTCGAGAAGTTGAAGGCGTGGCGGATGGGTCGCAGTGAAGGCAAGCCGGCCTATAGGGTGGCCGCCAATACCGCCCTGGAAGGCATCCTGCGCGCCAAGCCGAGAAACCTGGAGGAGCTGATCGGCGTCAAGGGCATAGGCCCAACCTTCTGCGAGCGCCATGGCGAATCCCTGTTGGAGTCGCTGGCAGAGTTGTAGAAGCCTTTGGCACGCACCACCCAGACGCTCAAGCGTCGCTAGCATCCAAGGCCGCGCCGACGTAGCTCAGCTGGTAGAGCACTTCACTCGTAATGAAGGGGTCCGGGGTTCGAGTCCCCGCGTCGGCTTAGGTCAAAAGCGTGGAGTACAGGACGCTGCATAGCTGGCTCGGACGAGGTCTCCTCCGAGCGAGTGTCCAAGCCTCCCGTGGTGCTGGGGTCCCGAATCTATTTAGCGTCGAGGACGCAGTGCGAGCCAAGGTGGTCGCGGAGCTTCGAAAATCAGGCGTCTCGTTCGATCTGTTGCAGCAGACTTCGGAGCAGCTTGACAGCCATCCATCAGCGCTCACGAGCGGAGCAATTGTGCTTGTCAATGGCTCCGTGTCCGTCGTGGATGAGGCAGGCGCAGCTAGCGCGATTCGCAGCGAGTCGCTGACGCTCGCCTACAACACGACGCACGCCGTGGCAAGCATACGCCCGGCACTTCCTTCTGCGCGACCGTAGGTTTCGTTGAGCGACCGCCGTTGGGTAGCTCGCTAGACGCTTTGGATTGGACCGGCGTATAAACGACCCACGGTTTCGTTGCTCGCAACGCTCGCGGACGATCTCAGAGGCGTCCAAGCAAGTCTGATCTTCCCTGGCCACGATGGCGGACCGTGGACGCCCACCGCGTACCGCAACTGGCGTCAACGAGTCTGGCAGCCCGCTTGCGAGAGTGAGGCATAGGCACGATCACAACGACGAAGGACCACAGCAAGACCAAACGCTCATACACCGGAGCCGTTCCCTATGACCTGCGCCACAGCTTCGCCTCACTCCTGTTCCATGAGCAGCGCAACCCGTTGGAGATCGCCGACATGATGGGCCACGGTCCCCAAGTCCTCTTCTCAACATACGCTCACGTAATCGCGGAGCTTCGAGGTGCATCTCCCATGAGTGCTGACGAGCAGATCTGCGCCGCTCGATCCGGCCTTCAGCGGTCGTAGGCACCACCACGGGGCTTGACGGCCGTCACCACGATTACGCGGTCCCCTTGGTTGAGGCAGATGATGGCTCGCCAGTCACCGACGCGCAAGCGCCATTCGCCCGGTCGGCCCTTGAGGCTGCGCACATCTCCGGCGGGTAGTCGTTCGATCGCGGTGAGGATGCGCTCCCGTTCGTTGCGTGGGAGCTTGCGCAGGGTCTTCGCGGCGGCGGGCGCAATCACCGCGTTCCACGACGGCAGTTCAGGCGTCAGCTTCGGACTCCGCGCGCAGCTCGGCTACATTGATCGCCTCGCCCCGCCGGTAGGCCGCCCAGCCCTCCTCGGATGCTGCACGATCCTCCCCGGTGTAAGGCTCATCGTCAAACGGAGCTGCCTCAAGTGTGGCCACCAATGGGTCCTTGGCGCGTATCAACAAGACCCCGGCGGCATCCACGCTCTCCTCGGGTAGCTCGTCGACAAGACGGTGCAGCTCAGCTCGCGTCATGACCTAAACGTAGCATCGGAGCGCCCTGCTGGTAAGGGGGTCAGAGGCTTGTTGCAATGGCTGTCGACCCTTGGGTTAGGAGCACTGAGTAGCACGTTGGTAGCACGCAGTGGCTGGGTCGTGCAGGGCTATGGCTTGAACAAGCCAGACCCGGCCTCCCGACCCAGATCACTCGTAATGAAGGGGTCCGGGGTTCGAGTCCCCGCGTCGGCTTTCCACGAATACTGGGCTGATCTGCGCCACCGAGCGTGATCGACGGGCACCAACGAGCAGTGAGGTGACGCGAGTGATTATCTACAGAACAATGGGTCCAACCGAAGGAGGACCGTGGTGCGGAAGCTGATCTACTCGATGACTGTGTCGCTGGACGGCTACATCGCCGGACCCGATGGCGCGATCGACTGGTCGGTGCCCGACGAGGAGCTGTTCCGATTCCACCACCAGCAGGTACAGGAAATCGGTGTGCACCTCTGCGGGCGGCGGCTCTACGAAACGATGGTCTACTGGGAGACCGCTGAGGAGAGTCCACTGGCAGCGGATCACGCGGAGTTCGCCCAAACCTGGAAGGCCCTGCCAAAGGTCGTGTTCTCCACAACGCTTCAGAGCGTGGTGGGCAACACCAGGCTGGCCAGGGACGGCGTCGGCGAGGAGGTCTCCAGGCTCAAGGAACAGCCCGGAAAGGACATCGCCGTCGGGGGCGCCGGCCTCGCCCGTGCGTGTATGAAGCTGGAGCTGATCGACGAGTGGCGGCTATTCGTCAGCCCGGTCCTGCTCGGCGGCGGCACGCCCTACTTCCCGACCCTGGAGAAACAGGTCAACCTGGAGCTGATCGAGACACGAACGTTCGGCTCTCGCGTCGCCTACCTTCGCTACAGGCGCGCGCCAGACGGTCGATGAACAGGCGCGGCTCGGACTATCTCGCTGTTCAGCCGTCTTCTCCGGTCTCCTTGCGACCACCGATCCCCGGCGGCAGAGCTTCACCGCGTTTGAGGGCATCGGCCAAGCGCTGCTTGGCGGTGAAGCTACCCTCGTCCAAGACGCCAGAGCCGGCGGCATAGGAGATCGGATCGCCGCCGCCGCCGCGCAACACGAAGGCGCAACCGACCGCGATCAAGGTGCCCACAAGCGGACCCACCACATACACCCAGTAGCTAGTGAAGTCTGCGCTCACCAAGGCCGGCCCGAACGAGCGAGCCGGATTCATCGAAGTCCCGCTCACCGGCACCGACCATAGTCCGGCCAGGGCGATATATCCGCCGACGCCCAGAGCCGCGATCGCACCCACATTCTGTGCGGCCGAAGCGGTCCCCAAGATGACACTCACCAGCCCGCCGGTGAGCACGATCTCCATCAGCAAGGCCTGCCATGGCGCGTAACCAGGGCCCGGCAAGGTGGCGCCGAGGTGCTGAATTTTGCCGAACACAGCCTCCAAAAACAAGCAGGCCAAGGCCGCGCCCGCGAGCTGGACGACGACGTAACCGGGCACGCGCTTCCACGGGAAATCCCTGCGCAACGCAAATGCAAGCGAGACCGCCGGATTCAGATGCGCGCCGGAGACAGCGCCCATGAACAGGATGATCGCCATCACCATCAGCCCCGGCGCGACCACCGCGGCCGCAAGACTGATCTGGCCCTGTCCGTGCAGGATTCCCCCGCCGGCAGCCACCAGCACCAGGAAGAATGTCCCGAGCAGCTCGGAGAAAAGCCTGCGCCACTCCAAGCGAGGGTCGTCGAACTGGGCCTTGCTACCGAACTCCAAGGCGGCCATGTGCCTGGTGCGCGGCCCCAAGAGCCCAATAATCGGGCCCTCCTCGGCAGGCTCATACTCCTCGAGCACCTCGCCGCCTCCTCAGATCCGGAGGGTCAAGGACGCTACCGCTTGGGGCAAGGCACGGTCGGGTTGACCGTCACCGTTTCTCCACTCAGGAACGTGATTTCGACCTTCCCTTTGAAGCCGCCCTTGGGGCATGTCTTGGGCACGGTGCCATAGGAGATCAACTTTTTGCCCTGCTTAATCGCCGCGCCGACCTTCCCCTTGATCGACAGGACCGAAGCGTATGGCGCCCCGGGCACCGTTTCCACAAGCGGTACCGGCACCGTCAGCTTCGGGCCGAACGGAGGCGGGGCGGTCGTGAAGCTTCCCGTGGCCAACACTTCCAGCTCGGCGGGCGAAGTGCCTTCGGTGTAGAAGGCCAAGCCGCCACCTTGTGCGAAGAACGCCTGGATCGTGGCTTTCTCATTGACGCGCGTCCCGCCGAAGCTGACCACTCCGAGCGCTTCGCCTGTAGGTCCGGCGGACGAGCCCTTCGGGCACTTCTGTACTTCATGGCTTTCAAGGATCGCGGTCGGGCAGACGGGGAAGCCTTGTGTGTGCAACTTGACGCCGGCCGGCAAATCCACGACGACCTTGGTCACAGGCGACGGATAGCCCCCATATTCGGTGCCGCTGATGCTCAGCGTCGCTTCCAGAGCAGCGCCCGCACCGAGAATGTTGCCTGTGCCGGGGTAAGTCGGGCTGTTGGGCTTGCTTGGGTCGATCGGGATCGGCACGATCTTCGCCTTGACGGTGACCGCAGGCGCAGCCAGCGCAACCCCTGGTGCCGCCACAATCGCAACCGCGAGCGCTGCAACCGCCAGGCAGAGCAAGATAAGTGTGCTTCGAATTGAGCGCCCGTGTGCAGCCATCGTCTTCTCCCCGTTTCCTCCGCTTTCGTTCCTCTGTATACGGAAAGCATAGTTCAGAGAGTTAGCCACGGCTAAAGACACGTCCAGGCCACCCTCGCAAGGCGCCCGGTCAGGATCTAGGCAGTCCTCGCCTAGCGGTCCTAAAGCTCCCAGTCAGGGCGTAAGCACAACCTCGTCCAGGAGTCCCGAGGCGCCCAGTCAAGGCGTAGGCACGACCTCGTCCAGCGGTCGCAGCTCCTCTTCGGCCGACACCTTCTGACGCTCCAAGCGCCCATCCTCTCGCACCACGTATGCGCCCATCGTCAGCAGCGGCGGCGAGTAGACGTGCAGGGTCACCGCCGGGTCACTACCGGCGTGGCGTACACGATGAATGTCCGCGGCCGAGAAGTGGAAGCTCTCGCCGGCCCTCGCCAGCCGGTTGGCCGGCGGGCCGTCGAGCGTGAGGCGCTCCTCTCGCACCGAGCCGCTCACCACCGCGACCGCGCCGCACGAGATGTCATGGTCGTGAAAGCCGGTGTCGTGGTCCTCCATCCAGCAGATCAGCCACGCCGTGATGTGATCGTCGCTGAACAGCTCCTCGTAGACGCGCTGAGTGCGGTCATGCTTGACAAAGTCGATCCAAAGCTCCGGGTGCTCAGCCAGTTCGCTCACGAACCCCTCAAGCTCTTGGCCACATAGGTTGCGGCCTCGGGGCCGCGGTATGTCGGAGAAGAGGCCCCTCATCAGAGTGCCCGCTCCAGCACGGCCACACGCCTGGGCCGAGTCGCGGCCGACAGCACTCTTGTCCGCCGCTCCACCGGTTGGCGCTCACTTGCGAACAGGCGCCCCGAGTTGCTCGCCAAGCGCTCCCAGTCCGGCACCTCACGGACGCCGTACTTGCCCGGATCGACGACCGGGCGATCGGAACCGTAAACGAGTTGGTCGACGCCGACGAGGCGATCCATCAGCGATATCGCATAGGAACCGTTGCAAGAGGTGTCATAGAAGATCAAGGGATCCTCCAGGTCGACCTCTGGTCCCCCGCGCGCCAGCAGACGCTCGGTGTGGAGAGGGGCGAGCCCGGCGAGCATCGCGAACACGACACGCAGCTCAGGGAAAAGACGGCGCGCCACGGTCACGAACACGAACCAGGCCGCGTGCACCTCGGCCACATAGCGTGTCAAGGCCGGCCACCACAAGGGATCGCCCAGCGTCGCTTCTTGGGTGGGCAGGCGGGATCCCGGACCCGGATGGACGAACAGAGGAACGCCGTGCTCCTGGACACGGGCAAGCGTCGGGGAAAGGCGTGTAAGCATGTCGACGCTGCCCAGAGCACCGGCCGGCAACGAGATGCCGCGGCAACCGCGCTCCAGCGCCCGATCGACATCGTCGGGGTCGAGACGATCGAGCGCTACCGGCGCCCACACGTCGAACGGCTCACCAAGCGCAAGCGCGCCGTCCAGGTAGGCCTCGATCAACCTTGTGGCGCCCTTGCGTGGGAGCGACTCGATGCCGAGCGGGCTCGACAGGCACACGAGCGCCCGGTCGAGACCGTCGGCGCGCACGAGCTGCGCCCTGCGCGAGACATTTTCGTCCTCGCGCTCGATCACATAGGGCCGCTCGCCGGCCAGAAACAGAACGGTGAGTCCCTGCTCGTGTCGCACGAACGGAAGCTCGTCTCGCTCGGCAAGCGCCTCAACGAGCGGGTCGGTCCAGAAGTGTTGGTGGATGTCGATCTTCACGGCATAATCTCCAGATTCTCGATCAATTTTATGAAGATTAGCATATGAGTCGCGATCCGTCCAACCACTCGCCTAAGCCGCCCGCTCGCGCAATACCGTTAGCGCGTGCCCACAACGCTCCCCACCCAGCACACCACCGTGCTGGGCCTGAAGACTCGCCACCTGCTCGCCGGCTCTGGTCCACCCGTGCTCGTCCTCCACGGTTGGGGCGCCTCGATCGAGGCCGTCTATCCGATCGTGACCGGCCTCTCCCCCGTGGCAACTGTGCACGCGCTCGACCTGCCCGGCTTCGGACAGAGCGACCCACCGCCGCAACCTTGGGACGTAGAGGACTACCAAGCCTTCGTGGCGGCCTTCATGGACGCCCTCTCGATCGAGGCCCCCACGATCGTCGGACACTCCAACGGCGGGCGCATCGCGATCAGGATGGCCGCAACCGAACCGGCCCGCGCCTCAAGGCTGGTCTTGGTGGACTCCGCCGGGATCCGCCCCAAGCGCACCTTGCGCTGGTATCGCCGCGTGGGCATGGCCAAGATCGGCAAGTACGCTGCCCGTTTTCTGGGCTCTCCAGGCGAGCGCCTGCGGACACGCCTGGTGGGGAAAGCCGCCTCCGCCGACTATCTGGCGGCCGGCGAGATGAGGCCGACGCTTGTGAAGCTCGTCAACGCCGACTTGCGCCCTTTCATGCCCGCGATCGGGGTGCCCACCCTGCTCGTGTGGGGCGCCGAGGACAACGACACTCCGGTGGCCGCGGCCCAAGAAATGGAGCGCCTGATCCCCGACGCCGGCCTAGTCGTTTTGGAGGGGGCCGGCCATTTCAGCTATCTCGACCAGCCCACCCGCTTCGCACGCATCGTGTCCCATTTCATCGCCCCCAACAAGGCCCAGGCCACCCCCAATCCCGCAGACGCCTATACGCGCGCGCGCGAGTCCACCTCCAACTCGGAACACCACACACCCACCCCGTCCCCGGAGGACCGGTGAGGGCCTTCCAAGGCGTCGCGGCAGTCCTCGCGATCGCGGCGCTCGCCGTGCGTCTGGCCGGCCGCCAGCATCGCCTGCTGCACCTGCTCCAACTCGAGCACTACGAGGGCGCCCGCCTGATGCTGTGGTTGCGCCGGCGAGGCGAGCTGCTGGCCCCCCGCGAGCTGCTCGCCACGTGCCTTCTGTTCGCGGCGGTCGTTGGGGCATCCGCGAACGGATCGGGCTGGCTGTGCGGAGCCCTCTTGCTCGCCGGCTGCCCCCTGGCTGCGCTGGGCGTGGGCGACTGGCGTCGAGAGGCGATCAAGCCACTCGTCTTCACCGGTCGCGCCAAGCGCCTGCTCGCCGCCGCCTTGCTCGCTCCCGGACTGCTGCTCCTCGCCACGATCGTGCTCGCCGCAGCCGGCCTCGACACAGCCGCGCTCGCCATCGTGCTGGCCATCGGCGTGCTCCTGCTGGCGGGCGCGCCCTGGACGCTGCTGATCGCCAACCGCGCCCTGCAGCCGCTCCAGCGGGCGATCAACCGACGCTACGAAGAGCGCGCCAAGAGCTCCTTGCGCGAATGGGACCCTCTGGTGGTCGGAATAACAGGTAGCTACGGCAAGACCACGACCAAGTTCTGTGTCGGCGCCGTGCTCGAAGCCGATCGCCCAACGCTCGTGACGCCCGAGTCCTACAACAGCTACCTGGGTGTGCTGCGCACTGTCAACGAGCACCTACGCGCTTCCCACAAGGCGTTCGTGGTCGAGATGGGAATGTTCAGGCGCGGCGACATCGCCGAGCTGTGCGACTTGGTACACCCCAAGATCGGCGTGATCACCGCAATTGGACCGATGCACTTGGAGCGACTCGGCTCGATCGAGGCGATCGCCGCCGCCAAGGGAGAGCTGCTCGACGCCCTACCCCCGGACGGTCACTTCATCACCAACGCCGAGGACCCCCGCTGCCTGGAGCTTGCCGCCCGGGCGAGTGTGCCCGTGACGTTGTTCAAGGTCGAGCGACACCCCCAAGCGGCCTCTCCCGCCCTGGCGCCCCAAGCGCCCGGCACGCCGTCCCGCACGACCTTTCCCTCCCCCCAGAACCACAACCCCCCGGCGCAGATAATCGCTCGGAACGTAGGCCTGGCCGACGGACGCACGACCTTCACGCTCCAAGTCGAGGGACCCGACGGTCCACAGGTCGAGGTGTCGGCAGGCCTGCTCGGGGCCCACAACGTGTCCAACCTGCTCGCCGCCGCCGCAGTCGGTCACGTGCTCGGCATTCCACTGGAGCGCATCGCCCAAGGGCTCGCCCAGGTGCAGGCGCCGGCGCACCGCTTGCAGCCGATCCACAACCGTCGAGCGGGAGTGGTCGTAATCGATGACGCCTACAACTCCAATCCCGACGGAGCCGCCGCCGCATTGGAGGTGTTGCGCGAGCACCCCGCCACACGGCGCCTGCTCGTGACGCCGGGGATGGTCGAGCTGGGCGACTTGGAGCAACAGCTCAACCGTCGCTTCGGCGAGCAGGCGGCCACGGTCTGTGACATCGCGATCCTGGTCGGCCCCGAACGCACCGTCCCGATCCGCGAAGGGCTCGCAAGCGCCGGCCTGGCGGAGGCAGGCATTCACGTGGTGCGAGATATAGCCGAGGCGACCGCCTTGCTCGGGCGCCTCACACGCGCGGGCGATGTGGTCCTGTTCGAGAACGACCTGCCCGACACCTACGCCGCATAAGCTAGGGGCCCATGCCACCAAGCGCACTCAAAGTGGGCGTCGCCTTCGGCGGACGCTCCGTCGAGCACGATGTCTCGATCATCACGGGCCTGCAGGCCTTGGACATACTGTCCGAGCGACACGCGCCCATCCCGATCTACATCTCTCGCAGCGGCCGCTGGTACACAGGCGAGGCCTTGCGCGAGCTGTCCATCTACCAGCGCGACGGCGGCGACCCGGACGCCGAGGAAATCAACTTCGACTTGCACAACGGGCGCCTGCTGCGAGCTGCCCCATCCGGCGGCTCACTGTTGCGAGGACGCCGCTCGGGTGGGCGGGAGAACCAATCGATCGCGCTCGACGCGGTCGTCTTGGCCACCCACGGCACCCAAGGCGAGGACGGTTGCCTGCAGGGCGCCCTGGAGCTGGCCCAGCTGCCTTACGTGGGCCCGCCCGTGGGCGCCGCCGCCGCGGCGATGGACAAGATCACAACTAAGGCTTTGCTTGCGCAGGCGGGCCTGCCCGCCTTGGATTACCTGGCCCTGCGTCGCGAGCAGTGGGAGATCGACCGAACAGGGTGCCTCGCGCGCGCGCAGGGGGCTTTCGACTTCCCGACCTATGTCAAGCCCGCCTCGCTCGGCTCAAGCGTTGGTGTGAGTCGCTGCTCAGATGAGGCCGACTTGGTCGAGGCCTTGGAGCTGGCCTTCGAGCTGGACCGCTCGTGTCTGATCGAACCTTCGGTAGAGGCCGGCATCGAGGTCAACTGCGCAGTCATCGGCCGCCCCGACGTTGAACCACGCGCATCGGTGTGCGAGCAGCCGGTCGCGGCCGAGGAGTTCCTCTCCTTCCAAGACAAGTACATGAGCGGAGGGAAGACCTCTGGCATGAAGGGCGCCCAGCGCCTGATCCCGGCGCCCGTCTCCGAGGCCCTCACCACCCAGGTCCAAGACCTCGCCAAGCGCGCGTTCACGGCCTTCGGCTGCGCCGGCGTCACGCGCGTCGATTTCCTGATCGACTCGTCCGAGCGCGTCTACGTCAACGAGCTAAACACGATCCCCGGCTCGTTCTCCTTCTACCTGTGGGAGCCCGCCGGACTTCCCTTCGCCCAACTCATGGACGACTTGATCGACCTGGCACTCGACGACCACCGCGAGAAGCTGCGCACCACGACCGTGTTCGACACCAACCTCTTGGCCGAACGCGCCTCCTCCGGCGCCAAGGGGGGCGAGAAGGGGTGAGTGGGCGGAGGGATTGTTGTAGGCAAAGGCGTGCTTCGCGCGCGCGGGGGGCTGTCCACCGGGGTGGAGGTCATTGCTCGCAAAGGGGTGCTTCGCGCGCGCGGGGGGCTGTCCACCGGGGTGGAGGTCATTGCTCGCAAAGGGGTGCCCCGCGCATGTGCGTGTGCGTGTGCGCGTGCGCGTGCGCAAGGCATGCTCGGGAGAGAACATGAACGCAGGCCCGGCGATCGTGGCGATGGGGGGTCGCTCCCTGGAGCGCGAGATCTCCCTGCGCTCCGGACATCGCGTCGAGCGCGCCTTGCGCTCTCTCGGTTATGAGGTGCAAGCGCTCGATGTGGAAGGCGACTTCGTAGAGCGCGTCTTGGCCGCACAGCCCCGTTTCGTGTTCGTCGCAATGCACGGTCGCGGCGGCGAGGACGGCACTCTGCAGGACTTGCTCCAAACCTTGGACGTGCCCTACACAGGTTCAGACCCCTTGGCCAGCGCCCTGTGCATGGACAAGGTGCTGTTCAAGCGCATGCTTCGCCTGCACGGCATCCCCACGCCGGCTTTCCACAGCTTCAACGAGACCGCCTTCCGCGAGCTTGGGGGCGCCCGCACCTTCCCCAAGCTGCTGCAGGAGCTCGGACTCCCGGTCGTAGTCAAGCCGGTAGCGCAGGGCTCGGCGATCGGAATCAAGTTCGTGGGCTCCGCCGAGCAGCTCCCCAGCGCGATCCTGGGCGCCTTCGGCTACGGCGACAGAGTCCTCGTCGAGGAGCGCGTCGTGGGCCGCGAGCTGGCCATCACCGTGCTGGACAGCTCCGATCCCGCCGCCGGCCCAAGGGCCCTGCCGATCGTCGAGCTGTTCACACCGGAGAGCTTCTACAGCTACGAAGCCCACTACACGATCGGGCAGCTGCGCATGGAAGTTCCCGCCGACCTGTCCCCCGAGGTGCGCGAGCGTGTCGAGCGTGTCGCCCTGGACAGCTACAGCCTGATGGGCTGTCGCGACTTCGCCCGCATCGATCTCATTCTCGACGAAAGCGAAGTCCCCCAAGTCCTGGAGATCAACACGATCCCGGGTCTCACAGAGACCGGTATCACCACCGCGGCAGCCGAGGCTGCCGGCATGACATTCGCGGAGTTGGTCGCCGCGATCGTCGAGCGCGTGACCTCCGTCTGACATTCCCTGTAGCTTTTTCGCCAACAGACGATTGTATTCTCCAAGTCAGGGTCGGCCGCTTGTCTGAGCGCGTCACCGCCGGGTAAATGAGAAACACCGGCCGCGCGGCTCGACCCACGAGGTGATGCGATGTACAAGGACGATGATCACATCAAGAGCACCACGGAGGGCCCCGCCCGCGCGGGCGCAAGTCAGAAGCGTTCGAGCAAGCCGGCCTCGGCCTCCCCCCGAATCAGACCGGCGCCAGACCCACGACTGTCGCGCTCCTTGGAATACGGCATTGCGATCTTGGAATCGTTCTCACGCGATCGCCAAGCTCTGGGTATCGCCGAGATGGCGACCCTCGTCGGGATCAGCCGCTCCACCACCCATCGCTACGCGATCACCTTGGTGGCCCTCGGCTATCTCGAGCAGGACGACAAACGCAAGTACCGCCTGTCCGCCCAAGCCGGCGATCCGGGCGGCGCCGCGATCGGTGCGATCCGCAGGGCGGTGCCGGCCCGCCTCGCATTGGAAGAGCTGCGCGAGGAGATCGGGCACACCGTCAGCATGGGGGCGCTCGACGGGGCTCGTGTTATCTATGTGCACCGTCTGCCGAGCCACCGCTCGGGCCAGTATGCGATCGACATGGACTTGGGGGTGGGATCGCACATCCCTGTCTACTGCACCGCGATGGGCAAGGTCCTGCTCGCCAGCATCTCCGACGCCGAGCGCCGAGCATTGTTGGACGGCTTGGATCTGATCCCCCAAGGCCCTCACTCGATAACGGTCAAGAGCAAGCTCACGGCCCAGCTCGACCACATCAGTACTCGGGAAGCGGTAGTCAGCGACGAAGAGCTATTTGCGGGCATGCGCTCGATCGCGGTGCTCGTCCCGCGCCCAGCCAGCGAGCACCCTCTGGCGCTCGAAGTCACGGTGCCTTCGAGCGCTTACTCGGTGAAGCGATTGCTGGCCGAGATCGGCCCGCGCCTCAAGCGCACAGCGAAGCTGATCTCGGGAGAGTAAAGACCTCCAAGAAGGGCCCAGCTCACCTGTTTCCGAGCTCAGCCGCGTAACAGGCGCGGTGATAGTGGGTGGCGCCCGTGGCCTCCAAGTTGGGCTCAGCGGCGCGCGAAGTCGTACGCGAGAGGCCCTTGGTGCATACCACCAGAGGCTCATATACGCCGATCAAATCGCCACAGTACTTGCAACAGAGCGCCTCGCCAACATTCATCGTCGCCCCCCTCCTCCTTGCAATCGCGAGGTGGGATACCCGCAGGCGACCGTCGCCTACCGTGGATAGCCTGACGTTCGCCTGAGACTCACTCGCCGAGCTCATAGACGCAAGAGTTCGTGTTGCAGGGCATAGCTCACAAGTTCGGCACGGGTGTCGAGCCCCAACTTGCGATGAATGCGCGCCCGGTGCGTCTCGATCGTGCGAGGAGAGAGCCCCAGCTTGGCGGCGATCTCCACGCTGGTGTGACCCAACGCGATCAGTCGCAGGACCTCGCGCTCGCGCGGCGTCAGCTTGTCTCCGTCGGCCTTCTCGCCCCCCAGCTTCACGGCCAGCGACGGACTCACATAACGCTTGCCACGAGAGGCATCGCGCACGGCGGCGGGAAGGTCAGAGTCGGCCATGTCCTTGAGCACCAGCCCCGTCGCGCCGTTATCCAAAGCACGAATGGCAAACGCGGGATCGTCGTTCATCGTCAGCACCACGATGTTCGTCTCGCGCGCCTCGTGGTGAACACGCGCGAGGGCTTCGATCCCGGATCCGCGATCGCCCATGCCCAAATCGAGCACGAGCACGTCGGGACGGCGCGCATTGATGTGCCCCATCATCGCTTGCAGACTGTCGGTCTCGGCGATCACGTCGATGTCCGCCTCGCCGTCGAGCAGTACTCGCAAGCTCTCGCGCATAGCAGCATGGTCGTCAGCCAAGACGATCCTGATTGCGCCTCCGTCATGGCCGCCCCCATCGGAATCTGGGACCGGCGCTAGACGAAGGAGCGCGAACATATTGAGACATTAGGCCTCAAGCCAAGCCCGGCCCAGCGGACAAATCCGCGTCTTGATCGCGGCAAAGCACGTACCCGCGGAGGTAAGTCGCTGGCCACGCCCGCTCAGCGAGCGGCGTGGCCAGTGACCTGCGTGCAGCCGGCGGACTCACTCGACCGCGAGGCAGTCGCGCCTTTCGTAGACTCGCTTCATGTCCATCACGCCCTGCACTTTCAAGGTCCTGCGCGCCGGCGGCGGAGACGTTCGATGCGCATAGGTCTGCTCACCGGAGGCGGCGACTGCCCCGGGCTCAATGCCGTGATCCGTGGTGCGGTGCGTCGTGGATTGACGCTCGGCGACAACGATTTCGTTGGCTTCCGCTATGGCTGGGCGGGAGTTTTGGAGGACAACGTCGTGCCTCTCTCGCGCGAGAGCACTGCCGGGATTCTGCCTCGCGGGGGCACAATCCTGGGCACGTCGCGCACGAACCCTTTCGATGGGCGATCGGGCGCGATTCAACGGATCGAAGAAGCTTTTGCGCGGGAGGGCTTGGACGCCCTGATCCCGATCGGGGGCGAGGACACGCTCGGGGTGGCGCGGCGCCTGAGCGACGAAGGGCTGCCGATCGTGGGCGTACCCAAGACGATCGACAACGACATCGGCGAGACCGACTTCACGTTCGGGTTCCAGACCGCCGTGCAGATCGCCACCGACGCGATCGATCGGTTGCATACGACCGCGGAGTCCCACAACCGGGTGATGGTGGTCGAGGTGATGGGCAGGCATGCCGGCTGGATCGCCACTTACGCGGGGATCGCGGGCGGCGCCGACGCGATTCTCGTGCCGGAGCGGCCATTCGACTTGGAGGATGTCTGCACACGCCTACGCAGACGTCACGAGCGCGGGATCACTTTCTCGATTGTGGTCGTCTCAGAGGGAGCCACTCCGCGCGAGGGAGGCGCCATGAAGACTGGCGGCATGTCCGAGACCGACGAGTTCGGCCACGCTCGCCTGGGTGGTATCGGCGTGGAGCTGGCGCGCGAGGTGGAGGCCAAGACCGGCTATGAGACAAGGGCCACCATTTTGGGGCATGTGCAGCGTGGAGGTACCCCCACCGCTTATGACCGCGTCCTGGCGACCCGCTTCGGGGTGGCCGCGATGGACGCGGTGGCCGCCAGGCGCTTCGGACGGATGGTCGCCTTGCGCGGGCCCGACATCGTGGAGGTGAGCCTCGGCGAAGCCTTGGCTCAGCCAAAGCTGCTGGACCCGAGCCTGTTCGAGACCGCCGAAGTCTTCTTCGGCTGAACTACACCGGACCGATGGAGGGTCGGCGCTCGGCCTGAAGCCCACCCTCGGCTTGAAGCCCTCCCTCGGCCTGAAGCCCACCCTCGGCTTGGAACCCGGACACGCGTTTAATCGGGAAGCTTGCTTCGATCGTGGCGCCGGAGCCGGGCTGCGAGTTGACCCGCAAGCTTCCGTCGAGCAACTGCGCACGCTCGTACATCCCCAACAAGCCAAAGCCCTCTGTCTGCTCTGAGGTGTCGAAGCCGTGCCCGTCGTCGCGCACGCTGACGTGAATGTCGGTGTCGTCCTCATGCACCTCGACGATGGCTCGCTTGGCATGACCGTGCTTGGCCGCGTTGGTGAGCGCCTCCTGCACGATGCGATACATCGCCGTCTCGACCTCCGGTAAGTGACGCTCTTGGGCTCGGCCTTGCTCGTAGGCCAAGTCGATACTCACGTCGATGGCGACACCCTGGCGCTCAGCCCGTTCGCACAAGGCCTGGATCGCGGCGGCGGCCCCGAGTTCGTCCAAGGAGGCCGGACGCAGGTCGGTGATAAGGGCGCGCAAGTTGGTGATGCCTTCCTCGAGATGGTCGATCGCCGAGGTGACTGCCTGCTCGAGCGCTTCGGGCTTGCCGGAGCGCTTGGCGGTCGACAGGCCTACGCGCAGAGCGCTGAGGCTTTGCAAGGTGTCGTCGTGCAACTCGCGTGCCCAACGCTGGCGTTCGGCCTCAGCCGCGGTCAAGCGCTGGCGTTGGCGCTCAGAAGCAACCGATTGAGCTGTCGCCACGGCTGTGGCCGCCGACGCGGCAAAAGCCTCCAAAAGACGCTCGTCGTTACTGGTGAACTCCGGCCCGTCGTGGAGGCGATCGATCGCCACGAGCACGCCGTAGGAGTGATTCTGGAAGACAAGCGGCACCAACAGGCCACCGCTTGCGCGCACATCCAGTGTGCCCAGGCCGTGTTCCTCGAAGCGCGCCCTCGTGAGCGGTTCCTGCAAGCGTTGGGCGCGCCGCGTGCGCAAGGCCGCACTTGCCGCAGAGTCGCCAAGTGGCACCTGCTTTCCGAGCAGGCCGGCAGGCAGTTCGCCGGCGCCCGCGGCGACAGTCAAGCGGCCATGCTGGACCAGCTCGATCACCAGCAAGCGTGCGTCGACCAAAGCGCGACCGCGCTTGGCGACAAGCTCCAAGATCACATCAAGGTCTGTCTCGGCGCCGACGGCACGGGCGATCTGGGTGGTCGCATTGAGCGCCGCAACCGTCCTCTGCAGCTCGTCGCGGTGCTCGCGCGTACCGGTATAGCGACGGGCGTGGTCGATCGCCAGGCCGGCCAGCTCGGAGAGCATCTGGACGGCTTCCTCGTCTGCGTCGCTGAACTGTTCGCCATGATGCTTCTCGGTCAGATAGAGGTTGCCAAAGGGGGTCCCGTCGATCAGGATCGGTACCCCCAAGAAACTGCTCATTGGCGGGTGACCGTGCGGGAAGCCGTATGAGCGCGGGTGTTCGCTGATGTCGCTCAGGCGTAGCGCGGTCGGATGCTGGATCAACTCGCCGAGCACGCCGCGTCCGCGCGGTAGAGCTCCGATCACCCCGCGCTCCGACTCGTCGATCCCGAGCGTGAGGAAGCGCTCCAATTCGGTGCGCGAGCTACTGAGCACGCCGAGTGCGGCGTAGCGAGCACTCGTCAGCTCGCGCGCGGATTGGAGCACCCGGCTGAGTACGACCTCCACGTCAAGCTCGCCCAAGACGCTCCTTGCAACATCCAGGACACCTTGTGCCGCGCGATCCATCAGCGCCTCTTCAGCGGGAGCCGCTTCACATCGAACCGTCGTCTTTGCGGTCTGCGCAGAGCCCTGTGGTCACTGCTCACATCCCTATGTTGCGCCCCGAAATTACTTGCCCGAGAGTACGTAGCTTAGCGCACAATGTAGGAAAATCTGTGTATTCGACTTAGGTGTTTGAGTCAAATAGTCAAGAAGATAGGACTCTGGCTCTAGCCCTTGAATGTGGACGGACCCTGGTCGCCGAAGGGCTCGTCACGCTCGCGCACCGCTTCGCGGAAGCCGTCTTGCATCGCGCGACGCTGGAAGGCATAGCCCTCGGCGGTGTGGCGTGCAACGCCGTCCAGCAAGGTCCCCAAAGCCTGGGTGCCGTGAAGCCCTTGGGCATAAAGCGACTGGTTGACCAGGAGCTTCATCATGCGCAGCTGATTGATAGGCACTTGGGCGATGCGATCGAGCAAAATCTCAGTCCGCTCGTCCAAGCGGTCAAGGTCGGGCGCCTCGATCGCCAGGCCCCACTCCAGGGCCTCGGCGCCAGAGAGGGAGTCGCCGGTAAACAGGAGGCGCTTGGCGCGCTGAGGGCCTAGCCGATGGACCCACAGCGAAGTCGTCGGCGAGCCCCACACACGCGCCGGCGGGTAGCCGATCTTGGCGTCGGCGGCGATCACGAGCAAGTCCGAGCAGAGCGCCATGTCGGTCCCGCCCGCCACACAGAAACCTTGAACCTTGCAAACGACCGGCTTGCCGCAGTGAAACAGGGACATGAACGCGCGAACGTTGCGGCTCATCATCGCGTAATCCACCATCGGGTCCCAAGTGCCGGCGGGATCGTGATTGGCCGCCATCACGGCCGGGTCCAATGGGGAGCCGGCCGGCGGCGCGGAACCCTCCTCGCCGAGGCGCCCTTGACCCTCGGCGCTCTCCACGAGGTCATAGCCGCCGCAGAAGCCCTTGCCGGCGCCCGCCAAGAGGATCGCGTGGACGGCCGGGTCAAGGTCGGCCCGCTCGACGGACTGCTCCAGCTCGCTCACGAGCAGACGCGTGATCCCGTTGCCGCGCTCGGGACGGTTGAGCGTGATGCGGGCCACGCGGTCGGTGACTTCATAGAGAAGGGTCTTCGGAGAGTCCATCGCCACAGTGTCCCATGTGGTCGTTGAGTGCTTCATGGTGACTCAGTGCTCCACGGTTGACTCAGACCAGCCTCAGCGATGCAATGGTGGGACGCCAAGACACCCAACGCGCAATCTCGGTTCAGGCGTGTAGGACAACGCCACGGGTGACCGTCGCCGACGTGCCGTATACCGGCGTGACCGTGACCTTCACCGTCAACGCCAGACGCCTTTTGCGACGCAAAGCGGCCTTGCCCTTGGAGGTGAGGGACACCGAGAATGACACCCTGCCCGCTTTCGATGACGAGCGCACCAGTCGCCCGACGCGCACCTGGGCATGGCGACCAACCTTGGCCAGTGACGCATTGGAAGCAAACAGGCCGACTTCAAGCCGTCCGCCGAAGCCGGCTTGGGACACCTCGATCGTCCCGTGTACGGTCGATCCGCGTTGGCTGCCGGCGAGCTTGAGCGCCTTGGATCCCCCTTCCAACGGCGAACCGGAGCCATGACCGGGTTCGTCCGGTGTCGTTGTGGTCGTCGGTGTCGTGGTTGTCGTCGTCGTGGTAGGAGCCGTGCCAGTGGCGGCGCCTTCGACCACGATTTCGTATTTGGTGTAGTCCAACGACCCTCCCTCATTGAAGAGGGTCGGGCTTTCGAACTTATAGACCCCTGGCTGTTCGAACTTGCATGTGCCTTCCCATGCCGTCATCGCGCTCGCCGGCACACCAGAGCAGACAGGCGCCGAGCCCGTCCATGAGACGGTCGCCGCCGTGGTCGCATTGTCGGTGAACTTGACTTCGCCACCGGCCGCGATCGTGACCTTGCTCGCGGGCTCCGGGTTGGCCCCCGAGCCGGGAGTTGTCCAACAAGGCCAGTCGGGCTCCACACAGTTCTCATTGACTTCGAGCTTCGTTTCGGACGGGGCGGCTGCGAGAGCGGGCAGCACGGCCACCGCCGCCCCAACCAACGCAGCGAGGGCGATGAGCAAAAGCGTGCGCGGCCTCATGATCGTAGATCCAGGCTTCGCGTGAGGATCAGCGCGGCACCGTGCTTGGGGGTGAGCACGATCTTCACGGTGAGCGCCAGCTTGTGATGGTGGCGCAGCGCATGCTTGGCCGCCGCGTCGAGTGAAACCGTGAAGGAGAACTTGCCGGCAGGCGCCGAGGGGCGGATAAGGCGCCCGACGCGTGAGCTGCCACCTCGTTTGACCTTGGCCAGCGAAGCGCCCTGGGCGAGCAGTTCGACTTCCAGGCGTGCGCCACTATCGGCGGCCGGGATCTGGACCGTGCCATGCACCGTGTTGCCATGCTGTGCGCTTGCCAGCGCGAGCGTCGCGAGGGGATGGGTACCCGGCGGAGGCATTTCCGTCGAGCCGGGCGTCGTGGCCGCGGGAGTAGTACTCGTGGGGACCCCGCCGTATGGCTGGGTGGAGGTCGTGGTGGTCGGCGTGGTCGCGGTCGGCGTGGTTGTAGTTGGTGTGGTCGTCGTCGGCGTTGTCGTGGTGGGTGTGGTCTGCGTTGTGGTCGTCTGTGTCGTGGTTGTGGTGGTGCTGGCGGTTTCGACGACAACTTCGTATTTGGTGTAGTTGGCGACGCCGGACACATTGAACATCGTCGAGCTTTCGAACCTATAGACCCCTTCTTGTTCGAATTTGCAGGTGCCTTCCCATCCTGTCATCGCAGTCGCGGGTATCCCGGAGCACATTGGCGCAGAGCTCGTCCATACAACCGTCGCCGGTGTGGTCGCTTTATCGGCGAACTTGACTTCGCCGCCGGGAGCGATCGTGACTCTGCTCGCGGGCACCGACGAGCCGGTGGAGGCCCAGCACGGCCAGTCGAGCTCGACGCAGTTCTCGTTGACTTCGAGCTTTGCTTCGGACGGATTGGCGGCAAGAGCGGGCAGCACGGCCACCGCCGCCCCCACCAGCGCTACAAGGGCGAAAAGCAAAAGCGTGCGCGATCTCATCGTGAACCCACCTCTCTCGTGCTGGATGTCCCCATGACACTCGCCAGACGCCGCGTATCGCGGCGGCATCCCGGCTCGTATCCCCTAATGACTCTCGCGAGCAGAGATCCTTCCCACGGCGATGGCGAGAAGACTGCGAGTGCGAGCCCTATGCCCGGGAAGGTTGGCTGCCTGTCGGGGTCTATAGGCAGTAATGACAGTCATGGCGCGCGAGCACTCGACGCGACCCGCCGCGAGCACCCGACACTTGGAGGAACCATGAAGCGAACCTACGTTTTCTTGGCCGTCGCTTTGGCCACAGCGGTGAGCGCCACGACGCTCGCCAGCGCACAGAGGGACCTCCCGGCCGCTCAATCGAGCCGCGCCGCCACAGTGCAGCTGCGCCACACCAGCCTCGGCAGCATTCTCGTCAACAGCTCGGGCCGGACGCTCTATGAGTTCACGAGGGATCACGGCAACAAGAACAGCTGCGTGGCGATCAGCGGCTGCTCAGAAGTGTGGCCGTCGCTGAAGGCAAGCGGGCGCCCGACGGCCGGCTCAGGCATCAGGGCTTCGCTTTTGTCTACGACCGGCGGCCATCAGGTCACCTACGCCGGCCACCCGCTCTACACCTACAGCGGCGACAGCGGTCCCGGGAAGACCTCTTACGTTGGCTTCAAATCGTTCGGCGGCACGTGGTACGCGATCAGCGCCACCGGCGGCACCCTCAGGTAGGGAGAGATTCAGGTAGGGAGAGATCGGAGGTCTAACCACCCTCCGGGGACGGTGCGATCTCACCGCGGCCCGCTTGTTGTAGGTCCGCGGGCAAGGGGGCGTCGGCGGCGCGTGCGAGGACAGTCAGACCGATACGCCAGCGGATGATCGCGGCGCGCTGCGCTGCTTGGGTGTCGGGCAGGTCGGCGAGTTTATTGTCGGCGAGGCCGGCCCCGAGCGCGCTCAGATAAGCATCCTCGAAGATGTAGGTATCGGCATAGCCTGTATTGAGAGCGCGCAGTTGGGTGGTTGGCGGATCGACCGCGGCGATATCGACCGCGTAAGCCGCAAACCGCTGCTCCAGCTGACCCATGCGCCGCGCGGCCTCGCCGGTCGCGATGCGTCGGTCGTGAAACGCCTCAAGGATCGGATCGGCGCCTTCCAGCAGCTCGTTGACCGCGAGCCTGATCGGCTCGACCTCACCCACATAACGCTCGATCGCCGCCCGTTGCGCACGTCGCGTGCCGGTTGCCGATCCGGTTTGGTTCGCGCACCCGCTGAGCGCCACCGCGCACAAGCAACCCACGGCCAGCGTGCGGGTGGGACGTGTCACACCCGCACGCGGTCGGCCGCCGATCCAGCCCGGGTGCTCAGTAGCCGTAGCCGCCGTTCGAGGATTCTGAGGAACCGCCGTTCGAGGATTCCGAGGAGCCGCCCGTGCTCGGTGCAGGTGTTGCCGGCGTGCTGTTTGTGCTCGTCGCAGGGGTGCCGCCTGAGTTGGTTGTGACTACGCTCCAGGTACCCACGTCTTTGATCCCCTGGCCCTTGGTTTCACCGGACTGCTTGTCGCCCGTGAACGTGTAGAGCGGGGTGCCCTTGTAGGTGACCTGCACGGTCCCGTCGGGGCGCTTCACGGTCCCGAGCGAGCTGACTTCGCCGCCGGCGGCACCACTGGACGGCGCGATTAGAGGATGCCAGATACCGACACAAGCGGAGCTTGTGCAGATGAACTTGCCGTTCTGCTCGCCACTGAGGTGATACAGCGTCATCCCCTGACTGTCCACGAGGATCGTGCCGAGCGAATTGGGGGCTGCCTTAACGAGGACGGCGCTCGAGGGGCTGCTGTTTGTCTGCGCGGCCTGCGTGTTGGCGGCCTGTGTGTTGGCGGCCGAGCTGCTCGTGTTGCTCGATGAGCTGCTGCCGCAGGCAGCGATAAGGAGTGACGCTGCGATTGCCGGTAGAGACAGCTTGAGTACGTGGCGCATGGATCCACTCCTTGCTTGCAATATGAGAGTGAGGCTTAACGACTGCCTTTGTATTGAGAGAGACTCCGCCCCTGGCCTGTTCCTTCCACGCCGGAAGGAAAGCCAGGGACGGGACCCGGAGATTTAGCGTTCTGCTACTTGACGGTGAGGGTGCCTTCCATCCCGGCCATACGATGCCCTGGCACCGAGCAGAAGAACTTGTAGGTTCCCGGCTTCAGGTTCAAGTTCAGCGTCTTTGAACCGCCTTGAAACGTAGGTGTCGCTCCCAACGTTGTACCGGACGCAGATTCGACTGTCACGTTGTGGCCCTCCGAAGCCATGTTGGTGAAGTCAATCGAGACTTTGCCGGCCTTCGCGCTCAGCGATGTCGTGTTGTATTTGAGCTGACCTTCGGCGTTCGCTTGCAGGCTCAGATTTTCCGGTGCACCCGACGCCCCCGAAGAAGCAGCCGCCTTCGTGGAGCTCTGGCTCGAGGCGCCCGCGGATGCCGGCTGGCCTTCGCCAAGCGCGTTGAGCGTGTTTTCGCCGTCGTCTACGAAGTAGATGCGCTTCCCGCTCGGGCTGATCACCAGGCCGAATAGCGAGCCCGCTCCGGTCTTCTTGTCGGCTGTCTGATCAGCTACCTGCTGGCCTTCGGGCGTGGTTTCCACCATGTTGCCGTCACCCCCGTTGGTGGTGATGATGTTGCCGTTTGGCGCTAGCACCATCCCAAGCGGTTCCTTGAGATGACCCCCTTCGGTGACAACGGTCCCACCGCTCGCCACGGGCGTTGTGCGAGTCGCCGCTTCTGAGATCCCGAGGATCTTGTTGTTCTGCGTGGAGGCCACGTACAGCGTGCCGTTAGAGGCGAGCGCGAGCCCGGTGGGGCCGAGTACGAGCGCTTCTGGCGAGTCCACCCACGGGATGCCCTTGGCGATCACCTGTTCACTTGTGACCTTCGGCGGCTGCCCTTCTCCCGATTCGAGGTCGATGCGCAGTACTGTCGAGTTATTGATTGGTTTTTCGCCCTTCACCGGGCCGCCGTTCAGGGCATTGCTGACGTACAGGCTGGTCTTCGCGCCTTCGCTCTTGGCGGTCGAGTCCCACGGTCCCTGAATATTCTTGCTCGCGATCGTCTGGATCGCCTTGCCTTCGCTGTTGAGCACGATCAGGCAACCGTACTTCGCGGTCGCGGCCTTGCCGTTGGTGGTCGGCAGGCTGCCCACTACCACGTAGCCGCCTGGGAGTATGTTCAGGGCAGTCGTCAACCCGACACCGCCCGGACAGGGACCAGGCAGGGCCTTCGAGTTGATGCTCGCGAACAGACTCGCCTTGCCGGTGGGCGAGACCTGCACGATCGTAGTGCCGGTACCCTGACCGGTCTGCTTTGCACTTTCCTTGGCGTTGAAGTTGCTAATCAGCATCTGGCCCGCCTTGAGCTTGCCGGTGCTGGTGGGCACGAGCACGATGCCGTAGGGATTCACGTCGCCGTTGGCGGGTTCGGTTGAGCCAAGTTTGCTGACACTCGTGAACTTGGCCAAAAACGGGCCGGAACTCGGTGTCGATTCAGCAGGCGTGCCGGCACTCGCTGCGGTGCCGGTGCTGGTTGAACTGCTGGTGCTGCTGGAGCTGCCGCAGCCGGCAACAGCCAGCGCAACACCAACTAGAGCAAGGATCGACGTTCTAGGCACTGGAGTGTCTCCTGTGGTTCGGGGATCGGATGAGACGGTTTCCTGATCACGGCCCCGACCGGGAGTCTCACGATCCCCAAAAGGCCGCTTTCGGCAGCAATCAACGCACGGCCCGCCATCGCGCGCTTCTTGTATGACTCCGCCCTTGCGGGATTCCTTCCCGGCTTCCGCTTAGGCTCTGCACCCATGGCGCGGCCCTCCAGCAACGATCCGGTAGCGGTGCAGCGACGGACGACGCTCGCGTCGATCGCCGCTGCCGGCCTGTTGGTGATCCTCAAGCTCGGCGTCGGTCTGATAGCCGGCAGCCTCGCGTTGATCTCGGCCGGGATCGAGTCAAGCGGGGATGTTCTCGCAGCCATCCTGACGTTCTTCGCTGTGCGGTTGGGTCGCCAGCCGGCGGACCCTGAGCATCCTTACGGGCACGCTCGCGCCGAGAATCTTGGGGCGCTCGGGGAGGCCGGCATACTGCTGGGGGGTGGGCTGGTGGTGGCAGCCGAGGCGATCAGGCACCTCATCAGCCCCGGCGGCACACCTGACACCCGCTGGTATGTGTTCGCGGTCATCGCGATCGCGCTGACAGTGGACCTCACTCGCACCGTCATCTCGTTGCGCACCGCACGACGCTACGGGAGCCCCGCCTTGCGCGCGAACGGGTTTCACTTCGCCGGAGACATGGCAGGCTCGCTGGCTGTCCTTATCGGCTTGCTGCTTGTGCGTGCCGGGTTCCCTCGAGGCGATGCGATCGCCGCACTCGTCATTGCCGTGATCATCCTGGCCACCGCGATACGGCTGATCGCCGAGAACGCAAACGTGCTGATGGACCGCACGCCGCAGGAGGCCAGAGAGGCAGCCGAGAGCGCACTCGCACGCCTGGAACCCGACATCGAACTGGTACGTCTGCGGTTGCGCGAGTCCGCCGGGCGCTACTTCGCGGATGTGATCGTCACGGTGGCGCCCGGAGCGGCGGTCATCGAGGGCCACCAAGCCGCGGATCGTGTCGAGGAAGCGATCGAAGGGGAGCTGCCAGGCAGCGATGTCGTTGTCCACATCGAGCCACGCCGGCACGGCCTCGATCTCCGAGACCGGGTGCTCGCGATCGCACTGGCCGAGCCGCTGGTCAAGGAGGCACACGACATCACGATCTACCAGCAGAACGGCTCGAGTAGCGTCTCCCTGCATCTGAAGTTCCCGGCCGATCTCGCCCTGCAAGAAGCGCTAGCCGTGGCTGAGCGCGTCGAGCAAGCGATCCGTGCGCGTCCCGGCGTCAACGAGGTACAGACACATCTGGAGCCCCTGGAGCACCCGCTGAGCGCCACTTCAGCCACGGCTGGCACCGACCTCGACGCGATACGTGAGGTCAAGCGCGTGGTCTATGAGCAGACGGGCAAAGAGCCGCTCGGGACAAGATTGCTTCGCACCGAGGCCGGTCGCGTCATCTTTCTCACACTCGACGTCAACGCTGACACCTCCCTAGTCGACGCTCACCAGCTAGGCAGCGAACTCGAGGAGGAGCTACGCCAACAAATCCCCGACATTGCCGATGTCATCGTCCATACCGCAATCTGACCAATGAGTTGCCGCAAAGCGAGCTCCGGAGCCTGGCGTGCGCCCCGACCGACTCATGACCCACCTCGCTATGCAAGAGGTTGACGAGACGGGCAACCCGTCACCTGGGGAGAGCACGTCACCGACGAGGAATACAACAACGCCGCGCCCGCCTCATAGCTACTCCGGCGTCCAGCGAACGGAAGGGGGGAGATTCGAACTCCCGAGACGGGGGTTGCCCGCCTGCCGGTTTTCAAGACCGGTGCATTCAACCGCTCTGCCACCCTTCCACGCAAAGCGTGAAGGCTAGTGGATCGATTGGGCAAGCAGGAAGCCGGGCTGCTCAGGCGATCACCGACTGCGCCCGGCTTGGTCACGTCGATCGACTCAACACCGACGCCTATGCAGAGGTAGTGGACCGTCACGTGGAGCTCGCCGGAAGCCTTGCCTGGCTAGGGAGCCTGCTCGACCGGTCTGAGCCGAGCGACGAGGACCAGCTGCGCCGGCACAGGGCTCGAAGCAACCCTGCTGTCCAGATCACCGGTGACATGGACGACGACCACCTGACCCAGAGGCTCGTCGCGATCACCCAGCTCGCCGAGCAGCTGGATAGGGGAACACTCAAGCTCGCCGTGAAGATCGTGCCGGTCGCATGGTGGGAAGCGCGTCTCGGCACCAACGCGCACGTGGGCGATGCAGTTCCCGAAGCGAATGGTCACGGGCAGCTCAGTCGCACACCGGGTAACGCGAGCCAGTAGCAGATGCCAGGGGACATTCGACAAACGGTCGATGTGGACTGTTGTCTGTTAAGTGTCGGCGCTCTATGGACGATCAGGAGAGGATGGAGATGATTCGTCCAGCCACAGCCTCGATCGCGCTGATTGCGGCGATGCTCGCCCTGGCCTTGTGCGGCTCACCCGCCTGGGCCGTGGAAACAGGTGTGGTCGTCAACGGACCGAGCGGATTGTCTCCCGAAAGCGACGGCCAGCTCGCCGGCCTGGGCGTGGGCTGGGTGCGGGGATTCGTGCCTTGGACGGTGTTCGAACCTAATCAAGGTCATCTCAACGAACCGCAGATCGGCGCGCTCGAAGCGGGCTTGAACGCCTTGCCGAAGGGCACCAAGGTGATCCTCGACGTGGTCAACACCCCGCAATGGGAGTCAGGCTCAGCCAACCCCGTGATGCCACCGCGCGACCCGGCCGACTTCGCCCACTTCCTCGGCGCGATCTCAAAGCGGCTGGCCGGCAAGGTCGACGCCTGGGAGATCTGGAACGAGGAGGACGACTCCCTGTGGTGGGCCGGCGGACCCGACCCCGCCGCCTACACGGGGCTTCTCAAGGCCGCCTACCCTGCAATCAAAGCATCCGACCCCGGCGCCAAGGTGGTGTTGGGCGGATTGACCGGCAACGACTACGAATACCTCTCCCAGGTCTATGCCGACGGGGGCAAGGGATCGTTCGACGCGGTGGCGGTCCATACGGACACAATCTGCGATGTCGCCTCGCCCTATGAAATCTTGCGCAACGGACGCACCGATCAGCGCATCAACCGGTGGTCGTTCTTGGGATACAGGACCGTCCACGAAGTGATGCTCGCCCACGGCGATGACAGCCCGATCTGGATGACGGAGCTTGGCTGGAGCACCGATACCCAGACCTGCGACTCGGGCGCCTGGGCCGGCCAGAAGCCGGCGGGCGTGACTCCCCAAGAACAGGCCACCTTCCTGCAGCAGGCCTATCACTGCTTGGCCCAAGACTCCTACGTGCAGGTGGGCATCTGGTACGGACTGCAGGACACCGAACCTTTCGGAACTCCTCGCAGCAGTTATGGCCTACTTGGCCCCAACCTCCAAGCCAAGCCCGCCTACGGAGCGCTCGCCGAATACGACCGTCACGGCGACCGTTTGACCGAACAGTGCGGTGCCCAGCAGGGACCCCAGATCAAGCTGACAAGCCCGAAGGCGGGGGTGCGCTACAGCAACACCCTGCCGATCTCGGTGACCGCCAGCGACGGCGTGGGCGTTTACCAGATCTCGTTGTACGACGACCACCACATCATTCGCAGCTTCTATGTCCATGGCGGGCTCTCGACTTTGAGCGGCCATATGGTCTGGTACGGCGCCCGTTTGCTCAAGCCGGGCAAGCACACCTTGACGGCCGAGGCTTTCGACGAGCGCAACAACACGAGCACCACGTCGATCACGATCGTCAGAGCGGCCAAGCCCAAGAAGCACAAGCATCGCCACCGCAAACATTGAGCGAGCCGCTTCGCGACCCGGCCGAGCCCCGGAGACTCGCCTCCGCGCACAGCCCGAGCCAAGGCCGCGGGTGAGTCACGCCAAGACTGCGGGCAGACGTCTGTGCCAGGGAATGCCCACAGGCTCTAAACTGGCCTTCCGCAGTTCCGGGAGAGGTGGCCGAGTGGCTGAAGGCACTCGCCTGCTAAGCGAGTATGGGGGTCAAACTCCATCGGGGGTTCGAATCCCCCCCTCTCCGCCATTTGCTCGAAGTACGAACCCCGGCCCCCCGAATAGGGGTCGGGTTCTTTTTGGGGCTGGACGGCCTTATTCTGCGGGGTCCTGGGGCGTTTCGTGGCCGCTTGCGGCGCTTGCTGGAGGGTGCGGTTGAGGCTTGCCAGCGCCTCGTAGAGCGGAGCACGCTCGGCTTGGATGGTCTCTGGATCACGAACGATCAGCGCGACAAACACGGCTTAGTTGACCAGTCGCCGCAATGACGGGGCAGGTTCTCGTAGATAATCCGCTCGTCGTCTAGGAGTAGTAGCGCGTTGTCGAGGGCGCCTATCACGTCCTCGACCTCGCGGACGGCAGCCTCGGCCCACTTGTGGGCTTGGGCGCGCTCGGTCTCGATGCGCTCCTGCTCGGCCTTCAGTACGTCTTCATCGACGCTGACGTTGTAGAACGCTTGGAGGAGCTTTTGTTGTTGGCCGGTGAGTTCGCGTAGTCGGCGGGCGTGGCGCTCTGAGTTGCGCTGCGCGACCTCGGCGTTGCCCTCGACGTATTCGCGTAGAGCTTGGCGGATGGCGTCTTGCTCACCTTGCTTGTAGGTCTCGCGCTTGTAGCGACTGATGATCGCGCGTTCGGTGCGCTCCACCGAGACGATCAACGTTACCGCCAGGTAGGGCCACCCGCTTACGACTCGATGCGGGGCCGGTCCACAGCTTGACGGCTCAGAGCACTCACGCCTACGGTCGGCTGAGTCCATAACCAGAGCGGCCCCGACGCAGGATGGTACCCCGCGCCGAGGCCCAGACACAAGGAGAACGAAGCTCCCCATGTCCGAGACCGAGCCTACCTTGATGCCCGCCGAGAACCAGGCCCGCACCGAGTCCACCATCATGACCTTGTTGCTCATCCACGACGACCAACGCCCCTGGTCAACCGACGAACTGATACGCGAAATCGGCAGACCAAACGACGTCCATAACGCCATCTATAGCCTGCACGGCGTCGGCCTTATCCACCGCACCAGCGACGGCTTCGTATTCGCCACCCGCGCAGCCACCCACCTCGACGGACTCGACATGTAGCCCCAAACAACACGACGCAATCGGGCGGGTGCCTTATGGCCCCCGCCCGTGTCGTCTCATGGCACTTGTGCGACACGTCAGCCTGCGTTCGCTCTAGCGAAACTCTCGCTATCTCCGGTAGTTTGTACGGTTTGCCGACCAAGATCGAATAGCCAGAAACACGTCTTGTCGGCGTATCGTCTTGCATTATAGGTTGGAATCTGGCGGATAAACAAACCACGGAGGGGGCGTAGCGAGCATCGGTTGCGCGATCTTCGCTACACAAGCGAACGCTAACTTCAACGAATGCCCGTCAGGCTAGCTATGCCTGTGGCAGAACGAACTAGGGACCGGCCGTATGTTGCAATTCCATGACTCGGGTTCCTGGCAAAACCTTACGGATTATGAATTCAATGATCAAGTATCATCAGTCTGGAATCGCACCAATAAAGACGCCAAGCTTGCATGGGATATGGGATATCAACGGCGGCGAACCACACCGCTGCCTACAACCAGGCGAAATCCTCGAAGTGATGCCAGGCAACTGGAACAAAATGTCTCAGCGATCCGCATCTTCACGACATCAACCGTCTGTTAGCACAGACACCCGAGTCTCGCGCCCGTTGTGGTAGGTGAGCTGCCGGGCTCTCGGGAACTGGGTACTCCCGAATCGGGAGCACCCCATCAACGAACTAGGCGGCCCCGTTTGGCGGGTCGCCTCAAAAAGAAGGAGAGCGAAATCATGCGAAAGCTAGTCGGTCTCATGACCGTGGTTACAGCCCTCGGGCTCTTGGGCGTGTCCGCATCGGGAGCTGACGCAGCCAACCCGTTCGAAAATGGTTGCAAAGAAGGTCTAGTATGCATTTGGTCAGAAGCCAATTACAAAGGCCAATTGTCGTGGTGGTCGGAAGGGGAACCCGACAGCTGCAAGGCCCACGAAAAAAACTTATGGTTTCGCAGCTTCTTCAACGCTACCTCGCACGATGTCGTGACGTTTGGTGGCGCCGGCAAATACAACCCGCACTCAGGTAACCCCAACCCTGGCGCCCTCGACGGCCTCGTCTGTATCACCTACGGCGTCTAAGCGACGATACGATCACATCTTGAGAGAGGGTACCGGGCATTGGTACCCTCTCTCTGTATTAGGACCATGCACAAGGGGTTGGGCGTAAGGGCGGAGTGGTAAGCCTTTCAACTACAGCGCCTGAAAGTGCCTGGGCGACAGCGGCTACGCAGCCCTGAGCGAACTGCGTAGCCGTCTCGGAGAGATACGTAGCTATGGACAGCGGGAGCCTTCTGCGCCGACCCAAATCTCGTTTACTTGCCCCCAGAACAGTTCGGCTGCTTTGCCGGGGTTAAGGCATTCCGTTGTGATTCCTTTGTCGCGGAACCACACCGCCTTGTTTGCGCATTCGTTTTCCCCGGATTTCTTATTGCCTGCGAATTCGTGAAGACCGCCAGTGCAGAGACTGTCTCCCTCCGCACCTTTGAAGACAACTTCGGTCCAGACGCAAACATGCCCTTTGGGACATCTTTCTGAGGCTGACGCTACGGATGCCCCCGGAATCAGGCCAAGGGCAACGGCAACGCCAGCGGCGATGATCCAACTCCTTTGCATGGTCTCCTCCTTCGGCTAGCTAGTAAGTAAGCGGTCGAGGATATGGGCCTAACGGTACGATGTCAATCTATCGAACTTGGCCCTTACTGGTTCCATCGGCGTTTCAAGCAGACGGTCCAAATGTCGTTCTTTCGCGACGTGGTTCGTCCAGCGCCGATTGTGCGGCCCGCGCTCAGTGATCTCTTGGGAAAGGCCGACCGTGTGGCCAGTCCGAAGGCAGCCCGAGCAGCGAGTGAATAGGCGTCTCGCTATCCTCATAAATTATCTCGCCGATTTGGCTCGTGGTGACTAAGGGGATAGGCCACGCCTCTGTCACCGGGTAATCTGCCCACGGGTTGAGCCAAAGCTTTGGCGTCACCTTTGACGCGCTCCAAGGGTGCACCTGCACTGCTGTCAGTACCGCAGACACCCGCTTGTTCTGCGGCCCTTCACGCCACATCCAGAATCCGTTTTGCTGACGGACGAGTTGCCCTTCGATGGTCGGGCCTGTCGGGATCAGTACGGCCTCGCGGCCGAACAACGCCTGCGCTATGTCCTCATCCTCCATAAAGGAGGAGGCACAGAGCACCGCCGTAACGAGCGGCGCCGATGGACGCCCGTAGCTACCGGACTTCGTCTTGAGCTTGCTCTGGAGTTGGTCGATGTCATCGACCCAACCCGACAAAATAGGGCCGCCGCCGAGCACTTTGTGGTTCTCTCGTCCGCGCGCCTCTGGCCGAACCGGCCACGCCTCGTAAGCAATCGTCCAGCCTCGACGCTCGAATGTCATCTGTGGAAAGCCAAGACCTGCCGTGTGGTCAGCTTCGGCCTGGTCCGGATCAAGCTCGCTCAGCCACGACTCAAGCGGGCGCGTGATCTCGCGAGCCTTAAGTCTCTCCGGACCACGCTCGACCTCAAGCGGAACCACGAAAAAGTTTGGCTGCTCAATCTTGTCGATCGCGTCGAGTAGCCAGCCTGGAGCATCGTTCTGAGAATCGCTGGATTTGATACCGGAGAAGACGACCGTTGCCTCGACGTACAGGTGGGCGCTACCACGAGCGATCAAGAAGTCGGGCGTTCGCTTGGTGCCAAGTATGGATGGATGGATCTCGATTTCGTAGCCGAGGCGCGTGAACATCTCATGCAAGTACAGCTCCCACCAGGCCGCTACATGCTGTCCCGCTTGACGCGAGCGGAAGTCCTCACGCAGAAAGACCCCCTCAGCCACCGGGTAGCGGCTGAACCACTCCTCGAGCAAGTCGCGCACTTGCGCCCAGTAGGGGGTGTCGACACGGTTTAGGAACGTAAAACTGTCCTCCTGTGCGGAGGCGGGGGATGGGTCATCGCGGACTCGATCATCGAACAGCATCTGACTCATTATCTAACTGTGGGTCTGTGGGTCGCATAGTGCCCGTTGTACGACTAGACAAGCAATCTCGGCAACGAGCCACACCTTGCCGGTACCCGAGGTAGTCCTGTAGAATAAGGCCAGAAGGAACCCAAGCCATGAGCACACTGAACCTACAATCCGTTGTCTACCACGAGGGCGAGCACTTTGTCGCCCAATGCCTAAACGTCGACGTAGCCAGCTTTGGCGATACCGAGGCCGAGGCTCTTGCCAACCTCCAAGAGGCTCTTGAACTCTACTTCGAGGACGCCCCCGCCAGCGACGCCGTGCCGGTCGAGGACGCTGAGGTCCGCACCCTAACGCTTCAGGGTGCCTAAGCTCTACTCCTCGCAGCAGATCGTGAAGGCCCTTGAACGTGAGGGCTTTGCGTTCGTCTCCCAACGCGGCAGCCACGTCAAGTACCGCAAGACCGACAGCGATGTCATCTTCACCGTGATTGTCCCCGCCGGCCGCAAGCAGGTTCCGCGCGGCACCTTCCGGTCAATCCTGCGCCAGTCCGGCCTAGACGAGAGCGCCTTCGGACGCAGCTAGTCTCGTAGTCAGTTCGCGCAAGACCGCTTGTGCGACGTTGGCCCCGCTTCCTAACCGTTAATGGATTAGCGCTCTTCAGTCCTTACGGATGTAAGGAATGGCTATGCGCCAGAAGGTCATGTCGGACTTGACCGCCTCGAGATACTCCTGCTGTGGCTCGGCGAGGTTGCTGTAGTCGACCCCGCTGATGTTCATGCCCGGGTCATTGTCGAGCGGCGGCGCGTGCCATGCCTCGTGCACGTAAGTCCCAGCAACGCGGCGGGTTTCTGCCACGAGCTTCGCGTAGCGCTCGTAGACCGGTCGTGATTCCGTGCTGATCTGTGCCAGGTAGTTGTTGAGCGATTCCTGAACGGTGTGCAGCGCGGTCGAAATGCGGAGGCGCTCCTCGTTTCCGAGCTGTTCTTGCTCCGGACTGGGCGCACGGCGCCGACGGATCGCGTATGGGAACTCCTGATAGGAGATGACGGCCGAGTATGCATCGGCGTACAGCTTTTGCAGTCGGGTCCGCTCGGTCCTTACGCCGTTGACGAACCAGGTCACCAACCCGAACGCTGCTGTCACCGCCCCCGCGATTACCGGTACGATCGTCCAGGTGCTGGTGGCGATCATGCTGCCTCCTTCGATTCGGCCTCGCTGTGCGGCGCCTCCTCACCCGGCCATTCGCCATACCGGCGCCAGTACGCTTCCTTGAAGAGGTGGACCTGCGCGCAGCGGACGAGCCCCAAGAGGCCCTCATCGGGCTGCCATTTGCGGTCTGCCCCGTCGTCCGGGAACTCCATGCAGAGGCGCTCGTCGGAGTAGCGGTGCGGAGAATCTGTAGGGCCGTCTACGGTCACCGACTGCACGACCGGGCGCTTCCAGTTCGTGAGCGTGATCTTGATCGTCCGCGCCTCGAACTCGGGCACCGGCACCGTCAGGGTGTAGATGATGACGCCGGACTTGATCCCTTTGCCAGTGCGCGAGGTGCGTATCGAGGGGAACGCCTTGCGGGCGCCCCCCTCGAACTGGATCCGGTAGCGGAAGTCATCGAACCAGCCGCCGGGCTTAGCGCGCCGCATCGCCGAACGACCTGGTCGGCTTCAACTCCGGCTCGGCCGCGCCGATTGCGAAGGCCGCCGCGGCTTCTCGTTTCCGCTTGTTGCGGAGCGCGTCGCCGAGGGTGCGAGCGCCGACACCGGAGTCAATGTAGTCAGGGAAGACGCTGCGGAGGGCATCTTCAGCGGTAGCGAGGCTATCGGCCTCAACGGCCTTGGCGACCGCTTCGCCGAACTCGCGTAGCCGCGCCGCAGCCCTGTCCCGCGAGATTCCGTCGGGGAGTTTGATCGGGTCGGACACTTCCGCCGGGTCCTCGGTCAGGCCCTCCTCCAGTGAGTCCGCCCCAAGGAGAAACAGGTCGCGAAGGCTCTCGGCGATCGTGCCCTCGCATTCGACGTGTTCGAGCGCAAGAGCCTCGATGTTGAAGGAGCTGACCACGGGCGTCTCGTCCTGCTTGACCGCGGCCTTGCCGAGGCGGACGACGCGCGCGCGGTGGACGCGGGGACTCCGGTCAAGGTCGGTCAGAAGCCGAGTGTGCTCCTCCGGGTCCGAGGCATCCCAGTCTTCGGCCTCTGTGTTCGGGATCCAGCGTCCGTCGCCTTCAGCTCTCGTCAGGGCGACAACAAGGTCCACGCTCGGGTCCTCGCCGCTCTCAAAGGGCTCGTGGAACTCGAACAGGATCGCGCGCTTCGTGATCTCCTTCATCGCATCCGGGTAGTCATCGCTGACTCGCTCGATCACGTACTCGGCGACGTCGTCGACAATCCCGTTCGGCGGCTCGTCGTCGCCGTCCGGGCCGAGCTCCGGGTATTTTCGGCGGTCGAGGACGATCCCTGCGTCAGCGTCGCTCACCGGCTTGTTCACGGTGCCGTGCGCGACGCTGCCCGAGTTGAACGATTTCAGCGCGCCGTCGAAGTCTCTCGCGTGCTTCGTGACGAGGTTCCTGCGAGCCCTGGCCTCTTTGAGGACGTCGTCGTCAGCAGCAATCTGCTCGCGAACGTCCGTCAGCACCTGCCCTGCGTAATCGACCGTTGTGGTCGCCATTTGGTTCTCCAATTCCTCGATAATCAACATGTCGGGATCGAGATCCTTTGCTCGGCCAGGCATCACCCCGGTCAGACCTCAAGATCATGGTCCCAACTGATTCGGTCGGAACCGAAAGGGCGGAGGAAAAACCCGCCGGACCAAGGGTGATGAGGCCCGGCCCGGCGGGCAGACATGTTGTTTCGGGAAGGCGAACTGCGGGTGCGTCGCCGGGATTTGTATACGAGCCCGGGGACGGATCGCCTGCTCGCCAAGCCGACGATGGAAACCGAACCCTTGACTCGGGAGGCGGCGCGAGCGCATGATCGAGAAGTGCTCACCGAACTATCCCACGGACTACGAGCCTGGGCCGGATCGTCCGATCGCCTCAGCCGCTCGCTGACAAGCCTTGCGGCCGACGGGCTCCAGCAGCGCTCAAGTACCCGCTCCAGGGCCGAATCCAGGTTCGCACCTCGTCCCGAACTCTCCGTCCAGCGTAATTTTCCGACCCTCCCGGAGGGCGTGATGGACCATCGTCCCGCGAACCTTCGCTCGCCGTTCCCCGAGATCCTCATCCATCACAATCACATCAGAGCAGCGTGATCGTGATCAACCTGTTCCTTGGCTGACCTTCGTCGGCTGGGTTATTGCGCTAGCGATAGCTTGTCGCACGAGTCGGTTCTGCCCGACTGAAGCTCCTTGGGTGCGCTTACTCAAATCGTTGAGCAGTTAGGGGGATCGCTGCCCTGTACGGGTAGAACGCGCGTCGCGCGATGAGCCGGACCGAGTAGCAATGGCCGGCTTTGTGGGAAGATGCTGAGCGTTCTCAGTCGGCAAGAGCTCATGCGCACTCTCCTACGCACACTCCTCGGCACATTCACATTCGCGGCCCTGATGGTCCTACCCGCCACTGCCCTGGCAAGGATCGAACAGCCGCTGCCCCCGGCAAACTCGCTCGGGCCGCCACCCGTTCCCTGCTTCCCTTATGGGGGTAGCGAAAGCATCTGCCCGGAAAACGGCTTCGCCAACCCGGACCCGCCGGAATTTCTGGCGGCCACCTACTACGGGACGCTCGAAGTTCAGAACCACCTGGTGCACATCGGCGAAGACATCACGATGAGCGCCCGCACCAACAACGGCGGCAAACCCTCGTGGCCGGCCGGCGAAAAAGGCGAACCGCTCCAGCTCGGCGAAGTCGTATCGGGGTGCTCTGGGGAAGCCACCAGCTGCACCTGGAAGGCCGAAGAGGCAAGCCCCTATCCGCCGAGCGAGGCCTCCAGTGGCTGGCAGGGCGGCTGGCAGGCTGTTGGTATCAGCTTCTGCGGTTTTTTCGGGTGCGCGCCGAGCGAAGACTACTTCTACGTGATTGGCAACCAGGAGGCTGTCAGCGGCTATGTTCGCGACAGCTCCGGCAAGCCCGCGACCGGCGTCGATGTGGCGATCCAGGGGCCCGACGGAGGCGTGGCCGCCGAAGTGGATCCACGGACTGGCTACTACAACGCGCTGGTGCCCGAAGGCTCCTACGACGTGTCGGTCGAGCGCGAAGGCCCGAGTTCCTACAGCTTCGGCGCGGGCAAGGTCACGAAGTGCACCGGAACCGGCGAAGGCGGCTCGCACTGCGTGCTCGACCTCACCGGCCACGCCGGCGAAGCCAACTTCGAAATGCCGCTGGCCGTGTCGAGCGTGGAACCCGAACACGGGGCGCTCAAGGGAGGGCAGACCATTCACGTGTTCGGCACGGGCTTCACCGGAGCCGAAGCCGTCGAATTCTCACCCACCGGGGGCGGTGCGCCGCTTCCCGCCAAGAGCTTCAAAGTCGAAAGCGACGACGAGATAACAGTTGAAACGCCGGACGCGAGCGGTGCGCTGGAAAAGGGCAAGCACTCGCTGCTCACCGACGTGCTGGTCACCGACGCGGGCGCCAAGAGCCCGATCAGCGCTCCCGCCGACCGTTACACGTTTGGGAGTCAGCACAAACTCAGCGTGTCGGTCACCGGTCCTAGCGGTGGCCCCGAAGCCGGCATCAAGCTGGCGATCGTGCCCTCCGAAGGCGCACGCGTGGAAGGCGTCACCGACGAAAACGGCAGCTACAGCGAAGAACTCGACGAAGGCAACTACACCGTCACCACAGAACCGCCGGGCAAGGCGCTCCCCGAAGGCGGCTCGGCCGACCCCGACTGCCAGCCCTCCAACGTGAGCTGCATCGTGAACCTCAACCAGGACCGCTCGATCAAATTCACCGCCTGCGTGGTGCCCAATCCCAACGGCAGCCCGCTGCCAACCAACACTCCGAACCCGATCCCAGGCGCGCAGACCGTGGGCAACCTGGAAGCAGTCGGCTGCTGGACCCCGCACGAAGACGGCACCTTCACAAGCACCCAGCCGGTGCGCCTGGATGGCATCGACGTGGCTCCGGAAAGCGGCACCACGATCGCGCTGCACCCCGACGCGCTCGTCACAAGCGAAGGCTCCGCCAAGATCGGCGTGGGAGGGCTGTTCGCGCTGCCGGTCAGCCACGTCGAACTGAACTTCCAGGGATCCACGATCCAGGCCGCCGACCTCGGCACCGCCAACCCCACTTTCGGCCTGTCGACCAGCATCAAGGGGGTGCCCTTCTCGCTGACCACCGGCAGCACCTTGCAGACGCTGCTGCCGCCGTGGCAGTCGACGGTTGGTCAGACGACCGCCAACATCGATCTGCAACTACCCACCACGCTCAACGCCACCAGCTGGAATTCCTCGACTGGGAACTTCGTGAACGGAGGGGCGAGCGTACCCAGCATCGGCGCGACCGCGGCGATCACTGTCACCAATCGCGAAGGGCTCGTCGCCCCGCAGATCTGCGGCAAGTTCACCGGCGGCGAATTCAAGCTCTGGAACATCGAAGCGAACACCTCGTGGATCAGCCAGGCGACCGCCTGCTACGACTTCCACCTCGGCCAGTGGACGCTCACAGGCCTCTTTCAGCTGCCGGAAAGCGCGAAACTGTTCAACAAGGTCAATGTCAGCATCGGCTGGCTGAACGGCTGGAACTGGGACAACGGCTCGATCCAGGTGGACGGCATCAACAAGGAACTCGCCGACGGGGTGTTCCTGCAACGGATCGGTGCGAGCTTCCACCGTGACTTCACGGGAGTGCCGCCCACCTCGACGAACTTCGCGGTCAACGCCGGCCTCAGCTTCGGGCCGCAGCTCAACAAGCAAGTCGCGGGCCCTGTCATCAGCCAGTTCCCCACGCTCAACGGGGCCGAGCTGTTCAGCCTCGACGGCGAAGGTCTGATGCAGCTGTGGTCGAGCCCTGCCTATTACAAGCTGACCGGGAACATCCTGCTGCTGCGCGGCACTCCGCTGCAGTCGCAGCTGGCGGGCGGCTACGTCGACTTCTACACGAGTGGGCGCTTCGACCTCGGTGGCGAGCTGCGCCTGCAGGTGCCGTTCGTGCACTGGGGCGTGGACGGTCAGATGAGCGGCTTCCTTGACACCCAGCGCAACGTCACCCAGCTCAGCGGCACCGACGACGTGACCGGCCCGTGGACCGGTGAAGCCAAGGCGCAGGCGCTGATCAACAACACCAACCTCGTGCTGTGCTTCTCACACAAAGGCAGCTACGACGCGGGCGGCGTGCTGGACATGGCGACTGAAGAAATCAGCCTGTTCGCACCGGGCACCTGCGAAATCGGCAAGTACTCGATCGCCGCACCAGAACCGCCAACCCTGAAAGTGTCTCCCCACGTGAAACTCAGCCGATTCGAGCGCGCTCGCGTATCGGCGGCTCGGCGGGGACCGTTCAAGCTGAGGCTGCCGGCGCGTCTCTCGGGAGCCACGATCGCGATACGCGGCAAGGGCGCGCCTCCGCTGGTGGTTATGCACGGGCCCGGGCTCTCCCTGCGCACGCCGCCGGGTGGACGCGACCTGCTCACGAGCAGCCTGTTCCTGGTCAAGGACGCGCGCACCGACACCACATACGTCACCTTGTATCAACCGCACGGCGGGGCCTTCTCGGTGAGCCCTCTCCCCGGGTCCGCGCCGATCGCGTCGGTCCGCGCCGCGCTGCCGGCGCCGAAGGCCAGGGTGCGTGCCAAGGTGGGCGGTTCGCAGTGCAAGCGCACGCTCACCTATACCGCAAGCATCCCGTCGGGTGAGAGCGTGGCGCTGTACGCCCAGAACGGAGAGGACCGCAGCTTCCTTGGCAACGCTCACCGTCATGGGGAGGTGAGCTTTGCTCCCGACCCCCACAGCACGGGGGCGGGACAGATCGTCGCACTTGAAATGAGCCATTCGCTTCCCCGTAGCGAGAAGACGATCGCGTCCTTCAAGACCAGTGCGCTCACGGGACCCGAACAGGTGAACGGGTTGCGACTGCAAGGACGAAAGCTCTCCTGGAACGCGTCCTGTGATGCAGCCACCTACACCGTCGTCATACGTAGTGGCAAGCAGACCGAGCATCTAAGCACCAAGGCGTCTCATATCGTGCTGCCGAAGCTGCACGGGCGCGTAACCGTCGCAATCACGCCGCTGGACGCGAACGGTCATCCGGGGCCGACTTTGACCAGAGCCTTCCGGCTTTAGCGCTCCAGCCAATCCGGCCGACCGCGTCACGCAGCGAACCACCTCGGCGACGCGGTTCTCGACATCACACTCAATGACCAGGAAATCCAAGTCGCTGTCGCGTGTGGCTCGCCGCGCGCTGCCGATCCGAACAGGATCACCCGGGCGGAGCGCTGCGCATGCAATTTCCCAATGCGCTCCATGCGGGGTCGTGTTTCGAGAGTCGTCCCGTCAGCCCCGTCATTTGCTTTGATATTTCGGGTGGCGTGCGAACCGCAGCTATTGTGGTCGCTGGCCTGGCGAGCATACTTTATATAAGTGTAACTGAGTATCTTCGTAAAGAGGCCCTCGATATCAAGGGAGTTAGCGACAAGCCAGCGGCCCTAAAGAGATTCGCAAATGAGGCGAAAGCCCTTGAGAAAAAGGGGGTAGTAGAGCGAGCTCCTTCGTCTAATACCGGTTGTGCGACGCGATCCTGACGAGCCTTCGCCGCACTTTCGAATGTCTGGCGGGGCGGCACATCGCGCGGTATTTGGGGACGTGGTTTTTGAATGCTTTGCACAAGGCTGTTCTCTCTGCTTGGCCTAGTGTGATGTTCGCGTGATCACGCGGCGGCGGCACGAATGCTTCTATGGTTCGCAGTGGGGCGATCAATGGTCCCTCAATCGCTGTGCGTGCTGGCTGTGAAGGTATAACAGTGCGCGCAAGGCGCCGATCCGGGAGGCTGGCGAGCGCTCGCAGGCGAACGGCTCGGGGTAGTTTGCTCCAAACGCGCCCCACGGCAGGCTCGACATCGGACTTCTCGCCTTCCTCGTCAGCGTCGGCGTTGCGCGCGAGCGGAGCATGGCCCTTGAGGAGATCCGCTGTGGCGTGTCCGGTGGTGGCCGGTGGTGGCCCGAAGGTCCATTTGAGGTCGATTGTGCCCCAGTAGAGCGGTTCGTGGGATGGGGGTGTGGATAGGTCGAGTGTTACTAGGACGCCTTCGCCGGGGAGTATGTGGATCGAGTTTTTGCCTTCGGGGCTGACGTTGGTTTGGATATCGGTGCTGGTGACTGCCACCGATCGTGCCGGATTGGCCAATGCTCCAGCGAGGACCCCACTCGCGCCGTTCAGCCAGGGGATCCGCACGGTTAGCGGACCCGGGGGGAGGGTGTGGTTGTATTGGCTGCAAAAGCCCTCGTTGCCCCAGTTACGAGCGAACAGCGCCCATCTATCAGTGCCTCCCGCGAGCGCTGACTTTCTATTGGTCTCGATCGCCATCTCATACACAGGATGGGACTCGGCGGCCACGGAGTGGGCTGTGTCTAGCCCGATCAGGCCGGTGACTACTGCCAGGTGGCCGTTGATGTCTGCTTCCACGGCGGCTTTGGCTGCTTTGGCGGCACGAACGGCTGCTTCAACGGTGCTCTTTGGAGCGAGAGGCTCGCTGCGTATGAGGGCCGCTTGCGTGTTGGCTTGGTCTTCTTTGTCCACGTTTTCGTGGAACTGGCGCCACCATGTGACGTTGTTGAAGTGATCGATGGTCTCGTCCGAATCGAACTCCAAGCCGACGCCACCAAGCCTAGGAACGGTCGCCCCGGCGCGACCGCGTGTATTCAAGCTGATGCTGTAGTCGTCGTCTGTCCCTGGAGGTGAGTGCTCCTCCCATTCGAGCGTCCCTTCATAGGTGGCCGGCTCCCAGTTGACATGCCCATGAAACGATCCGAAATATGGAGGCCGGCCGAAGGGACACGCAAAGTAGGCTGCTGTATCGACGCCAGGAGCGTCGTAGCCCACCGGGTAGGAGGTGCACGTGAGTGGTCCCTCGAATTCACCGCACAGTTGGTTGGGGTTGGGCGCTTGCCCGTGTTCGGAAAAGTAGGCCCAGTCGGGGTCGAACGGAAACAGGTTGTCGTCAAAGCCGTGGTCGGGCACAAGATCCATCGGCTTGCAGGGCCCGTATTCAGCGCAGTAGCCAGTGGGCAACGACCCAAGCGAGTTCACCCAGTTGACATGCGGGCGAGGATTATCTGCACAGCTATACAGCACACACGGCTGACTCGCTTCATTCAACAAATGCCCCGGCGCGTCAACGAGCGGACGAGCGCCCGTGGCAGCCGGCCACGCCACCGTCCCAAAGCACGCCAGCACCATCACAACTCGAAACGCCGGCCAACCCATACCGACGACCCGTGCACCTCGCCGCGAATGGCCGTACCCCTGTCCCGATACACGCCCCCTAGCCACAGCGTAACGATACCACTTGTCCTATAGAAAGTGTGAACAGAGATTCCACTCTCAAGATAGTTCCGACTGATTGGGACGCTGATCCTTCGAAGCTAGCTTTAGCTCCCGTCATCAACATCAATTTTTAGTTTGCCAAGGGTAAGATCACGTAGGCGGCCATATAGGCCTCCGACCAACACGAGAGCCGCCCCCGTAGTCAACGCGAAGATGACGATCGTGGTGCTGTAGTCAGTCTCGACAACCTTAGTGCTTTCGCCAGTGCCTGTGGTTGTCACCATCTTCGACACAAACCCAGTGCCGCCTCCGTGGGCCAGACCAAACCATGCGAGCGTCCCGACAGTGAGCACAGTACCTAGTGGCACTCTAGCGAGGATGCTGTGTTGATGCATTCGCGTTTCCCCGGACGGCGACGCGGCTAACCGACCCTCCCCCCGCGCCAGGAGCGTCCCCCGGCGACAGCCACGCGTCGAGCGTCCTCGTAGCCCTGCTGCCCGCGCGTAGAGCGTCCGTCATAGGCGCCTGGCATAGTCGCCGCACAATGCCCGCACCGCTCAACCAATCGACCCGTCCCACCCCGCGGCACGCACGCAGGGGCAATCGACGCGCGGGGAACATGCCGTGAGCGAGCCGGGTCCCGCGAGCGCGCACACACAAAGAGTCCTCGCCGGCGCAGTCGAAGGCCTGCCATTCGAGGATCGCGAGGACTTCGAGGATGCCCGGCGCGGGCTGATCGCGAGCGTCCCGAGCTTGGTGTTGCGCAACGACCAAGGCCGGGTCGTGTGGGACATGGACAGCTACGACTTCGTCGGCGAGCACGACGGAAGGGAAGCGGAGGCGCCCGGCGAGAAGCAAAGTGACCTGCCCGGGCAGGCCGGCGTCGGCCGAATGCACAGCGAATCCCCCGACACCATCCACCCGAGCCTGTGGCGCATGGCCCAGCTCAACGGGATGCACGGCCTGTTCGAAGTCGTGCCCTCGATCTACCAAGTGCGGGGCTATGACATCTCCAACATCACTTTCGTGGAGGGCAAGACGGGCGTGATCGTGATCGATCCGCTCGTCTCCACCGAGTGCGCCGCCGCGGCGCTCGCCCTGTACAGAGCCCACCGCGGCGAGCGCGAGGTGTGCGCGGTCATCTACACCCACAGCCACGTCGACCACTTCGGCGGGGTCAAGGGAGTCGTCTCCTCCGAGGATGTGCAGGCAGGACGGGTGCCGATCTGGGCGCCCTCCGGCTTCCTCGAGCACGCTGTCTCCGAGAACGTGTTGGCCGGTACGGCGATGGCCCGGCGCGCCGGCTACATGTTCGCCCCAGGCCTGGAGCGGGGCCCGCGCGGACAGGTGGACGCGGGCATCGGCAAGACAACCTCGAGCGGCAGCATCACCTTGATTCCGCCGACCCACGACGTGACGTACACCGGTGAGGAGGGGGAGATAGACGGCGTGCGTTTCTGCTTCCAACTCGTGCCCGATAGTGAGGCGCCCGCCGAGATGAACTTCGGCTTTCCCGATCTGGGAGTCCTATGCGTCGCGGAGAACGCGGTGCGCTGCATGCACAACGTCTTGACACCTCGCGGAGCCCCGGTGCGCGACTCGCTTCGCTGGTCCAAGTACTTGGGCGAGGCGATCGATCTGTTCGGCGCCCAGACCGACGTGATGTTCGCCCAGCACCACTGGCCGCGTTGGGGCAAAGAGCGCGTGATCGCCCACTTGGCGCGCCACCGCGATATGTACCGCTACCTGCACGACCAGACTTTGCGCCTGGCCAACCGAGGCCTCACGCCGACGGAGATCGCCGCCGAGGTAAGGCTGCCGCCGAGCCTTGAGCGCACATGGTCGTGCCGAGGCTACTACGGCACCGTGAGCCACAACGTGAGGGCGGTCTACCAGCGCTACCTGGGCTTCTTCGACGGCAACCCGGCCCACCTCGACCCTCATCCCCCGGTGCAGGCGGGACAGCGCTACGTGGACTTGGCCGGCGGGATCGAGGCCTTGCTCGCCAGCGCCCGGAAGGCGTTTGACGAGGGCGATTACCGCTGGGTGGCCGAGCTGTGCTCGCACGCCGTGTTCGCCGACCCCCGGTGCTCGGAGGCAAGCGAGCTGCAGGCTCAAGCATTGGAGCAACTCGGCTACCAGGCCGAGAGCGCGGTGTGGCGCAACCTGTACCTGGTCGGCGCCCACGAGTTGCGCGACGGTCCGCCGCCCGCCCCAAAAGGCCGCAACGTGGCAAGCGCGGATGTGGCCAAGGCCTTGTCGTTGGAGCAGTTGTGGGACGCCATGGGCGTGCGCTTGGACGGCCCCAGAGCTTGGAACGTCAAGATCGTGCTCGCCTGGGACTTCACCGACGTCAGCGAGCAGTGGACCGTGTCAGTCGAGAACGGCGCGCTGAGCGCGGTCCAAGGCCGCCTCGCCCCCGGCGCCGACGCCACCGTCACGTTGACACGCACGGCCTTCGATGCCGTCCTACTGGGCGAGGGCGACGGTCCTCAGCTGTTCGCAAGCGGCGCGATCGCAGTTGCCGGCGACGGGGCCAAGCTGGGCGAGTTCCTGGGCCTGCTCGACGAAGGCGATCCTGTCTTCGCGATCGTCACGCCGTAAGCACGAGCTTGCCCAGGGCACGACGCTGGTCGATGTCGCGGAACGCGCCGGCGGCCTGCTCCAAAGGTACGCACGCCCCAACTATCGGCTTAATAAACCCTTCGTCGATCATCCCCGCGATGGCCTCGCCAATGGCTCTGTTGCGAGACGGATTGCCCATCACATAGGCGCCCCAGCCGGCGCCCACGACCGACACGTTGCGCAGCAGCAAGCGATTGACCTTGACCTCGGGGATCGAGCCCTCTGTGAAGCCGACGACGAGCACGCGCCCGTCCTCGCGCAGGCAGCGCAAGCTGTCGGTGAAGCGATCGCCGCCCACCGGATCGAGCACAACATCGACACCGCCCAGCTCGAGCACCTGCTCACGCCAGGGCCCGTCCGAGCGCACGACCTCATCGGCTCCGGCCTCGCGCGCGACGCGCTCCTTCTCATCGCTTGAGACCACTGCGATCGTGGAGGCGCCCAGCGCCTTGGCGACCTGCAATGCGGCCGTTCCCACGCCGCCCGCTGCTCCATGGACGAGCACGCGCTCGCCCTCTTGCAAGCGCCCGCGCAACTTTAGGGCGAAGTACACGGTGTGGTAGTTGAGGATCACCGACGCGCCCTGGGCAAAGTCGAGCTGCTCCGGCAGGGCGAACGTGAGGTAGGCAGGCGCCACGGCTCGCTCGGCCATGCCGCCGAGCACGGTGAAGGCCATTACGCGCTCGCCCTGCTTCAGGCCGCTGTCGGCGGGGGCCGAGATGACCGTGCCGGCTACCTCGGAGCCAGGCACGAACGGCGGATCCGGTTTGAGCTGGTACAAGCCCCTTGTCTGCAACACGTCCGGGAAAGACACCCCGGCGGCCTTCACGTCGATCAGGACGCCTTCGCCGGGCGTGAGCATGTGGTTGGGCTCAGGCTCCCCCACGTCCACGACCTGGATCGCGTCAGGGCCGGTCAGCTCGCTTATTTGGACCGCGCGCATGGAGGCCAAGGTTACGCGAGGGGGCCGGCACGGGTGTTGTGGTTCACGCGGAGGGGTGACTCGTGCGTGCGTGCACGAGCGGGTGCGCACGTGCGAGCGAGCGGGTGCGTGCGAGTGCATGCACGTGCGGGCGGGCAGGTGTGTGTGCGCGCGGGGGGCCCCCACCGACCACGGCCTAGCTGCACTATCCGCCGCGCCCACGTGCATATGCGCTCGGGTTGGAAGGTCAGAGGCCTTCTACGGTGAAAGAAGATCGAAGTGTCCCGGTCCTTGCGCACCCTCTTGCTCCCTGTGGTGGCCCTGCTCGGGCTGCTCGGGCTCCTGATGGCGGCGATGGTCGTCTATGACCACGGCCGGCGCGACCAGCTCGCCCAAGGCGTGCGCATCGACGGGATCGAGGTTGGTGGCCTCAGCGCCGCGGCCGCCAAGGCCCGCGTTGAGCGCCAGGTTGCCGCCGCCATGAACCGCCCGGTCCAAGCCGGCTTGGGCAGCCGCGAGTGGCAGCTCACGCCGCGCCAAGCGGGCATCGCAGTGGATGTGGAAGGCACCGTCTCCGAAGCCCTCAAAGTAAGCCAAGGCGGTTCGATCTTCGCGCGTACTTGGCGTGGCCTCTCGAGCGGGCACGTCAGCAAGAACCTGCCTTTGAAAGTGAGCTACTCCAAAGCGGCCGTGACCGGCTTCGTGGCCGAAATCGCGGACGCCGTGAACATCGAACCTCGCAACGCCACCGTCGAACCGGGCCCAGGCGGGCTCACCGAAGTGCCCGCCAAGGACGGCTTGGCCGTGGAGCGCAAGCGCCTCACCGCCCGTGTTGCCCATGCCTTGACCGCTTGCACGGCCACACGCAGCGTGAACGTGCCGACCTTGACGCGCCACCCCACCGTCACCACCAGCGATTTGGCCGCCCAATATCCGGCCTACATAGTCGTGGACAGAGCCAAGTTCAGGCTCTACTTCTACCAGCGCCTCAAGCTGGCTTCGACCTACGAAATCGCGGTAGGCATGCAAGGCCTCGAAACGACGCCCGGCCTCTACCACGTGCAGTGGAAGCAAGTCGACCCGCCCTGGTACGTGCCCCACTCGGCCTGGGCCGGAGCTTTGGCCGGTAAGACGATCCCACCTGGCCCCGAAGACCCGTTGAAGGCCCGCTTCATGGCCTTCAACGGCGGCGCCGGCATTCATGGGATAGCGCCGTCGGAGTACTCCTCGATCGGCCACGACGCCTCGCACGGGTGCGTCAGGATGCGGATCCCCGACGTGATCGCGCTCTACTCGCGCACACCGGTGGGCACGCCTGTCTACATCATCTGAGCCCCACACAAGCCCTACGCGCCCGCAAGCGCCTCTTTTCAGCCCCCGACACTTCAGCCCCCGACACCTTACGCGCACCGCGCGCGGTTAGCCCTCAGCGGCGGTCTTGGTTCTCCTCAGCGGCGGTCTTGGTTCTGCTGGTTCTCGCCGCGAACCAGGACGAAGACGAACACGAGGATCAGGTTCACGAGCACGCCAATCCCCAAGAAGGTGATGAGCAGGCCGATGTCCTTGCTGACGGCTGGGCTGGTGGCTAGAAGCAGCATTGGCGAAGCCTACCAACGGCGAAGGCTCCCGTGTCGTAGCCTGTGGGGACCGCTTGCACCGAGCAAGCCAAGGAGAGGTGCCAGAGCGGTTGAATGGGCGCGACTGGAAATCGCGTAACGGGGGTTGACTCCGTTCGGGGGTTCGAATCCCCCCCTCTCCGCCATTTTGTCTTTGTATGAACGCAGGCCCCGAAAAACGGGGTCTGCTTCGTTTTGGGGGCCGCCTGCGGCCGGTTCTGGCCCCTGTTGGCCGCTTTGGGTGGCCTGGCGCCCCAGGTCCCGGGCCAGGGGAATGAGTTGGGCGTATAGAGGTGAGAGCTGGCCTTTGGCGTCATCGACACTTTCGACGATGATCTTCTCGTAGAGTGCCTGGTTGATCAGTCGCCGACAGAACTCATTGGCCGTCGCATACGGCAGTCTGCCCTTATCCACCAGTTCGAGCGCGATCTTCAGCGCGGACATGACGTCCTGGACGTCGGCGACCGCGGCCTTGCTCCAGCGGTGAGCCTGGGAGCGCTCGGCCTCGATCCGCTGCTGCTCGGCCTTCAAGACCTCAACTGAGACGGCCTGCTGGTAGTGGAGTTGCACCAGCTTCTGCTGTTGGCTGTTGAGTTCTCGGAGCTTGCGGCTATGCCGGTCGGACTCTTTCTTGGCCACCAGCGCCTTGACCTCGGCATGATCGCGCACAGTCTGCTTGATGGCTTCCTGCTCCTGCTTCGTTAGAACCACGCGGCTATTCATGCGCTCGACCGCCATCTCGATAGCCTCAACTGGGATGTAGGGTGCCTGGCAGTTGCCGCGCCTGCGAACCCGAGACAGGCAGCTGAAGTACTCGTACATTCCACCGCTGGCTCCTTTGTGGCGGCCGTAGCCCAATCGACAGCCGCAGGCGCAGTAGAGCGAGCCCTTCAAGTAGTGGCTGTGCTTATGGGAGCGGTCGCCGCTGGCCCGGTGTGCAGTCAAGATGTTCTGGACTCGCTCGAAGATCTCTCGGTCGATGATCGGCTCGTGGATGCCCTCGCGCTTGGCCTCCTTGAGCGTGACGGCTACGCGAGATCCACCGTGATCGCATGACGCCTATATATGACCGTCTCCTCGCTCATTTCAGCTCACTCGCTGACCAGGAGGGGGCTGATCCCACCGACGAGATGTCCGATTTCTTCAAGGACCTCAAGCGACGTCAACTGCTTTTGGGGGCGCCGGCAAAGACGCTGTTGGCATTTACCCAGTGGGAACGAGACACCGGAAAGGCACAGGCGGAAAAGGACGAGGTTGGTATGGCGCTTGCGTGGGAGGCGCTTCTGCGTGCGATCCGTCAGGACCTTGGTCACGATGATTCCGCTTTGCCCCGGGGTGAGCTGCTAGCGGTATTCCTGGACGAGGAAGCTCGTGAACTTGTCGCTCAGCGCACATAGGACCATTGTCATACGTCCAGCACGTCGTTGGATACTGCCCTAAATCCCCCCGGCCCTTGCCGGTTGCAATGTGACACAGTGATCGCCCATCGCCGATTGTGCGACTACCTTGATTCCGTCACTTTCTCAACAAGCGGGTGCCCAGGTCGATCAGGATCCTCCCTCGAAATCTCGCCACCTTCAAGTTGAAACGCCGTCCGCTGATCTTGAAGGCCCGCCAGCTGACGCTCGCCGGCTCCCAAATCGCGTTGCCGAAGTTGCTGAAGAGCACGCTGCGCTTCGGCATCGCGGACTTCTTCTTGTGATGTCTCCGCGCGAGCTTTTGCTTGGCGCGCGTCCAGCTCAAGACGCTCCGTTCGAATGCGCTTGACGAAGTTGAACTTGCGCTCTATGGCGGTTAGGAAGAGCGCGACGCTGCCCCCGGTCCAGTACTCAGGCGGGATGCTCGTCAGGATCTGCAGCGGAGAAGCCATCGAGAGGCTACGAACATGGAGAGGCACTGTCGGGACGGGTCGCGGCAGACCAGGGGCATTTCCACGGTAGATAGCCTCGGTCTGTCGACGCGCCAGAAGGGTGACGGCGGCGCGTAGTGTCTCTATCGTGTCTTGGTCGGCGCCCTCGCGTTCGAGGCCGCCGATCGCACGAGTACCGCGCTCGATTTCGGCTAGCACCTCGTCAGATAGGCCCGGTGGCTGAGCGCTCTGTGTCTGGCGTTCAGCGATGAACAACGGAAGCAGAGTCTGCTCGCCGTCGCTCGCACCTCGCGCGGCGTGATAGAGAGCTTCAACGTCGCCGAGGACATCGGCCATCTCGACCAATGATGGATCTCTGTAGAGCGCATTGAAGCGCAGCACGAGGAGCAAGTTCATGTTGAGGCGCGCAGAATACACAAGCATCACCGTTGACGTTTCCCGCGTCTGCAAGCGTTAGCGAGCGCGACGTTCGCCCACTGCCGCTTGTGCGACGTAGCGGCTCAAGCATTGTAGGCGCTACGTGCTGCTTGCAGTGCTACCCAATCTTTTTCGAGTTCTTCGAGCGTCGGCCTGACCGAGAGTGTCTCAAGTGGCTGCGAGTGTCCCTCCATGATACGGCAGCATTTTTCAAAGATGGGATCGATGACGCTGGTCGCTGCGGCGAGGCGGTCACCCTTAATCTGGGACAACTTGGTCATCACTACGTTCGCCCTATACCGTTGGGTAACGCCTTTGAGAAGCTCCTCCTCAACGACCACCTCACACCAGGTCCGCATTCGGGAGTATCCAGCTTCGATTAGGGCGTCCTTTGTGTCGCCCTGCGCAGTCTTTGCCGTGGTGACAAGCTCGTCGATCTTCTTGGTCGTACTTTTGACTGTATCCCAACGAGGATGTGTGCCCGCCACAATGATGCCCTTACCATTGTCGTCAGTAACAGAGTAGTAAGTGCAGCCACTTGTCTCCTTCTCAAAGTGTGACAGCAGCTCCGTCGCGAGCCAGATGCTGTGCGTGAACACGATTACTTGACGCTCCTTGGCAAGTCGTGCGATCCTCAGTGCCACCTCGTGGATACGCCGGTAATCGAGACTATTGACGGGATCATCAAAGATGACGGGGGCGGGAATGAGTCGAAGTGCGGACTCGGCGAGGAAGTCAGCGATGGCGATGACCTTTTGCTCACCCTCCGAAAGGACCTGAGAAGGTCGATGCTCCGCCGATATGACCTTGCGCCGTGCTGGCTGGCCGCGCCTGCCCGGAAACTCAAGACGGACGGTTGGTGCCCGCAGTGCTTGACACTCCTCTGCAAAGCGGCGCTCGAAGTCAGCGTTGAGAAGCTGCTCGCTGGCCGTCTTCGATACTTCCGTCAAGGACCGCAGTAGGGCGGGGAACTTTCGCAGCAATTGCTCCAAACGCTGGACCCACTTGGCGTCAGCGACAAACCCTTCGATTTCCGCGAGACGCTTCTTGAGTTCAATCCGAGCATCAAGCTCGGCGAGCTTCGCTGAATCCTCCTCCAGGCGGGCGGCGCGCTCTGTCGAGCGTGTTGTGAGATCGCCAACGAGAGTCTGCGCCGCCGTTCGTCGAGCTGTTGCCTCCTCCTCGATTCCTGTCGCTGTCCCGGCGATTTTTGGCCACTCGACGACTTCGTCTGTGTTCCATGCTGTGGCTTGCTCATCAAGCGCAGTAAGCAATGACTCAGCATCGATTAGGATCTTGTCGTCGGGATCGTCTTGGCGGTGACGCTTGATAGCTGCCGTCACGGCCGGGCGATCTAGAACAGCAAGCTGGTTCACGAGTTTCTTTGCCTGTGCACGTGCCTCGTCAATGCGTGCTCGAGTAGCATCGGTGGCGAAGTCGTGATAACGCAACAGAAGCGCCGTGGCGTCAGACCCGAGCGGTTGGCGACAATACAAGCATGGTTCTCCTTGTGTGGGATAATGCTCATCTTTTAGGTGCCCACGATAGGTCTCGGCTGCCAAGATGAACTCCTGCCATGCCTCCTCCGATTCATCGCTGATACCGGCACTAGAAAGGAGATCGGTGCGAAGCTGTGAGTAGGTGCTTGCGGCGGTCTTGGCGGCTATAATGGCTTGAGCGTGGGCTTTCACATCGAACCCTACGGTCGCAGCAATGACCTTCGCCAAATCGTCGTATACCTGTACACGCGCACGTGCTGCCGTGAGTTGAGCCTGAATGGAGCCGGACTGGAGTGCCGATACGCTCGTACGAAGTAGTCCGGCTGCCTTCTCTTGCTCCTGAGTAACGGTCCCCAGCGCCTGTAGGGCTGGTAGGTCAGTAGCGGGACCAAGTGTCTCGATATGTGTGTAGACGGTGCTGCCGCGTTTGAAGTGTGTGAGGTACGGATTGCTTGCCGGGCGATGTTTGGCTATATCAGCGTCTGCCCGCGCCTTGACGGCGTCTATTCCCTCGGACACCGCGCGAAAGAGCGCCAGATCCCTTGGCGTATACACATAAGCGAGATCCTCATCGACGTGAAACCGGACCGCCGGTGAGTCAAAAACGCTCACGTGTGTCATTGGCGGTATTCCGGCCTCACCTTTCCATTCAAGGACCTTCTCGTCATCTCCGACCGAGTAGACCACGGTGGCTTTTTGATCTGTGGCTGTTTGAGGCTCGTGGACGTTGGGAAGAATCTGCTCGGCGGTGCGGACATCGGCGAGCTTCTTGAGGACCCTGGCGTAACCGGTCTTTCCGGTGGCGTTCTCACCAAAGAGGATAGTCAGACCGGGGTTGAAAGTGATTTGCTGGCCTTTGGATAGGGCATTGACGCCTTGAACATTCTCGAGCCGTCGGAAGAGGAACTGACCAGAGACGTCGCCTAGCGGCTCCTGGTATTCAAGCGGAGGGACAATGGGGGCGGCATCTTCTGCCAAGCCCTTTTCTGCCAGGAAGTGATCGTAAATATCGTCAATGGCAGTGGGGGATGCGGCGTTGCCGGTAGCGAGAACCTCAAGGACTAAGCGTCGGGTCCAGCCATCTTGAGCGTTGGCCCAATCTACGAGTAGCTGGCGAGCGGTGGGGCTCGCGTCGGCTCGTTGTGGGTTGGACTCGGTAGTTGCCATGATTCCAGTATCTAGCGGAACTGCCCGTACGTCCAGGTCGTGGAACCCGACGCTATCTTGGGAGATTACTGTGCGACGTCGGCGTTTGGTTCGGCGGACAAGTCGGCGAGAACGACTAGGCGTCGGCCTAGATCATGCTCCGCGAGGATCCTGCTCCTTTGTTCGGGCAATTGGGATAAGCTTTACATATGGATAAGAGAGATGCCACCAAGCTGACGGACCACGTTCTGCCGCGACTCCAAGCCGATACGGCGGTCGAATACGCGCTACGACCGATGCTTACCGACGCTTTCCGGATGCTGTCTGCGCCGGAACGCTTGTTGCTCGTTGCGCGGCCGCAGGAGGATCTGAAACTGTATCTGCTTGACGAGAAGGGGCTGCTTGCGATGGGTGTTCGAACGAGCCCGCCGACCATCTCAACGCAATTCCTCGCCGCCGACGAGATCGACATATCCAGGAGCTGCCACGATGCGGAGTCAACGCAAGCCGGTGTCTACTGGTCTACGACGTGGCGTGTTCGAAACGATCCGCAGCGTCTGGAGTTCGTTGGTCGCATAGGACCGGACACAATCGACGAGGCTGAGCAGTTCGCACGGGCTGTTGCCCTCGTGGCTGGCTGGTCCGTAGATGCACCGCCCGAGCCCTCGGACGACTAGCGGCCGTCTACCACCCGACCCACCCGTCGTAAAGACTCAACCCGCGCTCGACCGTTTGTGTTGGTCCTCCTGCATCTAGCCAAACTGGTTCAAACCGTTATGCCGCGTGACGGATAGCCTCGCTTGCTCGGTGCCGAGCCTCCCGGCCGACCGGCTCAAATAAGCTCCTCGATCAGTCGGGTCAAGGCCGCACCCCCGTTCCGTCCTTGTACCCCCCTCCCCGTACATCACCTCTGGCTCCTCGTTGCGCTTCGCGACGCCTCGACTGTCGTCCAGACCGACCGGCACGTTGAGCACAATGTGCCCGTGGAGGCGTTGGTCGGAATCGGTACCTTGGCGCTGGCGATCGCTACGTTCGCCCTGGCGTGGGTTGCCCGACGGACACTGGGCGTAACACAGTTCAGCGTCCGACAGTCCTTCCGGCCCATCGTCGTGTCTGACACGATCTCGCGGAAGGTGGTGTATCGCGGTGGCGTCATTCACGATGCCGCGGCAGGCCCAGCCCTTCACTATGGCCAATTGGTTGTGCCGATACAGAATATTGGTGCGGGCCCCGCATTGAACATCCGCGGTGGCGCTGAGACGAGAGACGATGAAGTAGTTCTCGGTGGCGGTTGGACGACCCATTCCGTTGAGGGCCTGGGCGTTGGGCATTCGAATGCGGTCGTATTCGCGCCGCAAATCAAAGACCTCAGACCGCGTGGGGAACTTGTCCTCAGGTTGCTATACGAGGATCTCGCCGGACTGAGCTATGCCACCGATCTGCACTACCAGGACGCCGTAGTTGTGGACAGCGACTTCCCCGAACAGCCGTTCGACAAGTCTACCTCGCCCCTGAGCTCAGACGAGCTCAATGCCCTGCTCCTTTCAAATGGCCGCTGATCTGCCTAGTGGACTATGCCTAGGCTCGGTATCTTCTCCTTGTGGCTGAGCAGCTTGACCTCACGATCGTCTATGAGCCAGGTGAAGAAGGCTGGCTCATCGCGTCGATCCCTGAGGTTGCCGGCGTATTCAGCCAGGGCCAAACGCGCGAGGAGGCTCGCGCCAACGTCATTGACGCGCTTCGTCTGATGCTCTCTCCCGAACAGCGAGGAGGGCGATCAGCGTGAGCGTGAGGCACTGCATCTGACTATCGCTGCATGAAGCAACGCGATCTGGAGCGTCATCTGCGCGCTCATGGATGCCGCCAGATCGACGAGGGCGGCAACCACGCACGATGGGTTGGCCCGCAAAGTGCGCGCTCGGTAGTTACCTTCGATTGTGTGTTCGGGAGACAATCTCGCTGACGACAAGCTGTTCGAGTTGCGCCAGGCTGCCCTTGCCTGAGACCTGTGAGTCGTAGAGCAGCATGCGCGTCGTAGCGAAGCTTAGGAAGCGCTCGGCTGGCCGCTTCAACGTCGGTATCGTAGAGCTGTGCCCGAGCGGCTTCCCACCCATCGGCTGATATGCGTGGCCTTGGGCGTGAATGTGGACAACGTCAGCGATCGTCGCGCTTAGAGGTGAGATCCGTGCCAGATCACCTGTACTTCACCGAGTCCGACGACGCCAACTCGCTGATCGCCTCAGATCCGCTGGCACTGTTGGTGGGGTTCGTCTTGGATCAACAAATCACAGTGCAGCAGGCGTTCATAGGGCCGCTCACGTTGACGCAGCGTCTCGGCGCGTTTGACGCGGCAACGCTCGCGAAGGCGGACTTGGAGCCGGTGTTTCGAGAGAAGCCGGCGATCCACCGCTATCCCGGCTCGATGGCCAAGCGCGTTCACGATCTGGCCGTCCATGTAGAGGACCGCTACGACGGCAACGCGGCCCGCGTGTGGACCGATGCGGCCGATTCCGACGAGCTGCGCGCCAACCTGAAGGCGCTTCCGGGTTTCGGGGAGATGAAGGTCAAGTCGATGAGCGCTGTGCTCGCCAAGCGCTATGGCCTCAAGACGGCTGAGGCGCTAGTGCCGCCACACCCCACACTCGGAGACGTGGACTCTCCACAGGCACTAATCGACTACCAAGCCGCCAAGAAAGCCCACAAGAAGGAGTGGAGCGAACACCGGGATGGCCGCACTTAGGTTGAGATAGGGATTGCCTCGCCGGCCCATCGTGGGCTTGCAACCCACCCGGCGCCCCTCCAAAGCCCCGGGGCTGGCGCGAGGCCACTACACTAGGCGGCTCTGCGCCCTTAGCTCAGCTGGATAGAGCGTCGGTCTACGGAACCGAAGGTCGGGAGTTCGAATCTCTCAGGGCGCGCTCATCTCCGTCTCTTCGATCGCCAGTGCTGGTGCGGGTTGCAGGGTTCGCAGGTCCTCCAAAGAACCCCTGTAGGTGGGCAACAGCGTGGGCAACAGGGCAACACCAGGCGTGTTGCCCAAGCGCACCGCCTATCCGGGCGTCTACAGGCGGGGCTCACGGTATGTCGCGGTGTACCGCGTCGGTGGACGCCAGCGCAAGGAGTTCGCCGCAACGTTCGCTGAGGCTCGCACGATCAAGCTCTCGCGAGACGCCGAAGCACGAGAAGTGCGGCGAGGGCCAACGCTGCACGCCTACGCGCTCGCCGGGGCTCGCAAGCACGCCGGCTGTGGGCACGATGCCGTACGCGAGCAGACACGCGTGGAATACCAGCGGCTGCTAGCCACCTACGCGCTTGGTTACTTTGCACAAGACATCCGGCTTGGAGACCTCGACCGACGCGCATTGCAAGGCTTCATCGGCTGGCTGACGGATCGTCCCGGAC
>JBAVYU010000008.1:0-1754 GCA_049588415.1 Solirubrobacteraceae bacterium
GCCGTGCTGCTTGGACAGGCGGCACGGGGTTTGCCGGTTTCGGAATCGGCCTTTCCCTTCGCGATGCTGGCCGGCCTGACAGTGCTCTTTGCCGGGCTCGCGTTGCTGCGCATGACAAGCCTCAACCGTAAGGGCCGGTTTGAGGTGGCGCAACCGCCCGAGCCGCCCGATGCCGGTGAGACACCGCAAGGAATCGGCGGCGCATTTGTAGCGGAGTGGCGCCGCGTGCTGGGGATGCGGAGCGCCTTCAGCCTGCTGTTCCTGGCGCCCCTGGTCTACGGCATCTACTATCCGCAACCCTATCTCAATCAGATCCTTCGCAAACTTCCTATCGCGGTCGTCGACAATGATCTGAGCGACATCAGCCGCAGGATCGTCGAGACGCTGGATGCGAGCGGCGCATTGAGCGTCGTGGTCCGCGCCCGCACGCTTACGGACGCGCGCACGGCGATCGACCACGGACGGGCTTTTGCCGCCGTCGAGATTCCGGCCAACACCGAGCGCGACGTGCTCAAGGGCATCACCGCCCATATCCCGATCTACGCCGATGCCACCTACCTGTTCATGTTCCGCTCGACCGCGAGCGGTGTCGCCACGGCGATCGGCACATTGACGTCCGACCTCACCTCGCGCGGCGCCCGCTCCGATGGAAGCCTCGTCAAGGCGAAGCTGGCCAGCCTGAGCCCCGCGGACGTCCTGCTGCAGCCGATCTTCAATCCGGTGGGCGGCTATGCGAGCTACATCGTCCCTGCCGCGTTCATGCTGATCCTGCAGCAAACCCTTTTGATCGGTGCTGCGATGTTGACCGGGACGGCACTGGCGAAAGGCGGCGGAGTATTTTCCGGTGTGCTCGGCCGCGGCATCGCCCACCTGACAATCTACCTGCCGGCGCTTGCGCTTTACCTCATCGTGCTGCCGCGCATCTACGGCTTTTCGACGCTCGGCCAACTTCCGCAACTGTTCGCGCTCGCGACCGTCTTCTTGCTGGCGACCAGCTTCATGGGGCAGGCCGTCGGCGCCTGGTTCACGCGGCCGGAAAACGCGACCATCCTCCTCCTTGCGACCAGCCTGCCTCAGTTCTTCACCGCCGGCTTCGCCTGGCCGCGCGAAGCCATACCGGAAGTGGCCAAGGCTTTGGGCCGGATTTTCCCCGCCGACTCCGCGATCGACGGCGTGGTGCGCATCAACCAGCTCGGCGCCGGCATCTGGGAGGTCGCGCAGGACTGGCTCACACTGTGGTGCCTGGCCCTGGCCTATTTTGCGCTTGCCGTGATCTCGGCGTTTGCCGTCAAGAGGAGACAGGCACATGCGAACTAGAAATGCAGCGATTGTCGCAGTCGCATTTGTGCTTGCCGCGGGCTGTCTGGTCTATTTCAACACCCGCTCGGAACCGGCGGTTGCCATCGTCGGTGTCGTCCGAGCGACCGAAGTCAGGGTCGAGCCGGAAGTGAACGGCCAACTCGTTTCGATCGAGGTCGCGAAGGGCGCGCACGTCCACGCAGGCGATATCGTGGCGCGGCTGTCCGCCATCGAGTTGACGGCGCAGGCCGACCAGGCCCGTGCTGCGCTGGCGTCGGCAACCGCGAACCGCAACAACACTTACGCCGGGGTCCGTCGCGAGCAAGTCGACGCTCTGAAGGCTGAAATCGCCAAGGCCAGTGCCCGCCTCGAATATGTTCCGGCGCAGCTGACAAGAACCAGCACGCTGGCACGGCAGAGCTTCGAGTCCCAGCAGTCGCTCGACCAGGCCGAAA
>JBAVYU010000009.1:0-1618 GCA_049588415.1 Solirubrobacteraceae bacterium
GAGTACTGGATAGCCTATCGCCCCCATGATGCGCCGCCGCCAACCGATGAAATCCGCACATTCATCACTGAAAGCCGTAAAGCGGAATTGGTCGCAACAGGCAGGAGGCGCTTCGCGCAAGCCGCGATCCATACGCTTTTGGTCGCCATCATCGTCGGTCTGGTAGGTTGGATAAACCAAGATTTCATCGAGGCGCAAATAAAGGCCTACTTCGTCATAAGGCCCTACATGCTGACGAAAGTGCGGCCCTACGTCCTCAATGCTGCGGCCGAACGCGCGCTGAAGCCCGGGGACGCGTTCACCGAATGCGCCGCCGAATGTCCGCAAATGATCGTGGTGCCCGCGGGACAGTTCTTGATGGGATCGCCGCTGGACGAACCTGGCCATAACGCAGCGGAAGAGCCGCGACATCTCGTAACGATTGCCAGGCCTTTCGCGGTGGGTAAATTCGAACTCACATTCGCCGAGTGGGACGTTTGCGCCAAATATGGCGAGTGCGATCCGAACATCAGTGACAGCGGTCGTGGCCGCGGCAAACAGCCCGTCATTAACGTCGATTGGGACGATGCGCAGCGTTACGTCGCATGGCTATCCTGGATGACCGGCAAAACATACCGGCTGCTGTCGGAAGCGGAGTGGGAATACGCAGCACGAGGAGGGACGCAGACCGAATTCGCCTGGGGTAATGAGCTCGGCGAGAACAACGCTAACTGCAAAGGGTGCGGCAGCGCTTGGGACGGAAAACAAGCGGCCCCTGTCGGTTCGTTTGCCTCCAACCGGTTTGGAATTTACGACATGGAGGGCAATGTCTGGGAACAGGTCGAAGATTGCGTGCATCCCAACTACCACGGCGCGCCCGACGACGGCTCCGCATGGCGGGCGGCCAACTGCAAGACCCACGTGATGCGTGGCGGCTCCTGGCTCGGCCCTGTGCCAGCAATTCGCAATGCGAACCGCGTGCGAAACGCGGCCCCGACTAAAGGAACTGCTACCGGGTTCCGCGTCGCGCGAACGCTCAATCAATGAGCTTTCTGCATGCCCAGGAGCGTTGCCGTGACTGTAGCTGAGGGATGCCCAATACTTCGGATTGGTCGGCTCGCACGCATTCCCAAGCAACGCCGCTGTTCCTCTCAGTGGTGGGGTGAGCCGAGCGCGGCCATGACCTCCGGCAGAATCCGGGTGGCCATCGCTTGGTAGCCCTCCGCACCGAAATGCTCGCTATCAGTGTGTTTTGCGCCGATCGAATGGAATGACGGCAACACGATCATTTTGATACCTCGCGCTCCCAGCTGGGCTTTGATCTGGCCGACATATGCGGCCTGCTGGCCGCGGATTCCAGCCTTGTTGTCATTGAGGTTCGCCGGGTTGAGCAGCACGAGCCGAGGGCCGGTGGGGACGGCAGCATCAAGCCGCGCCAACATGTCGGCGGTCGTGTCGCCATTGACGCCGGCATTGATGATTTCAACGTCGTAACCCTTCGCCCGAAGCATGGCCTGGAGTTCGGTGGGGTAGGACGCGCCGCCTCTGCCTACCGTATTGCTTGCGCCAAGCGCTACGATCCGCGTTGCCGCCTGCGCCCCGAGAGGAAAGCCACACGCGATGAACGCCACAAGGGCGA
>JBAVYU010000010.1:0-5357 GCA_049588415.1 Solirubrobacteraceae bacterium
CGATGCGCGGGGAGCTTGCCGTAATGGGGGCGGTGTTTGGGGTGACCGCGGCGCTTGTCAGCTATGCCCCGCCGATCGACGCCGCTGGCGGCCCGTTCTCGACAACCACTTCGCTCGGCCCGGCGGAGCTTGAGATGACGGTCGAACCGGCCAGGGTTGGCCTGAACACGGCGCATATCTATCTGATCGACGCCAAGACGGGCGCCCAGTTCACGGCTACCAAGGAACTGACAGTCACGGCCAAGCTGCCCGCCAGGGGGATCGGTCCGTTGCCCTTGAAGGCGAACCTGGCCGGCCCGGGTCACTACGTGCTCAGCTCCGCCGTGCTCAGCCCTGGCGGCACGTGGCAGTTGCTCGTGACCGACCGGGTGTCCGAATTCGAAGAGTACTCACGCACCATTTCAGTCCCAATCAAATGAGCTCACCCAATGCCCTGGCGGCTCGACCTGACGCGACCCAATCCAGTCCCACCCAGACGATCTACCCAGGAGGACACATGAGGTACAGGATCATCGGCGCACTGATCGCGATGGCTGCGTTGGCCGTCGCGGCGGCCGCGCAGGCTCACATCAGCCTGCACCCCAACACGATCCCGGCCGGCGCGTTCGTGACTTTGAACGTGAGGGTGCCCGGCGAGCAGGAAGGCGCTTATGCCTACAAGGTCGACATGCTCGTGCCACCAGGCTTCACCGAGGTGGACACTCAGAACGTGCCCGGTTGGAGCGTGAAAGAGGTCATCGTCAAACCGGCAACGCCGATCCAGACCGATGAAGGCCCGGTCGACGAAGAGGTCTCACAGATCATCTGGACGGGCGATCACTCCAAGTTGGGACGCCTTGAAAACGGGACCTTCATTCAGTTCCCTCTGTCAATTGCCATGCCCAGTGACATCGCCGGGCAGTCCTTGGCGTTCAAGACGGTCCAGTACTACTCCAACGGCAAGGTGATCCACTGGATCGGCCCGCCCAGTGCCGAATACCCGGCGCCCACGATCAACGTCACCGCCAAGGGTGGCCTGATCGAGGAAGTGGCCGGAGGCGAGGCCGGCCCCACTGCGGGTGAGACGGCCTCCACGCCGGGTACAACGGCCGCCCCGGCAAGCACAAGCTCCACGGGTGGCGCAAGCAAGGGCCTTGCGATTGTCGCCTTGATCGTCGGTGCGCTCGGTCTGGTCGCGGGCGTGGGCGGTCTACTTGCGGCGAGGCGAGCGCGTGGTAGCGTTTGAGTCCATGGCCGTGCTCGCCTGTCTCACCCATTGGTATACCTCGGCGATGTTTGTCGTTCCGGTGGCCGCGGTTGGCGGTTGGAGCTGGTGGAGCGCTCGTCGCGGAGCCGGCACAGACGACGAGCAGGGTCCTCCCGCTCAGGCTTAGGGTCGTCGACTCGCCGGCGACATCGCGCCGGCCGGGGACGTCGCAGGGCCGAAGCTGATCCTCACAAGTGCTCCGCCCCCAGGTGCGTTCTCGGCGACGACCGAGCCTCCATGCGCTTCGGCCGCTTGGCGCACGATCGCCAAGCCGAGCCCCGACCCTGGCTGTCTGCGAGCGGCGTCGGCGCGGTAGAAGCGCTCGAACACGTGGGGGAGGTCCGACTCGGCGAAGCCGGGGCCGTGATCGCGGATTGTGAGCAGGCCATCTTTCAGGTCCACTTCGACCGGCTCGCCGGGAGGACTCCACTTGCAGGCGTTCTCAAGCAGATTGGAGACGGCGCGGTCGATGCGATCGGCAACGCCTGAGACGAGCGTGGGCTCCATGCTCACATGAAAAGCGAGATCCGAGCGTCTCTGTGAACGCTGCACGGCGCCGCTCACGATCTCATCCAAAGCGACATCGCCGATGGCCCCTTTGCGCTCGGTGCCACGGGCCAGCTCGACAACGTCGCCGACCAGGCGCGTCAGCTCGTCCAGCTCGCTGACGATGTCCGCGCGTAGCCCCGCCTGGTCCTCCGGCGGTAGGCGGTCGGCGTCGGCCAATGTCTGGATGTTGGCCCTGAGGCTCGCGATCGGGGTGCGCAGCTCGTGGCTGGCGTCGGCCACGAGGTTGCGCTGGGCTTCGACCGAGCGCTCCAGGGCGTCGAGCGTGGCGTTGAAGCTGGCAGCCAGGCGCGCCAGCTCGTCGCGCCCCTCGGAGGGGAGGCGCTGGGAGAGGTCGAGACCGCCGGCAAGCGTCTCTGTGCGCCTTGTGAAGCGGGCGATGGGGGCCAAGGCGGCGCGCGCCACGAGGGCGCCCAAGGCCGCAGCTAGGGCTATGCCGGCGACGGCCACGATCGCGAGGATCAGGAGCAGCCGGCTCAGCTCTTTGTCGACCTCGGTGAGCGGTCGCGCCACCAGCACCGCGCCGCGGGCGCCGGTGCCGAGTGTGAGCACGCGCAAGCGAGTGCCTTTGACGGTGCGGTCGCTCAGCGCGTGGCCTTTGCCGCTCTTGGCGATCGCCTCATCAGAGGCGGTTAGAGGGATCGTGGTGGAGGATCCTTGGCCACCGGGCACGTGGACGGCGCCGCCGGGCGCCACGAACTGGATGTAGCCGGAGGGGCCGCCCAGGGGCACGGGCTGGACATTGCTCGGAAATCCGTCGCCGTCCTGGCCCGGTGGTGGACCCTCGCCTCCGGGGAGCGCTTCCTCGTTCGGGGAGAAGCCGGGCGGAGGCGAGCCTTCATTGCGAGAGGCGCCGCGCGACCCGCTGCCGGTGGCGCCGGGGACGAAAGCTTGGGCGCGCTGTGTCAAGGACCTGTCGACTTCGCTGCGCAAGTCCGAGCGCACCGCCACATACAGGCTGATCGCGGCGATGAGCACGGCAATGGCAACCGCGAGCCCGGCAGAGGCCGCTATGCGTGCGCGCAAACTCATCTGACCTATCTCCCGCCCAAAAGCGCGCTTGCGGAAAGCACGCTCGCGTTGCCCGAAAGCACGCTCGCCCTTATACACGCACGCGCGAGTCCACCTCTAGCGCAAACACATACACACCAAGTCATGGCTCGCGCAACGCATAGCCGACGCCCCTGACCGTGTGGATCAAAGGACGCGCCCCGGCCGTCTCCAGCTTGCGTCGCAGGTAGCCCACATATACACGCAAGGCGTTGGAGGCTGGGCCGAAGTCATAGCCCCAGACACGGTCATAGATGAGGCTATGGGGCAGGACCCGGTTCGGGTTGAGCATCAAAAGCTCCAAGAGCTGGTATTCGGTGCGGGTGAGCTCGACGAAGTTCTCGTCGACGGTGGCGCCGTGACGGGCGCTGTCGAGGTGTAGCTCCGCGAAAGACAGGGAATCCGGGTCACTTTGGGCGCTCGTGCGTCGCAACAGGGCGCGCAGACGCGCCTTCAACTCGTCGACGTCAAACGGCTTGACCAGATAGTCGTCGGCGCCGGCGTCGAGCCCGTCGATGCGGTCGCTGACGACATCACGGGCGGTGAGGATCAGAATCGCGACGCGGTTGCCGAGTAGGCGCAGGCGCCGGCACACCTCCAACCCGTCGATCCCGGGCAAGCCGACATCCAAGACGACTGCATCGGGCACGCCTTGGACGACCATCTCGATCGCCTGCTCGCCGTCTTCGGCGACCTGCACTTCATAGCCGCCGAGCGTCAGAGTGCGGCGCACCGCTTCGCGCACAGCGCGGTCGTCCTCTACGACAAGAATCCTCATGTCCCGATTCTGACGTGTGGAGCGGGACTTGCGGAGAACTCCTACGTTGGCCTTATACGGCTCATAGCGGGCTCTAGGACACGGGCTCGATGCTGATCGCCTAAGGCAACCAGTCTCATTGAAAGGGAGACCCGCATGTCAACTCCATCGATCAGCGCCCCGAGCCGCATCCCCACCGATCTGGACGGCCTGACGGGGCGTGCGCGGTTGAGCGCACGGCGCCTGGTGCGTGGTCGCGAGGCCGATCCTGCCTGGTCGCGGCCGGCGCTGTGGCTCGTGGCTTTGCTGGCAGGCGTGCTCACGCTGTGGGGCCTGGCGAGGAGCGGGTATGCAAACACCTACTACGCAGAGGCCGCCCAGGCGGCCAGCCGCAACTGGACCGCCTGGCTGACCAACGCGCTCGACTCGAGCGGCACGGAGAGCCTCGACAAGGGGCCGTTGTCGAACATGTTGATGGGTCTGTCGGGCAGGCTGCTGGGCTTCTCCAGCTTCAGCATGTTGTTGCCCGAGGCGTTGTGTGGAGTGGGTGCGGTGCTGGTGCTCCACAACACGGTCAAGCGCACGCTAGGACACAGGGCGGCCATCTTGGCGGCCTTGATGCTGGCTTTGACGCCGATCTTCGTGGCGATGAGCCGCTACAACAATCCCGACGCCCTGCTCGTGCTGCTGGAGGTGACGGCCGCTTGGGCGCTGGTGCGGGCTTTGCAATCGGGGCGCACGCGCGAGGTGTTGCTGTGCGGAGTGCTCGTCGGCCTGGCGTTCAACGTGAAGATGTTGCAGGCCTATCTGATCGTGCCCGCGCTCGCGGCAACGCTGCTGATCGCCGGGCAAGGCAGCGTGCGCCGTCGCATAGGGCAGTTGCTGGCCGGCGGCCTGGCGATGCTGGCGGTGAGCTTTGCCTGGTACGGGACGATGATGCTGATCGGAGCCGCCGACAGACCATGGGTGGGCGACACGACCGATGATTCGTGGTTCTCGCTGATCTTCGGTGCCAACGGCTTCGGTCGTGTATCGGGCGAAGGCGGCGGGGTCGGTCCGGGCGGTGGCGGCGGGGTCGGTCCGGGTGGTGGCGGCGGCGCCACGTTCGGCGGCGCGGCGGGACCGGGGCGTTTGTTCAACTCGATCGTGGGCGGCCAGATCGCTTGGCTGCTACCGCTCGCGGCTATTGGTCTGGTACTCGGATTGTGGACTCGTCGGCGCGCGCCCAGAACCGACAAGGCGCGCTCGGGCTACGTGTTGTGGGGTCTGTGGGCCATGGTCTCTTGGGCGGTGTTCAGCTTCTCGAAGGGGGTCTTCCATCCCTATTACACGACCGCCTTGGCGCCCGCGGTGGCAGTGCTTGCAAGCGGTGGCCTGGTCGCGTTGTGGGACAAGGCGCGTGCCTCGACGACTTGGACGGTGGCGCTCGGGGTGGCGGTGGTCGGGACGGCGGCATTCGCCGCTGTGCTGCTCGGTCGCGCGAGCGGCTTCGCGCCATGGGTGGCTCCGATGGCGATGGTGCTCGCGGTGCTCGCGACCACCGGTCTGTTGCTGGCCAGAGCAAAGCCGGTCGGCTCGGTCGCGACCCGCTCGCGTATCGCGGCGGGCGCCGCCACGCTGGCGCTGATGGCGCTGCTCGCCGGTCCCACGGCCTATTCGATCGCGACCGTGGGCAAAGCCCTGAATGGAGGCAACCCGCTCGCGGGTCCGGCCGGCGCCGGGGCCGGTCTCGGTGGC
>JBAVYU010000011.1:0-170587 GCA_049588415.1 Solirubrobacteraceae bacterium
AGGCGCCGGACGGCCAGCCGGTGCATGCACCGGCTGGTGAGCCCGCACATGTGCGGGCTCACTCCATCGCAAGCACGATCTTCCCGAGCTTGCCGCCCGCGGCGAAACGGTCATAGGCCGCCAAAGCTTCCTCCAAGGGAAAGATCTCGGCAACCGGCACCTTCAAGGCGCCACTCTCGAACAGCGGCAACACCTCACGCTCCAAGCGCCGTGCGACCAGCGCCTTCTCCTCCAAGGGACGTGCCCTGAGGGTCGAGCCATGGATACGGGCGCGCTTGCCCATCAAGGCCAACAGGTTCAACTCAGCCTTGACTCCCGCGGAGACCCCGATCACGCAGATGCGCCCGCCGGTGGCCAACGCGGCCAGGTTCTCGGCCAGATTGGGCGCTCCCACAAGCTCCAGGATCACGTCGAATGGCCCATGCTCGACAAAGCCCTCCAAGGCGATCGCACCGGCTCCAAGCTCAGCAACCGCCGCGCGCGACTCCTCACGACGCACGGTGGCCGTGACCTCGGCGCCGGCCGCCTTGGCCAGCTGGATCGCGGCCGTGCCGACGCCACCGGCGCCACCGTGCACAAGCAGGCGCTCGCCCGGTCGCAACCCCGCCTGGGTAAAGATCGCGTCGTGGGCGGTCGTGAACGTCTCCGGCAGGCCCCCCGCGGCGGGCCAGTCGAGGGGAGCCGGCACCGGCATCAGCTGGCGCTCATGCACGACCGCCAACTCGGCCTGGCCGCCGCCGCCCACGATCGCCATCACCTTGTGGCCGACCTCAAAGCGCCTCGCCTGAGCGCCGAGCGCAAGAACTTCGCCCGCCAGCTCCATGCCCGGAATGTCCTGGGGCGAGCCCGGAGGCGCGGGATAGAGCCCCCGGCGCTGCATCATGTCGGCCCCGTTGAGCCCGGCCGCGCGCACCTTGACAAGCACCTCTTCCCCTGCGGGCACAGGATCGGGATGCTCCTCGATGAGAATCCCTCCGTCGCGGATCGTGGCTGCCTTCATCGTCTCGGAGCCTACCCAGTAAGCCCTTAAGCGGGCGAGGAGGCAGATATGCGCCGAGTGTCAACCCGCTCAAGTAGGGCAACGCACTCGATGTGGGGAGTCTGGGGGAACATGTCCACCGGACGCACCTTGACCAGGCGCCAGCCCGCCTCGACCAGCTGAGCCGCGTTTGGCGCCAAAGTGGTGGGGTTGCAGGAGACGTACACGACACGCTTGGGCGAGGCGTCGATTATGCGGCGCACCACCTTCTGAGAGAGGCCCGCCCTGGGCGGATCGACCACGACCACGTCCGGCTTGCCCGCACGCTCGATCAAGTCAGGCAAGGCCAAGCGCGCGTCGCCGGCGAAGAAATGGGCGTTCGTGACCTCGTTGCGCTTGGCGGCGGCGATCGCGTCGGCGACAGCTTGTTCGACGATCTCGATGCCCCACAGCTCGCCCGCCCTCGGCGCCAAGGTCAACGCGATCGTGCCAATCCCGGAATACAGGTCATACACCCTCTCCCAGCCCTCCAAAGCCGCATACTCGACGACGATCCCATACAGGATCTCGGCCATCTCGGTGTTGGTCTGAAAGAAAGCTTCCGAGGAGATGCGCAAGTCAAGCTCGCCCAAGCGCTCGGGCAGCTCCGCATCACCCCACACAAGCTCGGTCTCCCCGCCCATGGTGGTCTCCGCAAGCGAAGAGGAGCGCGTCCAGAGCACACCGCTGAGCTTCCCCTCGCTTGCCTGTGTCCCTGAGGGCGACCCGGTACCGGGGCCCAGCTCGGCGACCAAGGCCGCGGCCAGCGCCGGAACGTCCAAGTCGCCGTCGGTGGTGACGAGCCGGATCTGAAGCTTGCCGGTGTGGCGGCCTTCGCGCACAACCAAGTTACGCAGGAAAGGCCGCCCGTCCGGCGCCGGGGCGGTGCGCTGCTCGCGAGACACGCGCGGTGCGCTCTCACCGGGACCTTCGAGCTCCTCAGCGCGAGCACGTCCCCCTCCGGGCCTGCCCCCACGACTCCAGGCAAGCAACTTCTGCTCACGACACCACCCCAGTACAACCTCGCGCGCCAGGTTCCCCGACTCGGACGCCAGCAAGCAATCCTCGATCGGCTCGACCGCGTTCCAACCAGAAGGGGCATGAAAGCCGCATACCAGCTCTCCCTCGGAGTCCTTGCCGAAGGAGTACTCCAGCTTGTTGCGATAGCGCCACTGAGCCACCGCAGGCACGATCTCCTCCAAGGCAAAGCCCTCGAGCTTGCCGATCCGCCGCAAGGCATCGTCGACCTGTTCGCGCTTGATCTGCAATTGGCGCTCATAGGGGAGCACTTGCCATGCCACGCCCGGGTGCTTGGCAGTCGGAGCAATCCGCTCGGGGCTCTCCTCCACTACCTCCACCATGCGCGCATGGGCATAGCTGCGCTTGCGCTTGACGACGACAGCCTTGACCAGGTCGCCAGGGAGCGCCCCAGAGACGAACACGACATAACCGCCCTCGCCCAACCTCCCCACACCTTCTCCCCCGTGAGCCAGCGAGTCGATCCGCAGCTCGATCTCCTCTCCCCGCTCGGGACGCTTAGGCAGCATTTGCAACTCATCCCTGCCCGGAGATCGTCCGTCCTGACCGGCGCCAGGGGCGTCCAGGCCGTTGGCGGCGAGCTTGGCGCCCACACCAAGCTCGCTCATGAGCCGCCCTGCTCCACCAACAGCTCCAACAACGCCTTCTGCGCGTGGCGACGGTTCTCGGCCTGATCCCAGATCCGCTGGCGCGGCCCATACAGGACCTCGGCCGAGATCTCCTCGCCTGGATGGGCCGGCAGACAGTGCAGGGCAATAGCATCCGGGGCCGCCGCGTCAAGCAGGGCATCGTCGATGCGGTAGGGCGCCAAGGCGGCGCGGCGCTCAGAAGCGGTGTCCTCGTCGCCCATGCTCACCCACACGTCGGTATACACAGCGCTTGCCCCCTTGACCGCCTCGAGGGGATCGTGATAGAGGGTCAGAGATCCCTCAGCGCCGGGCACCAGAGACAGATCGTCCTCCAAGGAGTAGGCGGGTGGGGAGGCGATCGCGACGTCCATACCGGCCAAGGAGCCCAGGATCGCCAGCGAGCGAGCGACGTTGGTGCCGTCGCCGACATAGGCCACACGCAGGCCCGCCAACTCACCGAAAGCCTCGCGCACTGTCATCAGGTCCGCCAAGGCCTGGCAGGGGTGGTGGGAGGCGCTAAGCATGTTAAAGACGGGGATCGTTGCGTGGGCGGCCAGCTCCTCCAAGATCGCATCGGCTCCGGTTCTGATGCCCACCGCCGCCACTTGACGGGAGAGCACCAAAGCGGTGTCCCGGGGAGACTCGCCACGCGAAAGCTGGGTCTCCCCGGAGCGCAACACGACGGCGTGGCCGCCCAGCTCGTGGACGCCCATCTCGAAGGACACGCGCGTGCGGGTGGAGGGCTTCTCGAAGATCAAGGCCACACCGCGCCCTGCCAGGGCGCGCGAGGACAGGGGCGCGTCCTTGAGGTCGGTCGCGCGATCCAGCAACGCGGAGAGCTCGCCCGCGCTAAGCTCGGCGCCTGTGAGGAAGTGGGGAGACACAGTCAGGCAGTGTATGGGGCCTGTCGTGCTGGCTTGCGCGACAGCTTTGCTTGTGGCCGGCTGCGGCTCGAGCGGATCAAGCACGACCACCTCCGCATCGACCTCGACCACCTCGAAGACCTCCAGCGTCAAAAGCGGCTTGACGACGCCAGGCAAGATCAACTACGCCAAGCCGCCGGCCGGCGCGCCCACCCAAAGTGGCCTGATCAAAATCACCTACAAAGAATTCGCGATCGAACCGGACACGGTCAAGGCGAAGGTGGGCAGCACGATCGAATGGACCAACGACAACACCGAAAAGTGCAATGTCAAGAGCGAGGGCGGGCCCTACACGTTTGACTCGGGCAACCTCCCCGAAGGAAGGACGTTCGTGTTGAACCTCGACAAGCCAGGCACGATCCATTACGAGTGCACTTCCTACCCCACGACGATGAATGGGACGATCGAAGTCGTCAACTAGCCGCGCTGGCAACGACGAAGTCGTCGGCCGGCTGAACCGGAGACTCCAGACCTCGACAGCCGTCCCTACCTCTTAGGACAAGGCTGCCTGAAGGCCACGGTGGTGGTTTCACCGCTCAGGAACTTCAATTCGAACTTCAGCGGCGCACCGCCCTTGGGGCAAGTCTTGGGCAGCGTGAAGTAGGAGATCGTCTTGCCGGCCTTCTGATACGCGGCGCCGAGCTTGACTTTGAAGGAGAGGATCGAGGCGTCGTCGGCGCCGGGCACCGTTTCGACCAGCGGCACTTCGACCGCCAACCTGGGTCCATACGGAGCCCCGGCCGCGCTCCACTGGCCTTTTTCGAGGACTTCGAAGAAAGCCGGCGTCGTGCCTTCCACATAGAAGTTGAGCCCTCCCCCGGGAGCGAAGAAGGCCTGGATCGACACTTTCTCGTCAACCCTGGTGGCACCGAAGCTGACCACTCCCAACCCTTCGCCGACCGGCCCCGCGCTTGAGCTCTTGGGGCACCCCGCGGCCCCGTCGGTCGCGAACACGGACGGGTCGCACGCTTTGAATCCCTGGGTGTCCACCTTGACGCCGGCCGGCGTGTAGAAGGTCAAAGCGGTAACCGGAGACGGGAAGCCTCCATATTCGGTGCCGCTGATCGTGACCTTGGCTTCGACGTCGGTGCCGGCGCCCAGGATGTCGCCGGTCCCAGCGAACCCAGGGATGGGGGTCGGGGTGACCTTGAGCGTGACAACGGGCGCGGCCGAGGCGATCGGCACGACGGCGAGCAGGGCCAGAACGGAGCAGGCCTGCCAGAGGGCTGCCCTGCGCACCCTCGCGCCTGCTGCGCTCCGGCGCCCGCTCGCGCATCGACCCCCACCTTTGGACGCGGCCCGGCAGGCGAAATCGGCGGTATTCGGCGCAGATCGGCCCGTTTCCGTCTGTCTTGACTGTGCCTCGGTCATCTAAGCTCCCCTCCGGCTGCCTGGATCTACAGTCCGAAACATACCATCCGAAACGGATTAATCAAGGGCGTATCGCATGAGCGAGGAGATAGAGCTCACCCACACCTCCCACATCGTGTTGGGACTGCTCTCGATGAGCGGAGAAGCCACCCCCTACGACCTCAAGCAGATGGTGTCGGCGACGGTGGGCCACTTCTGGTCGCTACCCCACTCCCAGCTCTACGCCGAGCCCACGCGTCTCGCGCGAGCCGGCTACGTGACAGAGAACCGCGAGCAGGACGGGAGGCGCCGCAAGCTGTACGCCCTCACCGACCGCGGCCGAGAAGCCCTGCAAGAGTGGCTGGAGGTACTCACTCCCGAGCCCTACGTCCTGCGCGACCTGGCTCTGCTCAAGCTCTTCTTCGGCGCCGACGTGCGCGAACTGGCCGAGGCCCAGGTCGAGACCCATCGCCAGAAGCTCTCCGAATACGAGAGCTTGGGCGAGCAGATCGCCGAGCAGGGGCCGCCTGGACCCCGGCTGGCGCTCGACCTGGGGACTCGCCACGAGCGAGAGACCGTCCAATTCTGGACCGAGCACGCACGCGAAGAGGACGGCAGCTAGGAGGAGAAGTCCGCCACTCCCTCGACCGGAGTCGAAGGCGTGGCGTAAGCGCGGCGCGGGATACGCCCCGCCCCTCGCGCCAACCGTCCCCCCTCGACCGCGTGGCGCATCGCGCTCGCCATCGCAACCGGATCCTGGGCACGCGAGACGGCACTCGCAACCATCACAGCGTCGCAGCCGAGCTCCATCGCCAAAGCGGCATCCGAGGCGGTGCCGATGCCCGCGTCCAAGACCACCGGCACATCCACGGCTTCGCGGATCAAAGCGATGTTGTAGGGGTTGCGGATGCCCATACCGCTCCCGATCGGCGCACCCAAAGGCATCACCGCGGCACAGCCCACGTCGACCAGGCGGCGTGCCAGGATCGGGTCGTCGGTGGTGTAGGGCAGGACCGTGAAGCCGTCGTCGACGAGCTGCTCGGCGGCTCGCAACAGCTCGGGCGCGTCCGGCAAGAGCGTGTCCTCGTCGCCGATCACCTCCAGCTTGACCCAATCTGTCTCGAAGGCCTCGCGAGCCAGCTTGGCGGTGAGCACGGCGTCGCGTGCGGTAAAGCAGCCGGCCGTGTTGGGCAACAGCTCGACACCCTCGCGCTCGAGCACGTCAATCAAAGAGCTTTGATTGGGATTCCCGCCCATCCCGACCCGGCGCAGAGCGACAGTGACCAGCTCGCTCCCGCTCGCACGAATCGCCTCGGCGAGCAAGGCAAGCGAAGGGAACCCGCCGGTGCCGAGCAACAGCCGCGAGCGAAGTGTGCGCCCGGCGATCGTGAGCGGGTCGGAGTCGGTCTGGACAGTGGCCATGCCCAGATCATCCTCCCTGCATCGCCGTCAGGACCTCAACACGAGCCCCTTCGGGGATCGCGAACGTGGCCCACCGAGTGCGAGGCACGACCTCGCCGTCGACCGCCACCGCCACCCCACGCGCATCTGCGCCGAGGTCGAGGAGGCTCAGGACCACTGCCACCGTCTCGCCCGCGCCATTCTCACGAGGATCCCCGTTGAGAAAGATCATGAGGGAACCCGCTCCCGCGTCACGTCGTTACCGGCCAGACCGCGAGTCACAAGCTCGGCGGTGAACGGAGCAAGCAGGATGCCGTTGCGGTAATGGCCGGTTGCCCACGTCAATCCGTCGAGCGCTCCCGCCCCTACCAGGGGAAGATTGTTGGGCGTGCCCGGACGGTAGCCCACGCCGATCTCCTCTATGCGCAGCTCGCTGACCCCAGGCACCAAATCGTGCGCGTCGCGCAACAGCTCATAGATCCCACCGGCGGTGGCGCCGGGCTCGAAACCGCGCTCCTCCACGGTCGCGCCAAGCACGTAGCGACCATCCCCGCGCGGCACCAGATAGCCGCCCTGGAAGCGCACGACGCTCTCCAGCAAACCGGGGCCGGCCGGGTCGCACAAGCGCATGATCTGACCCTTGACCGGGCGCACATCGGCGCCGTTACCCTCAGGCAGGCCCTCAAGGAGACCGCTCCAGGCGCCCATCGCCACAACGACATCGCCTGCGTACACCGACTCGTACGAACCTCTCCCCCCCAAATCACCCACGTCCACGTCGCCGCCCACAACGGCGCTCGCCGACCAAGCCTCATCCTCCTTACCCAGCTTGACCCCCAGAACGCGAGTCTTGCCCTCATTGAGCTCCAGGCCGCGGACCGGCGTGCGCTCGCACAGCCGCACCCCCGCCCGCTCGCAAGCCACCCGCAAGGCGGCCACGACCAAACGCGGGTCCACGCTGTGATCCTCGGGCGCGTGCAGGGCGAGACGCACCGTTGGCGCCAAGGCCGGCTCCAGGGCGCGCGCCTCGCTCGCCCTCATGCGCACGGCGCCCAACCCGAGCCCTTCGCGGAAGGCCAACTGGCGCTCCAACTCGCGCGCCTCGTCCTCGTCGCGGGCCACCACGAGCGTGCCGCAGCGGCGCAGGCCCACCTCGACACCGGAGGCATCCTCGAGCTCGGCGGCGAAGTCAGGCCACATCTCGGCTGAGCGCATCCCCATGTCCAGCAGGCGCCGGCCGTCCTGGCCGAACTCGACCTCGGCCACGGGCGCCAGCATCCCGGCCGCAACGTGCGTAGCTCCCTCCCCGAAGCTGCCGCGCTCGAAGACCGCCACACTCATGCCCTGGGCGCGTGCGCGCCAGGCCACCGACAAGCCCACGATTCCGCCACCAAGCACTGCCAGATCGACTGTGGAGCCTCCGTTTTCCGCCATGACCCTGATGCTAGAGGCACACTACCGCTCGCCCCCGCCACCCTTTGCGAGTCTGCGATGCCGGCCCACAAGCGGTCCTATGGCCGGGTCGGGGCGCTCGGAGTGTCAGACTGGCGTGCGATGGCCCACCTGCGGCCCGTACCCGACCCAACCGGCGAGCAGCGTCGCGCACGCCTGGCGGCCGCGCGCTTGTACCTCGTGTGCAACTGCATGCCCGGCGACCGCGACCTCTCGGACTTCCTGGCCGCCGCGATCGCCGGCGGCGTAGATGTGGTGCAGCTGCGCGAGAAGCACCTCGAGGACGAGTTCCTCACCGAAGCGGCCTCGGTGGCAGCCGACGCTTGCGATGCCCACGGGGCCCTGTTCATCCTCAACGACCGTCCCGACATCGCCGCGGCGGTGCGCGCCGACGGCGTTCACGTGGGCCAAGGCGACATGCCCGTCGCCGAGGCCCGCAAGATCGTGGGCCCGGACATGCTGATCGGATTGTCCACGCACGCGCCCTCGGAGATCGATGCCGCCGTCCCAACCGCACCCGGCGGGACCCCTCATGTGGACTACATCGGCGTGGGTCCCGTCCATGCCACCCCCACCAAGCTCGGACGCCCCCCGGTCGGCCCGGAGCTGGTGGCCTACGCCTCCGCCCACGCCCACATCCCGTTCTTCGCCATCGGAGGCATCGACAGCGAGAACGTCGTCGCCGTGCTCGACGCGGGCGCTTCACGCATATGCGTATTGCGCGCCATCTGCGATGCCCGAGATCCGGAGCGCGCCGCGCTCACCCTGCGCGCCGCCTTGGAGCTGCGACCTCTGTTCAATGGCGATGGCCGACCCTAGCCTGGCGCTTCAGCCGCTCGGCTCGCACGAGCGACCTGTGCCTCTGCGTGTGGCGGTGGCGGTCGCACTTGTATTGGCGCTGGGCATATGCGTCGGCTTGGCAACCATCCACGATCTTTCGAGCCACGGCGGCTCGGTGCCCGGCGGGCTGTTCCTCGTGATCGTCCTCGGGGCACTCGCCTGGGGCATGTGGCAACGCCGCTACTGGGCAGTGCTCGGCTTCGAGGCCCTGCTCGCCTTCCAGATCATCGTCACCTCCTTGGCCTTGGTCGTGGCCGAGACCTTGCTTGCCGCCGGTGTGTGCGCGGTCTCGATCGGGCTCGCCGGCTGGTTGTTCTGGAAGCTGGTGCGGGTCATGGGTCGCATCCAGGCGGGCCAGATGGAGACAGACGAAGCGCTGCGATAGGCTCAGACTCGCAATGGCTGAGAGCACCTACGACTGCATAGTGATCGGCTCCGGGCCCGGCGGCTACGTCGCCGCCATCAGGGCCGCCCAGCTGGGCATGAAGACCGCGGTGATCGAGAAGGACAAGGTCGGCGGACGCTGCCTCAACTACGCCTGCATCCCCGCCAAGGCAGTCCTGCGCTCAGCCGACCTGCTCACAGAGATCCGAGAGGCCGGCGACTATGGCTTGAATGTGAGCGGCGTCGAGGTCGACTACTCAGCCGTTCAAGGGCGCCGCGAGAAGGTCGTCTCGACCCTCGTCGGTGGAGTCGGCGGCCTGTTCAAGAAGAACTCCATCGACCTGATCGAAGGCGAGGCGTCGCTCATGCGTGCCGGCGGCGCGGGCAACGGAAATGCCGACGAGGGCCTCCGCGTGCGGGTCGGCGAGCAGGAGCTCACCGCCACCACGGTGATCCTCGCGACCGGCTCGACCAAGCGCTCGATCCCCGGCGTCGAGTTCAGCGGACGTGTGATCGGCACCGAGGAGGCCTGGGCGTTGCCCGATCTGCCCGCTCGCCTGATAGTCGTCGGCGCGGGCGCCTCGGGCGCGGAGATCGCCTCGGGCTATGCCCGCTTGGGCAGCGAGGTGAAGCTGTTCGAGGTGCTCGACAAATTGCTCCCCACCGAGGACGCCGACATCTCGCGCCTGGTTGAACGGGGCCTCAAGCGCCAGGGCATCGACATTCATACGAGCACTCCCGTCGAAGACGTCGCCACCACCGAGAGTGGCGTCAAGTTCAACTATGGCTCCGAGTCGGCTGAGGTCGACTACCTCGTGATCTGCGCCGGCCGCGGGCCCGACGTGGACGCGCTCGGCTTGAAGGACGCGGACGTCGAGCTCGACGAGAAGGGCCTCGTGCGTGTCGACGGCGCCCAGCGCACCACGGCGGCCGGCATCTACGCGATCGGCGATCTGGTGCACGGTCCCGCGCTCGCCCACAAGGCGTCCGACGAGGGCATCATCGCCGCCGAGGACGCCGCCGGCCTGGCCACTCACCCGCTCTCCTATGTGGACATCCCGCGGGCAACCTTCTGCACACCCAACGTCGGCTCCTTCGGGCTCACCGAGGCACAGGCGCGCGAGCAAGGCTATGACGTCGTCGTCGGCAAGGTTCCCTACGGAGCGGTCGGTGGCGGCACCGTCTACGGCGACCGCACCGGGCTCGTCAAGCTGGTCGGCGAGACCAAGTACGGCGAGCTGCTCGGCGGGCACATCGTCGGCTCGCGGGCGACCGAGTTGATCCAGGAGCTTGTCAACGTGCGTGCCTTGGAGGGCGGCTTCAGCGAGGTGGCCCGCATCGTGCACGGCCACCCCACTTTGTCGGAGGCCGTGATGGAGGCGGGCCGCGCCGCCGACGGCTGGCTCATCCACGGCTGAGGGGCCTTCCGCGGCGTGATGCGCCACCCTCAATGCTCGACGTACTACCAGTACGCCTGCGCTTGAGTGCGGCGCATCCCATCCACGGCCCGGCCCCCTCAGGGCTAATGTCGTAGAGCATGTCCGTACCGGAAGCCGCGTTCTATTTCGATCTCGCCTCGCCGCTCGCATACCTGGCGGCCGAGCGCGTCCTGTACACGATGCCCGGACCGTGCGAGTGGCAGCCGATCCTGACGCGCGAGCTGCCTGGCGCCGAGTCCTTCGAGGCGTTCCGTTGCCGTGACGATGAGGACATCTTTCGCTTGGAGATAGAGCGGCGAGCTCGCACGCTTGCCTTGCAGGAGCTGCGCTGGCCCGATCCTTTCCCGTTCGACAGCGGCTTCGCGATGAGGGTCGCCATGTACGCGAAGTCGATAGGCAAGGTAGTCGCGTTCGCGCAGGCCGCGTTTCGTCAAGCGTTCGCCGGCGGACGCCCGCTCGACGCCACCGACAACGTGCTGATCGCGGCAGCCGCGTGCGAGATGCATCCCTTGGCCGTCCAGAAGGGCGCCGCTCTGCGGTCGGTAGGCGAAGGATTGCTTGCGGCCACCGCCACGGCCGCCTCGCTCGGCGTCAGCGATGTGCCGGCGATACGAGTGGGAGAGCGTGTATTCCACGGTGAGCGTGCCTTGGAGGAGGCCGCCGACTATGCGGGTGTGCCAACCCGATGAGAGCCGGGCGCTGCTTTCGCCTGATCGTGCGCCGCGGCGGGCTGACGCCCGCGTTCCTCGCGAGCCCCGACCGCGTCGACCACATCGAGGTGGTCGAGATCGACGGTGGCGAGGTCGTGTTCTTCTGGGATTGTCCGCCCCACACCGCCTCGCGCCGTGCCCGGGAAGTGCGCGAGGACCTGAGCCGCATGGATCGCGAGGACTTCCTCGCGCGCTGGAGTACCGTGGAGGCCTAATGAGAATTTCCTCGCTTGCCGGCCCCCACAAGCCCAAGTCCCAACGGCTCGGAACGCGCACGAGGATATGTCACTAGGCCGTCCCAACGGATGGGCCTCCAATCCCTCCGGCGCCGTCCTTCCCGCGCCGGGGGTGGCGCGCGAGTGGCTGGCCGCGATGGTCTTGATCCGCCGCTTCGAGGAGCGTGCCGGCGAGATGTATGCGCGCGCCAAGATCGGTGGGTTCCTGCACCTGTCGATCGGCGAGGAGGCCACCATCGTCGGCAGCACGCGGGCCTTGCGCGCCGAGGACTACCTGGTCTCGACCTACCGCTCCCACGGCGATGCTCTGGCGCGGGGCACGCCGCCCGAGCGGGTCATGGCCGAGCTGTTCGGCAAGCGCGACGGCTGCTCCAAAGGGCACGGCGGCTCGATGCACATGTTCGACGCCTCACGGCGCTTCATGGGTGGCTATGGGATCGTGGGCGGCAACCTGCCGATCGCCGCGGGGATCGCGCTGGCCTGCGACCAACGCCGTGGCGCCCGGCCCGCCGGCGCGAGCGCGACCGATGGCAACGCAAACGATGAGGTGACCCTCTGCACCTTCGGCGACGGCGCCTCCAACCAAGGCACGTTCGGCGAGACCTTGAACCTCGCTGCCCTCTGGCGCCTGCCGGTGGTGTTCATGGTCGTCAACAACCAGTTCGGCATGGGCACCTCCCTCAGCCGCCATTCGGCTGTGACCGACCTGCAGCGCAAGGGCGAGTCGCTTGGCGTGCCGGGAATGCGCTGTGACGGCATGGACATCCTCGACACCCACCGTGTCCTCTCCGAGGCGCTCGCGAGAGTCCGCGAGGAGCGCCGTCCATTGCTGGTGGAGGCCGTCACCTACCGCTTCCGCGGGCACTCGATGGCCGACCCGGAGGACTACCGCACCAAGGAGGAGGTAGCCGAGTGGCGCGAGCGCGACCCGATCCCCGCGTTCGGCGACCTGCTGGAACGAGAAGGAGCGCTCACTAAAGAGCAGCGTGAGCAGATCGACCACGACGCCGTGCGACAAGTGGACGAGGCGGTCGAGTTCGCCGAGGCCTCACCTTTCCCGGACCCGGAGATGCTCTACGAAGATGTATACGTGCTCGACGAGCAGGCCCACGGCCACTACCACTGGTCGCCCAGGGTGGTCCTGTGACCGAGATGCGCTATCGCGACGCCCTGAAACTGGCGTTGCGCGAGGAGATGGGGCGCGACGAGAACGTGATCCTGATGGGCGAGGACATCGGCGTGTTCGGCGGCGCCTTCAAGGTCACCTCCGGCCTGCTGGACGAATTCGGAGAGCGGCGCGTGCGCGACACCCCGATCTCCGAGAACACGATCGTGGGCGTAGGTGTGGGAGCGGCGATGGTCGGGCTGCGCCCTGTCGTGGAGCTGATGACGGTCAACTTCGCCCTGCTCGCCTTCGACCAGATCGTCAACCATGCCGCCCACATCCACTACATGTTTGGCGGACAAGTACGTGTGCCCCTGGTGGTACGGATGCCACAAGGCGCAGGCCACCAGCTCGGCCCGACCCACTCGCACAGCTTCGAGTCGATGTTCCTCCAGGTGCCCGGCCTGCTGGTCGCCGTCCCCTCGACCCCCGCGGACGCGCGCGGCCTCTTGAAGGCGGCCATCAGGGACGAAAATCCGGTGATCTTCATCGAGCACGAGTCCTTGTACGGCGTGCGCGGCGAGGTCGACGAGAACGACGAGCAACCACTCCTGTTCGGTCGTGCCCGCATCGCGCGCACAGGCGGAGATGTCACGATCGTGGGCGTCTCGCGGATGGCGCTGACCTCCGAGCGCGCCGCAGAGCTTCTGTCTGTCGAGCACGGCGTCGAGGCCGAAGTAATCGACCCCCGCACCCTGCGTCCCCTGGACCTGGACACGATCCTCGAGTCGGTCGCCAAGACCAACCGCTGCGTCATCGTCGAGGAGGGTTGGCCCCACGGTGGAGTCGGCGCCAACCTCGCCGCGCTCATCTCAGAACAGGCCTTCGACGATCTCGACGCGCCTGTCATGCGCGTCAGCGGGGCCGACGTGCCGATGCCCTACTCAAAGCCACTTGAGGAGATTGCGTTCCCGCACGAGCCGCAAATCGTGCGGGCCGCACTCAGCGTGCTCGGGCACGACGACCCTGCCCAAACACCGACCAGCCACTCAGAAGCAGGCGATGCCCAAGCGCCGAACAACCACTCAGAAGCAGGCGATGGACAACGAGAAGGAGAGACCAACGCACCCGGTGCGGTCCAAGAAGCGATGCAGGAGACCGGCCTCGAGCAAGAGATCAGGCAGGCATCGCGATGAACGAGATCGTGATGCCGCGCCTGTCGGACACGATGGAGGAGGGCACGATCCTGCGCTGGCTCAAGCACGACGGCGACCACGTCGCGCGCGGCGAGGAGCTGGTGGAGATCGAGACCGACAAGGCCACGATGACCTACGAGTCCGACAGCGAGGGGATCTTGCAAACCGTCGCGAGCGAGGGTGACACGCTGGCCGTGGGGGAGCCGATCGCACGGGTCGGCGAGGCGATCGACCGGGATGACGTGCCGCACACTGGCACGACCGTCGCCGGGGATGGGTCCGCAACGCAGGGCCATGGCGCGACCGTCACTGAGAATGGGTCGGCGACGCCGGAGGAGCCAGACAGGCAAGCCGCGCCGGCGGTAGAGCGCACCCAGCCGCTCGCGGCCACCGAGTCGAGCCCACCTGCCCATGGCGGCGAGCGCGTCAAGGCATCTCCACTCGCCAGGCGTATCGCGCGCGAGACGGGAGTAAACCTCGGAGAGCTCACCGGCAGCGGACCGGGGGGCCGTATCGTCAAGGCCGACGTGCAAGGCGCGGGTTCGACCCCAGTCGCTCCCGCGACCTCGACGACGATCGAGCCCTCCTCTGCTGCCTCGCCCTCCTCGGTCGCGCCCGAGCCGGAGCGCCCTCTGGCCGCAGACGTGGCGAGCGCCAAGGGCGAGACGACCAATGTCGAGCTGTCGCGCACCCAGCGCACGATCGCAAGGCGCATGGCGGAGTCCAAGGCAACGATCCCCGACTTCACGCTGAGCGCCGACATCGACATGGAGCGCTGTGTGGACCTGCGCGCCGAGCTGAAGCGACTCGCACGCGCCGGCGAGGGCCCAGACAAGGCGCCCCCGACCTATAACGACATGATCGTCAAGGCCTGCGCATTGGCGCTGCGCGACCATCCTCGTGCCAACGGCAGCTACCGCGACGGGCGCTTCGAGCTGCACACACGAGTCAACGTCGGCGTGGCTGTCGCCTCGGGCGCGGAGGATCCGACCGGCGGAGCGCTGGTCGTCCCGACCGTGTTCGACGCCGACACCAAGGCGCTCGGGGAGATAGCGCGTGAGACCCGAGCGTTGGCCGCGCGCGTGCGCGACGGATCGATAACCCCACCCGAGCTGAGCGGCGGCACGTTCACCGTCTCGAACCTGGGCATGTATGGCATTCGCCAGTTCACAGCCATCGTCAACCCGCCGCAAGCGGCGATCCTCGCAGTCGGCTCACTCGCACCGCGCCCCGTCGTGCGCAAGAAGAAGATCGTGGCGCGTAACACGATGACGGTCACACTCGCGTGCGACCACCGCATCCTCTACGGGGCCGACGCGGCGCTGTTCCTGAGCCGAATCCGCGAGCTGCTGGAAGAGCCCGCGGCGTTGACCTTGTAGGCGGCTAGGCTGAAGCTACCCATGGCCGTCGCACATCCGATTCGTGGAGCACATCTGGATGAGCTGCGTGTGTGCCCGCTCGGCACAGTCCCCTATCGCGAGGCACTAGCCATCCAGGCGCGCGTCCAGGCAAAGCGCCAAGCCGAGGAAGTGCCCGACACGCTGCTCCTGCTGGAGCATCCGCCCGTGTACACCCGCGGTCGTCGCGCCTCCGAGAACGAGCTGGCGCTCGGCGAGGACTTCTACCGCGAGCGCGGCATCGAGATCGTGCCCACCGACCGAGGCGGCAAGGTCACCTACCACGGACCCGGACAGCTCGTCGGGTACCCGATCATGCGCGTGATCGACATAGGTGTTCACCTGCGCAAGATGGAGGCAGCGATCGTGGCTGCGTTGGCCGAGTACGGCGTCGAAGCCCGCTCACGTTGCGAGGAGGGCATCGACTACACCGGCGTGTGGGTCGAGGACCGCAAGATCGCCTCGATCGGGGTGCACGTGTCGAAGGGCATCTCCACACACGGCTTTGCGGTCAACGTGACCAACGACCTCGAACCCTTCTCGTGGATCGTTCCGTGCGGCCTTCCCGACGTGCGGATGACCTCGCTCGAGCGAGAGCTGGGACACGCGCCAGATGCCGGCTTCGATACCTTCGCCGACCATGTCGCCGACTGCTTTTGCGAGGCTCACGGTCGCCGCAAGCTCACGGTCGCGCCCGAGAGCACAGCCATCGTGACATCCGCAGCTCATACGCTGGTGAGTGCATGAGCACGCCACCCAGCGCCACCGAAGACCGCAAGCATGTCACCCGCTCCCGCACCAACCCCGGCGGCATGGACGTCCTGCGGGTACTCGGCTCCGACGTGCGTCCCTTGCGAGAGCGCAAGCCGCCTTGGTTCAAAGTCCCGGCTGCCGGGGGCGCGCGCTACCGCGAGCTCTCGAAGCTGATCAAAGAGGAGAACCTGCACACCGTCTGCCAAGAGGCCGCCTGCCCGAACGTGGGCGAGTGCTGGGAGCGGGGCACCGCCACCTTCATGATCCTCGGCGACACGTGTACGCGTCGCTGCGGCTTCTGCAACGTCAAGACCGGCAAGCCCACTTGGAACGATCCGCTTGAGCCCGCCCGCGTCGCACGCTCGATCGCGCGCATGGGCCTGCGCCACGCGGTCGTCACCTCGGTCGACCGCGACGACCTCCCAGACAAGGGCGCCTCGGCGTTCGTGGGGGTGATCAGGCAGGTGCGCAAGCAGGCCCCGGACTGCCAGATCGAGGTGCTCACACCCGACTTCCAAGGCCAAGAGATGCCTCTGGCGAAGGTGATCGCCGAGCGTCCCGACGTGTTCAACCACAACGTGGAGGTCGTGCCGCGCCTGTACCCGATCGCCCGCCGGGGCTCTGAATTTCTGCGCTCCTGCCGCGTCCTGCGCAGCGCGAGCGAGATGGGCGAAGGGGAGGTCGTGACCAAGTCCGGTCTGATGGTGGGCCTCGGTGAGACCCACGAGGAGATGGTGGCCACATTCGAGGTCCTGCGCGAACACGACGTGCAGGTGCTCACCGTCGGTCAGTACCTGCGACCGTCCGAGCGCCACCTGCCGATCGTGCGCTACTGGCACCCGGACGAGTTCGCTGCCCTGGAGGAGGCCGCGTATGCGCTCGGCTTCGACCACGTGGCTGCCGGACCGCTCGTGCGGTCCTCCTACCACGCCGATCAGCACGTGCCGCAGCCGCGGCCCGGTGTGGGCCCGCTCGCCGCGAGCGGATAGCTTCGCGGGCGCGAGCGGATAGTCTCGCGCGATCTTTCCCGCAGAGACCCAGCTCATATGACCCGCGTTGCGGTGCTGGCCATCGCTTTGGCCTTCATTCTGGGCTTCGGGTTCCTGACGATCGCCGGCATCCAGCAGTACGGGGTCAACGTGCAGAGCGTGCTGTCGGTGATCGTGCTCGTGATCCTGACGGTTGGCATCGTCGGGGCGTTGCGCAATCCTCCTAGGAGATGAGAGGCCTCTCATGAGCAAGTCGCCCTTCCTGCCACAGGGAGGCAGCTCCCGACGCGCGCGAGCCCTGGCACGACGCAGGCGCAGACGCAGGCGCGTCCTGGCGGTTGGCACGATGGTGGTCGTGATCGGCGCGATCGCGGCGGTGCTCGTGCTCACGCACTCGAGCCTCACACATGGTTCTCCCTCGGCCGCGCACACAGAGGGGACCCACAGCGATCATCTCTCACGTCACGGCCGGGGCGCCGCAAGCACGGCGTCCACCGGATCGTCCTCCACGCCAAGCCCGGACGCGGTTTCCGGGTCGGCCGGCACTTCCGGATCGAGCGGCTCGCCGACCGCCACGTCGAGCGGCTCGAGCGCTTCCACCCTCTCCCCGGCCGGCCTGCCCTTGGGCCATCCACCGCTCGCGCTCAACTTGAGCGGTACCGAAGACCCGGTACAGGCATCCTTCCACCATCCGCCAAGCGCCGGACTCCTATTCGACCTGAACACCGGCCGCGTCCTGTGGCAGCTCAACCCGCTGGAGCACCTCCACATCGCAAGCCTGACGAAGATGATGACCGCGCTGCGGGTCGTTCGCACCTCCTCCGCAGATGCTCCTGTGCTCGTGACCAAGGCCGCGGTCGCCTCCGCAGGCTCGAAGGTCGGAGTGCTGCCCTTGGGCAAGGACGTGCGCTTGGAGACGATGCTCTACGGCCTGTTGCTGCCCTCGGGCAACGACGCCGCGATGGCCCTGGCCCAGCATGTGTCGGGCAGCGCGGGAGCTTTCGTGGAGACGATGAACCAGGAAGCGGCGCACTTGGGGATGGGTTGCACCCACTACACCTCGCCTTCGGGCTACTTCAACGCCCGCAATTACTCGTGCGCAGCCGATCTGGCCGAGCTGGCCCACGTCGATTTGGAACAACCCCTGATCGCCAGGATCGTGCGCACCGAGAAGGCCGTCGAGCCGCTGCCGATCAAGGGCGGGAAGGTCTACCTGTACAACAACAATCCGCTGCTCGTCTACGGCTATCCAGGCGCCACGGGCCTGAAGACCGGCTACACCGAACTGGCCGGCGACTGCCTGGTCGGAACCGCCGAGCGTCACGGCGTGAAGTTGGGCGTGGTGCTCCTTCATTCGCCCGAACTGGGCCGTCAGGCCGAGTACCTGCTGGACCGGGGCTTCGAGGACGTGTACGGCCAGGCACCGATTGCGGCGCCGCCAGTGCCGGTCGGCCGATAGGCAAGCCCGCGCCGCGAGGAGTAGCCTTAGTCTCCACAAATTGACTGGCCAGTCAGCCAAAGGGAGAGCACTGTGGATCTTGACGATACGCCCGAGCAGGCAGCGCACCGCGCCAAGGTGAAAGCCTGGCTTGAGGAGCACAAGGCAGAGGCGCCGGTGATTGGGAATCCCGCCCACCCTGACGCGATCACCGACGAGGCAGAGATCATCGTCGCCAGACGCGCCTGGCAGGGCAAGCTCGCCGAGGCCGGTCTCGCCGGAGTGACCTGGCCCAAGGAGTACGGCGGGCAGGGCATGGGGCCGATCGAGCAGGTCGTCTGCAACCAGGAGCTCGCCAAGGCCGGCGTGCCAGGCATCCTCGACGCGATCGGCGTGGGCATGCTCGGACCGACGATCATCGCCCACGGCACCGAGGAGCAGAAGGCTCGCTACCTCGGCCCGATGCTGCACGGCGACGAGGTCTGGTGCCAGCTGTTCTCAGAGCCGGCCGCCGGCTCGGATCTGGCCGCGGTCCAGACCAGGGCCCGCCAAGAGGACGACGGCAGCTGGCGCCTGAGCGGACAGAAGGTGTGGACGACCAACGCCCAGTTCTCCTCCTATGGCCTCTTGCTCGCAAGGACAGACCCCGAGCAGCACAAGCACAAGGGCCTGACGATGTTCATCATCCCGATGGACGCTCCCGGCGTGACAGTCAGGGGCTTGCGCCAGATCTCCGGCGAGGCCGAGTTCAACGAGGTCTTCCTCGACGACGTCAAGCTCGACGAGGACGCAGTCGTGGGCGGCGTCGGCAACGGCTGGGGCACGGCCCTCACCACGCTCATGTTCGAGCGCGTCACGATCGGCCTCGGCGGCGAGGGCCTCGGCTACAACTCGGTGCGCTTTGCCAAGGGCATCGCCTCCGACGAGCACGGTCGGCGCGACTCCGAGGTACGCAAGCAGCTGGGTGAGATCGCCAGCGAACTGCTGGCTGTGCGGTTCACCGGCTATCGCACTTTGACCGCCTTGCAGAAAGGCCAGATCCCCGGCCCGGAGGCCGGCTTGGCCAAGGTGACGATCGTCAACGGGGCGATCAAAGCGGGCGACCTGATCACCGACGTGCTGGGGCCGGACGCGCTGGATGAGGACAGCGAGTGGGCCTACATGATCTCCTTCCTGCCCGGCCTGAAGTCGGCCGGCGGGACCGAAGAGATCCTGCGCAACACGATCGGCGAGCGTGTGCTCGGGCTGCCCCCGGAGCCGCGGCTGGACAAGGGCATCCCATTTTCGGAGCTTCGCTCCAAGGAAGGAGCGGCGGCATGAACTTGGCACTCTCAGACGAGCAGGAGTTTCTGCGCGAGGCAGCCAGGGGCACGCTTTCGCGTACGAAGACATTGGAGGCGGCGCGCGAGGCGCTCGACGGCAATGAGAGCGCCCTGCCGGACCTGTGGCCAACCGCTTGTGAGGCCGGCTGGCCGGGCCTGTTGATCGACGAGTCTCACGGTGGCGCCGGCCTGGACGCATTCGACGCGATGCTCGTGATGAGTGAGTGCGGGCGTGTGCTTGCCCCGGTGGCCCTGCTGGGACACCTGCCGGCCAGCGCGATCCTCAACGAGGCGCCCTCCGCCAAGGGCCTGCTCGAGCCGCTGGCCAGCGGCGAGCGCAGGGCCGCCTATCTGCCGACGATGCCCCCGAACGACCTGGTCGACGGATGGTGTGTGGACCCGCGTCACGGAAGCACTCGTCCGGGCGCACCCGAGGCCAAGGACGACGGCAAAGGCGGCGTCACGCTCAGCGGCGCCTATGCGTTTGTGCCGGACGCTCCCGGAGCCGACCTGCTGGTGGGCGTGGCTTTGCTGAACGGCAAGCCCGTAGGTGTGGCGATCGAGGCCTCCGCGAGCGGTGTGCAGATCGAGTCGGTGTTCCGCTATGACGCCACCCGCTCGCTCGGCCACGTGACCTTGACGGACGCGCCGGCCACGCTACTGGACGCGCCGGAGGAGGCCCTTACGGGAGCTTGGCATCTGGCCCAGGCCCTGATCGCCGCCGAGTCCTTGGGCAGCGTGGAGACCGCCTTGGACATGTCTGTCGCCTACGCCAAGGAGCGCTTCACGTTCGGACGCGCGATCGGCTCCTACCAAGCGGTCAAGCACTCCTTGACCGAGGTCTTGCGCCAGTTGGAGAACGGGCGCTCCTTGCTCTACTACGCAGGCTGGTCGCGCAACGGTGCGCCCCACGAGTTCCCTCTCGCGGCAAGCGCCGTGCGGTCGGTCGCGGGCCGTGCTCTCGACCAAGGAGCACGCACGATGATCTCGGTGCACGGCGGTATCGGCGCCACGTGGGAGCACGACGCGCCCTTGTATTTCAGGCGCGCCCAGCTGTCACGGCGCTTGCTCGGTGGAACCGCCGCGGCTACCGACCGGGTGGCTGGTGAGCTGATCGCGCAGGCCGACGCGGCCTAGAGGCGCAGGACTCGGCCGCCCGGCGGACCCTCCTCAGTGCTTGTGGCGCTTGGCCGGTTTCGCGCTTGCCACGCCGGCGGCTTCCAAGGAGGCCGCCACCGGTGCGCCGTAGGCGGCGTGGACCGCTTCCACCAATGAAGTTTCGACGCCGCAGTTGATGCAGAAACCGTGCTGTGACCAGCCGATCGCACGCGCCAGGACCTGGTCCGCATAGATGACGCCGGTCAAGTCGTGGCCGTAGTAGTCGTAGGCCGCGTTCCAAGCGGTGCCGTCCAAGGCATAGCCGGCGCCGTCGGCCGAGAGTAGGTGGGCGGCAGCCATGATCGCGTCGAAGTCGTCGTAGATCGAAGGATGGTGGGCGGTCTTATGGTCATAGGAGGCCGGCCGCCGACCATAGCGATAGGAATTGCTCACCAACGCCCAGGTGGAAACGGATCCCCCGGGCGGGCCCCCGTTCTTGACGTTGAACTGCATCGGCCCGCCGCAGCAATCGGCGAAGTTGAGCCCCGAGTAGATGCCGGGCGCGGTCGAGAAGGCCGACTCCTGACGATGAATCGAGGCGAGCAGCAGCCAGTTGATTGCGAACGTGCGCTGCGCGGTTGCGTAGATCGGATAGAAGCCCTGCATCCAGCGCTCGGCGATATGGGTGCTCGTCTGCGCCTGGTAGAGCGCCATGTCGCGATGGGTCTGGAGCGAGGATGGATCCCCCACGATCGCGCGGTGGGCGCCGCCGGGAGAAGAACTTGCAGCCGAGGCATCCCCCACATCGGCGGCGGCTCCCGGCGCCGGGGTCGGTGTGACGGCAAGCATGGGTGGGGGAGGAGCCGATCCTGAGGAAGTGCCGCCGATGAAGCCGCTCAAGACAAGCACAAGCACGGCGGCGCCGAGCACTCCCAGCCCTACCGCTACCGCCCAAGCAGCTCGTTCTGACCCCGGCTGGGGAACGTTCGCCTCAAAGTCCTCCACGCATCTCAGGCTAGCGCCAAGGAGCCCAGCTTCGCGCCGAGCGAATCAAGCAGTTCACGGAAGGAGGCTTCGAACTTTTCCACGCCCTCGCGCTCCAACGTGTCGGTCACGTCCTCGTAGTCGACGCCCGCCTCGGCCAATTCGTCAAAGAGCCCGTCGGCCTCGGTCAGACCATCGGTCAGAGTCGAGCGGGGGGAGCCGTGGTCCTGGAACGCCTGAACTGTCTCCTCGGGCATCGTGTTGACCGTGTCCGGCCCGATCAACTCGTCCACATACAAGGTGTCGTGGTAGGCCGGATTCTTGGTCGAAGTAGAGGCCCACAGCACACGCTGGGGCGTGGCGCCCTTGCCCGCCAAATAATCCCAGCGGGCGCCCTTGAAGGTTTGCTGGTAGTGGCGGTAGGCGAGCTTCGCGTTGGCCACGGCCAAGCGGCCCTTCAGCTCGTCGTGCTGGACCTCCCCCAAGCGCCTGTCCGCCTCGGTGTCGATGCGCGAGACGAAGAAGCTGGCCACCGAGGCGACCTTCGACGGATCGCCGCCCTCGGCCACGAGCCGCTCCAGGCCACGAATGTAGGACTCGGCCACCTCGGCATAGCGCTGCAACGAGAAGATCAAGGTGATGTTGATCGACCGGCCCTTGGCGATCACGTCCTCGATCGCGGCCAAGCCCGGCTTGGTCGCCGGGATCTTGACAAGCAGGTTGGGGCGGTCGACCGCCTCGTGCAGGCGGATCGCCTCTTTGAAGGTGGCAAGCGCGTCGTAGGCCAAGCGTGGATCGACCTCCAAGGAGACGTAGCCGTCGCGCCCTAGCCCTCCGTCCCAGGTAGGACGAAACAGGTCGCAAGCCTCGCGGATGTCCTGCTCGGCCAGCGCCCAGAAAGCCTCGTCCGCGTCGCGCGAGCCAAGCTCGCGCAGCTGCTCGTCATAGGCGTTTCCCGAAGCCATCGCCTTCTCGAAGATGGTGGGGTTCGAAGTGGCGCCTACGACCGCGTCCTCATCGATCAGTTTTTGCAGATGGCCGCCCCTGATCGCCTCACGCGAGAGGAAGTCGATCCACACGCTCTGCCCCAAGGCGGAGAGCCTGCTCAGGGGCGAAAGCGTCGTCATGCGCTTCGCCTGCCCTGGCGCAAAGCGGAATGCCTGTGCAGAAGCCATAGCTTCGTCATGCGCCTAGGCCTCCCTCGCCCAAGGCGGAGCGTCCGTGCGTGGCAGAGGACCTCATGTCTCTCAGACTATCCCTTAAGCAATGCGCGCCCGCGAGCGGCGATCGAATCGGCGGTGAAGCCCAGCTTCTCGAGCACCGTCGGACCCGGCGCCGAGGCGCCGAAGCGATCGACGCCGATCACCTCACCGTGATCGCCCACCCACTTCCACCAGCTTTGGCTGACGCCCGCCTCGACGGCCAAGCGCGCTGGAACATTTCGCGGGATCACGCTGTCGCGGTAGTCGGACGCCTGGGCTTCGAACAGCTCCATGCACGGCATCGACACGACCCTCACGGAGGCCCCCTCAGCGGCAAGGGCACGCGCGGCCTGAAGTGTCGGGGCAACCTCACTACCGGTGGCGATCAAAACGAGATCAAGCACGCCACTCCTCCCCCCCTCACCCACAACCCAAGGCGCCGCCGCGTCTACGGACGCACCATCCGCGTCCGCGCCGGCGCTCGTGGTCGAGGAATCCCACAACACGTAGCCGCCCTGGCGCACCCCATCGACCGAGCCCACCTCGGAGCGGTCGAGCACGGGCAGGTTCTGGCGTGAGAGCAACAGGGCCACAGGGCCGTCCTCGCGTTCCAGGCCGACCCGCCACGCCTGCGCGGTCTCCGCGGCGTCGGCCGGGCGCATCACCCACAGGTGCGGGATCGCGCGCAGGGCCGCATAGTGCTCGACCGGCTGGTGGGTGGGACCGTCCTCGCCGAGCCCGATCGAATCGTGCGTCCAGACCCACATGACCGGAAGCCCCATCAAGGCCGAGAGGCGCACCGACCCGCGCATGTAGTCGGAGAAGACCAGGAACGTCGAGCCGTAGGGCTTGACCATTCCGCCGTGGGCGCCCAAGCCGTTGACGATCGCCCCCATCGCGTGCTCCCTGATCCCGAAGGGGATGTTCCGTCCCGTGTGCACCTTTGAGTACTCACCGGCGCCCTCGAACAAAGTCTTGGTCGACTCGACCAGGTCGGCGGCTCCGCCCGCCATCGTTGGCGCGAACGGCCCGAAGGCCGCCATCGTCTTCTGGCCGGCCGTCCTGGTCGCCACTTGGGCGCCTGCCTCGAACTTGGGTAGTGCGTCTCGCCAGCCCTCGCGCAGACGCCCCGACCAAGCCAGCTCCCAGTCCTCGACCAGCTCCGGATAGCGCTCCTTCCAAGCCGCCTCAAGCTGCTCGGACTCGGCCTGCAAGGCCGCGCCGCGGACGTGCAAGCTCATGTGCTCATATACGGCTTGCTCGACCTGGAAGTGAGCGTCGGGATCGAAGCCCATCACGAGCTTGGTCGCCCTCACCTCGTCCTCGCCCAGTGGCGCGCCATGGGATTTGGCGGTATCGACGGCGTTGGGGGCCGGATAGGCGATGTGGGAGCGCACCTGGATGAACGAAGGACGCTCCTTTTCCGCGCGGGCCGCCTCGATCGCCGCATACAGAGCGTGCACGTCCTCGGAGTCCTCGACGCGCTGCACGTGCCACCCGTCGGCGTGCATGCGGGCGATGTGGTTCTCGGTGTCGAATGAGATCGAAGTGGAGCCATCGATCGTGATCCGGTTGTCGTCGTAGCAAACGATCAGCTTGCCCAAGCCGAAATGACCGGCGATCGAAGCCGCTTCCTGGGAGACGCCCTCCATCATGTCCCCGTCCGAGCAGATCGCATAGGTGTGGTGGTCCATGACTTCGTGGCCCGGCCGGTTGAAGCGCTCCGCCAGGAAGCGCTCGGCCATCGCCATGCCGACCGCGTTTGCCACGCCTTGGCCAAGCGGGCCGGTCGTCACCTCGACGCCCGGCACTTGGCCGCGCTCGGGGTGGCCGGGTGTGCGCGAGTCCCACTGCCTGAAGCTCTGCAGGTCCTCGATCGACAGGTCGAACCCGGTCAGATGGGACAGCGAGTACTGCAGGATGCAAGCGTGTCCCGCGGAGAGCACGAAGCGGTCGCGATCGCGCCATGCGGTGTCGGTCGGGTTGACGCGCAAGACATGCCTATAGAGGGTGTAGGCCAAGGGCGCCAAGGCCATCGCCGTGCCCGGATGCCCGGCGCCTGCCTTCTGGACGGAGTCCATCGCCAAGGCCCTGATCGTGTCGATCGAGAGCTCGCGGACTTCGCGCTCGTCGTCGCTGAGCGGGGATGCGTGCAGAGCGCTCGATTCGGACACTGCCGCCATATGTTGCGATCCTAGCGAGCCGGCTTAGCCGACGTAGGGCCGGCGTCGCCGCGGAGGGAAGCCGGCCACCGAGTGGCGGCGCCCATGCGAGCACCAGCGCCGTTTGGGGCGCACACGTACCAGCCAGTGCAGGTCGTGGCGCGAATGCGAGCGCCTGTAGGGCCAGCGTGGATGGAGCGCGCGCACCATCAGGTCGCGCTCGCAAGTTAGTCCTCTCATGTCAATCCAACCTCCCTGTTGGCTTGGTGCGCAGCCTGGCGATACGACAAATCGTCCAATCTCCCCACCTCGCTTTTGCCGTTCCGCACAACTAATAGTACGCTGCCTACAGAATTCGGCATATTTGTGTTGCAACTTGAACGTACATCGCGCCCAATTTCCAGACTGCGCAATCTGACCTGCCCATATGCTGAAACTAGTGTTCGCAATGGGTCACGGGCCTTGATGTTCTCCATGATCAGTGACCTCCCAGTGAGCTGGAGACATCCTTAAAGGAAGAACAAATAAATCATCCTTTACGCAGCTTGTCAAGAGCTATGGTATAGGGATGGCCCAGAGGACCCGTTCAAGCAAGGACCGCGAACGCGGTTTGCCACGCGGCCCGCAAGCCCTGCCACCGGAGGAGGTCGCGGCCGATCAACGCGAACGCCTGTACGAGGCGATGATCAAGTCCGTCAACGAGAACGGCTTCGTGGCCACCACGATCTCCGACTTGGTCGCCGGCGCCGGGGTCTCCAGACGCAGCTTCTACGAGCACTTCGCCAACAAGGAGGAGTGCCTCATGGCCACCTATGACGCTTTGATCGGGCGCCTGACCGCGAGGATCGTGGAGGCCTATGACGCCGAGGACGAGTGGACCAACCAGATCGAGGCCTTCGTGCGAGCCCTGTTCGAGGCCTCGAGCGACCGCCCGGACGCGGCGCGCCTGGTGTCTGTTGAGATGGGCGCCGCCGGCCCGGTCGGGATCGAAAGGTGGGCGCGCGACGCCGACCGCCTTGCCCAGTTCGTGACCTACATCTTCGAGCAGGCCCCCGGCGAGGGCTCCGTGCCGGCGCCCATTGCCCGCGCGATCGTGGGCGCCTTGCGCACGATCCTCTACTCAAGGGTCAGGCGCGAGCGCTCCAGCCGCTCCCTGAAAGCCGAACTGCAGAAGCTGACGCCCGACGTGGTCACTTGGATCGTGGGCTTCTATCCCACGCCCCCCGAGATCCCCGCAAAGCCGAAGGCCAGGCGCCACACCCACCTACAGGGAGGCAGAGCCCCAGGCACATTCTCACCGTCTCCCAGCTGGGCACCGCGAGGCTTGCCGCGCGGCGAGCACAGCTTGCCCAAGGGCTTCGTCGCCCAGAACCAGCGCGAACGGATCTTCGACGCGGTCGCCAACCTGACCGCTGAGAAGGGCTACGCGGCCCTCAGCCTGGAGGAGATCGTGGCGGAGGCCGCCATCTCGTTGCAAACCTTCTACGAACACTTCGAAAACAAGGAGGAGGCGTTCCTGGCCACCTTCGAGATGGGCCACTCCAAGGCCACGGCCGCGATCAATCGCTCGATCAACCTGAAATTGAGTTATGCCCAGAACATCAGGATCGGCTTGAACGCCTTGCTCGAGTTCTTGGCCTCCGAGCCCGCAATCGCGCGCTTGGCCTGCGTGGACATCCTGATCGCCTACCCCCATGTGAGCGGGCGCGTCAACGAGGCCAACTTCTCTTATATCGAGCTACTCGACATCGGGCCGGATGACACCTATCCCAACATGCCGCCCCCGGTTATGCGCGAAGCCTCGGTGGGGGGGATCTTCGAGCTCTTGCACGAGTACATCCTGCATGGACGTACCCAGCGTGTGCCCGAGCTGATCGACTATGTGATGTACCTCGTGATCACGCCTTTTGCGGGACGCGAGATCGCGGCGCAGGCGGTGGCGGAGACTTAGGAGTGTCGCCGTATCCCAGGAGATCGACCGCCGCCGTCCTGGCGCATCGCTGACATCGGCAAGGTGCGCCCGGCGGGAATCGAACCCGCGGCCTGCGGTTTGAAAGTTGCCCCAAAGCCCCCAGTTTTGGCTTATCTAAGCCATTTCCGGCCCCAGAACATGTCCCCGAAATGACCTCATATTTGCGCAGTTCGGGACACGTTTCGGGACACGGTTTTGGCCGCCAGACCATCGCTCGGGCACGCTTAGTCTCCGCGAACGTCTCCGGGCGACACTCGCTGGATCAGCTCAGTGACGAAGGGCTCCGCTCCCCGCCGGCGGTACAGGCGCATCGCATCGTCGTTGGTGGTCACGACATTGATAACCATGTCCTCGACGGCCAGCTCGCGCAGGCGCGCTTCCACGGCGTCGAGCAAGGCTGAGCCCACGCCTTGCCCGCGCCAGTCGGGGAGCACGACGAGGATAACCAGCTCAGCCAGCCGTTCCGAGGCGCTCCACGAAGCGGCAAAGTCGGTGCCTGAGCGGATGCGCACGAGGGCGTAGCCGACGTAGCGATCCTCAGCCTTGGCCGCGAGCACGAACAGGTTCTCACCTCGCGCGTGCCATTCGGCCTCTATCCGCTGGCGCGCCTGCCACGCCAGCTCGAACGGTTGCGCGCGATCTCTGAGGTGCGGGGTGAGCGCGAGATGGTGCTCGTAGAGAGAGCGCCAGACCGGCTGAAGCTCATCCATACCATCCACAGGCAGGGCGACGATCTCAAAGTGGCGCACGCACGGAAGCGTGGCACACCGATCCGCACGAGAGCGTTTTCCGGCCAACTTTCACGCAGTCAAGCCAGATTCTCGCCTGCGCCCTTGACCGAGCGCCCAGCCTCAGCTATAGGGACACCAACCAACAACGCCAAATAGTGGCCCCCGCGCAGTTAGAGCTGCCGGGGGCCGTGGCAAGGAAAGGAGTGCTTTCCATGCACGCAGACCGTAGCGACTCACCAATCCCCACGACCTCCCCCAGAGCACCCGAGCGCGACCCCCGCAGCGACGGCGCGCAAGCAGCGATCCTCAGCCTTCTCCTCGGCGAGGATCACCACGGCCTCTGGTCCCGCGAGGAGCTAGAGCGCACCCTCAGCGCCGACCCGCTGAGCGTCAAGGACGCCATCGCCGAGCTGCTCGCCGCCGGCCTGGTCTACCAACTGGACCAGTTCCTCCTCGCCAGTCAGGCTGCGCGCAGTTTCGACCGCCTCGACCTCTAAAGCGAGGCGATCGAGCAGCGCGCCCACTCCCCCGCCCGGCGGCGAGCGCTGGGTGCCGGTCCCTGCGCGTCCAGCGCGCGAGGGCCGGCCCGAGCCCGATCAAGCCCACCCACGGGTGTGGTGTGCCTGCCTTGCCGATTATCGCCGCGCTGCGCGCGGCGTGGTGGCTGCGTCAGGCACACCACAACAACGCAAGGAGGCATACATGCCAGAGATGGCGCCAGACATCATTACAGCGCTAATCCACTACAAGGCGCAACTTGAGCCCCATTCCAAAGCGCTGTGGGCGATGAGCCCGCAGGAGCGCGTCGTGGCGATGCGACGCGGTGAGCTGAACTCGCTGCAGCTGTACGAGTGGGCATCTCGCGCTCCGCACGAGGTGCCGCTGCTAAACGGTGAGTTCGAGTTCATCGCGATCACGACGCCCGAGGTCGCAGACCGGCCCGACCGCTAATCGCGCCCCAAGCCTGCGGCGGCCGAGCACCGCCCGCCGCAGGCTCGCTCTCATCGCGGCCGAGCACCCGTAAGGGCCGCTACCGTCACAGCAGTGTCCGAGCCGATCGACATCCCCATCCGCCTGTTGATCGACGGCACATCGACACCCGCATACACGACCGCTACCAGCGCCGGCGCCTACGTCCTCATCCTCGCCACCGTCCTGACCGAGCCCGCGATCAGCCTCTACTCCACCTACGCCGGACACCAGCGCACCAACACGCTCGCCACCCACCTACTGCTCGCCTCAGACGCCTACGAAACAATCGCCGCCGAGCACGACCACGACCAGCTACCCGTCATGTACGCACGCAGGCACTGCCTCTACGACCACCTGCACCGCCTGCAAGACCTCCTCCAAAACGTCGGTATCAACGCACAGATCCCCCTCGACGACGCCGCGACCACAGCCGTCGAGCGTTGAGCGGCGTAGGAAAAGCTCATTTCGCACTTCCACGCCCACCCTTGACCGCTCGCCCATGACGACCACGCTTTGCGTGACGCGCCCGCTTGCGGGAGGCCTTCTTCACAAGCTTGTGCTTGACCACACGCTTGTGCTTGACCGGCCGCTCCACGCACCGGATTCCCGGGCCCGTGAAGCTTGAGCTGGACGGAGTTCGATCGTTCAAGGCCACCGGTGGCGGCTGGCACGTATCTCCCACACACGCTGGCGCCGCAGGGTCTAGGACACCACCGTTTATGCGAGCGTCGTACAGGTCGACGCTGCCATCGACATCCCAACCGGTCAAACGCTCTGCCGTGACGAAGAACACGTTGCTCCCGTCAGGCGAAGCATCCACGAAATACGAGCCGAACTTGCTGTCCCCACCCGAGATCGCGCTCCCCTCCCCCAGCTCACGCACTTCAGGCGCTTCACAGAGCGCCCCAACCAACAGCACTCGGTTGAGGTCAGCGGTGAGACTCGGAATCGGATCGCAGTCGCGCATAGGCCTGTGCTCTATTCCGACCAATCCCAGGGAACCGGGACAGCAGCGCGCCGTCCCAAGAAGGATCACCCGAATGGGTGGCAGTTGCCGCAACACCCTCTTCAACCCTTCTTCGTCGTCCTGACTCTCAAGCTTCCACTGCGCTTAGGCTGCAGAATGGTACCGTCGCGACGATGGACACCGCGCCATCGCTCGCCGAGCTGGATACAAACGACCTGGAGGCTGGCGCGACCGAAATCGTCCTGTTGATCAGGGAGCGGTTTCCTGCCGGCTACTGGGGCGGGGAGGCATGGTGGAAGATGCTGCTCAGTGCGGCTTTGCTCCGGATGGCAGATACAGCTGAGGCCACTCTCTTTCTCAGGCCGTCAGGCAGAGACATCGACGCCATGAGCCTCCTACGGTCGCTGCTGGAGCAGGTGATCACGTTCGCATGGATCATGGCCGCACCAGAAGAGCGAAGCGTTCTCTGGCAGGAACATGCGCGAGGGCAACGACTCAAAGCGCACAACGACCTGTCCCGGTTTGGCTCTCCGATCCTGACCGACGAAGAGGCCAATGAGGACAAGGGCGCGCTCGAATTGCTCGACGTTGCCTCGCGTGCTCAACAAGCGGACGAGTACTGGCAATCACGCGTCGCCGGACTACATCCTGCGGGTTCTCTCTCTTCATTCCGGGGGCTGTATGCGAGCGTCTACCGAATTGGTAGCCGCTCGGTTCACGGCGAGGCAACCGCACTCGACAATTACATCAGTGAGGGCGACAAGCCACCCTACATGGTGCATGCGGCGATACCAGACGATCGAAGGCGCGCTTATGCGCTCGTAGCTCCTCTGCTTGGGGTGGCGGCGGTTCTCGCCTGCCGGTTCATGCCAATGCTGGACGAGGGTCGCATCCGCAGCGCGGTTGCGACTGCAACCGGTCGAAGCTAACTGAACTGGCGCCTCGAGAAATAACCCGAGCACGACAGTCCATTCCCGTAGCATCCCCGCCCCATGACCCGTAGCTCACGACACGCAATCCGCACTCTAACCATCTGGGCCCTCCCAAAGATCGCGCAACTATGAGCAGGACCTCTCAACGATTTCTCGCGGGCGCCCTCGCCGCCCTATCCCTCTGTTGCGCTGGCGCGAGCGTCGCGATAGCCGAGCCCACCCCGATTACAAAGGCGCAGGCGCAGGCGTTCGCGCAGGCAGTGAATCTCCAGGCGAGCGACCTGCCGGGAGCGACAGCGCTGCCGGAAGGCGTGGAACGCTCTCCAGAAGAGCCGGCGAAGCGAGAACTTCAGTGCGGCCAGCGGGGCAAAGAGCTGCGCCGTCCGCTGTTCGATGAAGCCTCGGGACTCTTCGACCCGGCCGGCTTGCTGGCATCGGCGGTGATAGTGATGGCAACCGAACCGCTCGCGGAAGCCCTATCGGCACGGCTGGCCTCGCAACGAAGTCGCAGCTGCCTCGTGCGTGCTCTAGGCGAAGCCGAGCGCGTGGAAGGCGAAAAGACAGTGACCTCCTTCGCGGTGAAGGTCAAGTGGGTATCGCTGGCAAAGACACTCGGACCAGACGCGGTCGGAGTACACATTCTCGCGAAGCTACCCCCCGTCGAGCTGCCCCCCGCAGTGCGCCATAAATTGAAACGGCGACTACCCAAGCCAAAAGCGAGCTTTACACACGTCGACGCGGTGTTCTTTCGCGTTGGCCCGGCCGAGATCATGCTGCTGAGGCTCGGCGTGAAGCCGTTTCCCCCAGCCACCGAATCTCAGGCGCTCTCGGCGCTCTACGGTCACGCCGAGGAACACAAGCTCTAGTTCTCCCGAGGGCAAGCAAGCACCCCAATAGTCCCAAGGACGCCCCACCGACGCGATGCAGACCAAGATCGCACTGTCCGTGTTCCTCACTCCGACCGCTCGTCCCAGGGGGGAACAACCTCGCCGGGATACGCCTTGATCCAGGAGCTTTGGCAGCCTTCCTCTACGGCCCTGCCTGCACCAGGGGCACCAACCCGGATCGAATGTCTCGACAAGCTCAGTGTTTCGCTACCATGCTGCACTTCGGGAAGACGACTCGCGGCACCTGTCCGAGGCGTCCTACATCATGGCCAAGTCTCGCTGCTCTGCAGACCATCACCTGCCACGTTCCCCGCGATCCAGTAGTCGCGCGGAATTGGTTTGGCTTATGGATGAGACTTCAACGGGAGGAGGCACACGATGGCGATAGGCGATCGGGCGTACCGCACCACCGTTCCACCGGAGGCCCAGCGGTTCACTGAAGAGCGCGGGCTCGGCGAGTGCAACTGGTTCATTCCGGGCGCCGATGCGCCTCCCTACTACCCTGACAGTGTCCGCGAGATCTTCGAGAAGGTCGACGCGCTGGCGCCAACAGCGCCCAATCAGACACCCTCGGCCGAAATCTGATGGCCATCGCCCGGCGGAGGGAGCAGTCGGCTCAAGCCCAAGAGCAGCGACACGAGGATCCCCGCTAGGAAGACGATCAGGAAGGGCGTCCGCAGATCACCGGCGCTCGGGTGGGCGAATCCGAGCATGAGGACTGCATCGACTACTGGCAGCATCGCCGCCGTTACTAGCAACAGCCGTACACCGGCGATCAGCTGACGCATCATCGGGTGCTCTCCGGGACGGACCACCAGCAGTGCAAGTAGTGCGGGGAAGATCACCAGCAGCGCCACCGCGCCGTCAAGATGGTGGACAACCGAGCCAGGCGCCCTCCACAGAAATCCGAGTAGTACGGTGATTACGATCGAGGCACGCAACGAGCTTGAGATCAGCGCCCGGTTGCCTATTGCCATGTCTACGCTGGCGACACCGTACTGGTCTTGACTGCCAACCACATAGAGATAAGCCCTCTCGCGGAGATTCCACGCGTAAGGCTCCCCCGGTTCTGTCTCTGACAGATGTGGCGGCGGTGCCTGCTCCCCTTCCCCTATGGTGCCGAGCAGATCCCGCAAGCGCTCGCCTAGCGCTCGCACCACCTGCTGCCACACAGTCCTGAGCAATGCCCCGATGCTCGTTTGCTTCCGTGCGCCCACTGTGTGAGCCGGCGGCAGCTTGCTCAGTCTGAGCTTGGCACTGCAGATGTCAAGATCCGGGGGCGCCTCGATCTCCAGGTGATAGCTTCCGCGCTCTCCGAGGTTGGGCAGCTCATACTGCGCTCGCCGGGGAGCCCAACTGAAGGCCGAAAGAATGCGGCGGCGTAGAAGCAGCTCCCTGGGAGCCTGCTCGATAAAAGCAAACTTGATCAGCCGGCGCTCCCCGGCGCGAGCTTCGATGCGGACCCATAGGATCGAGTTGCGCACGAGGCTGCCGGCCACACGAAGCGTCCGGGCCCAGCCCCGCTGATCTTCTGGCGTGAGGCTATCCAGCTTGGCCGCAAGGATCGTGCCTACCACGTCCAGAGCCCGCTCTGCGCCCGCGGCGTCCAGCTTGGCCACATCTTCCAGCCGCGATGCCAGGCACTCTCGCTCCTCGCCGGCGGGAGCCAGGCCAACGAGTGCCGCAGCATCAACCTCCCGATTCTTTTGGGAGGTGAGAAGCGGAATCGGGCACCCGTCCTGAGCGCGCAGATCGAAGTCCATAAGCGGTGGCCACTTCCGCAGCAGCGCCACCGGCACGAAATAGACGCTGGGCCCATCAGATCCATTCTCGTCGTGAAACGGTGGTAGCTCGGGTGGAATAGTGAAGTCGACGCTTACTTTGCGGCGAATCATCAAGCGATCGGCATGGGAGATCCGCTCGACACGACGGTGGAGCCATAACGTCGTGTCGCGCAGCGCGAAACTACTTTCTCGCGCAACATCGACCAGCGGCCTGTCCCCGGCGTACTCAGTCGATTGATCCTGCTCGTTCAAACAAACCCCTCCATCAAATAATCGCGCTCGATGGGATCTGCCATCGAGCCGGTCGATCCTAGCGCTTGCATCGATGTGAAGGACAACCATCCCCACGCCCACGATCAAAGAGAGCCCCCGGCTCGCACCCGGGGTCGGGTCCGAGGCCGAGACGGCCCCGACCCCTCCGCTCTGGGTTTTCGACCGCTCAAACTCGCCCAAGGCAAGAACGGTGCAGTCACCCTAAGCAGGCCCCACCGACGCGATGCAGACTATACGCACCGGGGTGCTCTACCCCCTAAGGATTCCCTCCGCGGATTGTTAAGAGTAATCGCGTGAAATGAGGTGAACTCTTCTGAGTTTCAGTTTCACCCGTCTCCCCTTGCGCGCCCTGGGGCTGGGTCGTACGTTCGAGGGCATGCAGACGACTCACAAGATCGTAGGCGGGGACGCGGAGGGCTACGCCACCTACCTGACCTCGGACTCTGAACGCGGTGACTATTACATCGACCCGCAGGACGAGGATGGCGAGGGCGCGGCGGGCGAATGGCACGGCTCGCCGAAGGTCCTGGCCTCGCTCGGCATAACCACCCACCGCCCCGTGCAGCGCGATCAGCTCGTGTCCTTGATGAGCGGTCAGGCCCCGAGCGATGGTCGCGAGATCAGACAGACCGGCGGCAACGGCACGAAGGTGGCCGGCGTGGATATGACGTTCAGCGCACCGAAGGACGTGTCGGCTTTGTGGGCGGCGTCTGGAGCAGAGCATCGCCAGCAAATCGAGCAGGCCCACAAGGACGCGGTGGCGAGCGCGATGGGACACGTGGAGCGCGATGTGGAGTTGGTGCGTGTGCGCGAGCAAGGCAACCTGAAATGGCAGAGCGCGAACAGTGTGGTGGCGGCGAAGTTCACGCATAACACGAGCCGGCTGACGGCCAGCCAGGAGAAAGGCGGCGTGCCAGACCCGCAACTGCATACCCACGTCGTGGTGTTGGCAGCCGAGCGAAAGGACGGGAAGTTCGCGGCGGTGGATTCCAGGCAGGTGTTCTTGAGCGCACGCGAGAACGGTGCGTGGTACAGGTCAGTCCTGGCGCAGAACCTGCAAGCGCAGGGACTACAGATCGAACGCGGCACGGGCAAGGACAGCCGCTACTTCGGCATCAAGGGCGTGCCGAAAGAGCTGGCGGACAGGTGGTCGGCGCGGACGGGTGAGATCCAGAAGGCGGCACGCGAGTTCAAAGCGAACTATGGGCGCGAGCCGAACGCACGGGAGCTTGGCTCGTTGACGACGGGAACGCGCGGCACGAAGTCAACAATGAGCCCGGGAAACGTGGACACGGCATGGCAGGCGACAGCGGGCGAGCACGGGTTGAGCCGCGAGCAAGCGCACGGCCTGTTCAACGGATCCGAGCAGACCCTCAGTCCAGACCAGACAGCTGGCGAGTCCACCTTGGCGGGTCGGCTGGTGGAGCGGGTAACTGAGAAAAGCTCGATGGTGAGCGAGCGCGAACTGTACGCAACCGCGTACGAGCTGAGCGCCGGTGTGTGTCATCCTGGCGAAGCGCAGGAGCTTGTGAAGGATCTGGCGCGCTCTGGTGAGCTGATTCAGCTACAGGGTGGGAAGTGGACGACGAAGGAGTTGCGCGAGCGCGAGCAGCAGACGATCGCGACCGTGAAGGATCGCGCGAGCCAGAACACGGCACCCGTAAGCCCACACTCCTTGCAACAGGCCGAGCGGGAAGCGGCACAGCAGATCGGTGGTCCCCTCAGTCAGGAGCAGCGCGAGGCTTTGCACAGCATCACCGGCCGAGGCGGTGTGACGACGTTGACCGGTCACGCGGGGACAGGCAAGGGCGTGGTGCTTGGCGCCGCGACGAACGCCTGGCAGAAAGACAGCTACAAGGTGATCGGGACAGCCGTGGCAGGCGCGACCGCCGAGCGACTGAGCGCGGACGCGAAAACCGACCAGTCAGTGACAACCGACGCGCTGCTCTCACGCATCGAGAAAGGCACGATGGGACTCGACCAGAACACGGTGGTGGTGATGGACGAGGCGGGCATGGCCGACACGAACCGCTTGGCCCAGGTCGTGGAGCGAACAGCCGAGAAGGGATCGAAGCTCGTGCTCGTGGGCGATAGCGCGCAGCTCTCGCCGATCGGGGCGGGAGGACTGTTCAGCCACGTAACGGACTGCGCCCCAAACGCGGAGCTGACGGAGGTGCACCGCGCGGAGAACCAGTGGGAGCGCGAAGCATGGGCACAAGTACGCGAAGGAAACGCGACAAAGGCCCTCGCCACCTACCAAGCCCACGACAGGCTGCACATCGCAGACACGCGCGAGCAGGCAGCAGAGAAGATGGTGGCCGACTGGAACGAGCAACGACTGGAGAGCCCAGAGGGCAGGACCGTGATGCTCACCGACAACTCAAAAGAAGAGCTCGACCAGCTCAACAAGCAAGCCCAGGAATACCGCGATCAACAAGGCGAGCTTGGCAACGACAGAGCAGAGCTACCCGACACCCCCTACTCGCTTGCGACAGGCGACCAGGTGATCTTCACCAAACCCCACTATCAGCCGGGACAGGACAGAGTGGAGAACGGAACGCTGGGGACGATCAAAGACATCCAAGACGAGAGCAAACTGTCGATCGACACGCAGGGAGCCAACGAACGCGAAGTGAACGTTGACACCAAAGAGTTCAAGGACCTGCGCTTGGGCTACGCCCAACACATATACAAGGCCCAGGGCCTAACCGCCAACAACGGACTCGCGTTGATCGGTGGCTGGCAAACAGACCGAGAGCGCGCATACGTCGCCCTCACCAGAGCCAAGGAGCAAACGAACATCTACGTGAGCAAGGACAACCTCGGCACCCAAGGAATAAACCCCGAAGCGATCGAGCGATTGGCCGAAAAGATCGAGCAAAGCAAAGCCCAAGAAGCAAGCATCACACGGGAGCCGATGACAGACCGCAGCCTCGCCCAAACCGCCGAGCTAAAACCCGAGGACACCCCCAACCTCGACCAAGGCCAGGACAGGGAAGACGGAGTCGGGGCCGCCGCCCCAAACGGCCCCGACCCCTCGCCCGAGACTAACGACCGCGAGAGCCCTACGGAGCACTCAAACTCACACGAGGGAGCCAACCGAGACCGTGAGTCCTACGTGCTCACAATCGAGCAGCAACCCGAAGAGCCAGGCCCTGAACTAGACCACGGCTTCGGCCTTGGGATCGAATAGCGGCGCTTTGGCGAGCAACGCCGGTCGCGCACTGACTTAGGTGCGCGCTAGCCGCAGAAGCGGACGGTGACGACGCTCACGCGAGCGCAGGAAGAGGTAGGACTGGGGTGGTCTGATGGAAAGCCGGGCGGGCTTGATGCGTTTGGGTTTCTTGACCTCGATCGCGTATGCGGTGGAGCACCCATCGAAGTAGGTGTCGAACAGGTCCCTGTCGATGCCTGCGCGATCGCCGAGCCTCTCCCATAGGGCATCTGGTGCGTCGGCGATGATCCCACCCACCTCGAAGGTGCCCTGAAGCCGTTGATGAGGAGCGGAGGAGTAGACGAGGACTCGCGTGCCTTGAGCAAACGATGGACGTCGACGCCTCAACTCAAACGTCTTTGTACCGTCGAGGATGGCCTCGGCATAGACAGGTCTAATACTCATTAGAACGTCGGTCACCATTCAAGGCCACCTGTTCGTCGCAGGAGCTCGAAATCCTCGCTTGAGATCGACGTTAGTGTCTGCGGATGGGCATTGCGCCCCAACACGGTGCGCATCGTGTGGATGGTGACAGGCGAGGGGAACGGAACGTAGGATCCAAAGCGCAGCGCGAGAGCTTCTCCCGCGTGCTTGCCTTGTTTGCTGACGTGTTTTCGGATCTGGCTGATGCCATAGATGCCGAGCCCGCCGAAGCGCGCGAAGAGCTCCTCGGGCGCCTCTACCTCGGCGTCGATGATTCTGGCCTCTCCGACTAGCCCCGTGCCACCTGAGACATAGAACAGGATGGGCGTGCCGGGAAGTGCTGTGTGCAGCAGTTTGGGATAGCAGTAGTAGGCATTGTCGGCTCGCAAGAGCAGCTTGTCGGGCGTCGGGCCGAAGAGGGTTGGCTGGTGAGGGCTGTAGTCGAGCATCGCGTCGGCCCATTGCGGTTGAATCGGGACTAGCAACGCCGTGCGTCCGGCAAGCGAGAAGCGCAGTGGGTGGAATATGCGTTCAAGCTCCAGTAGTCCCCAGCGACGATGCGGTGTCGGGCCTGCCGTGGCATGAAGTTCCAGCGATGCGTCCTCGCCACTCCACTCGAAACTTGGGTGCGTATTGGCCGGGGCGAGTGCCCATGTTTCGCCGTCCGCAGTCACGGACGTAGGCGCGGAGAACACTTGAGATGCGACCTCCTCGACAAAAGAATCGCGGTTCTGCTCGTTGACCAAACGCCGGATGACATGCTTGCCGAGCACAAGCTCAGCCGTGTCGTCTTGATAGCGGCGAGCCGAGATGCCCTCGATCACGAACCCAAAGGCCCGAAAGAAACCGATTAGCTCGGCATGGCGTGAGGAGACTGTCACATAGGCCTTCTCGATCCCGCTGGTGGCCCAGGTGCGCAGCTCCGACCACAACAGATGCTGCCCCAAGCCGGCGTCACGGGCATCCTCGGTGACATAGAAGGCGGAGAGCTTCACAACGCGGTGATCCTTGCGTGTGCTCAGCGCGACGGCGCTCACTTGCTCGCCGAGCAGGCCGACACGGACCAAGACCTTTCCCTGCTTGGCCTTGGTGAGTGCCCCGTTGAGCCAGCTGGTGAAATCCGGATAGTCGAGGGCGAGTGGGTTAAGGACTTCGCGGATGGCTCCCTGGTCCTTCTCGATGTCGGCATCCCTGACGGCGAGGGCCGAGACGCTCGTGAGTGGCCCAGGCGATGATTCCGTTTCGACCTGCTCAAGTAGCAGAGCTGGGCTAAGTACAGTGATCCCGTGACTGAATGCGTCCCCAGCTCTCTTGAGGAGCTTGGTGTCGCGTGTGCAGAAGGCATCACGACCTAGCAGGTGATGGGTAGCTAGCTGAAGACAGTCGCGTTGGTTGTGATGATCGGTGCGCGAGCCAGCTTGAGCGTCGGGGAAGATAGTGGCGTGTAGTTGACTCGCTAGTTTGTCGCGCTTGTCGATGAGGTGACCGGCAAGCTCAACCTTGCCAAATGTGCGTAGTCGCTTGAGCCGTTGCTCGCGTGTGGCTTCTTCTGCGGTGAGTCCGACCTCCTCGAATGCTTGTTCGGTGACACTCAGGCTCACGCGGCTCGCTATGGCAGCGGCAACCAGTTCGACGAGTGCATCATCAACCTCCGGGTCGTGGCCGAGAAAGTTCAGGGCGCACGACGTGTCGAGCGTGGCGGCAAGCATCGGATTGCCTATTCTCTCGGTCCTCGCATGAGATTGCTTTAGCGGGGACTATTCGAGTCAGTGGTCGCGAGAGTGCGATCCGCTTCCAAGGCAGCGTCCGGTACCACGGCGTGCTGCGAATGAGGCCCCAACGAGTCCCCTGCAGGTGCAGCGCACGCCCCGGTGGCAGCCGCGCGATCTCCCCGGGCGAGAGCGTGCGCTGACGAGCGGTGTGGTAGGCAACGCTCTCGGTATCGGTAGGCCGCGAGATCTCAAAGAACCCCGTCTCCGTCTCCGAGCGCCCAAGCGTGTGGGTCACAAGCTGGCGATCGTATTCCCCGAGACAAAGCGAGATCGCCTCAAGCGTTTTCGGGTCAGCGATCCCGTTCAGCACAACCTTCGTCTGGAACAGTGAGAGGAATCCGTCGGCTGCGTCGTCGCCCCAGCGTTTGCGTGCTTGAGAGAGGTCCTGAAGACAGACCATCACATGCAGGCCCTGGCCACCGGCTTCTGAGACGAGCGCGGGCAGGTCATGGATCGGGGCCATGTTGGCGACCTCATCGAGGCACACGTAGACAGGAGAACGCCGCTCCTGCATCGCGATGGGGGCGTGCTGGTAGGTGGCGTGGCGGATCTGCTCTAGCAGTCCGATGACTAGTGGTGCACACAAAGCTTGCTTGTGTGCGGGGGCTGTGATGTAGAGCGTGTCGGTAGAGCGGACGAAGTGGTCGGCGTCGAAGTTGGGATGGGCAGCATTACGTCGCACAGCGTCGGCGTTATAAGCGGAGAGCACGCCGGCGGTGGCCGACAGGATCGAGGAGCGCTCGCGCTCATCGGTTTTGGCGATGCCGGCTAGGACATCGGCGGCGATCTGCGCACCGTGATCCTCCAAGGCTTTGCGTGCTGGCTCCAACTCCGCTCGCAGAACCCAAGTCAAGACTTGTGTGATCTGCTGGTCCGTGACGAAAGCCGCGTGCAGCAACGGTGCGAGCAAAGCCGTGGAGCGCTCACGCCAGTGCTGTTCGTTAGTCGTGCCCTTCGCAGCGGACCCTCCCGCGGCCATAGCGCGCGCCATCAACAACGCCCCATCCCATGTCGATGCGGCAGGCACAGGCGACCAGCACAACCGCCGTATCCCCCGCGGCCACGCCTCGCGCTCTCCCGAGGGGTCGTAGAGCCAGACCTGTCCGACCTCAGAGCGCGCTCGCCACGTGGCGTTCATGACGTCGGGCTTAGTGGCGGTCGAGACGACGGGCCCGGGCGCCGCGAGCACAGAGGGGATCACGATCGAGCCGGTCTTGCCCGACCGCGGCGGCCCCAACACCATCACCGCATGCTCGGGGTCGGCTGTGACCCAACGTCCTCCCGGTCCTAGCCCGAGATATGCGCCGCCGCCGAGTCTCGCTGACTTGGCGCGTACGGCTGCCGCGTCAAAGATCGGTGTCGCTGGTGCGGGTGGGGGCTTGTAGGTGTGTGATCCCCACAGGGACTGCGAACCCCGAACAAGCAATGCGAGCAACCCGATCCCAAGACCCCAACGGGCCATTGCGTGAACCGTGAACGCGGCCGCGACAAAACCAAGCCCGACGCTCCACGCGAGTACACGGCGTTTGCGATCCCGCGGCGGCGGAAGGTACTGATGCGATGGTCCCCAACGATCCCGTTCTGATATTGACATAAGAAAAGTAAGGTACTAAAGTGCTCGCATGAAAGCAAGAGCGGACATAAGGGAGTTGGCCGATGGCCGATAGGAGCAGGGGCGTGAGGGGTGTGCTGGCCGAGATCGACGGGGAGCTTGCACGGGTAGAGAAGAAGCTGGCGAGCTATGAGCCTCTGTTGGCCGAGCGCCGCAGGCTGCTAGCCGCCCGTGCAGCATTGACGGGGGAGCGCGGCGAGACGGTCTCAGGGTCTGGGAAACGCAGGATCAGCCAGGACGAGGTCGCGGCATATTTGGCTGAGAACCCGGACTCCTGGCCGGCTGAGATAGCCCAAGCGCTGGACGTGCCGGTCACGAACGTGTCCGCTCATTTGCACCGTGGCAAGGACACACGCTTTTTCAGGGGGGGGTCAGGTTGGCAGTTGCGGCGACATAGCTAAGAGCACCTGTCGTCAACTGAGCAAATCAAGGAGGAGCAGATGCGAGCGCCAAGGACCGGCGAATACGTGATCTCACCCAAAGAGCTATCGCCAAGCTGGCTATTGCTGTATCTCGCGACGTTCGCGCTACAACTGCCATGCGCGGCGATCCGCGGCTTCGTGGCATACCCCGCGATCTGGCTGGCCTTCAAACTAATCGAGCAGCCAACAAGCCCCGTACACCTGATCGCCCTAGCCGTTGGCTACGGACCACTCGCCCTGTCAGTGGCGACGCTGATCTTGCCGCTGGGTGGATGGTGGTGGGAGCAGCAAGCAGGCGGACGCGCTCCCTCTGAGCGTGAGCAACTGATCTACCAGGACGCGATCGCCCAACTCCAACAGGCAGACCCGAGCTTGCGCGAACCGCGCCGCTGGTTCGTGCTCGATGAGGAGAGCGAGAACGCCGCTGCCTACGCCGACACCGTGATGGTAAGCCGCGGCCTGCTCGACAGCGGCTACCTCGAGCCGGTGCTCGCACACGAGCTGGGACACCTCAACTCAAGCGACAGCAGACTCACCGCCGCGCTATGCAGGATCACAACGCCACCCCGCGGCGAAGTGCACCGCGGCTTGAAAACACTCTGCTTTCTCGCAACAGGAGCGATCGGCATGTGGCCACTGAGGGCAGCCTGGGGCGTCTACTGGCGCGGCCGCGAGCACCACGCCGACCATTACGCCGCGAAGCTAGGACAAGCAAACGCCCTCGGAGACTTCCTCGACGAACGCCGAGCACTAATCGACCTACCAGTCCCCTTCATCTGGCTAACCGAGCACAGCCACCCACCAACAGAGCACCGCGTCGAGCGACTAACACGCGCCGCAGCCCACTACCGAACCACACTCAGCCCAACTGAACAGACTGGCAATCGACAAGCCGTGCACCACCCGACCAACATGCAAGGACGTCACCTTGCGAGCGCCCGCGCGGTTACCCACGCCATCCCGTCACGAACGCGAGACAGCGAAATAGCGGACCGGACAGAACCTGTCAAGGAAACCCCTACGGGGCCGCCCCAAAGGGGCGGGTCCTGACGGACTTCCCTTGACAGAACCGTGACCGGCCCACTAGAGGGCACCCAGGTCGGCAAAGCCGACCCTGTCGAATTGAGATACGACCAAGAGAAAGGATCGGAAGAGATGCGAGCGTTGACAGTGATCCCCAAGCGCACAGGGAGACGAAACCTCAAAGACACCCACGCAAGAGACGCGGAGAAGGGAAAGGTGAAGAGCACCAACAGCCCACAGCCGCACAACCCCGTGGCGCTACAAAGACACCCAAGGCCACGCACTCACAACAAGCTCAAAGGACGCATAGGCAGACACATCCGCCGGGCCTTCACACCTCTCATCGACGCAAAGGCCGCAAGCCAACTACTCGGCGTCCCATACACCTGGCTACTCGCCCAAGCACGCGCAAACAACATCCCCCACCACCGCCTCGGCCACTACGTGCGCTTCGACCCCGACGACCTCCAAACATGGCTACGGGAAACCAGGAGCGAGCCGTACGCAGGCCGCCACGAGCGGTAGGAGACGCGCCGAGTACCTCAGCTCTCGATGCTTGCCTCGCTTGCGTTCACCGCGAACGCCTCGGCTACCAGTCGCGCGTCCTCCTCGCGCGGCGCGTAGTGCAGGTAGCGCATCGTTGTTTGGATGTCGGCGTGGCCCATCCACTCTTGCACACGCCGGATGTCGGCCTTGGCGATCATGCATGTTCCGAACGTGTGGCGCAGGTCGTGGAAGCGAAGCTGGCGCAGGCCGGCGCACTTCAGGGCCCGCTTGTAGCGGCGACGCAGCGCGGAGTCATCCAGGTAGTCACCGACGGTCCCGGCGAAGACGAGATCGTCCTCGCCGGCAAACAATTCACGCTGGGAGAGCTTGGCCAGCGCCTGCGCCGCTTCGGGCGCGAGCGGCACCGAGCGGACCTTGCCCGACTTGGGGGTCGTGAGCGCCCCGACGGACCAGCTTGAGCGCACGCGCACGAGCGAGCCGGCGAAATCGATGTCGCGCCAGCGCAAGGCGATCAGCTCACCGAGGCGCAAGCCGGTGAAGGCGGCGGTCAGGAACAGTGCGCCGTCCTGCTCGGACTCGGAGGCCCTGACGAGCGCCCAGACCTCCTCGGGCGAGAAGACTTCGATGTCACCGGAGAGGCGTGTCGGATAGCGCTCGACCGCCGCGACCGGGTTGGCTGGCAGCTTCCACACCTTTCGGGCGCGCGCAAAGACGCCGTGCAGCAAGACCATGATGTGATTCTTGGAGTTGTTGCTCAACGGCCGCGGCGGCTGCGAGAGGGCCTGCGAGCCGGCTCCTGTCTTGCCGTGGGCAGGCCCGTGCGAGCGCAGGTCATCGACCGCGCACAGCCCGGCGCGCCACTCTTCGATGTCCTCGCTCGTGATCTGCTCAAGCGGCCGCTCACCGAAGGCGGGCAGCAGGTGGGCTTTCATGATCGAGCGGTAGCCGCGCAACGTCGAGGGCTTCAGCTGGCGGTCCTGCTCGGCGTAGCGCAGGAACTCGGCGACAGCATCGGCGAACGTCGCGCCGGTGGCGACCATTCCGACCAAGGTCCCACGCCGCGCCTCATGGAGCACATCGCGCAACCAGTCTTCGGCAAGCCGCTTTGTGAAGTACCCGGCCGGCGGGCGTCCGCGCTCGCTCCAGGCCGGGCCGAGCTTGCGCTGAACCTGCCTGCCGTCGGGAAGCCGGTACTTGGCATACCACGCCGCTCCACGCTTGCGCTCAACCCGATGGACATGGCCGCTGGGCGGCTGTGTCCGAAGACGACGCGTCACGCGAGCCGCCGAAACGCTCTCTCGATCCATCGACGAGTCATCGTGCGACTGTGCCCCAGCCCCAGAATACGGGCCGCCCACATGCGACCGAGAACGCGCTGAGGAGGCGCTTCGATTGGCCTGAGGCATCCGTGCCATACCCAAAGGATAGCAAACTCTTCGGGACATACTCGGGACACCGTTACTTTTCTATAGCGCCCTGCTCGATCCAAAATGGCTTGGATAAAGGCTATGTGAGATGCGCCCGGCGGGAATCGAACCCGCGGCCTGCGGTTTGAAAGACCGCTGCTCTTTGGCTCCCCGAAGAGAACCGTTGACCACTGAGCTACGGGCGCGCGCGGCTCACGATGCTACTACGTCCCCCGCCTGGCGGAGGGCCCGCAAAGCGCGGGCTAGAGGCCGGTCGGCGAAACGAGTGGCGCCGGCTCCGCGGATGGGGAAGCGGGGACGGTCGGCCCGCTGTAGGGGTAGGCCTCGGTAAGCACGAGCAGGTAGCCGTGGGCTTGGACGGAGTAGCGCAGGCCCAAGGCTCCGGCGTTGCGCATCCCGCGAGGCATCTGGCCGGTGGCCAGGCAGACGAACCAGCCGAGGAAGGCCACCGCGAACAGGAGGCCGCCGTAGGCGCCATCGAGCAGGAGCACGGGGATGCCGAGGATCAGGCGGAAGGCCACCTTCCACGGGTTCTGGGGACGGGGCTCGGCGATCGACGCTTCAACCGGATAGCTGCCGGGCTCCCCCAGGAAACCGGGGAAAGGATCGGCGATCAGAAACAGATAGGCGTACACGTGGGTCTGGTAGCGCACGTAGGCGGCCAGGAAGTTGTGCAGCCCGGCGGGCGACTGGCCGTTGACAAGCGTGGCCAGCCAGTTGGCGATCGCGGCGAAGAAGACGAGCACCCCCCACAGGGCCAGCCAGATCAGGTGGGGAATAGTCAAGATGAAGCGGAAGAAGACAGTTAGCTTCGAGCGTTGCAGCTCGTCGCCGACCTCCAGCCGGATCGGGTCGGTCTCGCGCACGGGCAGACCGGCGAAAGCGGTTTGGGGATCGCTGTTGGGATAGCGGTCGGTCAAGAGGAACAGGTAGGCGTCGACCTGAGCCGAGTAGGAAAGGCCGTAGGCGATGGCGTCACGCAGGCCCCTCGGCATACGTGCTTGTGCCATGGCCGCAAACCAGGCAAACACGGCGGCCAAGCTGGCCAAGCCGTAGCTGTAGTTGGCGCCGTAGGTACGCGCGCTGCCCGATGTAAGGGCGCCCGCGATCACGAAGGCGGGGATGGCAAGCACGATGCGGAACGCCACCTTCCAGCGGTTCTGGGGTTGCGGGGGCGCGATCTCGACATCCACGGGATAGCCGGGGGCGCCCGTGAAATCGGGGAAGGGCTGGGCCGCCAGGAACAGGTAGGCGCCGACGTGGATCGCGTAGCGCACATAGGCGGCCAGGAAGTTGTGCAAGGCGTCGGGGGACTGACCCGCGAAGAGTGTGGCGAACCAGTTGGCGATCACGGCAAGGGCAGCGGCGATTCCCCACAAGCTCAGCCAGATCAGATGGGGGATGGCCAAGATCAGGCGGAAGAAAACGGAGGCGCGCGAGCGCTCCAAATCGTCGCCGACGATCAGATGGACGGGACGGTCATTCACGGCTCACACCCCTCTTGGTGTCGATGCGGACGGGCACTGGGCCGCCACGGGCCTAGCTCGTGCGACGAGGTATTGGTACCCGCACCGCCGGACGGTTAGCGACGAACGTCACAATGCGGCCGGTCATGGGTCCGAAGTGGCAGCGGTGAGATGGGCTTGAGATGGGAGGGACGTTCGTGCTTGACATGATCTGGGGCATGTCCAAACCCAATATTCGACGGATCGACGTATCGGAGCTGGATCTGATCGCGCCTCTTTGGAATGCCTTGCGCGAACATCATGCGAAGGTCACGCCGGAGCTGGGCGAGCCGCGTTCACGCGAGGAGTCATGGCAACGCAGACGCTCTGAATATGAGACGTGGCTGGAAGACGGCGATGCGTTCGTGTTGCTTGCCGAACGCTCGGGCGTGGGTGTCGGCTACGCGATGGTTCATGTGCGCTCAGGCTCGCCGACTTGGCCGTTGAGCGAGCGGGCAGGCGAGATCGAGACGCTGTCGGTGTTGCCGCGGGAGCGCGGTCAAGGGACCGGGAGCGCGCTGCTCGAGGCGGTGCGCAAGGAGCTGAGCGCACAGGACATCGAGGAACTGTCGCTCCACGTGATGCACACGAACAAGGATGCGATGCGCTTCTATGAGCGCCACGGATTCGAGACGTACGCCTTGTGGGTGAGGACAGCCGGCAGCGAGGAGCTTTAGCCGGCGGGAGCGTCGGTGGGCTCGACCTCTCGCAACCGGCCGCTCTCGGGATCGAACACAAAGCCCCGGATGTGGTCGCGGTTGGGCAACTCCGGGCTTGAGCGAAGGCGCGCCAAACCTTGACGCAAGGCCTCCTCGACGTCTTCGAAGGCCCCCAATCGCCACGCGGGCAGGACTCCGTCGGCGGCCAGCTCTTGGGCGAACTCGTCCTCGGAGGCGCCGTGCAAGCCGCAGCCGTGGTGCATCACGACCACGATCTCCTTGGTGCCCAGCTTGCGCTGGGAGACGCTGAGGGAGCGGATCGCGTCGTCGGTGACCAGACCGCCGGCGTTGCGGATCAGGTGGGCGTCGCCGCGCTTGAGTCCAAGCATCGGGAACAGGTCGATGCGGGTGTCCATGCAGGCGAGCACCGCCACTTTGCGCCGCGGTCGCGGGCTGAGCCCGGGCGCGGCGAGCTGCTCCGCGCGCGAAGCGGCGAGGGCGAGCATGTCATCGGCGTTGGTCATCCGGCGGCGATCATCGGGTAGTTCGGCGGACAATAGTTCAAGGTGGTCATTGGGATTGCGATCTTTTAGCAGGCTCGGCCGTGCTTGTGGGCTCACCGACACTTCCGCCCGTTGCGATCGCGGGCGGCGCGGGTTCCACCGCGAGCTTGAGACTCATCTTGATCGCCCGCACCGCTCCGGTGGCGCCGGCCTGCAGGGTGAAGCCGAACACGAGTGCCACGATTCCGGGGATGAAGAGGTATTTGGAGCCGAGCATCAGGATGCCCAGGCGCCCCAGCAGATAGGGAGGCGTGCAGACGGTCGCGCCGAGGGTCGCGCCGAGGGCCCCCGCGGTCAGCTTCTCGCGGGGAGAGCGCTTCGGCTTGATCCCGATCAGGCGAGCGGGCACGGCGACGTAGGCGATCATCATGATCCCGATCACGATCCCCAAGCAGAGGACGAACCACGGTTTGCCCCAGCGCGGCGCGACGGTGGTGCCCACCGCCAACAGGATCCCCACGCCGGCGCCCCACAGGAGGATCGGCCCGAGGTGCTTGCGGGCCAGGAGATAGGCGGGACGGATCTTGGGGACCCGGGAGTCGGCGATCGCGAAGGCGAATACGGCGTTCAAGAAGAAGCAGGCCACAGTGATCGCGACGATCGAGAAGGCGATCGGGAGGAGGATCCAGCCGCGCAAAGTCGGAAACGAGCGTCCGTACAGGACACGCGCCTTCAGGTCGAACATCGCCAGCCAGATCCACACGGCCGGCGGCACCTGGACGAGCATCAGGCGCCAGTTGGACAAGAGCAGCTTGAGTCCTTGGAAGAGCATCGCGAAAGCGCCTACGGTGAAGGCGAGAGGCGCGAACAGGCGCCGCGAGCGGCTGAGGATCACGATCTGCTCGACGAGGGCCTCGTCGTCCTCCTGGATCGCGCGCGCGAGGCCGCCCAGTCGAACGAGCAGGTCGTGGGTTCGCGATCTCAGATGCACAGACGCCAGCGTATCCGGGCGCGCGCGGCGGCAAGTACGCAAAAATGGAGCCCCATGAGCGGCCTGGAAATCGTGTCAGAGTCGAGGTGACCGACTCGGAGATATTGTCCGAGCGTGCGCTCGGTCGCGCGCTGCTCGCTCGCCAAGGGCTGCTCGAGCGCTTCGACGGGCCGCTCGTCGAGACGGTCGAGGCGATCGGGGCGATGCAAGGTCAGGCTTGGGCGGCATTGCCCGTCGGCCTGTGGTCGCGCATGAGTTCCTTCGCCGCGGCGGACCTGTATGGAGCCTTGGAGCGGGAAGAGCTGCTTTGGGGTATCGGCATCAGGGGCACCTTGCACCTGGTCAGTGCCCGCGAGCACCCTGCCTACGCGGTGATCGCCGTCGAGCCGACGGGCGCCTGGCACCGGGCGATCGGCGAGACCACGCCGGCGATGGACGAGCTGCGCAACGAGGTCCTGGCCTTTGCGAAGCGACAGTCGCGCACGGGCGAGGAGATCGGGCAGTTCGCCGAGGATTGGGTCTCGCGCAATCCGGGCGCGATCGATGAGCGCGAGGTCGAGGCGCAGCGTTCGCTGAAGTGGCGGCCGATCTACCGATGGAGCGCGCTGGTGAGAGTGCCTTCGGGCGGTGCGTGGGGCGCAAAGACTCCGGCCGACCATCGCGCGGCGCCCCTCCCGCCCGGTAAGCGGGGAGCACCCGCTCGGGGGCAGGCGCTTGAACGGATCGCGATCGCGCATCTGAAGGCCTTCGGCCCGGCGGCGGCCGAGGACGTGGCCTGCTGGACGGGGGCTCGCGTACCCGCGGTACGGGCATTGCTCGAAGGCATGGGCGAGCGGTTGGTCCTCTTCGAGGACGGAGCCGGGCGGACGCTGTATGACTTGCCTGGCGCACCCCGGCCTGACCCTGAGACGCCCGGGCCGGCGCGCCTGCTGGGCGCCTTCGACAGCACCTTGCTCGCCTATGCCACCAAGCGCCGCACACGCATCGTGCCGGAGTCGCTGCGCGAGGTCGTCTACGACAAGGGCAACCTGCGGATCCAGCCGACGATCGTGCTCGACGGGCTCGTCGCCGGCACCTGGTCGGTCGAGGTGCGTCGCGGCGAGGCGACCTTGACCCTACGCCCGGTTGGCAGGCTGGGGCGCACGGATCGCACAGAGCTGAGGGCCGAGGCAGGAGGCCTACTCGAGGGGCTTTACGCCGATGCTAAGGGCCGGCGGGTTGTGGTCGAGTAGAGCTGTCGCGGCCGCCTCGAACGATCGCCTCCGAGAAAACTCGGGCGCGCGGGGCACGCCCGAGTTTGGGAGCGGGGCCCGGGACTACGCGGCCGGCGGCTGGTCGATGCGCACCATGTTGCCGGATGGGTCGCGCACGGCACAGTCGCGTGTGCCCCAGGGCTGGTCGGTCGGCTCCTGCACGATCTCGGCGCCTGAGGAGACCAGCTTCTCGAAAGTGGCATCGAGGTCGTCGGTGTGGAAGTGGACGCCGTTGAGAGCGCCCTTGGCGAGAAGCGCCTCGAGCGCTTCGCTATCGGCGGGACTGCCGTTCAGGTAGTTGGTAAGGACGATCGCAACATCGGGTTGAGAGGCGGCGCCGACTGTGATCCAGCGGAAATCCCCGCGGGCGACGTCGTTGCGCAGCTCCAGGTCGAGTGTGTCGCGGTAGAAGGTGAGAGCCTGCTCAGGGTCATGTATGAGTACGAAGCATTGAGAGAAAGTTAGGTTCATGACGACCACGCTAGCGAGCCAAAGCCACGCGCGTTTCTCCAATCCTGCTCGGTCTGCGAGTCGGGCGGGTGAGCTCTTTGGCCACGCAGCCCGGCACGCCCGCGAGCGCGCTGTGGTCGCGAGCCCGGTAGGCACTTGGCGTCTCCCCCACCAATTCGGTGAAACGGGCGCTGAAAGAGCCAAGCGAGGTGCACCCGACCGCCATGCATGCCTCGGTGACCGACATATCGCCGTGGCGCAACAGCGCCTTGGCCCGCTCGATTCGTCGCGTCATCAGATACGCGTAAGGCGTCTCACCGTACGCGATGCGAAACTGTCGCGAGAAGTGTGCGCTCGACATCAGGGCGGTGCGAGCGAGCGCGGGAACGTCGAGCGGACGCGCATACTCGCGATCCATCAAATCGCGGGCGCGGCGCAAGTGGGCGAGGTTGGCGAGCTCCTCAGGCGTCACACAGCGAGCGTAGCGGAGGCTGCGTTCGACGGGTTCCGGAGGAGGGGCCGGTTTGCGGCCCCTCTGCGAGGGCGGTGCGACGTCTCCGCGGTGTGGTCCAGAGTTACCTTCCTGCGCCCTTCCTGCGCCTGGTCTCCCCAGACTGGTCCCCACGGGTCTCAGAAGATCTGCTTGTCGAGGAACCCGGCGACGAGGATCAACCAGCCGCTGATCTCGGCGACGACCAGGGTAATCATGTAGGCGTGGGTGCCACGGACGGAGTCGCGGAACTGGTTGTCGGTGTCTTTGCGCCAGCCATGGCTCGCGTAGATCGCTACGGACGCGAAGAAATAGAAGGCCATCGCGCCGGCGGCCAGCAGGTTGACGAGCGAGCTGAAGCCGCTCAGCTCTACGAATGTCGCGATCAGCAGCAGCGCGAAGCTGTAGAACAGTGCCGTGCGGTGCGCGATATCGGTATAGACGTGGGCGATGTGGTCCTCGGAGCTTGCGATTTGGGCGTACTTGAAGACCCCGAGCAGGAGGGCGCAGAGGAACATGATGGCGTCCGCCACCAGCACCGCCTTGGTGTCGCCCCCGATATTCAGGGAGCTATTCATGGGAGACCTCAAGCGTCACTGTAATGAGATTACACTAATGTAACGGCATTGCAAATGAACCGTCCAGACGAGACATCCGACCAAGAGAAGGACCGCACGGGCTCGCGCTCGGAGCGGCGCAAGGCCCGCACCGCGGCCGCGATCCGGGATGCCGCCGAGCGACTGTTCCTGAGCCGCGGGTATTCGGCGACGACGATGGAGGATCTGGCCGAGGAGGCCGACGTGGCGGTCGGCTCCATATACGCCCACTTCGCGAGCAAGGAGGGCGTGTACAGCGCCCTGATCGAGCGGGCGCTGGATCTGGACAAGCAGTATTGCGACGAGGGATTCAGCGCCGGCGAGCTTCCCGCCGAGCGGCTTTTTGGCCTGGCCGAGGGCTACCTGAGATTCGCGCGCGAGCATCCGGGCTACTTCCAGTTGTTTCGCTTTCCGCCGCCGGACCGCCCCGGCGCGGAGCTCACGCCGACCGCAACCGCCAGGGTGGCACAGCGCATCGAGGATGAGACCGGGCGCATGACGGACGAGATCCAGAAGATGATCGACGAAGGCATCGGACGCCCTGTGGACGCCAAGAGCACCGCAAGGTTCCTGTGGGCGGCGTGGGAGGGCGTGATCTGCAGCCATCTGGGGCCCGGCAACATGGGCCTCACCGACGGGGAGTTCGAGGAGGTGCTGAACAGGGCAAGGGAAGGTTTCGCACTCAGCATGCTCGCCCAATCGGTCCTCAACCGTGAGGCCCGTCCGGATTAAGCGTGCGCTTCTGCGGGTGAGGCGTCTCGCCCCGTGCCAGCATCGCCACGAACTGCTCGATTCGCCTTGCTCGCGTCTCAGCGCGCTTGGCGCTGTCGATCCGGAACAACACCGCATAGCGATTCTGGCTGGTGAGGATTTCGAACATAGCGAGTGCAGTCGGATTCTCGCCAAGCGCAGCCGTGAGATCGGCGGGAACCTCGATCTGGGCAGGACCTGAATAAGCGGCCTCCCAGCGGCCGTCCGCCTTGGCGCGCTCGACCGCTGCCGCGCCGGCGGGGGTCATTCGACCTTCGGCGGTGAGCCGCTCGACGATGCCCACATTACGCTTGGACCATGCGCTGCGAGGACGACGCGGGGTAAAGCGCTGACGGTAGGTGCGCTCGTCGAGACGCCGGACCTGACCGTCGATCCAGCCATGACACAACGCCTCGTCCAGTGCCTCGTCGTAGGTGAGGCGAGTCGGCTGGGTGGTGCCCTTCTTCGCCAGACACAGCCAAGCGCCGGTAGACTGCTCGTGCTGCGCGAGCAGCCACGCGCGCCAGGCATCGGCGTCGGCGAGGGTCAGGAGGGGCTGGTCGTCCACCATCGGCATAGCCTGACACGTCGAGCTGCCCGGCGAGCCGTTTTGGTGACAAATTGGCACGATCGCGCAGCGAAGCGAAGAGATGTTTATGGCTGGCGAGACGGGGCAGTCATTTAGGACGAGACAAGACTTTTGCTGACCACCTCTGCCGGTACGGCTGAATTTACGGCAGTTGGACTCAGTCCGCTGAACTCCTAAACGAAGGAGATTCTCATGCGTCACCTATTGCTCCTCGCGGGCGTCCTTGCGCTGCTCGCTACGACCGCCGTCATGGCCTTCGGTGCAACCAGTACTGTTGGTCCGTTCACATTTGCCTCTGGAGTGCCGGGCACAACCTACGAATGCTCGATGGACAACGGCGCCTACAAAACATGCTCCTCGCCATACAATGCGACGCTGGCCGCAGGCGCCCATACGCTACGGATACAGGAGAAATTCACCTCTACGGCAACTACTCAACCGGCTCCGCCGCCTAGCGGCAGTCACTGCTTTTCTTCCCCTCAAGCCTGCGGATATCCTGACCCCTCCACGACAAATGTTGGCCCAACCGGGGCGTGCTCGTCTCTCACCTCATCGGGCCCCGTAACCGCGGGCTCTCAAGGTCAAACGGTCAAGGGTCTCAATATCGTGGGCGGAGTGACGGTTACCGCAAGCAACGTGACCCTAGCCAACGATTGCATCACTACAAGCGGTGGAGGCAAGCCGGGATCACGGGTTGTGACTATCGCAAGTGGTGCGTCGGGTACGCGAATCGAACACTCCACGATCTCAGGTTCCAACTCCACCAGCCAGTCAGTCGAGGAAGGGCTCAACAACAACTACAGCCAGTCAGGCTCAGTGGCAGATCATGACTACATCTACAACTGTGGAGAGTGCGTCCACGGGCCGTGGAAGCTGACGAACAGCTATGTGACTTCAAACGCGACTATCTCAGGTGAACACTACGAGGACATCTATTGCTCGGATGCCACCTTTGTGGCAGAACATGACGTCCTGGTCAATCCACACGAACAGACTGCCAACCTCTTTTGCGACACCAAAGGGGGCGGGGGTGGCGCAGCGGACAATCACATCACCCTCACGAACAGCCTGCTCGCTGGTAGTGGGTTCAGTTTGTATCCCGATGGCAACTCCTCCTCAGTAGGGTCGAGCACGATGACCGTTACAGGGAACAGGTTCACGCGATGCCTCTCGACATCCGTCTACAACCAAGGATCCGGGGGGACAGCCTGTGCAAGTGGACCGGACAGCAACGGGTACTTCCCGAAAGGCGGCTATTTCGGGATCGTCGCAGCCATCTACTGCTCTGGCGCCAACCAGGTGTGGACGAACAACGTTTGGGATGACAATGGAGCGACTGTCGGGTGCTGAGCAGTCTTGGACCTGGAAGGGTCGATGCTGAACAGAGCTGACGTGCGCTTCTGGGCTTGCGCAAAATTTGCGCAGAGCACCAGGACGCTAACGAGCGCGAGGCCCAGGAGAGCTGGTGCCAAGAAGGCCTCGCGCTCGTCGGTCAGGCTGGGGCCGTCTGCTCGAGGCTCGAGACGGCGAGGAGATGCGGGGTCTGCGTGTCCGCAATACAGAGCGGCTGGATTGACGGCTCGATCAAAGATCGCTTACCGGCGTTCAGATCGAACCAAACACCCCCAGTAGGCCGAGCACGAACAGAACCGTGCCGCTGACGACCGTTACGAGATGGGGAAACGCAACGTGGGCGAACGTCCACGGTCGCAAGAGGCGGCCCTGCTGACGTGTCGGCCATTGTTGTGGCCTACGGGGGTCACCCTTGCTATCCCACTTACGGATGCGTGGCCCGGCGGCGTACCAGCTCCAGTCGATGAGCGGCGAGGAAGCCGGACCGCTCGGCGTCTGAACACTAAACAGCTCGTAGGCGATGAACTCAATGTCTCCCATCCGCGGGTAGTAGCGAATCTGATGCAACTTGGTCGTGGCCTCCAATAGCCAAAACGCGAGGCCGCTTGTTGCCGCGACGAGGAACAGTCCGTAGTGTTCTTGTTGGAAGCCGAGCCCAAGGCTGGCCAGGCCTAGCGTTACGCCCCAACCCTTGATCGTGAGCAGCCGCTGGTCGAACGCGCTGACAATTTCAATGAGCTTGGCGTACTCGGTTTGAAGGTCAGAATGGAGACGATCAAGATCGGACTCAGGCAATCGTTCCGCTGAAGAGGACGTCGCCATGACCCCAAGATATCGACGTTCGCTGTCAGCAGATCACTGACGCCGAGCAGTCGAATCCTGGTGTGTATCGCTCAGCAGGCCGGAAACCAGGCGCTGCGCGCCGGCACTGGCTTCGGCGCGTGCCCTGGCAGGGTCGGGCGCGGTGGAGATCATCACCCCGGCCTCCTTGAGGGCGGCGGCAAGCATGCGGGCCGTGGCGACGATCGGAATGGTCGGGCCGATCTCACCCTCGGCCCGCGCAACGATCAGGCTCTCGGCGATCAGGCGCTGAGTGTCGTCGAGGATCGCCTCCCATCCGATCACGCCAGGCGCGTCGGCGGTAATGCGGAAGTAGGCAGGGTCCGAGCAGGCGTCGAGGTACAGCTCGCAGTCGTCGAGCAGACTCGGCGCGGGGCTGCTGCGGCGCGCCGAGGCGATACGCGCGGCCGTGTTTGCGATGAGCTCCTGGTACACCGCGAAGAAGAGACCGGCCTTGCTGGCGAAGTGGTGGTAGATCGCGCCGCTGGTCACGCCGGCCCGGCGAGAGATCGAGCCCACGCCGACGGCGGCGTAGCCGTGCTCGGCGAACAGTGCACGCGCCGCGTCCAACAGCGCACGCCGGGTCGCGTCGGTCCGCTCAGACTGGGTTGGCATTTGACATCCGTAACGATGTTATGAAAATATGCATAATGAGGTTACGTAAATCATGACATGGGAAGGCGGTGCCTGGATGAAGGCCCTTTACTGGGACGGGTCCGGATCGTTGGAGTGGCGCGAGGAATCGCAACCGACGATCGCCTCACCCACCGACGCGCTCGTGCGGCCGCTAGCCATCGCGACTTGCGACCTCGACCAGGCCATTGTCCGCGCTGACCCGCCTATACCCGGGTCGGAGCAGCCGTTTGCCATCGGGCACGAGGGCGTAGGCGAGGTGCTCGAGGTCGGCCCCGCCGTGAGATGCGTGCGCCCCGGAGACGTCGTGGCGATCAGCTACCACATCTGTTGCGGAGCCTGCGACCGCTGCCACGATCACCGGCCGCTGTTCTGCCGCAGCTGTAACGACGGGACGATCGCTACCTATGGCTTGCCCATCGGCAAAGACTATGGCGGCCTCTTCAGCGAGCTCGTGCGCGTGCCCTTCGCCGACCATACCCTGGTACCCCTGCCGCCGAACGTGTCGGCGCTCGATGCCGTCTCAGTGGGCGACAACCTCACTGACGCCTGGCGCACGGTCGCGCCGTTCCTGGCCATGCGCCCAGGCGTGGACGTGCTGATCCTCGGCAACGGCTCGATCGGGCTGTACGCTGCCGACATCGCAGCCGCCAGTGGCGCGCGAAGTGTCCTCTACGTCGATGTGGACCCGACTCGCTGCGAGCTGGCCGAGCGTCTGGGCGCCCACGCGTGCACACCAGCCGAGCTGGACCCGGCGGCACGCCAGTTCGCGATCACGGTCAACGCCGCGGCCGACCCCAGCGGCGGCGCCTTGCGCACCTGCCTACTGGGCACTGAGCCCGACGGCGTGTGTGTGAACACCTCGCTGCACTTCTCCGACCCGCAGATGCCGCTGCTGCACATGTTCCTCAACTGCCTCACACTCACCGGCGGCCTCTCGCATGCACGAGCCAACATGCCGGCCGTGCTGGACCTGATCGCCGGTGGGCGCATCTCTCCGCGCCTCGTGGCCACTGACGTGCTGGCCTTTGACACCGCCGCCGAGGCGATTCCCAGCGCAGGCTTCAAGCCCGTGTTCGTAAGAGACCCGATCATCGCCTCATCGAGCGTCTAAACAGGAGCGACCCCCATGTCAGTCACATCATTTGGACGGTCGAAGCAAACACGTCAGGCCAGAGCAGCGTGACCCCGAGGGCGGAGCAAAGGTCGAACCACGACTGATCTGCCGGCCGCGACTCCACTGCGATGAAGCACCGTACAGGCCGACCCTTCGCGCGCAGAAGGTGTCCATACCGGAGCACCTGACCGAGCCCGAGGCGTAGCTGCTTCTCATCGTTTATGCCACTGAGGCTCTTGACCTCCGCTACGCAAACTGTCCCGTCCTTTTCCCAAGCGAGATCGAAGGCCGGCTCGCCGGGGGCGGGGGAGCGGGGCACCTTCCCAACTGCGCGCAGGGCGGCCGCGAGCGCCTCCTGCGTCCGTGCGTGCGCCTGTAGTGCACGATCTACAAGGTCGGGGTCAACCGAAAACGGCTGCCGTTGCGCAGTCCTTGCGTTAGGGTTGGCCTCGCGGTAGTCATTACCGAGGGCCGTTCGGCCAGCCGCTGGCGCCGGTGCGGCCGGGCGTGGCCTTGTCTCCGCGGCGAGCCTCGAGACTTCGGCAAGCTCAGGAACGAGCTCTATGAGCGCGCGCGGCACCTTTGTGAGATAACCCTGAAAGGCGCGCAGCTCTCGACCCCCGTAGTCGACGAACGGGGCATATACCCGCTGCCTTGGGTGCGCGGCCTCGACATGACCGAGCACCCGAACCACGTTGGGGCGAATACTGTTGAGGAACGCGGCCGTGACTGGCTGGCTCAGCTGGTATGGGCCGTCAAGCGGTCTACGCCATCCCGGTCGCCAGTAGGGAGCAACCGGCCCACGCCCACCCGCCTGGCCATGTGCGCCCCAAAAGACTTGATCGCGGTACGGCTCTCCGGTCGCCCGTGACCATGCGGTAATCGCGTTGACGGGTCGCGCGCGGTAGTGCAGCACAACATCGCCTTCGTGCACCTCGCGTATGAACCCGTAGCTCCAGTACTCACGGCCCGTCTCCGTCCGCTCCGGAGCGTTTAGGTCACTGCCCAAGTCATCCCGATCGGTGATCTCCATCCAGAAGATCTCATCTGGCTCACCGTCCCACCATCGTTCAGGCACACCAAAAGCCTAAAGGCTTGATGCCTGTCGGGCCGCGCAATAGGCGCAGCACAAGCGCGCCTAAAGCCAACGTCATCTGTACCTGCGCCAAGCGAAGCGCCCTGGTCGAAGCCTTCTTCCAGAGGCCAGGAGATACCGCATGTCATTCGGCAATCCAATATGATTCGGACTGATAATCAACACCAGCAATAACTAAGGGTCATCGGGGTTTCAAACACTCTCGACGATGAGTGCGCATGGATGGCTCATTGTGACAATGCTAGGCAGATCTCCAGACGCGCGGCTTGACACGACTGTAGTCAACCGGTCCGCGCAGATCGCGACCTTGAGGTAACCCAACTGCTCGGCGAGCGGGCTTTGGACCGTGGCCTAGATCAACGCGTGCTTCTCTCCATCGGCCTCCCGTGCCTGCGGCGGGTGTCGGAGGATATCGCCGGATTTGCTTCGATTCGGGTCACTCGTTGGCGAAGAGCGCCTGAAGTCTCCGCGTCGTGATTCAGCTCTGCGTCGCGCTAACCAGTCCAAGGAAAACGATCAGCGACCGGTTCAATGCTACGAGCTCGTCGTCTCGGAGTCTGCCGAGGCGTTTGCCGAGGCTGGACCTTGGTACGGTTGTGACCTTGTCGATCATGATCTGGCTCGGCTGGTCGAGACCGCTCTCCTCGGATGGATCAATCGGAAGCCTGATGAGCGGAGCCTCGACGGGATTGGTGGTGAACGGGCAGATCGTGATCGACGCGGTGGCGTCGAAGCGATCGTCCTGAAGGATCAAGACGGGACGAGGCTTGCCCGTGTAGGGCCCTCGCGCCGCGGCCGTATAGATCTCGCCGCGGGTCACCGAGCGGAAGCTTCTTCGTCCTCGACCTCCCACGGAGAGGAGATCGCGTCGACAAAGGCTTGGTCGTCCACCTCACGTTCGCTCGCAGCAATAGCAACGGACTGGCGGTGCGCCTCGGCGATGAACTCGGGTGCTCGAACATCTGGCACCCAGATCTGAAGGGGGCGCAGGCCCTGGCGACGCAGGCGCTCGCGGTGTTGACGCACTCTTTCTCGAGTCGACGGCATACCAATACGTTACATGTAACACCCGAGTTTGTCAAGAGCACATGGTCCCAGCTAGATCTCCTGCTCCAGGCACTCAGGACGCTTAAGTGCCTGAAACTGACAACCGTCTGGGAATCGCCCAGGCGACTCGCTCACCCACAAAAGCCCTACAAATAGCGAATTATGGAGCTAGCCGGACTCGAACCGGCGACCTCCTGGGTGCGATCCAGGCGCTCTCCCAACTGAGCTATAGCCCCGCGTACCATCATCCATGCCCGGATGACGGTCTCGGAGAGTGTAGTAGCCGGATCGAGCCAGGGGCAAGCCCGACCGTGTTGCCGACGGCAGTGTCCATCTCGCCAATGTCAAATTGGCAGCCCTGAAGTATCTGAGCAAGTTCGCGGGCTTGGCGCAGTATGGTTTGGAGGCGCAATGGGATTGCTTGACGACGCCATCCGTGAGCACCTGGAGCTGAAGCGTCTCAGGGGAGCCGATCCGGGCTACGTGGCCCGGGAGGAGGACGCCGCCCTCGGACCGGTACATCCCCGAGACGAGCCCGAGCCCGCAGTTTCACGCGAGGATCACATCGAGGCGACCAGTCCCGAGCAGCAGGCCCAAACTACTCATGCGACCCCCCCGAGCAATTCATCGGCGGGTCAGGAGACAGTCGAGATCAACATGGAGGCCGAGCTCGCCGGATCGGACCCCGAACATGGCGCATCGAGCAGCGCTGTGCACGACACACCGGTCACCCACCCGGATCATGAGCAAACGTCCGGCGGCGAGTCGCTTGAATGGGAGATGCCCGGCGATCGCCACGCCGATCCCAACACGACTCATGGGGACGGACATGGGGACGAGGACCGTTCCGGGTCAGATCATCCGGAGGGAGGCGTAGACCCGCCGGTCGAGGACGTTCTCGAGGAGACTCCCGATTTCTTGCGCGATACACCCGAGCAGGAGCGCCTCTGGTTCGAGCAGAGGCCCCCTCGCGACTTCGACTTCAACGAGTAGGCCTCTTTTGAGGTCATCGGAATAGCCGTGGACAAGGCCGGATGGCTGCTGGTATGACTTGACGCGGTTGCCCTACACTCGGAGACTGCGGGGCCATAGCTCAGCTGGGAGAGCGCCTGCTTTGCAAGCAGGAGGTCGCCGGTTCGATCCCGGCTGGCTCCACTTGAGAAATGCCTGGTAATTCGCTGGTTTTGTGACTGGCGGCAGCGACGGGCGACGGCAGAGATCAAGCAAAGATCAAGCAAGTCCTTCGGGCGCTTCTCGCTGAGCCGATCTGAGGGTCTTGAGATCGCGTGCGGGTTCTGCTCTGATCGCGCGCCAGTCAAGACAATCGAGTGGCCGGACGGGTGTTAGAGCACCCGCCCGGCCGTGTAGCACCGAAGGGCGGACCTTCGATGCCACTGGACCACCGTAGCTTTCTGCGGAGACGGTCTTGCGGGTCGCTGCGTCCGTGCGTGTCGGTGCCCGAAAGGAGCCGCAATGAGCACCACGGACAAGGATGGCGACGCGCCGAGCAAAGGGCTAGAGCTGCCGGAGTCGGCCCGACGATTCCACGCGCTATACCTCGCGGACCTCGGCCGATTCGAGCCAGTCTCCGACGCACAACTACTCGCGGCTATCCACCGCGCCGAAGTACACGACCAACACGACGACGCCTCGCGCGCAGATATCGCCGCGCACTTGAGCTTCGTACACAACTCGTGGACAACGCGGCGGCTTCAACCGCAGATAGACGCACTCAGGTCGGCCGGGCGAATCCGCGACGTTCGTCGCAATGGGCTGGACTTGCTCGCGCTGACCGCTGCCGGGCGCCGGGCGCTTGAGAGGGCACAAAACACGGGAGCGGTGATCCTGCCGGAGTCTCCCCAGCATCGGAAGTGGCGGCACTCGCGCACGATGGCGAGCGACCGAATCGACGGGTTCCGCGAAGCGCTCCGAACGTCGATGGCCGAGGTTGGCGCACTGCTCGACGCAGAGCAAGCACCCTCGGAGGCGTGGTTTGAGTCCGGAAAGCGGCTTGGTGCTGAGTGCAAGCGCCTCGGGTCCGCCACGCACTGTCTATTTGAGTGGGCCGAGCCCGACGACGCGCGAGCCGACGTTGACGAGGTTCTAGGCCGACGCAGTGTGGTGAGCTGGGACAGCGATTACTACGGCCACTAGGAGGCGGCTATGCCATCGCGCATCTCGATCGCCCGCACGGCGGCCGCGGCTGCCTCGCCGATGGCGGGGTCGTCGATAAGGCGACGGAGCGCTTCGGAGGCGCGGCGATCTCCGATCCGCCCGAGCATGCCGACGAGATAGTCGCGACTGCCATGGTCGTATCGAGACAGCGAGCGAATGCGGTTAGGGTGCTCGAGGCTCCATATGAGCACGGAGAGGCCAGCGGCTGGCATCGTGGCGAGCAGGCGGTCGTGGACGTCTTGCGGATTCTTGAGCCCTGTCGCGTGCAGCCCCCACATCTGCCGGAGGTTGAGAAGCAGGCTGGCGACAACGTCGCGGTGGCAATCGAGCAGCGCGGCCCACGTTCTTTCGACCGGCTGTGGGGTGTCGGCATCTGCCAGCGAACTCATGACTAGGGCCAAACTAGCTCGCCAAGCGGGATCAGCAGCGCCGCTATCGACGGGGTCTGGTAGCGGGATGTCGTCGGCAACGAGGAGTTGCAGTGCTCGCACGATTCCATCCATCCCCTCCTGAGAGCTGAACCAGGTCGACGGGTCGGCGCGAGCGACGTAGCGTTCGACTGCGGACCGGGTGAGCGGATTCGCGAGGTCTTTGATCTCGCCCAAGATCCAGCCCATCGACATGCTGTCTGTCTCGCCACCATAGAGCGCGATCGCTAGGAGCCGTTGGCGATCGGTGTCGCTCAGGGCCGCGACAGCCTCGTAGTATGGCCCGATCACATCTGCGTCGAACTGGCTGGAGATGATCCCGTACGCCATCTTCCGTCCCAGTGGGTCGTCGCGCATACCGAGCACCATCTGGATCTCCTCCGTGATGTCCTCGATATTGCGGACAGGTGCAAGGTCGCCAAGGGCCGAGAGCGTCTCGACGACCGACGAGCTGATTGCGAGGTTGTCGGTCGGGAGGGCATGGACGGCGTCGAGCACCTGCTGACGCGCCTGACCATCGAGACTGCGGCCGCAAGTATGCGCCAACTGGAGACCGAGCAAGCGCAAGTGATAGCGGCGCGCCTCCAGACACCCGACGATGACCTCGGTGAGGATGGATGACGATGTCCCCCGGCGTATGAACTCCGCGGCGACGTACAGCCGGCCGAGGGCATCATCGCCTCGGCCGCGCATTAGCTCAAGGGCGACCTCGGCGGTCTCCGGGCGGTCGCGGTTGAACATCGCGCCCTCGACGGCGGAGCGCACGAGTGTCGTGGCAGGGAGGGTGTTTCGTCCGCCTAGCGCGTAAGTCGCCGCGAACATACGGTCCGCGAACGCCGAGGACGCCGGGTGGGCTTCGTCCAAGAGCCGTGCGCATAGGGCGTCGGTGCTGTCGAGCAGCCGTGCACAACTATCCACAAAGTGCCCATGCGTCAGCAGCCGTCCGATCGTGGCTAGGTGTGCATGCGCAGCTGGGCCGTCGGGCAGAGTCCACTGGCCGCCGAAGATGAAGTCAGCGCCGGCGTCGAACGTGGCGTCGCCCTTCGTCGTCTGTGCACACGCGGCGTTGAGGGCATCCGTGAGTATCGTCTCCGTTACGATCGCTGCACTGACGCCGAGTCGACCAGTGGCCGCGGCGAAGAGCAAGTCGCTGTGCTCACAGGCGATAAGGATCTCGCTGACTCGTCGCTCATCGCGTTCCAGCGCTACGGCGTCGGCGCGCAAGGTCGCGCAGCGGGGTTGGTTGAGCATCCGTGCAAGTGTCTCGATGTCGGCGGTTTCGATCACAAGTGACTCAGCCGCCAAGAAATGCTCGAAGCGCTCGTGCCGGAACGAGACACGCCCGTGAGCAACAGTCAGTAGTGGGCATGACCAGAGAGCCTGCAATTCCGTGTCGGTCATGGCGTGGTTGCGACGCAGCTCGCGGGCTAGATCGGGGCGGCGTGGCGCCGGCGTGACACTGTTGTGCATGATGCGCGCAACGGTGCGGATGCCGTTGCGTAGCCGATCGTCGCCGGCCACGAGCCGGTCGATATGAACATCCAGCAGTTCCGCAGCGCTGGCCTCGGGCGGGAGAGTGCTGGCGCTAGCCGCTGCGAGCGACAGCTCCAGCGGGCTCCTGAATGCGTCGCAGCGGTCGATGATGTCCGGCGCGCCGTAGGCGTCTAGCAAGGCTTGGCGTTCGCTGTCAGCCGGGGCCAACAGTTCGACGTCCGTGTCTGGAACCGAGCTGGCAGCGTCAGCGGACTGGGCGGTCATCAGCAGTCCGCAGGTCCGATGGCGAAGCCTGACTGCCTGCGCGCCGGCCAGCACTGCCTGCCGGACGGCGTCGGGGGCCCTGGTCAAGTCGTCGATGATGAACACCACAACCCGACCCGCGGCATCGGCCGCCCTGAGCAGCTCGTCGGGTGACAGCGACGTGTAGGGCGAGATTGCGCGCGCCAGCGAGGTTCGGAACGACATCTCGCACGTTTCGGTAGCCAGCCAGATCGGGATCTCGCCGGCACCGGCTAGCTCAGCGCCGGTCGAGCGAGCCCAGAGGGTCTTGCCGAACTCTGATGGCGCGTGGAGAAGAACGGCCCGGCCCTTTGTGAGCTTGCTCGGCAAATCGGGCCGCGGCGCATCGGTGCCCGCCACTCGTACCGCTGTGTTTACCAGTGGCGGTAGGTCGGAGTGCGCTCTTAGGTACAGGCCGCGGTACGCATCGACTGCCGCGGCCCCAGCTCGACGCACCACGCCCTCCTGCGAGTCGTCGTCGGCTCGATAGAGATTCAGACGTCTCCCGAACGCGTCCCAGTCCGAGTCCGCCCAGGCGACCCGTCGCCCCGAACGCTGCACGCGCTCAAGTAGATCGGCATACCCGAGCACGGTGACGAACGGCATCTCTCCCGCGCACGAGCCATCCGGCAGAGCCGGGAACGCGCATACGACGGTGTCGATGTCGCGATAGAACTTGTGACGGCTCGGCCCTGGTGCCGCCTCGTCGGCGGCAAAGAAGTGCAGCTCGTCGCTAAGCGCGAAGGTGGCCTGCTGTGCTTGCCATGCCGGGTTGCCGAAGTCTCGGACATCCTCCGCACCGACACGCACCTGCCAGTCCCCGTTCTTGGGTGCTGCGACGACCGGCCCCGGGAAGGTCTTGAGCTCCACCAGCACCGTGCGATGCTCCGTAACGACCACAAAGTCAACCTGGCATGCAGCCCGGCCGACGTGGAGGTTGCCGAAAATGCGGCACACCGCGCCCTGCTGGCGCATGTCACGCAGCAGACGAGCGAGGAACTGCTTCTCGCTCGGGATTTCGATTGGGTTGCCGAGGAAGACCTCGACGCTGAACTCTGTGCTCATCCTCTGCCGCACTACGGCGGCGACCGTTAGGAATTGTAGCGACGTACCGACACGCCAGCACCCTGCCAGCGCGCGTCGATCCTCGCGCGCAGGATACGCTTGCTTGATACCCGGCAGCGTAGGGCAGTCTGAATCCACATGTTGGTGGTCGTGGTGGCGCGAGGGGTACATAGGCGAGGCGCGACCGAACCTCCAGCGAGCGGCCCCCGACCTGGGCCCTGGTAATGGAGCGCTGCTATCCGCGCTCTGTTGGATCTCATCGGGCCTACTAGAGGTGGTCCGAACAGTCATCTCGTGAGCGTCTCAGTCGTACACTCATGCCTGCTTCTTGTGCGACGATACAGCCGTGCAAGCGAGAGAGATCGCAGACCAGCAGTACACGATCGAACACTATCTAGGGCGGAGCAACCGCAAGACGTTGCCGCTCGACCGCCGTTTCGTCCAGCGGCGCGACGACAACAACCGGCCTGGCCCGGGCCCGTTGGGGGAGTTCGTGCGTCGCAGTCGCGAGACTGCACTCGACCAGTACCTCTGGCTTCACGCCGTCGCCAGCAGCAACAACGACGGTCGGTTCGACGTTCGCCTGCCCGCCACGACGTGGGCGCGCGCGGTCGGGGGCTACTTCGATCCGAAGACAGGCGTGGTCGAGCCTGCTGCGCTACACGCGGTCTCCCGCAACTGGCGACTCCTGCAGCAGTTCGGTCTCATCGATCGCCAAAGAGTCGGTCGCCGAGTCCGCGTGTGGCTCTTGGCCGACGACGGCTCGGGCGACCCTTACGAGCACCCAGGGGAGGGTACCGAGGGCAAGACACTGGACGGCGGCCCTGGCTACGTCCAGTTGCCTTACGCCTATTGGTACGACCGGTGGCACGAGCGTCTCTCTCTCGCCGCGAAGGCGGTGCTGCTGATCGCAATGGCAGCCGGCGATGGTTTCGCGCTGCCTTACACCAAGTTCCAGGACTGGTACGGCGTGTCCGCGTCCACAGGCGAGCGCGGCCTGACCGAGCTGCGCGAGCGGAACCTTCTTCACCGTGAGCAGCACCGCCGTCCGGATACGGAGTCACCGGTCGGGTTCTCCGACGTATACCACTATGAGCTGCTCCCGCCCTTCGGACCTCGAAACGCGCTGTCGAAGTCGGCGCCGCCGTTCTGGAGCGGTCCGCCGAAGGCCAAGGTCTCCGGAAAGCGCCGCCGTGCGAGCCGTTCCGCCAAAGCGAGCAAGAAGGCTGCGACTCCGGGACGGACCCGCAGCCGGAGGTCGGAATGAGGTCTGGACCCCGCTCGGATCGGCTCATCGAACTCGTGATTGGCACCGGCACGCTTCTCTTGACCACCCTTGCCTACTTGCTCGCGTCACCGGCGCTCGGGGCGCTCGCGTTGGTGTCGGGCGGCGTGAGCTACGGCATCCTGATCGCGCGACGACACGACCGAGAGTGACTCCGCCACGGCAGAAGGAGCTGCACTAGACCTGTGGCTGTAGGAAGCACGCGCCCCGGCAAGGGCGGCTCCTATGGCTGGCGGTCGGTCGTCTTGTGCGCGATCGGCGTGAGCTTGTCGAGGGCGATGCCGTAGAAGTCCTCAGTAATCCGAGCGTCGGACATTTTGCTGTGCGGCCATCCGAGCCGATAGCGCTTCTGCTTCCTTTGCTAGTGGTGGCGTAGACGTATCTCGCCTCGGGGTCGATTCCGCTCACCCAGGCTTTGGCCGCGCGATCCTTTGTTGGAGGCAGATCAGTCTCGATCGTGCGGCTCTCCCCGCTCTGGAAGATGCCCGTCGGTTGGGGAGTTCCGTAGGCCATGAATGATCCCTCTATGACGCAAAACCGGACGCTCCGGGCAGTTCCACCGTTGTTGTGTATTTGAGCCAAGACCTTGTTGCTCGGAAGATGCACGCTCATCTCGATTATCAGTTCCGGGCGTTGGGCGGCGAGCCTCTCCCGTCGGTTCTGCCAGACCGACCACCACGACGCGCCGGCAGCGATCGCCGCGAACGCCGCGCTCCCTACCGCGGCCCATTCCGTTGCGTGCATTGCGAGACTCTAGCCGGCGCCTGAATGCGGAGGTAGTCTTGGCCCGATGGGAGGGTTCTGCCGCACGCTGACCTGCCCCGGCCCGTTCTTGCTGTTTCAGCGCGGCGCGAGCCAGGCCGTGATGCAGGAACACTTCCGTTGGACGGAAGCGCTGAACCCGCGCGAGTGGGCAACCGTGATCTGGGTGGTAATCGCGGTCCTTTGGATGCTGACGCGCACGGACATTCGTGCGAGCCTGCTCAACGTGGTTCGCACAGCGTTTGGCAGAACCATCGTCGTTCCGGCGAGCGTCATGCTCGCTTACATCGCGGCCGTCGTGTTCGCGGCATCGCGGATCGGCCTGTGGGAAGTGCGCCTAGTCGGCGCGACGCTTGCCTGGATAGTCGCCTCAGCCCTGCTCGGCTTCTTCAAGGTAATTCGGATTCCCGATGAACGGCACTACTTCCGCGCAGCGCTCCGACGATCCTTCGAGATTGCCGTCCTGGTCGATGCTTACGTGAACATTTTTGTCCTGCCGTTCTGGGCAGAGTTGATTCTCATTCCATCCGTGACCTTGCTGGGCGCGATGGTTGCCGTGGCTGAGGTGTCCCCGGAACTCGCGGGCAAGGAGTACGACACAACAAGGAGCTGCCTGAAATCACTCATGGGCGTACTCGGTATTGCGCTGCTTCTTTACGCCACGATCCACGTCGCAGCCGATCTATCCGGCTCGTCAGGTCTCAGCCATCTGGGTAAGAGCTTGATTCTGCCGCTTTGGCTGAATCTGGCGCTGATCCCGTTCATGTTTCTGCTCGCCATCCGGGTCGTGTACGAGACAGCCTTTGTAATGCTCGGATTCACTGGAAACGCAACGAAGGCGAGCGTACTGCGAGCCAAGCTCGCGCTAATACTCAGCGTTGGTGCGCGGCCCCGCATCCTGGGCGCGTTCGCGGCACCGTGGCCGTACCGGCTCAATCAGGCCGAGACGCTGACCGACGCGCGCAGGGTAGCGAAGGAACTACGGGCCGAGCGAGAACGGCTAGCGGATCAGCGGGGATAGCCTCTTCCCCTTGCGGTGTTCACTCGCGGGTTCGTCTTTTATCGGTGGTCCCAAGTGTCATTATCTGGATCGTTTACGCCGTGGCCGACGATCAGCGGTCGTGACTCCGCGGCGACGCGGGTCCAGCCAGTCCACGACCACGCGTGCGACAAGAGCATCTGAGGTTTCAGCCCACTCGCACATATCGAGACGATATTTCAGTTTCTTACCCAGCTGGTGCCACGACCCTAGGACGCACACCAAAAACTCGGTTTCTTCCAGGGGTCTCGGCATCTCATCCGCGAGTCCACGTTCCTGAGCTTTCTGCGCGTAGTAGGGATTCTCGACCACCAGTCCGCAAACCATTGGTCGGCGATCCGGTGGCCATGTTCGTTCGTTCACCACGAACGCAACCGGCTTGACCTCGGTCTGATCCTGACGTAGCCAAACTCGCTTGAGCATCTTGTCGGTTCGGGGTCGAAAACGGGTACGGGCCTGAACGTCGAATGTGCGGCATAGCTCGCGAATCGGATCGAGGTCTAGCGGAATGCCACTAAGTTGCAAAGACATGTCGGAGCGCCAGACCAGACGTGGATCGTAGGCATCGACATCGATCATCAGGGTGTAGAATCCGTCATCGCAAACGTCTTGATATACAACCTGCTCAGTATGGTGGATTGAGCCCGCGTCCCGATAACGCTCTTTCCAGCACAGCAATGCTTGGACGAGGTTCGCCGGGCCGATACCGTGCCAGTTGGCCTCGGACTGCGCGATGCTCCAATGCCCAGCACCGGTCGCCCAGCCCAACGACGACAACTCGCTTAGCGCAAGCGCCACGTCGGCGACTGTGTGGATAGATAGTGACAAGTCGAAGGTGACGCCCGCGCCGGCCGCAGGCACCCAATCGGGATCATTGAACCCACGACTGAATGTAAAGCCCGAAAAGCTGCCACGCGCGTGTATCCATGGCACGCGAGAGTCATCGCGCATGAGCAGGTATGCGTCGCCGTCTACAGGATCGCCTGACGCTGTACGGCGCTGGCGCGAGGGCAGCCGCTCCCCGACGAGAACGTCGCCATCCAAGAGCAGTGCATCGAGCTTGTTGCGCAAGATGCGTCGTAGATCGGCGTCGCGCTTACAGGCTTCCTCAATATCCTTCCCATCGATCAGCAGCATTGGCCTGTCTCTCCGTGCCCCTACTGCCTCGATCGCCTGACGGCTGAACCCGCTGACGCTAATGAGCACGCCGACCACGCTGCTGTGGGTCTTCTCAAGGCGTGCCCTGAGCGAGTCGATCTCGGCGATCGACGACGATCTGGTTGTCCACTTCGTCTCGACGAGGAAGACGTGGCCACCTCCTTCGGCGACGAGGTCTGTCTGTCGCGGCTTTGCCATGCCGGCGTTCGGCTTGACGCGGAAATGGGCCCGCCGGAACATTCGGGCTACGAGCTTCTCCAGCCCGTAGCCGCGTCTCTTACGGTCGGACTCCGCCTGTAGGCGGCGGAACTCGTCCAGTAGCGGATCGTCACCCAGCACAGACATAGGCTATGGAAGTGCGATGACCGTGCCGGTGCCGAAGGCCAACATTGGCCGACGGTCGCCTTGCGCTCCTACAGCCCGAGTCCTGTCTGCTCGAAAAGTCCTGAGAACAGGGGACGTGATCGCGTATGCATTGGAACAGCCGTCGCTCCGGTACGGGGTCGCCGTCGGCGACGGCTTCTCGGCCCCTGGACGAAATTAGTTGTCGCACTGAGGGTCCAGCCCGCATTAACGGGGTGATGGCCTCTCCTGCTCAATCCGCAGCGATCCCCGCCCCCGCCGGGCTCCCGCTCGTGCGGCGCGGCCATGCGCGCTGGCTGGTGCGGGCTCCCGGCCAGCGCGGCACGCTATCCCCAGAGGAGGCCGCGCACGCCTTGAAGGCCAAGCGCGCAGAGCTACGCAAACGCCTCGACTGGCGCCGCGACGTGGCCGGGCTACCCGAGCATGTACGCGACGAGCTCGTTGACGAGGCGATCGGCCTCGTGGTCATGTCGAGCAAGCCGATCTGTGATGAGCAGCATCTACAGGGCGCGTTCTGGGCGTCGATCGGCTACCTGCTTATGGCGCACCGCTCGGGCCGCCGGGACTTGCACGTCGGCTCCCAGCGTCGCGTGGAGTTCGAGCCGGTCGCCGAAGTGCTCCCCGGTGATGACGATGAGCCGTTCGATCTCGTGGCCGCACAGGAGCGGATCGCCACGGCCGCCGATCTGATGGCGCAGCTTGATCCGTTCGAGCAGCGCGTGATGGCGGTGATGGCCGCGCACGGTCTCGGCGTCAAGCGCGCAGCGAAAGCGATGCGCGAGCCGATCAAGACCGTGCTCGCAGCGTCGCGCAGCGCGCAGCGAAAGCTCGATCAGGTCGCGGCGATCACCGCCGCTGGTCGCATGTGCGACTACCGCCAGCCGGCGATCCATGCGCACGCGCAGGGAACCGCTCAGGCTGAGCAGGAGACGGCCGCCAGGGCGCATCTCGCGGCCTGCTCCAGTTGCAGGTCTTCCTACGCGACAGTCTTGCGGGAGACGCGTGCCCGCGAGTTCCAGCGCGCGGCGAGCGCGGCTTTCCTGCCGCCCCCGATGCTCGTCGCCGGGGTGCATGGCCGCTGGATCGAGCGGCTGACCTCGCTGCTCACGACCGGCCGTGCTCCCACTGGCAGCGCGACAGCCGAGCGCACCGCCGGGATACTCGGCGGCGGCGGGTTGGTCAAGGCAGCCGCCGTAACCTCAGTGATCGTCGTCGCAGGCGCAGGTGTCGGCTCCAAAGTCGTGCACTCGCTCGAATCAACGGCGCCGATCCAGCACCATCGCAAAGTCGCCGCCCACTTGGCGCCGAGCGCTTCCGCCGCGGGCGGGGGGTCGACTACAACTGGCGCCGGCGGACTGACCACCCAGGCGCACGTCGCCCTGCACCCGGCTCCCGTCAAACACCCGAGCCGTCCGGCGCCTCCACCCAACCATGCCGACGAGTATCTAGCGCTCGGCGGAAGCGCAAAGGAAAAAACCGAGCCGGGAGCCACGGCGGCGTCTGCGGGAACAGCCGCGTCCGAACCTGCTCCGGAATCTCCGCCGCCGACAGCAACGGGCGGCGGAACGAACCTCAACTACCTCGGCAACTGAGCACGAGCCATACCCATTGGAAAGGAATCCAAGACGATGACCATCACCCGACCTTCTCTCCAGCTCTCTGCATCTTGCCGAGGTTCCGCTCTCGCGTCGCTCTTGGCAAGCGCGTCGCTCGCGCTGGCCTGGCTGCTGCTTGCTCCTATCTCGACGGCGAGCGCGGGCGAGTGGGTGCAGCGCTCGTGCTCAGTCGGCACCGAATACATCTTCCCCGAAGGCTGGGAAAGCAAAGACATTGGGGGCTACACACAAGCGCCCGCCGACAACTGCGAACGGTTCTACAACGGCGGCGGGTTGCGCGTCGATATCGCGCCTATGGAATCGGGTTATCTGACCCTCGCGGGCCAAATGTGGTCGTACAAGCCGCCCGCTGGCTCCACCATCGCGGGAGGATCGCTCGCCGTAGATATGACCGCGCGTGAAGGCGTCGCGCTGATTGGTGCGAAGGTCAAAGGCGAAACCATGATCCTCGCCAAGTGTGAAAGTCCCGGCTGCCCCAACTACAGCCGGGACGTGTCGATCACAGCCGTTGGGGCGAGCGAAATCTACGAGCAGGCCGCCTGCTTCGGCAAAGCCGCGATCTGCCACGCGCCAGAAGGCGAACCGTTCGACCACGAAGGCGACGGCATGTTCTCTGCCGAAGCGGAAATCTCAAGCGCCCAGATTCTCCTATCGACCAACGCGGTCCCGGCAGCTTCGGGGCTAGGCGGAACGCTGCTGAACAGCACGGTTGCCGGCAAGGCGACCCTCGGCTTTACCGCGACCGACTCTGCGGGGCCGGGCGTCTACCAGGTCAGAGTCAAGGTCAATGGCGAACAGGTCTTGGCCGAAACGCCGAACATCAACGAAGGCAAGTGCGTCGCCACTGGCACCAGCGAAGGCGCTCGCGCGTTCAACTACACGCAGCCGTGCCCGACCGAAACGCCCGTTCACGCGGAAATCAACACTGCTGGGCTGGCGGACGGCACGCACGCACTCACGGTAGAACTTGAAGACGCTGCGGGAGACGTAGCCACGGTCTACACGGGCACGCTGAGCACCGTCAATCACGCCACGACCACAGTCGTCGCGCCGGTGGAACGGGGTCCGTGCAACGGCACCCCGTGCGACGAAGCCGCGAAGCTGAACGCGACTGCAGGTGAGGCCAAGACCTTCACCCGTTCCTTTGGTCACTCGACGTCCACACTTACGGGCCGTCTCACGAGTGCGGCGGGCACTCCGATCAGGGGTGCGCAGGTCAAGCTCCTACAGCAGATCGTGGGCTCCGCAGCGACGACCACGGCCGCAACTGTGACCACGAGCCCGACCGGGGTATGGAAGATCAAGGTGCCCGCCGGACCATCACGGCTGCTAAAGGTCGCCTACTACTCGCACACCCTCGACACCACGCCGGAGTCGACCCTCGGCTTTCACGAGAGCGTGCAAGGCATCGTCTCGATGCACGCGCCGCATAAGGCTCATCTCGGCCGTGCCGTCGTATTCAGCGGTCAGCTCGCCGGGGGATACGTGCCCGCTGGCGGCGAGTCGGTGCAGATGGAGATTCTCTACGGTGGTCGGTGGCGCACGATCGAAGTTCTGCCGACCAATAGCAAGGGCCGGTGGACCTACAGATACGTGTTCACTCTTGGCGCGGGAACGTCCTATCTCTTTAGGGCCGCGACCGTCCCGAACGGCGGCTACCCGTTTGCAAGCACCCACACCAAGCCAGTGCGCGTGACCGTCGAGCGATAGCCCACAGCACGACCTCGCCCAGCTGCACACTGCGCCCGCCGCTCACCCGGCGGGCGCGGTTGTTTAAACTGCCGCCGCCCTAATTCACTGTCGCTCACGGAGTGGTGCCTGCATTAACACGTATGGACCCCTTCACCGAGAGCGAGCTCTTTGATGAGGACATGCGGGCGGCCTCACCGCTGAGCATCGAGGAGGAGCCGACAGAGACTCTGAGGCCGTCCACGACTGGCGGATGGTCAGCTCTAGTCGCAGCACTTGCGCGTCGGTGGCCGGCTTATGTCGCGGGCCTGCTGGTCGCCATGCTGGCATTCGGCCTGCTGTCCGGGGTGGGCGCCACACACCGTCAGCCCTCAGCCCCCGACAGAACACACGGCCACGACCGTCATCGCCCACGGCGCCGGGTGAATCACCGACACGCGGCAGGCAAGCGCGATCGTGTACGGGTGGCGTCACCATCACCCAAAGCTAGCCCCGAGAGCGACATCCCGCCCAATCCCTCCGCGCCTCGTCCCATCCGTGTCTGGCCTGTCGGAACGGACCGTCCCACTTCTCCGGTACAGGTCGGAAAAATGGAACAGACACAGTTCGATTATCTAGGACGATAGAGGGTCGGGGATCAGCGATGACCGGAACTTGGACAGAGTCCGTGGTGGGTCTTGTGACGAGTCGCCTCGCGCTATTGGCGGACCCGACTCGCGTGCAGTTGCTGACGCTGCTTGAGCAGGGCGAGGTTCCGGTGCAGGAGCTGTCCGACAAAATGCCGACCACGCCGCAGAACGTCTCCCGTCATCTGTGCATCTTGCATAGGGCTGGGCTTGTCTCACGGCGCCGTGATGGTAACTGTGTGCTGTATTCGCTTGCGGACTATTCCGCGTGTCGTCTTCTCGACCAAACACTCGCGAGCATCCGGGGACAGATTGACGAGCTTGCCGATCTAGTGAGCCTCGCCGCAGCATAGTCCCCTATCCCACCCGGAAGTACCAGGAGCCACCGTTGCGGCTGCACGGTGGCTCTTGCGCGTTCTGGTGCGCGCATCTATGAAAGCCATCGCTTTAAACCTAGTAAACCTAGTTCACTTGTAATAGCTAGTTCCGCTTGTGGTGTTGGCGGGGCTCCGTCCGTACCGTCGCCCTATGACTGTTTTCCGTAGGACGACAAAGGGTGAAAGCCAGTCAGTCAATGACCGCGCATCGGTCGAAAGTGTCACTCGGCTGACTCGCTTCGCTGGACGTGTTCTGTTGTGGGGTTGCGTGTTGCTGCTGCTGGTTCGCGGCATCGCGTCCTACTTCGACACGACCTCGCGGGTGCCCACGACGACTCGCGGTGTGACGGTGACTGTGACACAGCCCGCCGACACCGAAACCTCACAAGCGCAAGGGAAGTGATCGGCGTGTCACACATACGACGCATCTTGCAGGTCTGCGTAGTAGCGATCTACGCGGTGGTGTTGTTCCCGACGACTGCGCTCGCGGCCGGGAATGATGTCGGCGCGAACGTCGGCGGCCTTCTCAAGCATTACGCGGGAGAGCTGTACGGCGGCATCGTCGGCGTCATCAGCTTGATGTTTCTCCTGAATCGCCGTTACACCGAGCTGGCGGTGTTCTTGTTCGCCGCGATCGTGGTCGCGTGGATGGTGTTCGCACCATCTGACATCGCTAAAGCCGCCGAAGGCATCGGCAAACAGATTTTCGGTTGACCGAGGGGACTGTTTGCGATGAGCGACGAAACGCACACGATCCGCTCTTACCAGCGGATATTCAGGCCTGACCGGCGTATCTACCAGATCGACGGTCGGCGCCTTCCGGTGCCGGGCGGCGTGCCGCTTGAGTGGCTTGGCTGGGCGTTCACCTCTCTGGTGGTGATACTTGTCCTCAGCCAGCGCTCGATCCTGTTCGCGCTGGTGCTCGGGGCGATCGTCGGGCTGTTGGGCGCAAGCTCACACGGCTGGCCGGGCGCGGTGCTCGGCGCGCTCGCCGGGTTCGGGGCGACTCTCCTCGCGGGCGTGCTGCTGGGGTGGCTTGACTGGCCGCTTCGACTACTGATCGCACCGGGCATGGTCGCGACACTCGCCGGGCAGGCCTCGCCGGACGGACGGCCCGCACATCGCTACCTCACCTCTGTGGTTTCTCTGCGAGCGCGCGCTGCTCGCCGCTCGCTGGATGGCGCGATAGCTCCCGATGGGCAGCCGCAGGTGTGGGCGCCGCAGGTTTGGGTCGCCCCGGATGAGCACTCGCCGTTGCTTCACCACGGCAAGGTGCAGGGTCCTGCGCGGCTCGTGTTCGCCCGCCCGGTGGTGGCGATCCCCGGCCGTGGCCGGCTGATCGTTCGTCACGCCGAGGGCCACCGGCAGCGCAGCGGCGAGCGACTTTGCGAAGTGGTCGAGCTGACTGACGGGCAGGTCGTGGAGGTGCGGCCGTGAGCTTCCCATTGCGTTACGCGCACGGCAACGTGCTCCTCGGGCGTGGCGGTGAGGCCGCCGGCCTGTACCGGCTGACGACGACCTCCTACCCGTACCTACCCACGGGTGAGAAGTGGTCACTACAGCGCCGCGTACAAAGGCTCGCGCACACGATCGCGGCCGACTTCTCACTTTGGCGAGTGAACCGTGCCTACCCCGCTGAGCGGTACGTCTCCCACACCGAACGCCTGCTCGATGACCGCCACCAAGACGCTCGGGCGTGGCAGGAGTTCCTTGCTGGGCACGAGCAGCGCCTGCACCAGCTCGGGTCGCACACCCCGGAGATCTACCTAGCCGTCTCGCTCGCCGGCAGCACACCCACGGGCGTCGGCTCAGGCCTCGTGCGCGGCGTCGATCGTGTGCGGCGCCGTGTCGAGGAGCTGGCCGGGATCTCCTCCGCCTCCCCGATCCCGGCCGCAGAGCTAACGGAACTCGCTACCCGCGAGCAGCGCATCTATGAGCGCGTAAACGGTGTCATCGGCGCACGCCGCGCGAGGACCGCAGAGCTTCAATGGCTGCTGCGCCGCGCCGCTTCGCGTGGTGTCGCTGAGCCCGAGCTTGACCGTCACTGGCAGCCCGACGCGCTCATCATCTCGGCCCCGGATGGCGGTGTCGCGTTCAAGCCGCTCGGCCACGACCTCGCGCGGTGCGCGAACGCCGCGATCACCGAGCAGCAACAGACGCTCGTGGTCGATGGTGAGCAGGGCCGTTGCTATCAGGCGATGCTCGCGCTCGGCGCGCTCGCGGACGCACCGGAGTTTCCCGGCGCGACCGCCGAGGCGCTGTTCGCACCATTGGAGGCTGTCGGGTTTCCGGTAGACGCCTCCCTTCACGCGCGCTGGCTCGGGAACCGCCAAGCGCTCGCGCAGGTACGCAAGCGGATCGCCGATGTCGAGCACGCCTACAACGAGCAGGTAGAAGGCGCAGCGCACGGCCCGAGTCTCATGGCCGGCACTGACCGGGTTCTCGCCCGCGAGTACGAGGCACAGCTGCAAGCGGGCGGGCACCCGCCGATGCTCTACGCGCAGATCTCACTCGCCGTCGGTGCCTCCACCGAGGAGGAGCTAGAGCGCAGGGTCGCTGTGCTGAAAGAGCAGTACGGCGACATCACCCTTCACCGCCCAGCGGGGTTGCAGCATGAGCTTTGGCTTGAGCACTTGCCGCGAGCGGACGGGTGGGTCTGAGGTGCGCGACTACACCCAACAGCTCACCGTCGAGCAGTTCGGCGCGCTGATCCCGACGGGGAGCCGGATGGTCGGCTCCCAACGCGGCCCATATCTTGGGTACACTCCTACCGGCGCACCGTTGCCGGTCAGGTTCGATCCGACGCAGGCACCGAGAGAAGACCGCGCCTCAGCGGTCCTCTTGATCGGCACCTTGGGGTCCGGCAAGACGGTTGCGGCGCAGACGATCGAGTACGCCGCCGAGCGGCGCGGGTCGCTCGTGGTGGACTTCGACCCGAAGCCCGACCACGGCCTGCATCTACTGCCTGAGCTTGATGGGCGGGTGCAGGTGCTTGAGCTGTCCGGTGATCCTGCGCAGCAGGGGAAGCTCGACCCGCTCGCTATCGGCCTCGAGGACTTGCGGGAGGAGCTTGCCTGCTCGTATCTGCTTGAGCTTTTGCCGGGCAATACGAGCGCGTGGGAGAACGCCGTTTCCCTCGCGGTCAAGGACACCGTAAGCGAGGGATCACGCAGTCTTTCCCGCGTGGTCGAGCTGCTGCTCGCGAGCGACCGCGGCACCGCCCGTGAGGCTGGCGAAGCGCTTGAGGTGATCCGTGACTTCGGCCTCGCGCGCCTCGGGTTCGGTAACGGTGAGAGCACCGACCTACAGGCCGAGCGGCCCGTAACGACGATCCGTATGCCCGGCCTGTCTCTGCCCGAACCATCGGCCGCTCGTGACACATACACACGTGCGGAGCGCGTGTCGGTGGCGACGCTTTCACTCGTCGCGGCGTATGCGCTCCAGTTGATTTCAAGGGACCGCTCGCGGCACAAGATCGTCGGTCTTGACGAGATTTGGTTCCTGCTCGCCTCACCGCAGGGACGGCAGATCATCAACCGCTTGGTAAGGCTCGGCCGCGCGTTCAACGCAACGCTGCTGCTCGGCACTCACCGCATTGGTGACCTCGGCGACCTCTCGGACCTGATCGGGGTCGTGTTCGTCTTCGGCCAGGACTCCGAGGAAGCCGCCAAGGCTGCCCTTCGGTTCATCGGCCTTGAGCCCACCCGCGAGCTAGTCGGCCGGGTCCGTGAGTTCCGCGCCGGGCGCTGCCTCATGCGCGACCTGCACGGCCGCGTCGGCGAGGTGCAGATCGACCTCGTGTACCCGCACTTGCTGCAAGTGCTGCAAACGACCCCCGACCAACCCGGAAGGAGCGAGGCATGAAGCCCGCCATTCTCCACGCCCTACGTCGTTTCACCTCAACGCGGCGACGGCGACTCGCGCTCCTGTTCGCTCTGACGATCGCCGTTGTGCTGCTCGCCAGCCCGGCGGCCGTAGCGAACGATGTCTACGGCAACATCGGTCCCGCGCCGCAGCTACCCGCCGGGGGACTGGCCGAACGCTACCCGCTGACTAACTACCAGCTGGACCAGTACTTCCCCGGAATCAGCGTCGGGGTGTTCAGCGGCGTTGACGTGTCCGGTGTGCCGCCGCTGATTGCGTTCTTTATCGCGCAGGTTCTGTGGCTCATCACGGCTTTCTTGGCGAACGCGGTAATCACTCTTTTCGCCTTTGCGTTCAACCTGGATTTGGTTAACGGGGACGGCAGCCCTGGCTCGGGTGCGCTCACACCTGTAGCGAGCGCGATCCATAACCTCTACACCAACACGTTCGGAGCGCCGTGGCTCGTCGTCGCGATCGTGCTCGCCGGCTGCTGGGCGATGTGGAAGGCGCTGGTACAGCGCCGCTACACCGAGACAGCCGGCGCACTCGCCGTATCGCTGCTCTATTGCGTGCTGGCGATCGGGATCGTCACCCAGCCTCAGCGTACGATCGCCCCGGCGAGCAAGCTCTCAAACCAGCTATCAACAGCGCTGCTATCGCTCACCAACCAAGGGAGCGTAGGCAGCGAACAACAAGCGAAGACAGCGGCAAGCAGCCAGCTCTTTTCACTGCTGGTGCTCGACCCGTGGACGGTCCTTGAGTTCGGCGGGATCGAGCACTGCACCACCACAAGCGGCCACTCGGTCGCCGTGCGCCCCTTGAGTCCGAACGCCGGGCAGGACACGCAGCTCGCCTCTCAGCTCGACGCCCGGAGCGAAGTCCACGCGCAGGGCAAGACTTGCATCAACAACCGCAACAAGTACGCCTCGCACTTCCTCGCCTACCCGTTCCAGTCAAAGGCCCGCAACAGCGAGCACGAAGCATTGGAAAAGGGCGACACCGGCCACCTCCCATCGTCTGACCCCGCCAAGACCAACGGCACCTACCCGCTCGGCAAGGCAGACGAGCCCGCCGCCGAAGCGATGGGCAAGGGCGGCCAGTACCAAAGGCTGCTGCTGTCGATCGTGATCCTGGTCGGCGAGCTCGGCGCGTTCCTGCTGCTCGGAGCGCTCGCAGTCGGAGTGATCCTCGCGCAAATCCTGCTGCTGCTGTTGCTGTCGTTCGCGCCCGTCGCGTTGCTGATCGGGATATTCCCCGGACGCGGGCACGACTTCTTCAGGGCATGGCTGGCGAAGCTCGCCGGCTACCTCGCGCGGAAGGTGATTTACAGCCTGATCCTCGCGGTCACGCTCGCCGTCTGCCAAGCCCTCGCTGATGCCAGCTCAAACCTCGGATGGCTACTCGCGTTCGCGTTGCAGGCCGCGTTCTTGTGGACCGTGTTCATCCAGCGCGATCGGCTGACCAAGGACTTGCTCACCGCGACCGCCGGACCCGGCGCGGCCGGTGACGGAGCCGGCCGCCTCCAGACCCTCTACTACAGCACCCGCCTCGCGCAAATGGCACGGCGACCCAAACGGCCGCCAACACCGCCCAGGGCAGACGAGCCGCCGCGCTCATCCTCGCCGCCGCCCACACCTGATTCGACACCCCAGACACCGGAGGAGGAGCCCGCATGAGCTTTCGCATTGAACACACAGACCCGATCACGCTTCTGCGGGAACTACCCGACGGGCTCGCGCAGACATGCGTGACAGCACCAAGGCGTGACACGCCAATCCCCTACCTGCTGGACGTACTCGATGAGGTTCACCGAGTACTGCGCAGCGACGGGACGCTGTGGCTCGCGCTCACGAGGGGCGGCAACTCTCACGAACTCAAGCTAGCCCTCAAAAACACCCGCTGGCTACAACCAGACACGACGATCCCGCGAGAGCTCGTGCTGCTTGCCAAGCAGCCCGAGTTCAGCTTTCACCCCCCACAACCCGCGCCCACCAGATACGGGGCGCAGAGCATTCTCTGTCCCCGCTACCCCGCCGCTCAACGGCCAGGGCACCGATGCCAGCGCTGCCCGATACCGCGCCGTGGCTGGTGCGTCCCATCACCCGGCGCGGCGGGGATACCGCCACGCGAGGTAATCGAGTGGTGCATCCTCGCGAGCACGGTCCCGTGCGCATGCGAGGTCTGCGGCTCCCCGCTCAGGCAACCCGCCCGCTGCGGTGAGCGCTGGCGCTCAACCTGCCCTCACAGAAACGGGCGAGGGCATTGCCTGGTCATCGACCCGTTCTGCGCGACCGGCGACACCGGGATAGTCGCTGTTCGTCGTGGCCGGCAGTACCTCGGCATCGACACCAACCCCGCGAACGTGGCCGGCGCTCGCAAGCGACTCGCCGCGACGGAGCGGACGCGATGAGCACCGCCGGATGGATGCGCTCCCAGCGGGACCGGCCTATCGCCGAGCACGAGCGCCGAGCAGCAATGGCCGTCGTAGTCGTGCTGCTCGGCGCCGTCGCCCTGCTGTTCACGCTCACCCAGCCAGCAAGCCAAGCCCACCGCGCGACCCAGCACAGCGACCGGGAGGCACTGGGCTCTCAGGCCGCCGACAATCCGAGCGCGCTCACTCCCGAAGCGCGTGAGACGGCCGAGCTGTTCCTTGCCGGCTACCTCGGCTACGCCTACGGACACACCACGCCCAGCAAGATCAAGGACGCAAGCCCGTCACTGATCCGGTCGCTTGAGAACCGGCCGCCGCGCGTGCCGCCGGCAGCCAGAGCACGCCGCCCGCGAGTCATATCGCTGCGCGCCACGGCCGCCCCAGCAGGCGAGATCGCGGTGAGCGCGACCGTGAACGACGGCGGGCTGATCGACTACACGGTCGGGCTAACCCTCACCCGCCAAGGCGGTCGTCTGCTCGTCACCGGACTGGACGGCGCGTGATGGACAAGCGCCGGATACTTTGGTGGCTCCTCGCTGGGACAGGCAGCACCGGTCTTGCCGTGCTCGCGATCTTCGGTATCGCGGTCGCTGTCCTCGGCGCGAGCTTCACCGGCTGTCAATCCGGTAGCGAACCGCCGCTCGCGTCGACCGGGCCGACACCTTCCGCCTACGCGCTGCAGAGCATCCCGCCCGAACGGCTGCGGTTGTATGAGCAGGCCGGCAGCAAGTTCGACATCGACTGGAGCTTTCTCGCGTCGATCGGCGCGCAGGAGTGCAACAACGGCGAGTGCGCCGGCACCAACAGCTCAGGATGCGTCGGACCCATGCAGATCGCCTACCTCCGAGGCAGCGCTTGCAGCCCCGGCAATGGGCCAACGTTGTGGGAACGCTACGGCGTCTCCGCGCACCCCGGCCACGCACCGAACATCAACGATCCAGCGGACGCGATCTACACCGCCGCGCGCATCCTCCGCGAAGACATGGGCGCCCCGCCAACGGGCGGCACCTACAACGAATACCGCCAAGCGGCGTGCCACTACTACGGCGCGTGCTCGGACAGCACCGTCAGCTACGCCGAGGAGGTGATGGCCCGCGCCGTGCAATACGGGTTCACCGGCACCGGGGCACCGACCCCGACGAGCCCGCCGCTTTCACAGCCCGTCTCGACCAGCGGGTGCAGCGCGAGCACGTTCACACCCGAAGCGGCAAGCAGCTCACAAATCGTCAGGGTCGCTGAAAGCCAGCTCGGCCAAGGCGAGCAGCCGCCCGGCTCCAACTGCACGATCTACGGGCCGTGCGAGGAGTGGTGCTCACTGTTCGCCTCATGGGTTTGGCAGCACGCCGGGGTGCCACTCCCCGGCTCCACCGCCACCTACGGCTACTCCGGCTCGCTCTACACCTGGACGCGAGAACACGGCGGCAGAGTCCTACCGCCGAGCGCAACCCCTGCGCCGGGCGACGCCGTCTTCTACGGCAGCGGCCCGAGCGAAAGCGCGCACGTCGGGATCGTGCAGCGCGTCTACCCGGACGGGCGAATCACGACGATCGAGGGCAACTACGCAAACCACGTCGCCCTCGTCGGCCCATTCCTGCCCGCCCACGCGACCAGCGAAGGCGAGACAGCACCGATCTACGGATACGCCCAGCCGCCAAGCGCTGTGAGTCAGCACACGGGAAGGCAGTCAGGATGACTGCTCCCGCCGTGTACCAACGGTGGTTCCAACTGAGGGACCAACTGAGGGACCAACTGCGGTTCACCACGCCTCGCACACGGAACGCTGGTTTGCGGCTTGGCTGTGCGGGATCGCACGGCTTCGCGGTTTTCGACATCTCTATCTGTACGGGTAACTCCCTGTGACTCGCCGCCCCTCACAGGACGCTCGGCCGCTGGTGGCTGTCGTTGGCGGGTTGGTGGCGCTCGCGCTGTTGCGTGACCGTGAGCTGCCCGCATGGATTGCGCAGCACGCCGAAGTACTCATCGCGTATGCGGCCGTGCCGGTGACGCTGGTGCTGCTAGCGGCGCTCACGTGTCGTGTCGTCGTGACTCGTCGTGCGCTTGCCCGGCGTGTGCGGCTCGTCGTGCTTGCCCCCGACTCATTCGCGCCAACGCTTGACGGTGTTCTTCGCTGCGCCGCCCAGCTATCCCGTGTCCGCCGTGTCGTCGGCGGCTGGCTCGATCCCCGCGCGAGCGCGGTGCGGGTGCTGCTCGATAGCAGCGAGGGAGCGATGCGCTACTCGCTCGTGGTGCCCGAGCGGGCGCTGCCCGCGATCCGCTCGGCGCTCAGCAACTACGACCGGGTACAGGTGAGACTCGCCGACCCGGAGCCACCTAGAAGAGATGGCGCGTGTGTGATGCGCGCCGAGCTGCGGCTCGCGCGGCCGAGCAGCGAGCCACTTGCACACCTCGCGCTCGATCCCGATCCGCTTCAGAGCTTCGCCCGCGCGCTCGCCGCCCTGCACCCCGCACGGGAGCGCGGGCAGGTCGCGGTCGATCTTCTGCCATGCACCGCCGGAGCACGACGACGGATGCGACGCACGCTGCTCCGTCAAGCCCGTCGCACGAACACGACCGCCGCCTACGCGGGCGGCGGGATGCTCGACGTGCTCGCTGGCGGTGGGCGCCAGGCCGGGCGTCAGCCGGCGGCCGATGTTGTGGAGCAGCGAGCGCAGCGCGAGCAGATCGCCGCGAAGGTGCTCCAGAACGAGCCGCTGTTTCACATGCAGGTGCTCGTGCGCTGCCAAGCGCCCGTGAAGGGCATCGCCGCCGAACGCCTGCAAGGGCTCCTCGGATGCTTCGACGGGTGGGCCGCCGCCAACTCATTCCGGGTCGTGGGTGTCCGTCTGCTCGGCCTCGCGTTCCTTTGCTCAGACCTCCCCGGCCGCCGAGCACGGTTTGACCGGCGGATGGACACAGGCCTATTCCGGCCCGCCCGGCAAGGCGTCGTCAGTGCCCGCGAGGTCGCCGGATTCTTGAAGCCCCCGACGATCAACTGTGCGGCACCGGACGTGCTGCGCCTCGGCGCCTCGGTCTACCCGCCGCCTCGCAACCTGCCCGAGTACACCGGGCAGCGCGATGTGCTTCCCCTCGGCCGCGTCAGCAGCGAGCAAGGACAGCGGATCGTCGGCCTGCGCCTCGCGGACACGTTCTTTACCTACACCGCCGGCAGGAGCCGGTGGGGGAAGACCGAGCTTGCGATCACCCAATTCTTGAGCTTGGTTCGCTCCGGGCATGGCGGCATGTTCCTCGACCCGCACGAGGACGCAATCCGCAGGATCAAGTCGTGTCTCACCGAGCCTGAGCTAGCCGAGCGGATTGTCGAGCTTGACCTTGTTGGCACCCGCTCGCGCGAGGGGCAGCCCGGCTGGAACCTGCTCGCCGCACGAGGCCTCTCCGACGACGCGCGGGAGCGGCGCGTGGAGGCGATCGTGGATTCGTTCGCCTCGGCTCTCCAGTGGGGCGAGCGAAACAACCGGGCGCTCACCCTTACCACGCAGGCGACGGCCGCGCTGATCGAGCTATCGACCGTCCTGCCCGCTGAGCTTGCACCGACGATCTTTCAGATACCCACGCTGCTCGGAAACCCCGAGTGGCTAGAGGCAATCCTGCCGTACCTCTCGGTCCCACGCCGCCAGTTCTTCTCAGAGCGGTTCCCGCGCATGGCCGAAGAGGCCATCACCCCGGTAACGAACCTGATCGACCGGCTGCGCTCCTCCACGCAGCTCGCCGCCTTGCTCGGCTCCCAGCAATCCACCTATGACATCGCCAAGGCGATGAACGAAGGGCGGATCGTGCTCGCGTGCCCCGGTGCCGGCGGCGCCCGCGACCGGCTCATGGCGAACCTATTGGTGTTCGACCTGCTGCACGCCGCGAAGGGCCGAGCGCACATACCGCCAGCCCAGCGCCGCGAGTTCTACGTCTTCCTTGACGAGGTCCAAACATACGACGGCGCATCGTCGGGGAACCTCGCCGCGCTCTTGGAGCAGACAGCGAAGTACGGGGTCCGCGCGACCCTCCTAAATCAGAACCCCGAGCGGCTGACCAGCGCCACGCTAAACGCGCTGACGACCAACCGCTCGCACCTGATCGCGACCGCGCTCAACGCGCACGCCGCCGCGCTGATCGCCCGCGAGTGGGCCTCAGACCCGCCAGCCAGCGCGATCACCGGGCTACCCCGTTGGACGTTCATCGCGCAAGCCACCCATCACGGCGGGCTGACCCGGCCGTTCCTGTTCGAGAACCTTGCCGTCACCGACCTGTTCGCCGACGCCTACCGGCCCGAGCAAGTCCCGACCATCCAGCCCACGATCGACAAGGCATCCGGCCGCGTCAACGCGCAACAGACGATCCGGGCGCTCGACAGCCTCGACGAGCGCATCCGCGCGCACCTCACGAACAAGACCGGCGCTACGAAGGCAAGCGGCCCGGAACGCTCCACGATGCCAAAGCTCCCCGACCCCGAGGACGCAGAAGCATGACCACGCCCCAGCGACACGCCAAGGCAAGAGCGCTGTCCACCGTCGCGGTCGAGGTGCTTGAAAGCCTGCACCAACACCGGCTGCTCACAGTGCGCCAGATACATGCGCTGCACACGCCCTCGACACGGCCGCGTTGGACCTATCGCATCCTCGCCGGGCTCGCCGAGCGCGGACTCGCCGAACGAGTAGCCGGGCCCCACCGCCAAGGGCTCTGGTTCCTCACAGCCCACGGCGCGGACACGATCCAAGCAGCCGGCACGCTCGCCGAGCCACGGCGACGCATCACGACTCCGGAGCAGGCGGCAGGCCCGTTGCGCGCGCATACCCTCGCAGTCAACGACACAGGGATCGCGTTCGTCCACGCCGCACGCAAACACGACGGTGACGGCTGCGGCCCGCTTTCCTGGCGGCACGAGATCGCCCACCCATACATCGCAGGGCGCGGCAGCAACGGGACGCACCTGCTGATCGCCGACGCGCTGCTCTCCTACCTGCAAGCGGCGCCCGATGAGTCGCTGATCCTGCACCAAAGATTCATCGAGCTTGACCGAGGGACGATCCCGCCCGACCAGCTCGCCTCCAAGCTCGCCCGCTACGCCCAGCTGAACCACTACAGCGTCGCCAAGGACGCGCCCGAGGGGCCGCTGTGGCGGGCCTACTACCGCACGTTTCCCCCGGTGCTCGTCGTGCTCGCCGACCAAACACCAGCGGCGGCGCGAAGGCGCATCCAGAAGACGATCGCGCTGTACCGCTCCGACCCCTCACAAGGCCGCTACGGGACCGTACCCGCCTCCTTCACCACGCTCCCCGAGCTAACCGCACGCGGCCCATTCGCACCCATCTTCATACCCGCCGACAAGCCAGACCACTACCGGGACTGGCTCGGCAACACCCACCAGCACCAACCGAAAGGCGAACACGATGTCCCCGCATAGAACGACCACACCCGCACCGCAAACCCGACGCACACGAGACCAGGGCTGCCCGGCGACACCGCAACACCCGCGACGCCGAACACGGGTAAGAACCCGCGCGCCCTATCGCACCGCCGACCTGCCGCTCGCCATCTGGCCGTGCGCACAGACCACGAGCCAATGGCAGCGCCACGGCCGCTACCTGCCCGAGTCAAACCGACATCCCGGCAAGATGCTCCCCGCGCTCGCCCGCCGCGCGATCGAGGCATACAGCGACCCGGGCGACCTCGTCCTCGACCCGATGTGCGGGATCGGCACGACACTCGTGGAGTCGATCCACGCCGGCCGCCGAGCGGTTGGGACCGAGCTAGAGCCCAGATGGGCCGCACTCGCGCGCGCCAACATCAAGCACGCCCAATGCCAGGACGCCAGCTCTCCCGCGCAGGTGATCGAAGGCGACGCACGCCATCTCCCCCGGCTCCTCGCCACCCATCCGCCGGCATCCGGCCGCGTCGATCTGATCCTCACCTCGCCGCCCTACGCCTGCGAGGTCGCGGACGTATCCAACGCGAACCTCGTCAGCGGCGTCGGCCCGATCCGCCGCGAGGACACCAGCAACTACAGCACCGACAAGACCAACCTCGGACACGCTCGCGGACGCGCCTACATCGCCGCGATGGCAGAGGTGTACGAAGCGTGCGCGGCCGTGCTGAAGCCCGGCGGGTACCTCGTGCTCGTGACCAAGGACATGCGCTCCGGCGGCAAGCTGCACAACCTGAGCGGCGACACGATCACGCTCTGCGAGAACCTCGGCCTGAATTACTGGCAGCGGATCATCGGCATGCTCGCGACGGTCCGCGACGGCGAGATCGTGATGCGCCCGTCGTTCTGGCAAACGCTGCACGCCCGCCGGATGCGCGCACGAGGCGAACGCGCGCACGTCGTAGCGCACGAGGACGTGCTCGTCTTCCGCAAGCCCAACCCGCCCTCAGCATGAGCCCTCAACCCACGGAAGGTCCAATGAAAATGGCCCAGACACGCCAGATTGGGCAGGCCAAGGAAGGCCGCCGACCCTGCAATCAAGCGACCCGGCCGCGTCCTGCTGCCAGACCCTTGAGATCACCGCCCGGGTCTGGTCTGATCGAAGACGATGACGCACGACCGGTCGAGATCCCCGATGCCTTCCTCGATGCCCTGGCGCGCAGGCTCGCTGCGCGGCTTGCCGAGCAGATCGCCGACCAGCTCACGGCGCTGCATGAGGGTTCGCCGTGGATGACCTTCGAGGAAGCCGTCGAGTACACGAGAGTGCCCGCAGGCACGTTTCGCAAGCTGAGCGCCGACGGAACGCTCACCGCGCACGGCGGCAAGCGAAAGATCTACCACCGCCAAGAGCTGGACGCAGCGCTGCTCAGGCTCTCCGCACGCACACGCCGCTGAGACAGGCGAACTGATGGCGCGCAGCGAGCGGATACGCATAGAGCGAGGCCTCTACCGAAGCGACAAGACCTACATCGCTTGCGCAACATCGCCAGGCGCGCGCAAGGCGAAGTGGAAGACGCTAGGCGAGGTCGGCCTCATGGAGGCCCGCCGCGAGCGCGACGCCTGGGCCGTCGAAGTCCGATCCGGAGGCGTCCCTGAAACGGGCGGCAAAGAGAAAGTCGAGGAGGTAGCGCTCGCATGGCTGCAATACATCGAAGGACTTGTCGAGATCGGCGAGCTGCGACCGCGCACCCTTGAGGCATACAAAATCGGCGTGATGCTGCACCTCATCCCCCACTACGGACATCGACGCATCCGGTCCATAACGACCGACGATCTTGTCGAGTGGCATCGCAAGCAGCGGAAGCTCAAAGCATCGACATGGACAATCCGCGCACGCTGGATGGCTGTAAGAGGCGTCTTTGGCTACGCAGCACGCCACAACATCATCGCCGCCAGTCCAGCCGACAAGCTGCTGCCCCGCGAGCGCCCCGGCGCAGGAGAACCCCGCCAACGGTTCCTTTCCCGCGATGAGATGGACAGGCTGCTTGAGCACGCCGGGCCAGCCCTCGCGATCATCGCAACGGCACTATTCACAGGCATGAGAGTGATGGAAGTCCTCGCCCTCCAATGGGGCGACATCGACTTCACCGAAGGAGTGATCCATGTGCGGTTCCAGCTCAGCCGACAAGGCAAGCGAGTACCCCTCAAGACAAAGGCAGCAAAACGCGACATCGTGATGATGGGCACCCTTGGAAAGCTTCTGCGCCGACGCCGCCTCGCCGAAGAGTTCTCGACAGACACCGATTTCGTCTTCCAGAGTTCGGTGCCGCGCCGGCCAATGACCTACCGAGGAGCCCTGCTCGACCTCTTCCACGACGCCCGCAAAAACGCGAACCTGGAAGACGTGACATTCCACTGCCTACGACACACCTTCGCCTCGATCCTGATCGCCCAAGGTCGTGACGTGCAATTCGTCTCCCGCCAACTCGGGCACACAAAGACCTCAACAACCTGGGACACCTACGTCCACTTGTTTGAAGCTCACCGGCACGCCCACGACGCGCGAGAGCAGCTAGAGGCAGAGTACGGCGAGATGCTCGGCGCAGCCGACGCCTGAATCGGCGCGTACTCGTCGGGAACCGCGACTTGCACTCCGCCAGTACAAACGACGGCCCGCCGCAAGCCGCTTTCCCGTGGGACAAGGACCGGACCTTAGGAGCGGTGAGACGTCGAGTTACTCGTTGGGCCTAATCCATACCTCGTATTCACCGGACAGTGGAAATCGCCGAAAGCCATGATTTTGGAACAGTCGTTGGGCTGAGGCGTTATGTCTGTGGAGCAACGCGTACACGACGGGCATTTGACCGTCCCGGCTAAGGCGGATCTGCTCCAGGGAATCTTCAAGAAGAATGTCGCCGAAGCGTCGTGAATAAACACGGAAACCCCTGCCACTATCAGATACGGCGATGACGCCGAGATACTCGGCGTCATCCAGTGACGGCATACAAGGGTTTGTGAGCAGTGGTTGCTGACATGAAGCGTAGAGTCCCAGCAACTCCCCCGTCAGTCGATCCTCGGCCACCCGGACATTCGTTATGGGGTGGGCGTGTTTTAGGTTCCTGACGATGGAGTTGACCTCGTGCTCGTATGGGGTCGAGTTGCCGCACGAGAACTCAGCGAGCGGCTCGTAGCTAGCTGGATCGACAAATCGCATCGCGAGACCGCCTGAAGGCGATGGCAACAGAGCGCTCGAAGTCCTATCGTCTCGGACCACTTCAAGCTCGGTTGCCTGATCAGGCCGCAGCGCCCGAGCCACCTGTATCGCGGACAGAACCGTGTATATCGCGTGGACAAGGCCGGCGAGGGGACGGTCGGAGAAGCTATCCACGTCCGCGAGCCACTCCTCCGCGTATCGAAGACGGTCGCGAGCGGGCAGCATTAGGAGGCCAGCTCGGACAACAGCGCGACTCGCGTACGGCAGCCACGCTCGGACTTCGTTCGCGAGCAACGAAGGGATGACGCACACAACGAAGAGTCCGACCGCGACCCCGAATGCGGTTTCGATCAGTCCCAAGAGGTCATCCCTGGGCGCCTCGTGGAATGGGTCGGAAGGCCGGCTTATGCACGGGCTGGCGCACAGCAACCGAAGACGGCGCGAACCCGGCCTCCAGCGCGCGCTGACGCGCAGCAGTCTCGCCGACTCCTGTCAGCTTGTAGAGCCGGCGACGCGGCCTTTTCTCAATAGAGGGGTTCACCGTCTCGAAGGCGCTCTCAAGCCATCCGGCCCTCTCCAGTCGCGCGAGCGCCGGATAGATGGTGCCCGTCTTGATTCCAGTCTTACGAGCAAGCTCCAGGCCATACCACGAGGCGTCAGGCGCTTCCAACATCAGCAGCAGCACCGACATGACTTGTGCCGTAACGCGGGGCCCGAACTCGCTACTCATAGTAGAGCTACTCTACATAGGTCGGGACCGCTCTGCAAGTCGCTTGGGCGCGGCTACGGGAACCCGAGGAAAATGGGGTCGACGCATTCGCGCCCGCCGCATTGATCAGGCCAGCCCCTGTGTGCCTACTTCTTCCTCCCCTTTGCGCGCGCCGTCGCTCGGCGTTCTTTCCGGTTGCCCACCGCGGCGACGGCCTGGGCGCTTCCCGCGGGCACAAGTTCTACGACGCTGACCTTTCCCTCGGGATCGATTTGTCCGACAAGTAGCCCCTTCTCGTCAGCGAGCTTCAAGACATGGTGCGTGAGGAGGGTGATGAGTTCGCCCGTTAGCCGCTCCACATTGGCGTGGGCGGCGGGAACATCGAGGGGAGGCGCAAACGGATTTCTCGCGTGCAGCAGGTCGCTGAGCATCCCCCATTCTCGGTTCCAGCGGTCCTCTGTCAGCGCCCCTTCGATTGGCCGTAGCTCTCGCGTCTTGCCGGGTTCGTCGTGGGCACGGTCCGCCTTCGGCCAGTAGTCGGGGTTAGCGTTTCGCGCGAGCTTCCGAGCCGCATCGACACTCTTGTCGGCGAGCGCAGTCGTAATCTCCTCTACCTTCGCGCGGTTGGTCACGAGGGATGCCATCACGATCAACTCAATCACGATTCTGAGCTGGAGTGCCGCGCTTTCGAGTGCTGGCTGCTTCGGGCCAGGCTGCAGGAGGGCGCGGGCCTGCTCGATGCGTCGATACATGTCTTCGAGGAGGCCAAGGTAGAGCCTCCGATCTTGCTCTGGGATCAGATCGTCAGGTGCCATGGGCAAATGATGCACCGTCGACGCATAAATCAGCTCTGACTCGGCTAAGGAAGCCCCGCGCCGCCGGTAAAGTACTGCAAGGTAGGGGATAGATTTCTATGGCGTCCACATCTGTACTGCTGACCCGCCGCGAGGCCGCTGAGATCGGCCGCGTCTCGCTGAACGCGATCGACAAGGCGATTGAGCAAGGCGTGGTGAAGCCCAGGCGTAAAGACGGCAAGCCGCTACTCCCCGCGCACGAAGTCGCGCTGCTCGTTCTGCTGCGCCAGATCGATGTCGCGCTTCCGACCAAGGCAAAGGGGAGCCTCCGCAGGTGGCTGGCAGAAGCGCAGTCGCAGGCTGTCGGCTCTGAGCTGGCGCTTTCCGAGGCCTTGCGCGTGGCGATGACCGAGGATGTAGCGCAGACGATTGAGCGCGCCGAGTCCTACGCTCGTCTGCGCGACCGCTACGTGGAGCGCAACCCGGCCGTGATGGGAGGCGAGCCAGTCATCACGGGAACCCGCGTGCCCGTGCGAACGATCGCGAGCCTGATCGAGATGGGCGAGAAGCCAGAGGTTCTGCGCGAGGACTACCCGCACGTCCCGGAGGAGGCGTACCCGGTCGCGGTGTTGTGGGCGCACGCCAATCCGCGTCGCGGCCGTCCCATACGCCCCTGGGACACGGCTGCAAGCCGGCCCGTGCCCAAGGATCGCGCCGCACGGGGCGCGTGAAGGCGGGCGATACCTTGAAGCTGATGGCGCGTCAGAAGACGACGATCTACTTGGAGCCTGATTTGCTAACGGCCGCCAAGACTCTCGCTGCCGAGTCGCCATGTCGCATGCTCCTGCATGAGCGTGCCCATGCGCCGTCGGCAGACTGACCCCCGATACCTCTACGCTTCAAGTATGGCCACCTCGGAGATGCTTCAGGAGCTGATTCGTGCCCACGTGTCCGGGGATGCCGACCGGTTTCGGCAGATCGCGCTGCAAGTTGCCGCCCGCGAGGCCCGAGTCGGCCATCGCGTCGTAGCGGGAAAGATCCGGGATCTCGTTGAGCTTGAGGAGCCCGTCCTTCCGCCCACGCCAATTGTTCGCGCTCCACGCGATCTGCGGAATATTCTTGCCGTCAGCTATCCCGAGGTTGCGCTTGACCGAGTCGTCCTTGAAGGAGAGGCGGCCGTCGTGATCGACCGGTTGCTCGCCGAGCATCATGGGCGCGCGCGACTAGCCGAGTGGGGTCTGCAGCCGCGTCGCCGCCTGCTGTTTCATGGCCCGCCGGGCACGGGAAAGACGATGACTGCCAGCGCGGTCGCCGCAGAGCTATCGTTGCCGCTCTTCAGGGTACGTGTGGAGACGCTCTTCTCGCGCTACATGGGCGAGACAGCGGCGCTGCTGACTGATGTCTTCGATCAAGCCACCGCGCAACGCGGTGTGTATTTGTTTGATGAGTTCGACGCGATCGCCAAGCAGCGCGGCGATACGCAGGACGTTGGAGAGGCGCGGCGGATCGTCAGCACCTTTCTGCAGCTACTGGATGCCGACGAGAGCGAATCGCTAATCATTGCTGCGACGAATACGCGTGAGGTTCTCGACCAAGCGCTGCTGCGCCGCTTTGACGATGTCGCCTTGTTCGACCTTCCCGGCGAGGAGGCACGAGAGCACCTACTTGGCCTCTTGACCGCTAGCCACGGCCTAACCCAGCCGAGCCGCCGCGCCCTCGCACGCGAAGCGGAGGGCCTGTCGCACGCCGAGATTACCCGAGCGGTAACGGACGCCGTTAAGGCGGTCGTTCTCAGTGGCCGTCGTCGTCTGCGCAAGGCCGACGTTTCCCTAGCGCTCGCCGAGATGGTGGAACGCAGGACGCGTAGCTGAGCCTGTGCCCGATAACTTGCCGCATCTGCCCCTTCCGGGGCCGCAGCGGATTCCGTACCGCTATCCGGGTACACCACGCGACGAACGACCGCTACCTGAACGGGATCCGGGCGTTCACTCTGCGCGCCTCTTGGCAGATGTGGCGAGCATCACCCGCGCAATCGAGGAGCTGCGCACGGTTGAGCGTCCACGGGAGGCCGAGGGCCATCTGGTCAAGGCGCGGATCGTGCCTGACACACCAGCCAACGTCGGCGGGCTAGGCGCCGCACGGGCTGACGCTGTGGTGGTCGCGCGAACGGACGACGGAGCGATCATCCACATCCGCAAAGACGACCTCGGTCCGCTTGCCCGCAAGATTCGGGACTACGGCGACCCGAACAAACAGACCAAGACTGGCGCGCAGAAGAACACGCCCTTGGTCGCACCGCTGGAGGATCTGCGGCTAGCAACGCTGCACGACCTCAGTTCTGGCTGGCTGTCGGAGGACAGCCTTGAGGAGGGCACCACCTACTGGGTCGAGCTCTGGGTCGCAGGTGGCCGCCTGGCCTCGGGTGAGCGTCATCGCCAGACGCGGCAGGAGATCGAGTGGCTACTGGAGACCTACGAGCCCCAGGCCCATGTGCGACTGAGCGCCTTCTTGGCTGCGGAGCACGACATCTACCTCTTGCCTCTGCATGCAGAGGCTCTACGCCAACTCCCGAACATTGTCCCCGAGATCTACCGTGTTGTACCCCCCCAACGAGTGCAAGTGCCCTGGCTCGTTCAGAATCAGCAGGATCTCCAGTTGCCCAACTGCGCGGCCCCTGCCGATCGAGAGACTGTCGTTGTCCTGCTCGACACGGGTATAGCCGAGCGACATCCCCTGCTGGCCCCAGCCGTTCATGCCGCTGGTCGCTCGGTAGTCGTTGGCAACCCGAGCGCAGAGGACACGCATGGTCACGGTACGCGAATGGCGGGCTTGATTGCGCATCGAGATCTGGCTGCGGCCATCGCGGCGGGCGGGCCGATTACCACGCGTTCGCGGATTCAGGGTATTCGCGTAATGGAAGGAGGGATTACACATGCCGACCTCGAGTTCTGGCCGGACCGCACGCGCGAGGCTATTGAAGTCGCAGAGCAGGTGCTCGCGAGTCGGCGCATTTTTAACATGCCGCTAGGCGCCGTGCCGGACGTACCCGGCGATCACACGACCTGGGGCATGGCCGTCGACACACTTGCCCACAACGAGGGCAACGGGAGACTTATCTGTGTCCCGTCCGGAAACCTTTTGCCCTCGCAGGGTCAGCCACCGGCGTATCCGGCCGAGAACCTTGCCGCCGGTATGACGAGCCCGGGCGAAGCTATCAACGCGGTTACAGTCGGCGCGATGACAGACCTCGTCGTCACCTCTCCGGAACGTGTGCCCGTTGCCGCAGAGGGCCAGCTCTCGCCATACTCTCGGTGCAACGTCGGCGGAAGCCGACCGCTAAAGCCCGACATCGTTATGGAGGGCGGCAACTGGGCTACAGACGGTCTTGGCGCCTACCACGAGACGTCGCTCGGGGTGCTTACCACTGACAGGGGTCACGCCGTTGGGCCTCCGTTGACCGTTACAAACGCCACGAGCGCTGCGTGCTCGCAGGCCAGCGGCGTGTTGTCTGAGATCTGGCAGGCCAACCCTGAGCGCCGACCCGAGACTGTCCGAGGCCTCTTGGTACACGCAGCTCGGTGGACGGACGCCATGCGTATGCAGTTTTCGGATGCGCAAGATCTGCGCCGAGCCTTCGGCTACGGAACGCCACGGTTCGACCACGCAAGCTATTCAAGTTCCCAGCGGGCAACGCTAATCCTAGAGTCAGAGCTGCACCCGGAGCGTCCGCTCGATAACGGCCGTGAGCTGCACTTTGTGGAGCTTCCTTTGCCCGATCCGGCGTTGGGAGCGCTCGGCAACGCGATGGTCGAGATTTCCGTCACTCTCTCCTTCTTTGCCGAGCCAAACGAGAACAACCTGCGGCGGTATCAGGGCGCTGGCCTGCGCTGGGGACTACAGAGGCCAATGGAGACCCAAGCACACTTCCGCGAGCGCATAAACAAGCTTGAGCGCTCGGAGGACTACCCTGGTGCTGTCGAGGATCTTCCTTGGGACGTCGGCTACCAAGCCCGCAGCCGCGGAACGGTGCAGTCCGACCGAGCACGGGTCACCGCAGAGGAGCTGAGAGGTAGTCGGGCTGTGGCCGTATGGCCTGTGGGCGGGTGGTGGCGGGGTAGGCAAGACCGAGAAGATGCAGCGGTCGCCTACTCCCTGATTGTTACGTTGGACGCTGGCGAGGCCGATGTTGATGTTTACACGTCCATCCTCAATGAGCTAAGGATCGAGCCGCCCGTCGAGGTGACGATAGAGACGTAACGGCCCTCCGCTGATGATCAAGCAGAGATCAAGCAAACGCGGAAAACAGCCGCCACCAGCGATCGCCAACGAACACGCAAACCCTTGTTTTACCGGCATTCGCGCCCTGCCGACACCACCCACCGAGCCCCAGACCGCCTTTGCAAGCAGGAGGTCACCGGTTCGATCCCGGTTGGCTCCATCGGCATGGATTGTCGCGATTCCCGGAGGCCGCTCGTGGAGGTGATATCGGACCGTCGCCCGGTACCTGCGCAACTCAAACGCCGATGTCGCGCAGAGCGCCTGCCGCCGTGGCGAACCAAAGCTCAAGTGAGTAGAGATCTGCGATCGAGCGCGGCATGGCCGCTACGTTGCGTATCTTGGCCGGCGCCTCGACAACAGATTCGGCCTCTACGAGCGCCGCAATGCACTTCCACCTACAAGTGTCTTCGTAGGCGGCGAGGGCCTGGCGGTTCATCCGCGCTTTCGTCCACCTCCGAGGATCTCTCGTCCGAGGGTACTGAGAGAGGAGTGCCGCGAGCGCCGATGCTGCGTCAGCACAGGCACTGACGGCAGCTTCGGTTCCGCTCGTCCGCTCAAGTTGCCGTAGGGCACGACCGACGCTCTGCGCGATGGCTTCTCCCAGGGTTCGCCACCAGCCAAGGACTATGGTCAGACTCACGCCTGCCGTCACGCCGCAAATCGCAAGCCCATACCTGGGCAGATGCAGCTTGGCTTCGCTTATTGCGTAGATCACCAAGGCCAGCGCGCAGCCAGCCGCACCCCAGTCTCGCACCCGCGGCCGATGCATCCGTTCCCCAGGCCGAGGTAATGCAGCGTCCTGCGAGTATGGCCGCGGCGGCACCCCCTACCCGCTGTCCGTCTCGACGACGTTAGGTGTGGATCTCATCGCAGCTCGCTGAATTTCGCCACCCCGTTGTTGAGTTGCCTCTAGGCGACGCTTGGCGAGCGCTTCGGTGAGGTTCGTCGTCGCTCGCAAGAGCTGCCAGCTCTCCTCGGGCACAACGAGCGCATACGGGGCATGACTCCGAGGATGTTCGACAAGGTCAGCATCCTCAAGCACCTTCATGTGCCGGCTGATCGATCCGGAATTCAACCCCAAGGAGACGCCGAGTTCCTTTTGGGTTGCAGGCGCGCGAAAGAGCTGGAGCAAGATCTCCAGCCGATCGGGATCGGCGTACGCTTGCAGGAGCCTGACGTCCGACGCAGAAGCTATCGTCAGCATATCCCAGAGAATTGCAGATTCAGGCGCTCGATGCGAGCCGCCCGTTTTTGGCTACCTGGAACCTAGTTACAGACCGAACCCTGGTCCCCATCTCGGCAGGCGGGTGCTCCTTCCGTGGACCTTCGCTGATGGCGACCTGGTCGAACGCTATTTCGCGTCGTCCAGCGACATGCGCCCGCCGGTAAGCCACACACACAAGGCGGTTCGACTTGAGGTGGGCTAGCTCCATCGGAGGAATGCTCGCAAATCGGCTGTTTTCAGTCAGGCGCGGTACTCGGTTAAGGGCACCGCCGGCAAGGACCACATCGGGGGTAGCTTTGTCGCGGATCCTGCTGTAAACCGGGGTTAGAACGGGATTGAGGAACTAACGAGTCCTCATGTCCACCCAGTCGCCTTAGCGAAGCTGATGGGCTTGTTGATACGGCATGAGCGTTTTCGCGCCAGGTTTCCGTGTTTGCTTGTGCTCTGAAAGGGCACGCGCTAGGTTCGGCGGATGGATGGTTCGGCCCCGGCGCAGTTGGAGCTGTCTCGGGGCGTGACACAGAAAGAGGTGGCCCGTGAGCCCACTAGCGCGGGCGTGGTCCCAAGGACGAGTGCGCGATCGCCCGAAGGAATCGCACCACTGGAGTCGATTCAGTGATCTTATGGCTTCGAATTCGTTGATCGTGAGACCGTCAACTCGTTCGGTAGCGCCCGAGCAAAGACCCAGAGCCCGCTGGATCGAAGTTCAAAGATGCGCGGATGTGGTCGTCCAGGGTAAGGAAGCTCCTCCAGGAACCCAGCCTTGCACAATCGGTCAAGTGCTTGGAGCACCCTATTGGAGCTGGAACGCCCACCTAGGCCGCGCTCTACGTCCGGCGCTTGAACGGTCTCAGGCGCGTGCTCTGCCAGCCACACCGCTACCGGCAGGAGATGCTTGTTGTTGAGAAGTTCCTGCGAGCAGGCCACCAGAGTGTCGTACTTCTCGTCGGACCATTCAGACGTCATACGTAATTCATCCTACAGACTATGTACTATGCCGAGAACGAGATCGATCTACACTGCGAGGTGCACCATGGGCTTCCCTGGACACGAGCAAGACAATCCACAACGCGTCTCAGCGGCCGTCAACACCGCAGGCTTCGCCCAGGACGTGGTAATGGCTACAAGCCGTTTGATCCACGATCAAACGCCGACAGAACGAGATCGCGAAGCCCTAGACGCATGCCGTGCGCTGCTCAAGCGGATGCTCTCCACGGATATCACGTTCGTGCGCTCGGGCGAACATCAACTAGCGGCTATCAACACAGTGGCGCTGCTTCGTAAAGCACGGTCGACGGACCCGCAAGATGCTGAGGACTTGGAGCGCGCGATCGGGGCGATCGAGAACTTGCTGGCTGGACAGCGAGACCCGGAGTCCATTGACCGGGTGCGAAAGCTACGCGAAAAATTCCTCGCGGTCGGCGAGGACAATTTGGCAGCCATGACTAGACGTGACCCCCACGACGAGGCCTCAGACACTTGGACGACCTTGATCGCGAATTCAGTCTCCTAGCTGCAAGCGTCAAGCGCACAGCGTGCGTACAACAAGACGAGGTTAAACGTTTCCTAGCCACGGCTCCCCGTAGCCGGGTCGCTCCAAACGTCAGCCGCGGCAGCGCGCAACACCCGCCAGAGATAGAGGCGACAGCTGATCAGGACCCACGCTGTGGAGCTGCGCTCGCTGCTCACCTCGACGCCGCCTATGAGGCCCTTATTGCCCATGTCGACCAGCGCCATGAAGACTACAAGTCTCTCCCTGACGAGGAGTCACGCAGCGGAGCCGTCACCGAGATGCGTCAGCTGGTTGCCGGTGCACGCAATCTACATCGCAGCCTCAGTTGGCTGGACGCTGCCCGTGACCCTCCGCTAGACCTTGGGACCCGGTACCTGGTCGAGCAGATCGCCGCTCGTCTGGTCTCTTCAAATGCAGAGGTCACCGTTGTGGCCGCGATCGATCGCTCTTATGCGACGGTTACAAATCCGCTGCTTCCCCTTGTCCAACTATCCGGAGCCCCTCCGGTAGGCAGTGAGCTGGCTACCGTTGTTTTCCTTCCTCGACGCGAGCAGCTCAGCGGCTTGCTTCATCCTCTGATCATCCACGAGCTCGCCCACGCGGCTAATAGCCAACATCAGCTGGTAGGTGGTGTACTTCTAGCTGCCGCTAAAGACGAGAGCTTGATTAGGGCACATGGTGAAGCGGCAACCAAACATGCGGAGGTATACGGTGGCGGCATGTCCGCGGCTATAGAGTCACTTGGAGATATGCTAGCCGCCTGGGTTGAGGAGGCAGTATGTGATGCCTTTGCGGCACAGCTTCTCGGCCCAACGTACCTATATGCCTTCATGACAATTGTTGGCACTGCCGACCTAGACGCTGCTGGCGAGAAACATCCGCCGACCCGCCAACGGATTCGCCTACTTCTGGGGCAGCTCGATGGGCTAGGGTGGCAACCCCTAATGGCCAACGCATCGGAGGAGATCGACAGCTGGTTTCGTGTGACCGCTAGCACAGCACCAGATTACGATGAGATATCCGCGAGCTTTTGTGTGAACGCAATAACCAGCCTTGCGGTCGAGATTCGCAAGGTCGTTTCCGCTCATGTTGGCAATCTGACTTTCCGGGCAACTGATTTCACTGAAGTCCGAGATGAGATCCACCAGCTGCTCGATGCTGGCATACCACCATCTCAGACGCTTGAGGGTAAATCGATCGATCGCGCGGCCATCATCTTGGGATCGTGGCTGTTCGCCGTAGCCCAGGCCGGCAGTGGCCTAGACGCCCTCCCCGTAGCCGCTGATGTACCTGAGCTATCGCGTTTGCTTCCAAAGGCGCTGCAAGATGCAGCGGTGCTCGAAGCGTGGACCATAAAGACCTGATGCTGCTGCACTGGGAGGCGCTCAAGGAGGCTACTGAGGAGAAAAGCCTAGCCAGGCGCCTGGTGTTTATGCCCATGCTCGATTTAGACAAACAGCTTGGACCAGCCTCTGTAGATCTACGTCTGGGAACTGAGTTCCGCGTTCTGCGCCGCACCGACGAGTCGGGGCTTGATCCAGGCGATCAGCCTCAAGCGTCCGTCGAGCGCATGACAACGTCGGTTTCTGTGGAGGTTGGAGACAAGCTGTGGTTGCACCCAGGCCAGTTTGTGCTTGGGGCGACATTTGAGTTCTTGCGCTTGCCGGTGCATCTTGGCGCCTACGTGGTAGGGCGTTCGTCGTGGGGGCGCGTGGGCCTCTTGGTAGCTACAGCCATCTTTGTGCAGCCAGGCTTCTCGGGGTGCCTCACGCTCGAGCTCGTGAATCACGGAGAGAGCCCTATTGCGCTTTATCCTGGTTCACGTATCGCCCAGTTGGCAGTCCACAGCCTGCCGTCGCCAACCGAGCATTACTACGGGCGCGATAACGATAAGTATGTTGGTCCGACCGGCCCGCAAGTATCACACCTGGCCAAGGAGTCAGCAGAGATCAGCCACTTGGGTGAGGTCGGTTGCCGCTTGATTAAGCCAGGCTCGTAGCCTGCCTGCTAGATCCGACATCTTCAAAGAGAGAAGCAATGCCCTTTCGCCCTTAGGGGCGGATCGACTCTCACTGACAGCGGCACCCGCGAGAGGCACCCGCTTGCTCGACAGAGACTTACGCCCACTACCAGTCAGCGGACTTGGCGCTCCCAGGCGGCCGTCTTAGCTCAAGGCATCGCGGAGGGCCAACCATTCATCGACGGCAACAGAGCGCACCGCCCTTATGGCGATGCTGACCTTCCTTGAGATCAACGGACTTCGGGGTGTCGCATCAGAACCGGAGTTGGCCGATTGGATAATCAACTTCAGCACGGGCGCGACACCCGAGGATGTCGCAGGGCGTCTCCGCCGGGCTCTTTGCAGCATCGAAAGATCGATCTGGTTTCGTCGTTGCGAGCGCTTTTAGCACTGAGCTAGGGCGAAGCAGGGACGAAGCAAACGGCGAAAGCAGCCGCCACTAGCGAGCACAATCGAGCAACCAAAAGCTGCTCTTGAGCGCCAACGATCCCCAACCGACACCAATTGCTACCGTCCCACCCAAATTTGCAAGCAGGAGGTCGCCGGTTCGATCCCGGCTGGCTCCATTTCGAGAGGCTCTATGAAGCGGTTGCTAGCGGGTGAAGGCCACCTTGACGGACAGCTTTAGCCTGCGAGGCGGATGGTGGCCGTGGCGGTGGAGGTGGAAGTAGCGGCGGTCGGCCTGCGCGTCGGCATGCAGCATTGCGCGGCCCTCCCGCGTCAGCGCGATGTGAAACTTTAGCCGGCCCGGAGTGTGGACGACAGCCGTGGCGCGCGCGATCACGACTGCATGCGCACGCTTCGAGGCGGCGCTTACGGTAGCGGTGGGTGATCCGCTGACCGTGATCGTGACCGTGCCACTGGCATCGACGTTGATCGTTGCGTTGATGCCGTTGTCGCGGAGATATTCTTCCCATTTCTTGAAGGCTGCGTCGGTCGTTCCGTTCTTCCCGACTTCGACCCCAGAGACGATCGCGCGAAGCTTAGTTTCGATGTCCTGAATGACTTTGAACCGTTCGGCTTCAGTGAGCGTTGCGCTGGGCGCTGGCCCCGGGGTGCTTTCGGGGGCGGGGCCACCGCCGCCCGGGCCGCCGCCACCGCCGAGGCCGCCTGAGCCGAGCCCCGCGCTAACCGGCACCTGATGTGTCCCGCACAGGTGGGAGGCGAGCAGGCCGTTGCCATATAGCGTGTAGCCGTGCGCTTCATAGTGCTGATCATTGAACGTGCCGACATTGCCGCCGTCCATCACGAGCAGTCCTTCGCCGAGGATCTGTCCACCGAAGAAGGGGATGCCGGAGGGCGTGTTCACCAGTCCTTGCGCGGTTCCGTTGACGATGATCGCCGACACGTCGTTCTCGAGGATTTCGGTGATCCCCGCCGTGAAGGGGGACGCGGGAATGTTGGTCGTGGTCTGCTCTGCGGGCCCGGCGGGGTCGAGATCGTTGCCGACGAAGCTGATAGTCGCTCCGAGGCTCGCAGCCATCGCGTTGAGGGTGCTGTCCACGTTTGCGGCTTCAGGTTCACCCTTGCCGCGAAGGCCCATCGCGATGATCCGCCCGCCACTGATGACATACCCTCGTAGGTTCACGAGCTGCGCTTCCGAGAACGGTTCTTCGTTCGTCTCGAGGATCAGGCAGGGCGTGGTGGCGGCGAGCAGCGGGTTGGGCAGCGATTCCGCATTCTGCACGGCGAGCCCTGTGGCGAGGCCGAAGTCGGTATAGGTGACGCCGCTCGAATGCGTCTTGATGAAGTCGGCGTTTCCCTGATAGACGAGCACCGAGCCCACGGCAGCGCTGCTGGTGACGGCCGTCGACCCGAGCAGGCATACGGCGATGACGGCGACGACGACGGCAAGGCAACTCCTCAAGGGCATGCACAGCCTTCCCGCACGGCGCCATCCTAGTTGAAGGTTGCGGTCGGTGGGGTTTTGCTCGGTAGCGCTGCGCTGATTCGGCGGACCGCCGGGGTAGCCGGGGCCCCGAGGAGCCAAGCATCAACTCTCCACCGGGAACCAATGCCAGCCGGTTCGCGTTGACTTCGATTGGCTCCATGCCGTGGCAATGCGCAAGATCAGGTTGATGCTTGATGAGGATTTGGTTAGCCGTGCCCGCCGTCAGGACTTGGGTGAGGCCGATAAGAGCGACGATCAGGTAGTCGAGGACGCGCTTGCTGTCTTCCTTGGCCTACGCGCTCTCGACGAAGCGCGAGCGCAGGGGATATTGGCGGCCGAGGATGCCGACCAACTCGCTGTAGAGGAAGTCCGCGCAGTACACAGAGCACGCAGCCGGGCTTGATTCGTGCCGTCGTAGACCCTGAGGTCCTAAGACTCATCACTCGGACACGCCTTGACATCGAAGGACGTCAATCAAGTTCGGGCGGATGTAGGGGACGCAATGAGGCCCGACTAAGGCAGAGATGTCGACCGGGCTATCCACGTATATACTAGGTGCATGAAAGTCGTGAAGGTACGCCGTGTAGGCAATAGCAACGTGATCTCGATTCCAAGGGAGTTCGAGGCCCAGGGCTATACGCCAGGCTCCTCAGTGCTGGTGGAGGAGCTTCCCGGCGGCGAGTTGCGGATCATGTCCACCGAGAAGGTCCGCGAGCGGATACGCAGCGTCGGTGAGCGTGTGATCGCTGATCACGGTGAGGCGTTGCAGATCCTCGCCGATCACGATCCCGACGCTCCTCAACGCTGAGGTATGCATGGCGAGGAGCCAGACGAGACGGAGCTGGTCTATCTCGCCCTGCCGGACGTACTCGATCTCTACACGCTGATCATCGGAGCATCAGCCTCGGAGGCAGCCGACCAGCTACGCAATCGCGATGGCCTGCCAAGGTGCTCTTGCTCGACCAGAGACTTACGCCCACTACCAGTCGGCGGACTTGGCGCTCCAGGCGGCCGTCTTGGCTCACGGCATCGCTGAGGGCCAACCATTCATCGACGGCAACAAGCGCACTGCCCTTGTGGCGATGCTGACCTTCCTTGAGATCAACGGACTTCGGGTTGCCGCATCAGACCCGGAGTTGGCCGACTGGATAATCAGCTTCAGCGCGGGCGCGACACCCGAGGATGTCGCGGAGCGTCTCCGCTCAGCTCTTCGCAGTATCGAATAGATCGATCCGGTTCATCGTTGCGAGCGCTTTTGGCGCTGAGTTAGGGCGAAGCAGGGACGAAGCACACGGCGAAAACAACCGCCACCAACGAGCATCATTGAGCGAGCAAAGCCGCTCTAGAACACCAATGAAGCCCAACCGACACCAACCCCACCGCCGTCCCACCCAAATTTGCAAGCAGGAGGTCGCCGGTGCGATCCCGGCTGGCTCCATAGCTCACACTCCGATGAGCCAGTCTCATCATTGCCCGCCGGGAAACACGCTGGCGCCGGTGACCTCCGCCGGGATAATCCATCTCGGACGATCAGCACTGACCAAGACGAGCCTGAAGCCGTCCACATAGAAGTTGCGCAACGCGGCGAAGCCTGGTAGCTCCGGTGCAGGTGCTGGGCTGAGAAAGCGCCTCCCGGCGGCGCGCACGGGTTCGACGATGATCCAAGCCTGCCGCGTCAGCCTGCCCGACGACATAGGTTTGCGCGCAAGGTATGCCTGAACGACAGGACTGCCTTGGCGGGTCACGGCGATGACTACTGCACCGCGGTCGATCGCCTGCGAGCGAGCGAGCGCGTCCCTCCAGTCGACCTGCTCGTAGCGCCAATCTGTGGCCACCCAAACCGAGGTGATCGTTGCGAGCACGAGGTAGATCACCAGTGGCGCTGCTCGCAGACGAAGCATGGCTGGCGCAGCCAGGGCGCCGGCAAATGGCACGGCCGCGATAACGTTGCGCGCGTAAAAGCTGTCCTCGATCCCAATGGCCGCCATCAGAAGGGTTGCGCCGAATGCGATCACGGTGAGCGCAAGTAGCACTCGCGGTCTGCGGCACGAGCAAGCGGCGATCACGACTCCTGCACCGACACCGATGCAGAAGATTGCGACGCCGGCTGCCTCAAGCCAATCTCTGGGTACGTTGGCTCCCATCGCAAGCTGGCGGACGGCTTCGGAGATACGTGTGACGAGAGGGATTCTGGCGATGAACTCCGCTCGCCCGTCTCCTGCTTGGCTTGTCGCCAGCCAAGTGAGAGGTATCAGGCAGAGGCCGAGAACACCCGCCCAGGTGGCAGTAGCGAGGCGTGTCCGCGGCGCGGCCAGCAGCACCACTACCTCTGCGCCGACAACAAAAGCGCCGAAATAGTGTGTCCAAATGCACCCCACCGAGGCGGCGACCCAGAGCGCAAAGTGCCGGTGCGACGTGCTCTCGAGCAGCACTGAGAACGCCCAGACTGATAGCAGCGTCGTCAGCACGAACAAGCCATAGCTGCGTGCGTCGGTCGCGTAGGCGACCAGCATCGGGCTCACGGCCAGGATGGAAGCGGTCGCAAGCGCTGCCCGCCACCCAACGAAGCGGCGGAACGCCAGGTATCCGACAGGCACCGCCGCGGTCAGGGCGAGGGTCGAGATGAGACGCATGGCCACCGCACTGCGTGCACGAAGCAGCCATCCCAGCAAATAATAGAGCGGTGGGGTCGACTCGGTCGCATGTATGTGATGCCACAGGCCCGAGAAACTTGACTCGCTGAGAATCTGGCGTGTGAAGATCTCGTCGAACCACAGGCTTTGATGACCGAGAAACGGAACACGCAAACCGGCAGCGACCGCAGTCGCTGCGGCCAAGACCAGGCACACTGTCCGGCGCTCTCCTGGATCCTCTGCATCAACCCCTAATGATCGCCCTGCAACTACCTTTGATTCGCACGCAATGAACTGTTGGGTAACCACACCACGTTGCACCGATGCGCCAGAGATCGCCGCGCCGGCAGCCGCCGGGCGCGCAAGCACTCGTCTCATCGTCCCCCTTACGTTTCTCGGTTGGCGCCATACATGCACGGTTTTGGCGGGCCAACTTGATGATTGTGGTCGTTCCAACTCGCGGAATAAGTGAAAGTCGCGCTGCGGGCGATTCAAGCGGATGCCTTGAAGGAGTAGCGCGGCCGCCGCGAGCGCTCCCGGCAAGGAGTAAAGGACGAAGCAAACGGTGAAAGCAACCGCTACCAGCAAGCGCTATTGAGCAAACAGAGCCGCTCCAGGCGCGCTAGTGAAGCCCAATCGACACCAACCACCACCGCCCCAGCCAAATTTGCAAGCAGGAGGTCGCCAGTTCGATCCCGGCTGGCTCCATCTTCTGCCGGTGGTCGAACCGACGGGATGAAGAAGGTCGGTTTGATCACGTCACCCCGCCCTGTGTTCGACGCTACTCCCAGGCGGCGGTTGAGGTCCGACGTTTAGAATGCGAGGTTATGCGCTGGTCCAGAGTAGTTCGACTTGTTGGTGCGTTCGTGGTTGCGCTGGGAGCGATGGCGTGCTCCACGGCCGTTGCCGCAGAATGGTCTGCCCCTGACCCGATCGACCCGTCGATCTACGCCCCTGCGGTGTCGTGCGCTTCTGAATCATTTTGCGCGGCGGTGGGCTGGGCGTCCGGGTACGGCTCGGTCGCGGTCTACAACGACGGGAGCTGGAGCGAAGCGACCCTAATCGACCCCGATGGTCAGCTGTTCTCGGTGTCCTGCCCGTCGTCCTCGTTCTGCATGGCCATGGACGGCTCGGGGCACGCGTTCGTCTACGACGGCAGCGGGTGGGGTTCGGCGGCGACATCGCCTTCCACCGATCTGACGTCGGTGTCGTGCGTCTCGGCCTCATTCTGTGTCGCGGTCGGTGCGGGAGAAGACGCGTCGATCTACAACGGCAGTACTTGGAGCGCGCTAACCCGTCTCGGCACCGACGTTGACTCGGTGTCGTGCACCTCTGAATCGTTTTGCATGGCCCTCGGCTCAGGCAACGGCGGCCCTGCGTACGCGGTCACATACAACGGGAGCGCTTGGAGCGCACCGAGCGAGGCCGACGCTGAACGCGGGAATGCTCTGCATTCGGTGTCTTGTGGGTCTCCAACCTTCTGCGTGGCGGTGGGGAACTTCGACGATGAGGTGACCTACGACGGGAGCGCTTGGAGGGCGCCCAATCGTGTCGGCAACGAAGGTTACATCGCCGTGGTGAGCTGTCGCTCGGAATCCTTTTGTTTGGCGATGTCAGCTGGCGGTGAAACGATCAGATATAACGGCGTGACTTGGGGTTTTGCAGGACAGGTGAGCGAACGCTCGGCGTCGGGCGGTTTGTCGTGTGTGACCGAATCCTTCTGTATGGCAATTGGGGGTTACGCCTCGACGTATAATGGGAGTGGCTGGAGTGGCCCTGTGCCGGTGAGCGGTGGCGGTTTGAGTTCGGTGTCGTGTTCGAGCTCGTCGTTTTGTGAGGCAGTGGACGGCCACGGCCGGGCACTGCACTACAACGGGACGTGGACCGCGCCGACTCAGATCGACGCAGAAGGCGGCCTTGAGTCGGTGTCGTGCCCGACCGAAGCGTTCTGCATGGCGACCGGTGGTCGCCAGCACGGTTACGCGTTGAGCTATGACGGCTCGGGATGGAGCGCACCGAGCACGATAGACCCCGAAGGCGACGTGAACGCCGTCTCCTGCTCCACCGCGTCCTTCTGCGTGGCGCTCACAGAACACTTCGTGGAAAAACACGAAGTAGGGTATGCCCTCACCTACAAAGGCGGTGTCTGGAGCGTGCCGAGTGAGATCGACGCCGAACTCGCCCTGCGGTCAATTTCGTGCGCGTCTGAAAACTTTTGCGTCGCCGTAGGCCGTCACGACGCCCTGGTCTACAGCAATGGTTCGTGGGGCTCGCCGCAGCAGATCTACACCGAAGGCAATCTGTGGTCGGTGTCATGCGTCTCATCTTCGTTTTGTGTCGCGGTCACCGAACACTTCGAAGGGATCGGACCACCGGCCTACGGGGAGGCGCTTGTCTATGACGGCTCGGGGTGGAGTGCGCCCACCGAAATCCCCCGGCTACCGGACCATGGATGGATCGACGCCGGCTCGGTGTCCTGCGCGTCAACCTCTTTCTGTATGGCTATCCCGAGATTCGACGGTGCCGCCGCCATCTTCGAAAACGGCGTCTGGGGCGCGTGGGACGAACTGGAGATCAACGGCGGCTTCTCGTCCGTGTCCTGTGTGTCTGGACCCTTCTGCATGGTGGTTAACGGCGCGGGGCAAGCGTTCACATACTTCACGCCGTCCTCCCCCGAGCAGCAGCCCACGGGCAGTTCTCCAGGAGGCGGCTCTCCCGGAGGTAGCGGGCCTGCGAAGTACCCACCACGCGAGAAGGGAAAGGCCCATATCAATCCCGCGACGGGCGTGATCACCGTCGGATATGACTTCCCCGAGGCCGGCGAAGGCGAAGCATACGGGGAAGTAGGGGCCCGGGCGATGACCGCGAGCCACAACGCAGCACACGCCGCCGCGGTTAAGCGAGGCGCGAGATGTACACCAAGCCGAAGCGACGGGAACGGGCGTGGACATCGGGCAAAGACGTGCAAAGGCAATAGCCAGGTGCACTACGGGCGCACGAAAGTCACGATTCCTGCCGCCGGCCTCTACAAGATTCACGTCAGGCCGAGCGCAAAGGTACTCGCGGCGCTCAAGCGAGGGGCGACGCTCGATGTGCGCGTCGTGCTCGTGTTCACGCCTATCGGAACAAGCGTCCACATCCACGAGGCAAGCACCGTTAAGCTGCGGCTCGCACGCAGGCACGCGCGAAGCGCAGTCGTTACACGGCGGTGAGCAGCTACGATCTTTCACCTGTGGACTGGGCGGCGGGGGAATACGAGCACATAGCTGCACAACTGCTGCCCGCCGCCCGCAAAGTGGTCGACCATGCAGCGCTGCGCGCGGGTGAGCAAGTTGTAGATGTAGGGTGCGGGACCGGGAACGCGGCGCTCATCGCTGCTGCGCAGGGGGCACGCGTCACTGGGATCGATCCTGCGCAACGCCTACTCGACGTGGCCGCTGCCGATGCGAAGGCGCGCAGGCTTGATACGGCGTTCCTCCGCGGCAATGCAGCAGCGCTCCCACTGTCCGACGCGAGCGCGGATGTGCTGGTGTCAGCGTTCGGGCTCATCTTCGCGCCCGATCCCCACGCAGCGGTAGCAGAGATGGCTCGCGTCGCCAAGGTACGCTCACGCATCGCGTTCAGCGCATGGCTACCGGGTGGAGCGCTTACCACGGCGATGCGCTTGCGTGGCGAGGCGCTGAGCGCTGCGGCGAGCACAAGCGCGCCTGGGCAGACACCAGCCAGCGCCGGCCAAGCGACGCCGTTCGCTTGGCATGATCCCATCGCACTTGACGAGCTGTTCGTGCCCTATAGGTTCTGCGTCGAGCTGAACGGCCAACAGCTTGCGTTTACTGCCGACTCGCCGGCGGAGTTCCTCAATACGGAGTTGCGAGTGCACCCGGCGTGGATCGCTGCTCGCGCCATCCTGGAGCCGCGCGGCGAGATGCAAGCCCTACATGAGCGGGCACTAGAGATCTTTGAGGACGCCAACGAAGATCAAAGCTCCTTCCGCGTGACCAGCGACTACGTTGTGGTCGTAGCGAGCCGGCTCTAGAGACTATGCGGCGGCGCTGTACGGAGCGCTGGGAGCCGGCAGAGCTTCGAGCAGCGTTCGAGGCAGTCCGCTGCCGGCGTCCCAGACCTCGATCGCTACTAGCGTGTGGGTAATGCGGTCGTAGTCCCGTAGTCTCCGACAGGATGACCGTAAATAGCTTCAAATCTGACGGAGAGCTCTGTGGTCAGCGAAGGCGCGAGGTCTGGGTAATCGCAAAAGCGAGCGCCACTGCGTTTGACTTGCTTTTTGTGTTCTCGGCGATGATCGTGGCTGTGTAGGAGCCCTTGCCGAGGCCGGCGAGCTTGAGCTTGAGAGCATTAGATCCCGCCGATCCTGAGAACGTCAGGGTGCGCTTCTCGACTGCGGTCGTGCAGCTCTTCCCCTTCTTGGCCTGAGGCTTGCACACGCCTCTGAGCTTGTGACCTTTAACGGTCTGCGCGATGAGGATCTTAATCGTCGCCGGCTGCGACAGCGTGAGCTCCAGAGTTGTGCCCTTCTTGCCGGTGGAATTCTTGGAGCCGAGCTTGACGCCCGACAACACGAGAGCGGGCGTCTTGGTACCAGTCCCGGAACCCGCTCCGGAACCCGGACCGCCGGACCCGGGCCCCGGACTGAACAGAGTCATCGGCGCGGCGGCCACGAGCATCTGCGCCATCAATGGCCCACACGCCGAGCCGGCCGGTTCATCGCCGGCGGCGCCGCCATAGCTGGCATACCACCAGTAATCGCCCGGGCTGGGCGGGGTGAAGTCGACCGATGACTGATATGCACCGTTGCCGTTGACGCTCGCGGCGCCGACAGTCATGCCGCCCAAGGCGCACGAGCTGGGCGGCAAGGGCTGCGGGCCGAACACCGTGAACGTGATCGTCCCCGTCGGAGCCGATCCTGCCGCCAGCGTCGCGGAGATCGAAGATGCGGCGATCGGGCTGCCCGCCACCCCTTCGATCGGGCCGCTCGCCGAGAGGGTCGGTGTGACCTTGGGCACGACGCTCGTCTCTGCCATGTCCGGCCCACACAGCGACGCGGACGGTTCGTCGCCGGCATCGCCGCCGTAACTGGCGTACCACCAGTAGTCGCCCGGGCTAGGCGGTGTGAAGTCTGCCGAAGACTGATATGCCCCGTCTCCGGACGCGCGCGCGGCGCCGACCGTGGTGCCGCCAGACACACACGAGCTGGGCGGCGAGGACTGTGGGCCGAACACCGTGAAGGCGATCGGGCCGGTCGGGGCGGATCCGCCCGCGAGCGCCGCTGAGATCGAGGAGGCTGAGATCGGGCTGCCCGCAAAGGCGCCCCCCAGCGGACCGCTCGCGGAGAGGCTCGCCGTAGCGGGCGTGGCGGTGAACAGCAGGCCCTGCCGTTCGACGAAGTCGGTGGTGTAGGAATTGTAGGAGCCTACGGCTGTGCAGCTACCAACCGAAGTGCACGACACCGAGCTGAGGAAAGCTCCCGGGTCTCCGGTGACGTTGGCGGGCAGGACGCCATTAATGCCAGGGCCCCACGTTCCGTCGTTCTCTGTCACCAGCAGCGCCCTCGAGACGAATTCATTGACCTTCCAGGTGCCTACGTAGCTGCAGTTGCCAGCTGACGGACAGGACAGCGAGCCCTCGATAACGAGCTGCGGTGCGGCGTTGGCCGGAAGTGGACGCTTGACGCCGATGCCCCACACACCTGAAGTCTCTGTCAGGAACACGCCATCGTTTTCTTGCCGGTCGGAGGCGTCGCCGAACGCGGTGCAATTGCCCGCCGAGGGACATTGCACTTCTTGGAGGTTGGTTTCGGTTTCCGAGCCCGTGCCCACGGGCACGATCGCCTCGACCCCGGTGCCCCAGCTCCCCGAGGTCTCGCCCAGCATCAGGCCCTCGGTATCGCCCAAATTATCGGTGTATTCACCGACGGCCGTGCAGTTTCCCGCGGACGGACATGACAGCGAGGCGAACTCAACTCGCGGATTGGACGCAGCGTTGGCGGGTGGGGTTGCCTGCACCCCCGCTCCCCAGGCGCCGGCAGTCTCTGTCCACAGGAAGCCCTCGACGTCACCCGAGCTGTCGGTGTAATCGCCGACGGCGATACAGTTGCCCACCGAGGTGCAGGACACGCCTCCCATGCGCATACGGTCTTCCGGGTTTGACGCGGCGTTCGTGGGCAGCGACGGCACCATGGAGGCGGCACTCCAAGTGCCCGCGGTCTCACTCACCAGAAACCCCCGCGAGTTGCCAGAGATGTCAGCGTAATTGCCCACGGCCGTGCAGTCTCCCGTGGAGGGACAGGAGAGCTGGTCGAGCCTGACGCTCGGCCCCGGTTTGGACACGTTCGCGGGAAGCGAAACCTCCACACCGGTCCCCCACACGCCCGCGCTCTCGCTCAGCAGGAATCCCTGTTCGTCTTCCGCGCTGTCCCGGTAATACCCGATAGCCGCGCAGTTTCCCGCCGAGGGACACGACAGCGCGCCGAATTCCGGCCGCGGACTGGACGCGGCGCCAGCCGGCATGGCTGCCTCCACAGCCGGTTCCCACGTACCGCCGGTCTCGCTCCGCAGCATGCCCTGTTCCTCGTACTTTTCGGGTTCCGGTTCGATGAGGTAAGAGCCGGCTGCCGTGCAATCTCCCGTCGAGGGACAGGACACCTTGCGCAGGTAGACTTCCGGGTAGAGCGCGGCGTTGGCGGGCGCGGTCAGCTCGACACCCGTGCCCCAGTTCGCGTTCTGGGACGCCCACGCGCCTGAGGGCGCAAGGGCAAGCGCCGGCAGCACACAGGCGACGAGCGTCGAGATCGTGACCTTCATCGCCTTGCTCAACTTCTCCGTCGCGCTCAACCTCTTGCCTTTCGTCGATTCGAAGTCGGGCGCGATCGCTTCTCGACGACCCGCTTCTTCGTCTTCTCCCGCTGCTTTTTCACCTTTATGCACTTGCCATGCACGCGCTTCTCCCCGCGCTTGCACTTTGTGACCTTTTTCGTGTTCTTCTTCGGTTTCGTCGGCGCCTTACCAGCGGCCGGTGGCAAGGCGAGCGGTGGACTCAGAGTCACTGTCAAGGGCCCTTCCGGCCCCGTTCCGGCAGGCGGGACGATGGGTGAGTCGCCCGTGGTGGGGAGCGGCGCACTCGCGGTCGTGAACGTCCGCGGTTCATCCGAAACTTCGTCCCACTTGTTCTCGGCCCGCAGGCGGTAGTGATAGAGCGTGTCCGACTTCAGGCCTGAGATCCCTTCGGGTACTACCGTCACCACGCCCATGCCCGCAGGCACTTCTCCGCCGAGCGTGGTCTGACCGAACGCTTCCGTTTCCCCATATTCGAACCAGTAGCGCGTCCGTGCTCCTTCTGGCGCAACCGCACCTGAGAGCAGGGCGCTCGAGGAGCTGACTTCCGAGACGTTCTCCGCGCTCAGGAGAGGCGCTCGGATCTGCGTTGTGAACGTGCCCTTCCCTTCGCCCAGAGCGCTCTGGCCACTCGAGTTTTCGATGAGGAGACGGTAGTCGTATTCGGCGCCGGGTTCCAGACCCGTGACGTGCACGTTCGCGGTGGCATTTGAGCCGCCCACATCTTCCTTGCAGGGGACGTGGATGCCGTACGTTTCGGTGGTGCCGTACTCCAGTTCGCATTTCGCATGCTGGGCGCCCGGCAGGACGTGCCCTTCGATCGTCGCTTCGCTCGAGCCGGCGCTCGCGAGCACGGAGACGACCCTGGGTGGGATCGCCTTGGTCGTGAAGGAGGTCTGCGAGCCGAGGCTAGCTCCAACCGTGTTCTTGGCGATCAGACAGACGAAGTATTCGGTACCCGGCTGCAGAGCACCCACCGACGCATGAACTTCGACCGGTTCAGACGGATCCGTGTCTTGCGCTTCTGGCGTCCTCGATGCTCCCGCTCCGTTGCAGCTGCCGCCGGAGGCATATTCGAAGTACCAGACGGTCGCTGCCCGCTCGGCCGTGAGCCTACCTTCGAGCGTGGCGGTTTCGGTGGCGATCGCGGCGGCCGGATCGGTGGAAGGCGAACGGGGCGCGATCGGCCCGGTGGTGAATGTCACCGTCGAGCCTTCGGTTTCGCCAGAGGTGTCGGTGGCGATCAGGCAGTAGGCGTATTCGGTGTCCGGTTCCAGGCCCACAAGCTCGGCGGAGACAGCGATCTGTTCGCGCTGCGCTTCAGACACGAGCGCCGTTTCCCTGCCCCCCAGACAGCTCGTGCCTTTGTTGTAGTCGAAGTGGTAGCCGGCGGTCGCATCGGCGTGTGGGTTGAGCGTGCCGCACGCCTTCGCTTCCGTGTTGCCGGCCGCCTCACCGCATGCTTCGGTGAGCGGCGCTTCAGGTGAGCCCACCCCGTGCTTGTAGCTCCGCACCGGCGCGAACGCCTCGATCCCATCGGGCGTCCCCACACCACTGGGACCGTCATAGCCCGCGGATGCGTTGCAGATCAGAGCACCTTGGCCGCAATCCTCCAGTGACAGCGGAACCATCGAGCCGCTGCAGCCGCCGCCATAGAACCCTTCGCACTTGCCGTTCCCGCCTTCTGTGATGTCGTGCAGAAGCCCCGACCCGAGATGGGAGTAGAGCGTCTGCGCCGGGTAGGCGACGCCGTGCGCGCCGCCCGCAAGCGCAAACATGGAGGCGACTATCGGCGAGGCCGCGCTCGTACCGCCGATCGGTATCCAGCCAGGTGGTTCGCCGTCGCGCGGGGGCTCCCCTGTACCCAGGTAGGGCACAGAGTCATACACCGCGACGCCTGTGTAGGGGTCGGCGTCGGCCGCGACGTCGTTCGACGCGCGCCTGGCTTCAGAGCCTGTGCCGCAACCCACCGAAGACCAGTCGCTCACTTCGCGTTGCCACGCGGGCGCGGGGAAGTTCACACTGCAGCCGCCACCGGACCCGCCCCAGACGGGCTCGGCGGCCCATGCTTGCCCACCCGCGCCCCTCATCATCAGACTCGTGCCGCCGACCGAGACGACGTGCGGTGAGGAGGCGGGGTACTCCGCACCACTGCCAAATCCTTCCCGGAGCAGGTAACCATCGTCACCGCTTGCAGCAGTGATCACTGTGCCCGGGTGGTTGAACGCTTCACTGTCAGACACCGGTTCGCTCGAGGCCCACGAGTTCGAGACCTCTCCCGCGCCGACGCCCCCTTCGTTGCGCGGGCGTACAGCGGTCTCCTCAGCCACCTCCAGGCTCGCGCGCACGCTGTCTTTAGCCTCGACCAGCACGATGTGACAGTTCTGGCAGATCGCACGGGCCATCTCGATGTCGAGCGACATCTCCAAGGACCATCCATCGGCTTCTTCCACCGACCCGCACGCCGCTTCGCTTTCACTTTCGAGGGCGGTTGTGCTTTCGCACAACAATTCGGCTTTGTGCCGTTCGTCCACGCTACTCGGAAACGGCAGTTTCCCTTTTTCACCATTCTGGTTGACCTGTTCGAAGCAACCGTTGGCAGCGCTGCACGCGGGCAGACCGAATTCTTCGTCATAGACCTTCAGGTCGCCTTCCGCCCCCAGGTAGTTGTACGGGTCTACGAGCGCGATCGTCTGCGGCTGCGAGGCGGGCGCCCTCGGTTCTTCGCCGGGGAAGTACGCGTTTCGCAATTGCTGTGGTCCCAAGCCATAGGCACCTTGGGCCGCACTGGCTGCCTCGATCGCTTGTGCGGTGCGCATCCCGAGCGGGTGCGTGTGGGCGCGCGCCGCCGCGGTACCGGGCACAAGCTCCAGTGCAAGGCAGGAGACGTGACCGGGGGCGGGTGCTCCGCACACCGACCGCACGCCGTAGTCGCCTCGCGGTAGCGGCGAGAGAGCACTTGCCGTCGCGGCCGACAGACACAGCAAGGCCAAGACTCCCGCAACAATGACACGAGCGAACGCCGACGACCCCCCAATCATCCATCTAGAATACTACCCGAGCTGCGTCAGCCTGAAAGGCTGACCATCCGGGCAAGCTGACGTCATATCGACTTACTTGTCAGCCCGTACAAGCGTCATCCTCCTCCCAGAAAGCTTCGCAATGCGTGGACGCCAGACCTGAAGTCGTCGACCGGGTGAGCGCGAATGGAGGGCTGCTTGACCGTTGGTGGCGCCGTCGGCTAGCGTGGTGTCGTGTCCTCCCATTCCCCTTCGGCGGCTACGAGCATCGAGCGCCGCACACTGCGTCGTGCGCTAAGCGAGCCGGCCCTGCGCGTCTGCCGTGGGCTGCTGGCGCTGGCCGCGCTCACGGCGATTGGCTACGACGTCGCAGCGGGACCCGGGGTCAGCGACGCTGACTACTTCAGCTACTTCACCGTTCTGAGCAACCTGTTCGCGTCGGCGATGCTCCTGTACGGCGCGCTCCGTCCTGCGGGCGAGCGCTCCGGAACGATCGAGATGTTCAGAGGTGCAGCGGTCGTCTACATACTGACGACCGGAATCGTGTACCTGCTGTTGCTCTCAGGGCACGCTCCGGCCTACCCGTGGGTGAACGCGATCCTGCACTACGTCATGCCGGTCGCGGTGACGCTCGACTGGCTGCTCGACCCGCCTCACGTGCGCCTCGATCCTGCGCGGACGGTCGTGCTGTGGATGGCGTTCCCACTGCTGTACATCGTCTACACCCTGGCGCGCGGTGCGATCGTGAGCTGGTACCCGTACCTTTTCGTAGACCCGCACCGCAGCGGCGGCTACCTGCTGGTAGCCGGCGACTGCCTGGCGGTCGGGATCGGCATCATCGCTCTGATCGCCACGACTACCTGGGCGGGCAACCATCGCCGCGGAGCGCTCTAGGCGAGCAGGCCGGCCTTCGCCTGCTCGAACTCCTCGTCGCTCAGCTTGCCTCGGTCGTGCAGCTCGGCAAGCTTGGTCAGCTCGTCCACGCGACTGCGCGACGCGCCTCCGCTCGCCTCGAAGCGCTGGAAGGCTTCGGCCTGCCCCCGGTCTTGTTCGCGATGTTCGTGCATTGTGTGACCACGCACGATCAGGTAGGCAAGCACGCCGATGTACGGGACAATGATGATGAACAGCATCCAGAGAGCCTTGCCCCAGTTGGATAGATCATGGCTGCGAAAGATGTCGAACACAACGCCGACCGCGACCCAGATCCACAAGAACAAGATCGCGAACTCGAGGACCGTTAGCAGCGAGTCCCCGAAGGTGTAGGTGGCGAGCACGGTGGGCATGTCGGACGAGCCTACTCGATCTACTTCTTTTTCCTCTTCGGCTTCGTCTTCCGTACCGTCACGGTGACCGTATCGATCGCCTTGCCGCCCGAGCTGACCGTCACGATCGCCGTGAGCTTGCCGAACTTCGAGAGCAGTGCTTGCCCGGTCGAATTGAGCGTCAGCGTCAGAACTTTTGTCGTACCAGCCGGGAGCGTTACGGCGCCGCTCGCCACAACGACCTGCTTCGTCGTCGCGTGCGCTTTCTTCTTTTTGCCGCCGGCTGTGATCGCCGTGATCTTGCTGCCCTCGAGGTGCTCCGTGACCGTCGCCTGCAGACTCACCGGCGCGCACGACGCGCCGCCCGCCGGGCATGAGAGGGTCACCGTGAGCTTGTCGCGGCCGCCGGAGACCGAGACGACGTGGACGCTTGGGGTAAGCACAGGGCCCGTTGATGTCCCGCCGCCACCGGTCGAGGTCCCACCGCCGGTGGTGCCTCCTCCGGTATTCCCGCCCCCGCCGGGGGCGCCTTCACTCCCAGGCCCGAACACGTAAGCCGCACCCTGGCGCAAATTCGAGCCCACCGCATGTAGCTGCGCGCCCGCAAGGATCGTGTTGCCCGAGACCGCAACCGACGTGCCGAGGCTGTCACGGGTGCTGGGGTCGCTTGCGTTCAGCTCGGCGGTCTGGGTCATATTCGTCCACCCACCCGATGGCTCTGTGTAGACGTACGCCGCACCCGAATCGCTGAACTGGCCCGTCTGGTGTTGAGGCGCGCCGACAACGACCGTACCTTCCGAAATCCCAACCGACATCCCGAAGTACTCGCCTTCGGAGGCGTCGCTAGAGCTCAGCTCGGCGGTCTGGGTCATGCTCGTCCACCCGCTCGCTGGCATCACATACACATACGCAGCCCCAGCCTCGAAAACGGAGCCGACTGTATGGACGAGCGCGCCGGCGACGACCGTGTTGCCCGAGACGGCGACCGACGTGCCGAGTTGGTCGCTGCCGGGCTTCGGGTCGCTGGCTGTCAGCGCGGCGGTCTGGGTCATGTTCGCCCACCCGCTCGCACCCATTGCGAATACGTACGTCTCGCCGGCCTGACCGTGCTGAAGGGGATCGCCGACCACGATCGTATTGCCCGACACGCCGACCGACCAGCCGAAATGCACGTCCTCGCCGCTGGAGTCGCTGGCGAGCAGCTCGGCCGTCTGGGTCATGCTTTTCCATCCAGAGGAGGGCATCGTGTACTCGTAGGCCGCCCCCTGGCCCGGGATGGGAGGATAGCCCGGTTCTTTTTCATCGGCCACCGTCGGAGCCCAGGGTGCACCGGCGACGACCGTGTTGCCTGAGATCGAGACTGACCAACCCAGTCCGTCTCCTGGGCAGGCGTCGCCGGCGGTCAGCGCCGCGGTCGGGGTCATGTTCGCCCAGCCGCCCGCCGGCATCGAGTACACATACGCCGCCCCTGGATCCGCGGGCGGTTTGCCGTCACAGGGTTGCGACACGCTCGAGACGCCGGGTGCGCCGACGACGATTGTGTTGCCCGAGATTGCAACCGACCAGCCGAGCCCGCTTGCGGCGCCGTCTGGGGCAGTCAGCTTGGCGGTCTGAACCCATCCGCCGGCGCCCTTCACGAACACATACGCCGCACCCGGATTCGGGTCGGCACCAGGTGATTCGACTTGGGGGTACCTCTGGTGCGGAGCGCCAACTACAAGGGTGTCACCCGAGATCGCGACCGAGTAGCCGAAATCGTCTTCTACGGCCCCGTCTGACGCGGTCAGCTCCGCCTGCTGGACGAACGGATCCACCCGTACCGGATAGTGCGCTCCGCGATCGTTCACTCGCAGGAGGACACGCCCATTGCTCATCTCAAGCCAAGCGGGCAACGTACGCCCACCAGCGTCGGTGGCATGCACGCCGGCGTAGCGCAAGCCACCCGGCAACAACAGGGTGCCGTGAGCGAGATGCGCGCTCGCGGGCACTGCAAGCGAAAGCGTCAACGCCCCTGCTCCTGCCGGACGCCGCGCGAGATCGAACCCTTGCTCCAGACCCAACGGCCCGTTTGTCCACCACTCACGCAGGGAGCCGTGCGCATAGCTCACCCGATCGGAACTTGCCGCGGGCGATACCGGCGAAAGTGCCGGCAGCGCGCTGCCACGCCCGAACGCTTTCAACGAGATGGCAAATTGCGTCGAGCCTGCCGTAATCGCGACGCCTGAGCGCTCGAACCGTGCCGAGAGTCGCTGCGCCGGATTGTGCGCCGCCAACCCTTCGATCCGATATGCCGCCTGGTCACGGCCCAACGCAGCCGAAACCGAGCCTTGCGCTGCCGCCGGCAAGCTCAACAACCCGGCAGGCGAGGCCGCGCGCGCGCCGACTCCATCTCCGGCCGGCCGGCTTACTCCGCCCAAACCTTGGTGAAGCATCAAACCGAGCGTCAGGCATGTCAGGGCGATCGCGACCAGCGCACGTCTGGACACCACCGCTCCGGGAGTACCCGTTGACCGGGAGGCCACAACGAGATCGGGTGATGGTTGCAAACGGCTGATCCAAGCGGTCATCGTGGCCCCTTCATCTTGTGTGGACATCCACCGGCTCCTCTATACGGGCCTTGCGCAATGTACACCTGTGCCACGCCCTAGAGAGAGATCGCTGTCTTCTATCGGGTTGCGTGCACTTGGGGGCCCGCACTCCTACGCATCTCTACGCACGCCGCACACGCAAGTGGACATACTTGGCTGTGCGTATGCGCGGTCAGACGCTCACGGACACGCAATTGATCTTGGAGCTCGTCGGGGAGGTATACGGCTTTGAGGATCTCGGCCAGTTCCGCTCGGGCGTGCTCGAGGTTCTCAACCGGATGGTGCCCTCCGAGTGGGCGTCCTACAACGAGGTCGCCACCGAGCCCGAAGAGACCTTCGTGGTGGCGATTCCCGAGATCCCCGAGTACCTGGTTTCCATCTTCTCGAAGCTCGCGCACGAGAACCCGTTGCTGATCCGGATTCGCCGGACGGGCGACGGCCGTCCGTACCGGTTCTCGGATGTGATCGCCCGGCAAGCGTTTCATGGACTTGCCCTCTACCAAGAGGTCTACCGGCCGCTTGGGGTCGAGAGCCAGATCGCCTTCACCCTGCCCGCCCGTTCGCCGTTGGTCCTCGGGATCGCGTTGAGTCGCGGGCACGAGGACTTCTCAGACCGCGAGGTGCAGCTGCTGTCCCTCGCGCGCCCCCATCTGATCCAGGCCTATCGCAACGCCGAGCTGCGGGGCGCCCGCGCAGCGACGCTCGCTGCGCTCGAGGAAGGCCTCGATACGCTTGGCCGCCACGTCGTGGTGCTCGACGCGCACGGACGGGTGGAGTTCGCAACCGACGGCGCGCGACGGTTGCTGGGCGATCCGGATGCGATGCGTCGTGGGTTGACCGAGGAGGTTCGAGCATGGATCTCAGAGCACCGCGGATCGCGCTCGGCCGCTGAGCCACTCGTGCTGCAGAGCGCCGGCGGGAAGGTGCTCGTGCGCTTGTTGCCGAGTCGCCGCTCCGACCGGCGCACGGTGCTGTTGCTCGAAGGAGGAACGGGAGAGTTGAGCGCTGTGGCGCTGCGCGGACTCGGGCTCACCCCACGTCAGGCCGACACGTTGCGTCTCCTTGCTCTGGGCCACTCACCAGCTCAGACGGCGGCCCAGATGAGCATCGCGACGCGCACTGTCGACAAGCACCTCCAGCACATCTACGCCAAGCTCGGTGCCACCTGCCTGTCCCAGGCGACCGCAACGGCTTGGGCGGCGGTCGGCATTGAGCGCCCAGTCGGCGGCTAGGGATCCGGTCGCGATCAGCTACGGCAGTGTCACCGTCCGCCGCGGCGCCCGCGGGACGCGCTCATGCCACGAGCTGCTCGAACAGACGATTGAGCGTCGCGGAGGGGTCGGATGTCAAGCCAGTGTGAACCTCGCCGGGCACAACGATGGTCGAAGACGGTGCCACAAGCCAGTGGAAGCGCTCGGATGGCGGTTGGCAAGCAACCGCGCCGGCCTGCGGGTCGCCGACTGCCACCCGCTCGAGCGTCTGTAGTAGCGCTGTGAGCGCGTCGAGGTCCAGCGCCGGATCGAGAGCCCGCAGACGGCCGTCGGGAAGCATCCAGCGCAACCCCAGGAAATCTGCCCGACGGCAGAAGAGCACCACGCCGATGTTCACCGACTCGCCGCGCTCGACGTGCGGGACAGCGCGCAACAACGCGTAGGCGAAAGGCTCATCGGTGGGCATCGCGGGCCTGTTCTATCTCCTGCACGAAGCAACGCGGAGCTGTGAGCCGCGCCCGCAAGAAGTCGAGGTACGCAGCCGAGTCGGCCCATCCGGGCGGCACAAGACCGGTGAGGCGCTCGAGCACATCGTCGGGCAGCAGCGCCGCGAGGCGCTCGTCAGCCGCGGTCGCTGGGCCTGCATCTCCGAGCAAAACGTGGTCGGCGATCATCCCGAAGGGCGCAGCGGCGGCGGCAGCGGCGTCCCAGCCCGCCTGCCCTGAGCCGTGATGACGAAAGAAGGCAGCACCATGGTCAATCAGCCACAGGTCGCGATGCCAGCACAGTAGATTTGGGTTGCGCGGTGTGCGGTCGACGTTCAGCACCAGTGCGTCAAACCACACGATGTCCGCCGCTCGCTCCGGGGCGAGCGGCTCGAGTGGGTTGTACGCCAACGCGCCGGGGAGGAAGTCCAGGCCGACGTTCAGACCCTCTGAAGCCCGCAACAGGTCCTGAATCTCTGGGTCGGGCTCAGCCGCGGCGATCCTGGGATCGAGAGTGACGAGCACTATCTCGGGCACAGGCAATCCAAGTGCGCGACCTATCTCGCCGGCGAGCAACTCGGCCGCCAACGCCCGTGGGCCCTGCCCTGCGCCGCGCAGCTTCACCACGTACATCCCGTCGTCGTCAGCCTCGACCAGCGCCGGCAGCGATCCGCCCTCGCGTAGGGGCACGACATAGCGGATCGCGTTCACGGTGCGCACGACCGGCACGCTATTAGCTATAGGGGTCGATCGTGTATCGCGCGCAACACGCGTGGATCGTCGAACCGCGGTGTTTCGGCAGTTACCGCGGCTACGCGGAAGGTGAGCCCGACCTGAATCGCGCCACTTCGCGCTCGATCTGGCGCATCATCGCGGGATACACAATCAGGTGCCGGAAAGGCTTGATCCCGGCCATGTATGCGTTCCCGAGGAGTCCATTTGGCTTGACCAAGACGGCCATCTGGCCACGATAACCACCGGTCCCGTCGGCAACCCAACTGAGGTGCATAACCCCATGCATGGTGCTGTTTGCAATCTCCGCGGCGAACTCGTCCTCTATCAGGTACAGCGAAGTGAATGGGAGCGACCCGAAGCTGGGACCTGGCGCTTGCACCAGGTCTTCCGGCAGACGTTTGCGCAGCGTCGGCACCCTCTCTCCAAGACCGGTCTCCGCCTCATCCCAACCGAGTAGCTCGCCGACCTTCCAACGGATCGACCACAGCGCTCGGGCCAGCCGGGAGCCCTGCGAAGGATCGCCCTCGGCAAACCCCTGCACCAGAACCGAGAATTCGTCCTTATCTCCATTCGCAGGCAACGCCCACACATCCTCGAGCCGAAAATCGGGGGTGATCTCGTGGATGCGCCAAGGACGAGAGGTGTGCTCGCTGTTTGGGAGTCTCGCTTGTCCGTTCATACGCGTGAAAACCTGGTCTCTGTTACTGCACTCGCACCCGAGCTGGATATGTCTGCCCCACCGGGACGCTATCATACATACGTGCATGTATGTGACCATACCCGACGAACCCCGCAAGACCGATGAGCTCGGAGAGTGCGCTGACCCTGTCCACGCGTGGGCGTCCTACCCAGGCCGAACGCCGCGCCCGCTCGCGCGGCGCGCTGATTGAATCCGCCGCGCGGGGGCTCTCGCGCCACGGCTACGGCAACCTCGTGCTCGAGGACGTGGCGCGCGAGGCCGGCTACACGCGAGGTGCCCTGTACCACCAGTTCAAGGACAAGGAGGACCTGGCGCTGGCTGTTATCGAGTGGGTCAACCAGAGCTGGATGCGTGAGGTCGGCATGCCGGCCTCACTACAGACCGACCCGGTCGCCGAGCTGTTGACGCTGGCACGCGGCCACGCCGTCTTCTGCCGCCGCGACATCGCCCGCGTTGTGATGGCGCTTCGCTTGGAGTTCGCCCGTCAGGATCATCCCGTGGGGCGCGAGATCGAGCGAATCTGGGAGACCGGCGTCAAGCGTTGCGTCAAGCTCATCGGAGCCGGACGCAAAGCCGGTTCCATCCCACCAGGACCGCCGGCTCGAGCAACAGCACTAGCGTTGCTGGGAGCACTCGAGGGAGCCGTGATCGCGCTCGCCGGGTACACACCTCACGATGAGCTCCTAGCCGCACGCACCGTTGCGGGAGCATTGGGGATCGACAGCCATCGGGTAGAGCAGACGCCCTGACTGTGGGGCGAACGCGATGCGGCGAGCTTCACAATCGGCGAATCCTGCCTCGGCGGCCTCCGTCGCGTATCCCTGTCCCCAAGCGTCGCGATCCAGCAACCACCCCGCCTCGGTCTCCTGAAATTGCGGCCAGTACTTCAACCCTACGCGCCCGAGCAAGCGACCACCTAGGCGGTCGTGGATCGCAAACAGCCCATGGCCGCGTTCTCCCCATTCTCGTTCGTTGGCCCGCAAGCGTTCCTCTGCCTGGGCACGGTCGAGCGTCCGCACGAACCGAACAACCTCGGGATCGTGATGCAGCGCCACGAACTCATCAAGGTCGCTCATTGCAAGCGGCCGCAACACCAATCGTTCGGTTTCGATCAGCACTCAAAGCTCGGTCACAAGCGCCAAGGCAAATCCGTCGTGCCCCTTGGCTCCCACCGTCTGGACTGCTGTCGCGCTGACGCGTGGCTCCTCGGCGAGCATGTCATAGAAACGTCGTACTCCAGCGGCCACGCCGCCATCGCCGAAATCGGGATCCTCGGCGCCCGGGTCGAGGATCGCTCCACCGCGCACCACGTTGTCGCCGATAATCAAGGTGCCCACTCGTGAGAGCTTGAGCGCCCACTCCAAGTAGCCCGGGTAGTTCTGCTTGTCGGCGTCGATGAAGATCAAATCGAACGGGCCCGCCCCTTCACTGTGGAGCTCGGGCAAGGTCTCCAAGGCGGCTCCTACGCGCAGCTCCACGATCTTGGCCAACCCGGCGCCCGCGATATTCGCCTGGGCCAGCTTGGCGTATTCGGGATTGCGCTCAAGCGTGACCAAGCGTCCTGTGGGTGGCAGGGAGCGTGCCAGCCAGATCGTGCTGTATCCGCCGAGGGTTCCCAGCTCGAGGATGCTTTGTGTCCCGTGGATGCGGGCAAGCAATTGCAGCAGCTTGCCTTGGTTCGGAGTGATCGCGATCGGCGGCAAGCCCGCCTCCTCGCTCGAAGCAACAGCGGCGTCCAACGCCGCGTCCGGGTCCAACAGATGCTCGACGATGTAGTCGTCGAGTGCCGTCCAAAGATCTTGATCCATACTCAAGGACGATATTGCAAGTTCGCCGGCCGGCAACCCACCGAACCTGAAGCACAACTCATTTCGCGAGGCTACGATGGATTCACTCGTGCTGAAGCCCAACCGCTCCATCCCCCATGCAAGCATCATCCCGGTCCTGATCTATCCGGATGTGCGCGCCGCGGTCGCCTGGTTGAGCGAGGCCTTCGGCTTCCTTGAGCGCTTGCGCATCGGCGAGGATCACCGTTCGCAGCTCAGCTTCGGCGACGGCGCGGTGATCGTCGGCGACGTGCGCCAAGATCGACGGCCGCCGCGACAGGACGAGGTGACCCACGCCGTGATGGTGCGCGTGGAGGACGCCCACGCGCACTGTGAGCGCGCCCGCGCACACGGCGCCCGCATAGTGACCGAGCCAACCGATTTCGAGTACGGCGAGCGCCAGTACACCGCCGAAGACTTGGGCGGCCACCACTGGACCTTTTCGCAGACACTCCAGGACGTCGCGCCCGAGCAGTGGGGTGGCACCCTGATGGCTTCCGACTGACACACGCTTCGCCGCCCGCGAACTCGAGACTCGAGCCAATCGGGCGCAGTCTATTGACACGCCCAGAGATTCATGTTACCGTCGGTGTAGTGAATTTGGAGGGTCGCGTCTGCCCGTTCCAGGCGTCGACTTTCGGGGCCCACCGGGGAGAGAAAATAATGGGAGGGCTTAAAGCTCAAACTCGTTTGGTCGCACTTCTCGTTTGTGCGTGTTTCCTGCTTGCGCCAAGCGCTTTGGCGGCGGAAACGCTGGTCGTACACGAGAACTTCACTCCCGATCGACTCGGAGTCCCGACAAACCTTTCGATCACCGCCAATTTCCTTTCAAGCGACGGCGCGCCGCCTTCGCCGGTGATCAAGCTCACCCTGTACGCACCAGCCGGCCTGAAGATCGACGCCCATGGCGCAGGGACCTGCAGCCAGAACACGCTCGCTCTACACGGTCCCACCGGCTGCCCTCCCAACTCGCGCGCCGGCTTCGGAGGCGGAGTGGGCCTGGTTGCACTCGCCAATACCATCATCCACGAGCCTTACACGATCGATTTCTTCTTCGGACCGACTTCCCACGGCCACCTGGCATTGCTCGCCTACGCCAGCGCCGTAGCCCCCGTCCCGGTCGAACTGGTCGTGATCGCCCACGAAGTTCCCGCGCCCAAGCCGTACGGCCTTGGCTTCAGTGTCGAAATACCTCCGATCTCCACGATCCCCGGAGCCTCCTTGGCCTCGGTCGAAAGCGCATTTGCCACTTTCGGCGCGACCAATGTCGCCTATTACGAGACGGTCCACGGCAAACGCACCTTGGTGCACCTGCGCGGCATGGTGTCCCCCAAGCACTGTCCCCCCGGCGGCTTTCCCAGCGAGGGGATCGTGGAATTCGCCAACCGAACAAGCCTGACCGTCAACCCCACGATCCCTTGCCCCCGAGGCTAACCATGCGAGGAATCCCCATCCCGAGACTAGCCGTGCGAGCAGTCCCTACCTCGAGGCTAGCCGGGCGACGCGCCTTCACCCCAAGGCCGGCAGTGCGACGCGCCTTCACCCCAAGGCCGGCAGTGCGACGTGCCTTCACCCTAAGGCCAACCGCGCGACGCGCTTTCACCCTGAGCGCACTGCTTGCCTTCACCCTTTGCCTCGCGCCGGCGCTCGCCGCAAGCGCCTCGGTCGGCGCCCAAGAATCGAGCACCGCAACGATCGCTCCGTCGCTGTTGCCCGATCGGCTGGGCGCCATGGGCTCACTCCGGTTGACGGTCAACTTTGGCGAAGCACTCTCCAGCGGAATCCCTCTTCCCGTGCGCCGTGCTGTCTTGCGCTTTCCTGCCGGGCTGGGCATAGAAATCCCCCACCTGCGCAGCTGCTCGATCGCCCGACTGCGCGCCCGCGGCCCGAGCGGCTGCTCCACGCAGTCCGAGCTCGGCACCGGACACGCCCTCGCAGAGGCAATGGCCGGCTCTCAGCTGATCGCCGAGAACATCTCCCTGTGGCTGTTCCTGGGTCCTTTCCACAACCTCGAGCCGACCTTCGAGATCCTCGGCCAAGGTGTCACACCTTTTGACGAGCGGGTCGTACTGAGGGGAACAGTCGTCCCCGACCATCCCCCTTATGGGGAAGACCTCGTGCTCTCGGTCCCTCCGATTCCCACCGTTCCCTTGGAGCCCGACGCCTCAATGGCAAGCATGTCACTGACGGTGGGCACGAACAAATCCCCCCACCCAAACCAAGCCAACACCGTGGTCGTGCCCCCGAGCTGCCCGACGGGTGGGTTTCCCTTTGCTGCCGAAATCACCTATGCCGACGGGTCGTCCGGCAACGCCTTCGCACACGCGACTTGCCCCGGTCGATGACAGCCACGAGAAGAAAGCGAGTGTCACAAATGAGCAAAGACCACAAGCGATCGGCCTGGCTGCGCGGCGTTTTCGCGACCACCGTGGCCTGCCTGGCGCTGCTCTGCACCCTCACGCCCTTCGCGACCGCAGCGAGCCGAGCACCCAAGCCGCACGAAGCACCTGCCGCACGTGAGAGTAAGACGGTCTCACTGCGGGAGAGTGGCAATCTTCACCTGACCACTCGTCACGGATTCACCTTGAACGAGCAAGGCGCAGGGACAGGCACGATCTCGGGCACCATCTACGTTCACTTGAAGATCGTCTCGACCAAAGAGGTCACCGCCGAAATGAACATTTACCTCAAAGGCGGATCGATCACCGGCGAGGCCGGCGCCGCCTACCACAGAGAAGGAGCCATCGGCCATTTCGCCGGCTCACTCTCGATCGTTCGCGGCACAGGCAGCTATGCCAATGCCCACGGTTCCGGCCTCAGCTTCAGCGGGACGATCCAGCGCTCCAACTATGCGGTGACCGTGCACGTGAGCGGCACGGTCTCAGATTGAGCTGAGAGGAGACAGGCGATGTTGGAGCTACGTGAACTGGTCAAGCACTACCCGTCCAGCGGCGGGGAGACGGTACGTGCCGTCGACGGAGTCAGCCTGAAGGTGAACGGCGGCGAGATGGTCGCTCTGTACGGACCGTCCGGCTCGGGCAAGACGACCTTGCTGCTGATGGTCGCCACTTTGTTGGCCCCGACCTCCGGCGAGGTGCTGATCGGCGGGCGCGACGTCTCCTCTCTTTCCGAGCGCGAAGCCTCCAATTTCAGACTCTCTGAACTGGGCTTCATCCGCCAGAACTTCGACCTGCTGCCGGGCGTCAGTGCGATCGACAACACCGTCCTGAAGCTGCTCGGCGAGATGCGCTGGCGCGAAGCCCAGCGCGAGGTCGCCCCCTTGTTGGAACAACTTGGGCTGGGCGAGCGCCTGTATCACCGCTCGGAGACGCTTTCGATGGGCGAGCGCCAACGCGTGATGATCGCACGAGCGCTTTCCACCAAGCCTTCGATGCTGCTCGCCGACGAGCCTACCGGCAGTCTCGACACCCAGCGGGGGCGCGAAGTGCTTGAACTACTGCGCGGCCTGTGCCGTGAGCGGGGCGTTGCCGTGGTGCTCGTATCCCACGACCCGATGGCAGCCGATTACGCCGACCGTGTCTACGGCCTGCGCGACGGCAAGCTCTCCGACAACCACTCCCCCGAGCCGGCGCTCGCCCAGTCTGTCCCATGAAGCTCGCCAACGCCCTGCACCTCTACCGCTTGCGCCTGCGAGCGCGGCTCGTGCAGGAGTGCCTGGCGGTTGTCGGGATCGCCGCCGGCGTGGCCTTGCTGTTCGCCTCCCAGGTGTCCAGCACAAGCTTGCAGAGCTCGGTCTCCCAACTCTCGCGCGGCATCGTCGGAGACGCCAGCCTGCAGTTGATCGCACGCGATCCCCACGGGTTCCCCGAGAACATGCTCGCCCGCGTGCGTGCAATCCCCGGAGTCCGCGTCGCGGCCCCACTGCTCGAAGCTCAGGCCGAGGCGATCGGGCCCCACGGTCGCGAATCGATCCAGCTGATCGGCGCCGACCCCAGCCTCGCTCGCCTCGGCGGCCGGCTTGTGCGCCATACCTCACTCACCCCTTTCGGTGAAATAGGAGCGGTCGTCCTGCCCTCCCCACTCGCCCACAAGCTCGGGGTAACCAAGTTCGGCCAGGAAGTCACCCTTCAACTGGATGGCCACACCGTCCAAGCACCGCTTTACGCCCAACTCCACGAAAAGCAGATCGGCCCGCTCGTGGCCAGTCCGCTTGCGATCTCCCAACTTTCCTACACCCAAGAATTGACAGGCCTGACCCACCGTGTGAGCCGCATCCTCGTGTACCCCTCGCCGGGCGCGGCCGGCTCGGTACACGATGCGCTTGAGCGCCTCGCTGCCGGGCGCCTGAACGTCGAGTCCATCAACTACGACGAAAAGCTGTTCGCCAAGGCGGCCACGGCCAGCAACCAGTCGACCGCCCTGTTCGCCGCTATCAGCGCGCTCGTAGGCTTCCTGTTCGCCTTCAACGCGACTTTGTTGACCGTGCCTCAGCGTCGTCGCCTGATCGCGGATATGCGCCGCGACGGTTACACACCGACGACCGTTATCGCGGTCCTTCTACTCGAGGCTGTCGCCCTGGGCCTGTTCGCGTGCGCGCTCGGCTTGATCCTCGGCGAGGAGCTTTCAATCCATCTGTTTCACTCCAACCCTGCCTTCCTGTCCTTGGCGTTCGCGCTCGGCGCCCAACGTGTCGTGACTTGGCAGAGCGTGGCCATAGCCGTCGCGGGAGGGATGGGAGCCGCGATCGTGGCGGTCCTCAGCCCCTTGCGCGACATCTTCGCCCGCGACCCGCTCGCAGCGATCGCCCCACGCGAGCGCAGCGGTGGAGCCGGCCCCTCGCGCGGATGGCGACGCTCGCTGGCCGGCCTTGCCTGTCTGGCAAGCGCCACGGCCCTGCTCTTGGCCGCCCCCGACGCAGCCATCCCGGGCATGGCCTTGCTGGTCGCGGCCTTGCTTTTGGAGCTGCCGATCGTCCTGCACGGCACGCTCGTCGCCGTCAAGCGAGTCGCCGGCTCGATCGTGAGCCCGATCCCCCACGTGGCCACGATGGAGCTGAGCGCCGCCCGCTCGCGCGCGGTCGCGATCGCGGCGACCGGGGCGATCGCCGTATTCGGCAGCGTCGCCATCGGCGGCGCTCACGGCGACCTGCTGGCGGGCTTGGAAAATGCGGCACGCGACAGCAATGCCTCTACAGACCTGTGGGTCGCCCCCTCCGGCTCCTACAACCTGCTCCAGACCACGCCTTTCATCCCCAACCAGCGCACCAAGCTGGAAGAGCTGGCGGGCGTCCGTGCCGTGCGCTTGTACCGCAGTGGCCTGCTCGACTATGGCCCGCGTCGCGTGCTCGTGACTGCTCCGGCCGGCGAATCGACGCCGTTGCTGCCGGCCGATCAGCTGCTTTCCGGCAACCTGCATCAGGCTACTTCGCGCGTACGCCAGGGCGGTTGGTTGGTGCTCTCCCAAGCCCTTGCCGAAGAACACCATCTCGGTGTCGGCAGCGCCTTCACTTTGCCCAGCCCTGAACCGCAAACATTCCGCGTGGCGGCCCTGTCGACCAATCTTGGTTGGGCGCCCGGCGCGATCGTGATGAGCTCCGCCGCCTACGCCCGCGCCTGGGCAAGCTCCGACGCAAGCGCTTACAGCGTCCTGCTCACCCCCGGCGCCTCACCCCACGCGGTGGCCCGCGAGATCGGAGCCACCTTGGGTCCAAACTCCGGGCTGTCGGTGCAGACCGCGGCCGATCGCATCGACGAGCAGCGCGCCCTCAGCCGCGAAGCCCTGGCCAGCCTCACCCAGATTGCGACCTTGATCCCGATCGTCGCCGTGCTCGCGATGGCGGCCGCGATGGGCGCGATGGTGTGGCAGCGCCGCCCGCGCCTGGCCAAGCTCAAGTTGGAGGGCATAGCGCGTGTGTCGCTATGGCGCACGATCCTCTTGGAGAGCCTGATGCTCCTACTCGTCGGCTGCCTCAGCGGGGCGCTGTTCGGTCTGTATGGGCAGCAGCTTGCCGACCGGGCCTTGGCTCACGTGATCAACTTCCCCGTCGTCTATTCGATTACCGGCGCCGGCGCGCTGCGCATCCTCGCGCTCGTGTGCGCCACCGCCCTTGCGATCGTCGCGATCCCCGGCTACCTGGCCGCGTCGGTTCCGGCGGCGCTCGCGCTCGAGGATTGATTGGCCTTGGCCGAGGAGTCCAAGCGCCCGCCGGGCAATTCGAAGCGTCCCTACAAAAAGGTCGCGCGCGCAAAGGCCCAAGAACGTACGCGCGAGACGCTCTTGCAGGCCGCCGCGGAAGAGGTCGAGCGGGATCGCTGGACCCAGACTTCGCTGGAGTCGGTAGCCGAGCGGGCCGGTGTCACCAAGCAAACCGCGCTGCGCCACTTCGGCTCCAAGCAAGGCCTGCTCGACGCCGTCATCAGTCGAACCGCCTCGACGGTCGTCAAAGAACGCGACCAAGCCCCGATCGGAGACATCGCCGGCGCGGTCGCCAATCTGGTGCGTCACTACGAGCGCTACGGGGACATCGTGGTTCGCATGCTGCCCTACCGGGACGCGGTGGTCCGTGTCATCGGCAATGAGTACCTCGGCTCGTTGCGGCGCGTCGTCGACCGCGGGCACGAGGTGCACGAAGACTGGGTCTTGCGCACATTCGAACCCCAGCTCGCAGACCTGGACCCCTCGACCCGGCGACGCCGCCTGGCGCAGCTGGTGGCGGTGTGCGACGTCTACGTGTGGAAGGTCCTGCGGCGCGACCTCGACCTGGACACCGTCCAGGTCGAAGCGGCGCTGGTAGAGATGCTGGAGCGATTGCTCGGGCCAGACGCACCAACACCTGCCCCAAAAGGCAAGCTAAGCCAGCCTGCGAAATCGGGAACGAACAAGCGCAAGCGGACATGAGCCGCCCACTTCGCACGAGCCGCGCGCCCACATGACATGAGCCGCCTGCCCACATGACATGAGCCGCCTGCTGGCCTACACCTCGCCCGCGCGCGGGCACCTATATCCCGTCGTCCCGATGCTTACCGAGCTTGACAGACGCGGACACCGGACGGTTGCGTACGGTCTCTCAAGCGAGCTCGAGCACCTGCAAGCCCTTGGGATAGATGCGCGAGCGATCGCCCCCATAATCGAGGAGAACCAGATCGTCGATTGGCGCGAGCGCTTGCCCCCACTGGCGGCTGCTTCGGTCCTGCGCACGTTCGCGCAGCGCTCTGAGAGAGAGGCACCCGACCTGCACTGCGCGATCGAAGTTCACAACCCTGACGCGCTCTTGATCGATGTCAACTGTTGGGGCGCCGCCGCCGTAGCCGAGGCGTCGGGATTGCCCTGGGCCGTCTATTCCCCCTACCTCTTGCCTCTGCGCTCGCGCGATGTGCCGCCGTTTGGCATGGGCCTACGACCGCTGAGAGGACCACTCGGGCGCGTACGCGACGCTGTCGCAGCCAAGGCTGTCGATGCGGTGTTCGAGCGTGCCGCCATGGGCTCGCTGGGCGACCTGCGCCGCGGGTACGGCCTGAGCGAGATCCACAGCTTCGACGAGCTGTTGCGAGGTGCTCCCCTGTTGCTGTCCCTTACCGCGGAGGGCTTCGAGTACCCACGCACCGACTGGCCTTCCAGCGTGCGGCTCGTCGGCCCGATGAACTGGTCGCCGCCACAGCCCGCGCCCGCTTGGCTTGCCGAGCTGTCCGATCCCCTGGCGCTTGTCACCTGCTCGACCGAGCGCCAGCGCGACAAGCGTCTGCTCCACGTCGCCATGGAGGGACTTCCGGCGGCGGGCATCTCGGTGATCGGCACTTCGGCGGCGCACGATCCGGAGGCGTTCAGCTCACCGGCGGGCAGCAAGGTGGTGCGCTTCGCCTCGCACGACCCGCTCCTGCGTCGGGCTGTGTGCGTCGTCTGCCATGGCGGCCTCGGCATCACCCAGAAGGCGCTCGCCGCCGGCGTCCCCGTGGTGGTCGTGCCGTTCGGGCGCGACCAGATGGAGACGGCGCGCCGAGTCGAGCTGGCGCAGGCCGGCGTGCGCCTCTCGCCAAGACGCCTCACGCCTTCGCGCCTCTTGAAAGCCGTTGAAGCGGCGATCGAGCTGCGGCCCGGCGCCGAGCGCGTTCGCCAGGCGTTTGCAGCAGCTGGCGGTGCGACAGCCGCCGCCGACGCGCTCGAGACGCTCCTGCGGCCCGCCGAACGATCCCACGAGTTTTCCCGACACAATCTCTAAGGAGTGGGATAGCCAAGCACCCACAGTGCCAGTCGCGTATCTTCGCCTCAGGGTGAGCCTTGTCCAGTCGCAACTGAGAACGAAAGCGGATGCTGAGTGACGCTAGCCGTCGTACACGTCTCCCCGAGCGCTTTCTTCGCGATCATCGCGGCGTCGGCCTTGGCCGCCACTATCTCCGCTACCGCGGGAGGTCGCGGGCTGATCTTGCCCGTGGTCGTAGTCGAGCTTCTGTTCGGTGTGCTGATCGGACCGCACGTGCTGGGCCTGAAGGTGACGCCGTTCATCTCCTTTTTCTCGGACCTCGGTCTCGGCCTGCTGTTCTTCTTCGCCGGCTATGAGATCGACATTCACCGGATCATGGGACAGCCACTGCGGCTGGGCTTGTTCGGTTGGGCTTTGTCGCTCGCCTTGGCCTATTCGATCGGTGGCGCGCTTGCCGCGACCGGAGTGGTGCTCTCCTTGCTCTACACGGGCTCTGCGCTCGCGACCACGGCAATCGGCACCTTGATCCCGGTGCTCTCCGATACGGGTGAGCTACGCACCCGCTTCGGCACCTACCTGCTCGCCGCCGGGGCCGTGGGCGAGTTCGGCCCGATCATGTTGATCACCTTGATTCTCTCGACCGAGAGCACAGCCCACAACGCTCTGATCCTGGTCGCCTTCGTAGCGCTGGCGGTGGGCGTCGCCCTATTTGCAGTGCGCTCCTCCGAGCGCACCTTGCCCGTCTTTGAGCGAACCTTGGAGAGCAGCTCCCAGCTGGTCATACGCTGGATTCTGGTACTCGTTTTCGCACTGGCCTTGCTTGCTTTCGAATTGGGATTGGACCTGCTGCTCGGCGGCTTCGCCGCGGGGGTCATCACGCGTCAGGTGCTCAAGGCGCGAGAGCTGCCCGCATTCGACTCCAAGCTCACCGCTGTGGCCTTCGGCGTGTTCGTGCCTTTCTTCTTTGTCGTCAGTGGAATGAGCTTGGACGTGAGCGCCCTGTTCGCAAGCGTCTCCAGTGTTCTGAAGATGCTGCTGTTCTTCCTCCTGTTCTTCGTCGTACGGGGCACACCGGTGCTGCTCCTCTACCGAGGTGTACTCGGCGCGCGCGACCGCCTCGCGCTTGCCTTCCTGACCTCCACGCAGCTGCCGCTCGTCTTGGCAATCACGGCGCTTGCGACCGCCAGTGGCCACATGCGCGCATCGACCGCCGCCGCCTTGGTTGGCGCCGCCGCGCTCTCGACATTGGTGTTCCCGATCGTGGGCCTGCGCTTGCGTGGAGACCTCGACGCCGAGCTGGAGCTGCGCGAGCCGGCGGCGGCCCACTGACAGAACGTCCCGAGCTCGACAGGACTGGCTGGCTAGCCAAATTCGGCTGGGCACGCTAGTCTCAAGGCCCCACCCAAAACACCCTCCCAGAGCCCGGCCGAGACCCCATCGGACGCCCCGAGATGAACAGGAACGGAGCCCCACCGTGAACAGCATCCTGGAGAACCGTCGACTAATGCAGCAACTTCCGCCCGGCCCCAAAGTCCCGGCCAGCATGCAGATGGCAGGCTCGTGGCTACGCCCCACCGCCGTCGTGCTAGGCGCCCGCGAGCGTTACGGCAAGCGTTTCTCTGTGCGGCTACTTGGCCAGCGGCCGTTCGTGATCCTCTCAGACCCGGATGAGATCAAGGAAGTTTTTCAAGCGTCCCCCGAGGTACTGCATCCCGGCGAGGGCGCGCGCATCCTCGAGCCGATCGTCGGGCCCAACTCGGTGATTCTGCTCGACGAGAAGCCGCACCTGAGCCAGCGCAAGCTGATGCTGCCCGCTTTCCACGGTGACGCGATGCAGAGCCTCGCCGAGTTGATGAGCGAACTGACCGAGCGCGAGATCACCACCTGGCCACAAGACGAGCCGGTCGCACTGCACCCGCGCCTGCAGCAGCTGACACTGGAGATCGTGCTGCGGGCGGTCTTCGGGCTGGAGCAGGGCGGTCAGCTGGACCGCCTGCGCGAACTGCTGACGCAACTGCTTGAGTTCGCCGAGAACCCGATCTCGCTGTTGCCGTTCGCGCAGCGTGCTCTGGCAGGACGTGGCCCGATGGGCCGCCTGGAACGGCTTGGCGAGGAGACCGACCGGCTGATCTTCGAGCTGATCGAGCAGCGTCGCAGCGAAGACTCGCAGGGTCCCGACGTACTCACGCTGTTGCTGGGCGCAGAACACGAGGACGGCTCGCCGATGAGCCCGGCCGAGCTGCGCGACGAGCTCGTGACGGCGCTGGTGGCCGGCCATGAGACGACAGCCTCGCAACTGGCATGGGGTTTTGAGCTACTGGCGCGTAGCCCGAGAGTGACGACTCGCCTGGCGAGCGAGCTCGACGACGACCCCGACAGCCCATACCTGACCGCCACGATCCACGAGATCATGCGCATGCGCCCGGTATTGATGAACGCGGAGCCGCGCTTGGTCAAGCAGCGGGTGGAGATCGGCGGCGTCAGCTACCCGCCCGGAGTGGTGCTGATCGCAAGCGCCTACCTCGTGCACCACGACCCCGACATCTACCCGCAGCCAAATGCCTTCCGCCCCGAGCGGTTCCTGGAGAGCGAGGGCGGCAAAGCCCCCGGCACATACACGTGGCTGCCCTTCGGCGGTGGCCGGCGCCGCTGCCTCGGCGCGAGCTTCGCGATGCTCGAGATGAAGATCGTGTTGCGGGCGGTGCTCGAGGCCAACACGTTGAGCGCGGTCGGCGAGCGCGCCGAGCGCGCGCGCAGGCGCTCGATCACAATCAGCCCCGCGGACGGGTGCGAGGTGATTCTGCACGCGCGTCCCGGTGGGACCCGCGAGCCGGCCGGTGGCGATCGAGTTGCCGTAGCCGCCTGAGCGGGTGCCACAGCACGGCAATAGATGGACGTGACACGGCCTGCCCGCGGGGGTAGCGGGGGCCGGCGCCATGCCTTGACAGCGGTACCCACTCCCGTTTGACATCAAGTCCCCACGGGTACCACCGCTAGATCGGTCCAGGCGGGGAAAGGGGGCTTTGACCGCCGGGTGAACCCAGAGCAGGGAGGCTTTCGCATGTTCGGTCGGTTTCGGTTTCACCCACTGGAGGGGCTTGTCCTGCTCGCGACAGTGCTCGCGGCGATCTGGCTGGTCCCTGTGGCCGGAGCGCACGGACGCCAGAACGGACAGTTCGCCCACGGGGGCCCGCCCCACGGCGTGTCCCACAAAGGACCGTCATTTGGCAAAGGACCGTCATTCGGCAAACCCTCGCATCCGGTCAAGCCTCCCCATCCGGGCAAACCCCCCCAACCGGCGCCGCCGCCCAGCTATCTGGCCTTGGGCGACTCGCTTGCCTTCGGATACTCCCAAGCGAAGTTCAACAGCCTCTTCCCGAACGAGAACCCAGCCGCGTATGACACCGGCTACGTGGACGACTTCGCCCACCTGCTGCGCATCGGCCACCCCAACCTGCAGGTGATCAACGACGGCTGTCCAGGGGAGACCACTGAATCGTTCATCAAAGGACCGTGCGAATACCAGCTGGCCTTTCCTTTGCACCACCCTTACGTCGGAGGCCCGAGCTCCTCACAGCTTTCCGACGCGCTGGCCTATCTGAAAGCCAATCCGAACACCAACCCGATCACGCTCGATATCGGCGCCAACGATGCGCTCGGCGTGATCGAGCACACGTGCGAAAAGCAAGTGGAATGCGTGATCAAAGAAGCGCCCGCGCTGTTCGCCCACATCGGTGCAAACCTGGGATTGATCTTGGCCGACCTGCGTAGCGCGGACCCGCACGCCACGATCGTCGTGCTCGGGCTGTACAACCCGTTTGGCGAAAAGCTGCCTGGCGGCAACGCCCTTACGGCGCAGCTGAACGAAGTGATGAGCAAAGTCGCCGCCACCATAGGCGCGCGCTTTGCCGATCCGCTGCCTCTGTTCAACCCACCGGGAGCGCTTGAAGAACCGACGATCTGTCTGCTCACGAACATGTGCATATCGCCGGGAAAACCGCTGGAAGACATCCATCCGACCGACCTCGGCTACGGGGTGCTGGCCGGGCTCATCGCCAAGCAGTACTTCTTCTGAGTGGCTGCCCGCGTGGGGGAACGCCTCGCGGGAAGCTCAGAGCCTGGGGCGCCATGAAGGTGTCCCAGGCCAGCTCTCCATCTCAGCTCGGCGGCCAGGGCCCCGGCGAACCTTGGTGCCTGACTCGATCGCGCACATCGGCGTAGCGAGTCACCTCGTAGAGGATAAGCAAGCTGAGCACGGCGGCGAGGATCGCCAGTGTCGCCAGGGATGAGACGCCCAAAGCAAGTGTGATCGGCACCAAAGCCAGTAGCACGAGCGAGCACACCAAGCGCCGCCCGCTGAGCGAGTGGACGTTGCGCAAGCGGAAAGCGACGTGCGCGAGCAGGTAGATCGCGGTTCCGCCCAGCAAAGCCGCCGTGGGCACAAGCTTCAAAGGGTCGGCGTCGCCCTCCAACGTGATCTTCAGACCGACCGACAGCAGGGCGATCCCGGCGACCATCGGAAGGTGCAGGTAGGAGTAGGAATCGCGCGCCAATTCGTTGCGCACGCGTCCCTCCTCGGCTTGGGAGAGACGTCGCTCGGCGACAAGCGCGGTCACGTCGAAGTACGCCCACCACAAGGTGGCCGCCACGATCACGCCGAGCACAGCAGCTACCACGACACCGGCGTCGATCGTGGTGCGCGCGCCTACCCCGAGCGCGACGATCGACTCGCCCAAGGCAATCAAGACGATCAAGCCGTGGCGCTCGGCGAAGTGTCCGGGCACGAGCTTCCAACCGTCTGCCCCGAACAGGAATGGACCGCCCATGTCGAGCACCAAAGCAAGGCCCCACAGGGCCAGCTGCAAGGCTCCTCCGGTGAAAGCGGCGACGAACAGCAGGCCGGCTCCGATCGCCGTGCTTGCCGCGAGGCCGGCGACGGAATGGCGCAGAGCGGAGTCCTGACGCGAGGCGATCGTGAACAGGGCGATATGGGCGCCGCGCACCACCGCATATGCACATGCGAACAGCAGGGCCTCGCTGCCGAAAGCGCCGGGCACACACAGCGCGGCCACGAGCATGGCGGCCATGGCCGTGAAGATCACCAGCCGTACGCTGCCCTCCTCGGGATCCACGACGCTCGTCAGCCAGGCATAGCCGGTCCAAGCCCACCACAACATGCCCAAAGCGAGCACGCCTTTGAGCAGGCCGATCCACGTGGGGGTACGTGCCATCAAAGTGGTGCATTGGGTCAGCGCCAGCACGAACACCAGGTCGAAGAACAGCTCCAGGGGCGTGACCCGCTCGCCTTCGCGCATCACAGCGGTAAGCCTTGGGGTGCGCTCCTCGGAGGCGGTGCTCACCAGCCCATCTTGGCAAGCCCTCCGCCATTGACACCCGGCGACATGTCGAGGTTGTGCTCGCGGAGGGTTTCGCACCGCCGACGCGACCGCCTAGGCTGAGGGTATGGACCTGACGGGCAAGACCGCGCTCGTTACCGGAGCCAGCCGGGGAATCGGTCGCGCGCTTGTCGAGCGACTCTCCCAGCGGCCCTTGCAGTCGATAGTGGCGGGGGTACGGGATGTCGAGCATTTCGAGGCACTTGGCATTCCGGCCGGTGCAGCCGGGGAGGTTCGTGCCGTGCATGTCGACCTCTCCTCGCAAGCGAACATCGAGCGATCTTGCACAGAGCTTGGCGATGACCTGGGCAAGATTGACCTGCTTGTCAACAACGCCGGGCTGATGACCGGCGGACTGCTGGAGGAGCAGTCGATCGACGAGATATACGCAATGTTCCAAGTGAACCTGGTGGCGGTTATCCATCTCACGCGGCGGGTACTTCCTGGGATGCTCGCCCGGCGGGAGGGGACAATCGTCAATAACGCATCTATCAGTGGCTATGCCCACTTCCCCGCGGCAAGCACTTATGCCGCTTCGAAGTCTGGGATCGTCGGCTTCACCGAATCGTTGCGCCGCGAGCTGCGCGGAACCGGTGTGCATGCGATGCACTTGGTCACTCCCGGGGTGGCCACCGACATGTTGAGCGCTACCGACGAGGTGTACGGACGCCATATGGACACTTCGGGCTGGGACCGGATACCGCCACACCAGTGGGCCGAGAAGGTGGTGGGCGCGATTGAAGCTGACAAGCGCGTGCTCGGCCCAGGCGGACGCTCGGGCTTGGCGATGCTCGCCGCACGTGGCCCCGCGTTCCTGCTCGACGCGATCACCGACAGGGCGTTCAGCCGCAAGCCGCGTCGCTGAGCCGGTGCTCGCCGAGGGAGTCTCGCCGGCGCGGCTTGGCCAAGAGAACTTGCACATCGCCGATGCGCCGCTCGGCGAAGCCCGCCTCGCAATAGCTCAGGTACAACCGCCAGATGCGTTGGAAGCGCTCGTCGTAGCCAAGCTCGGCGAGGCGCCCGAGGCCGGCCTCGAAGTTGGCGCGCCAGTGGCGCAAGGTCTGTACGTAGTTGGGGGTGATGTCCTCGATCTGCTCCAAGTGCATGTCGGTGCGCCGGTGCACCTCGCGCTCGATCACGCCGAGCGAAGGCAAGCACCCGTTTGGGAATATGTAGGTGTTCATGAAGCTGCGCGAGGCCTTCTCGACCTCGTAGGCGCGGTCGTCGATCGTGATCGCCTGCAACAGCATCGCCCCGTCGGGTTCGAGCAGTCGCGAGCAATGATCGAAGAACGTGCCGAAGTGTCGCCAGCCGACCGCCTCGATCATCTCGATCGAGACGAGCTTGTCGTAGCGACCTTGCAGGTCGCGATAGTCCTCAAGCAGAACCTCTACCCGATCCTCAAGGCCGGCATGGCCGATTTGCGAGAGCACATGGCGATGCTGTTCGTGGGAGATGGTGGTAGTGGTCACACGACAGCCGCGCGTACGCGCGGCGTACAAGGCGAACGCACCCCAACCGCTTCCGATCTCAAGGACACGGTCGCCGGGGCGCAGGTCGAGTCTCTCGCAGACTCGCTCCAACTTGGCCAGCGACGCTTCGTGCAGGCTCATCCCAGGGCGCTCGAACAGAGCGCAGGAGTAAGTCATCGTGGGGTCGAGCAAGACCTCGAACAGCTCGTTGCCAAGGTCGTAATGGGCGGCGATGTCACGCCGGCGGCGACGGCGCGTATTTGCGTTGATCAAGCCGCGCACGCGCTGTGCCGGGACCAGCAAGGGCGCGAAGCGGGCGCGCATCCGGTCGAGCGCCTGGGCGTTGCGGGCTGCCACGCGCACGACCGCGGTCGGGTCGGGCGAATCCCACAAGCCCCGGGCGTAAGCCTCGGCGAGTCCGTTACTGCCTCGCATGAGCCGCCGCCAGGCTTGTGGCGAGCGCACGTTGACGGTGGCGTGAGGGAAGCCTTCGCCAAAACTCGCTGTCAGGCGACCCGACTCCAGCACAGTGAGACTGCCCGAATGGATACGCCGTAGCAGCGCATATGCGACAGCGCGAGCCAGGCTGGTTCTCATGCGGAGCTCCCCGCGCTTGCGCCACTCCCTCCCGAGGCGGCGGCGCGAGCTTCGCCCGCTACGCCGGTGAGTGGGCGCCGCTTGGGATGAGGATAAGTGGGCGCGCCCCTCAGCTTCAGACGCACCGCCTGACCGTAGATCAAGGCCAAAGTCCGCAACGCGGCGGCCGGATAGCGCGCGCTCATGCGAGCTAGCGACGAGCTTGTGAGCTCCTGACGACGCATCGACAGCGCGGCATCGAACACGGGGCGCCCGTCACGAGAACTCGCAATGTGCACCGACAGGGTCTCTCCGGGCATCGTCAAGCGCCACTCGTAGCGAGCGTCCATGCCCATGAACGGCGACACGTGAAGGGCCTTGGCGAAGCTGCCCGCGAGCACAGAAGCAGGCGCCCCCTCTCGCGCGAGCACATAGGCATGACGCTCCCCCCAAGGCGTGTTGGTGACCTCGGCTACGGTCGCCTGCACGCAATCGGCCGACTCGTCCATGCAGTAGTAGAAGCTGACCGGATTGAAGCAGTGCCCGAACGTGCTCAGGTTCGCGAGCAGACGGATCGGGCCGAGTGGCCGCACGCCTGTTCGAGCCGCCACCAAGTCGCGCACCGCGCGAGCCAGCGGCACGCGCTCGTCGCCGAGGTAATCGCGGCGGCGGAAGCGCGCCATGCCGGGGCGAGCGGCGAGCAGGCGTCCGCCCAGCAATGTGGGCAGCTCATCAAGATCGACGTAGGCGAGAGCGAGCCGGTAGCGGAACTCGCGCTGGGGCTCCTGCATACGCCGGTGGCGGATGCTGCCTTGATAGATGGCGCTCACACTCACAGCTCTACCCCGAAACGTCGTCCCACAACGAGGGCGCTGGCGACCCCGTCCTCGTGGAAGCCCCAACCCCAATATGCGCCGCAGTAGTGGGTGCGGTTGCGCCCACTGATCTCGCCTTGGCGCGCTTGGGCGCGCACACCCTCGGTGGTGTACACGGGGTGGGCGTAGGGGATCGTGCGGATCACCTGGGTGGGATCGATCGCGGCGGTCCGGTTCAGCGTCACGCACAACTCGCGCTCAGCCGGCAAAGACTGCAAGCGATTCATGTGGTAGGTGACCGCGGTGCGCTCGGTCTGAGTGTCGAGCAGGTGATAGTTCCAACTTGCCCAGGCCCGACGACGGCGAGGCAGCAAGCTGGCGTCGGTATGCAATACGGCCTCGTTGGCCTGATAGGGCAACGCGCCAAGGACTTCGTGCTCGCGCGCACAGGCGTCGGCCAGCATCGCCAAGGCCTGGTCTGAGTGGGTGGCGATAACGACCTCGTCGAAACGCTCGGGCTCCCCACCTCGCGGCTTTACAAGCACCCCGTCTTCGCGTCGTTCGATCGAATCGACCGGAGTGGCCAAACGCAGACGATGGCGCCAGGGTCCTACCAAGGCGCGCACATAGCTTTGGGAGCCCCCTTCGACCGTGCTCCAGCGCGGTCTGCCGGTGAAGGCGAGCATCCCGTGATTATCGAAGAACTCGGCGACGAAGCGGGCCGGGAAACTCCACATCTGGCTTGGGTCGGCCGACCACACTGCCGACACTTGGGGGACGATCAGGCGCTGCACGAAAGCTTCGGAGAAGCGGTGCTCGGCGAGCCAAGCGGCCAAAGAGATGTCGCCACCGACGCCCGTCAAAAGTTCGCGCGCGCGGCGGTTGAAGCGCGCCAGATCGGCGATCATTCGGTGGAACCACGGTGTGGTCAGGTGGGCGCGCTTGGCGAACAAGCCGTTGGGGGAGGCGCTGTTGTACTCAAAGTCGCCGTGCCCGTCGCTCACGCCGAAGCTCATGCTCGCCGGCTGAGCCGCCACGCCGAGCTGCCCCAGAAGGCGTTCGAAATTAGGGTAGTTGCGGTCGTTGAACACCATGAAGCCGGTGTCCACGTGGTGGGTCTGGTTGGGGGTGTCGACGCGGACAGTGTGGGCGTGTCCGCCAGCACTGTCGCCCGCCTCGAACACGACTATCTCGTGGCCGCGATGAAGCAGGTGGGCGGCGACCATGCCCGAGACGCCTGCTCCGACGATTGCGACCCTCACGGCTTACCCTGCGTGTCCATACTGGACATTCGCAGGATCCGCTCGCGCAGATCAGTGGATCTGGCGTGCGTCAGGCGGCCAAAAACCGCGGGTGAGTGTCAGGCAGCCTTTGAAAACCGTGCTTCGACGCCGTCGAGCAGCTCCCAATTGCCCTGCAGGGCAGCGGTTGCACGGGCGACCATGCGCTCAGCCGAGGCTTGGGCTTGTGCCTCGTCCTGGCTCATCAGCTCGGCGATCAGTTCGCGCGCTTGGCGCGCGTGCTCGACATCGAGCGTGGCGTGCAACTGGAAGTACTCGACCGCAGGTCCTTCGGGACTGTAGCCGTAGCGCTCTAGGAGCCCCTCGAGCTTCGTTTGGGCGATCTCCGGCTGGCTCGCCTCGATCGCATACAGGACGGCAAGATGCTCGAGGGCGTTATCGCCCGCGGTCCAGGCCCGCGCACACCGATCGGTCTCGCCCAGCGGCTCGCGCGCAGCGATGCACTCGGAGCGCTCCTCCGGGGCGGCGGCGCCGGCGAACTCGTCCCACAACGCGACATGAGAGCGCTCCTCGGCGGCGTGGCGCTCGAGACCGGCACGATGCTCGGGCTGCGCCTTGGCGGCCAGAACCTCTGAGGCCTCAGCCAAGGCGACCACCGCATGGCGGTACTCGCCCGCGTAGAAGCCGAGCTCCTCGGCGCTTAGCTCGCCGGCCGACCAGCGCTGGTAGAACGGGTGCTCGAGCACGTTGCAGGCGCGCCTGGCTTGATCAATCCGGGCAAGTACGTCCATCGGGTCCCTTTCGGTGCGTGGTCTGGAGCGAGCGCTGTGCAAGCGCGACCCAGAAGTATTGCGGGCGCACCGGCCGTTAGGAGCGCCGGCCTACTGGACTGTGAGCTTGCCTTCCATGCCGGCGGCGCGATGGCCCGGAACCGAGCAGTAGAAGACGTAAGTGCCGGGCTTGAGGTTCAAGGTGAGCGTCTTCGTCCCGCCTTGGAATGTGGGCGTCGCGGCGAGCACCTTGGTGCCTTGGGCGATCGTCATGTTGTGCATCAGAGGAGAAGCGTTGGTGAAGTTGATCGTGACCTTGCCGGCAGGGGCAGACAGATTCCTGGTCGTGTAGGCGAGCTGTCCTTGGGGGTCGGCTTCGTCTTTCAAGGAAGACGTGCCCGAGCCGGACGCAGCTTCGCGTCCGGTCTGGGTCACCGGCGCGACCGTCGCCTTGGCGGTGGAGCCGCCGGAGGTGACGACCGCCATCGAAACCGTCGCCAGGACGAGCACAGCCGTGATCGCAATCACGGCCCGCTGACCAGCCAAGGTGGTAGGGAAGTTGGGGTTGCGTGTGCCGATCCCCATCGACAGGATCAAAGCCCACGCGACAAGCAGGCCGCCGGCGATGTAATAGGGCACCTTGCTCTTCTCTGCCGCGAGCACGGGTGCGATGTGGACAATCGTTGCAAGCATCCCCGCGCGAGCCTAACGGATCCTCTGGTGAGTATGCTCTCTCGCCGATGACCGACGCGGTACGCACCCCGGAGGAGCTGCTCGAAGGTCTCCCCGACTTCCCTTTCAAAGCTCACTATCGCGAGCACGACGGCCTGCGGCTGGCTCACATCGACGAGGGGAAAGGCGCGCCGGTGATGTTCATGCACGGGGAGCCGACTTGGTCGTTTCTATGGCGCAAGGTGCTTGGGCCGGTGCGCGAGGCGGGCTTCAGGTGCATCGCCCCCGATCTGCCCGGCTTTGGACGCTCGGACAAGCCGATCGATTTGGACTGGTACTCCTATGACCGCCACGTCGAGGCGATCGCGCCCCTGATCGAGGAATTGGATTTGAAAGGCGCGACGATGGTGGTGCACGATTGGGGCGGTCCGATCGGACTGCGACTCGCAGTTGAGCACGCGGAGCGCTTTGAGAAGCTGGTGATCCTCGACACGGGCCTGTTCACGGGCCACCAGAAGATGACCGATGCTTGGACCGCTTTCAGGGACTTCGTGGAGCGCACTGAGGACCTGCCTGTCGGCTTCCTCGTGCGTGGCGCTTGCAAGCAAGACCCGGGCGAGGAGGTGATCGCGGCGTACGAAGCGCCCTACCCGAGCCTGGCGTCCAAGGCTGGCGCGCGGGCCTTCCCCCTGATGATTCCGCGCGACCCAGACGCGCCCGGGGCCGCGGCCGGTCAGAAGGTGCTGGAGGCCCTCAAGGAGGACAAGCGCCCGACTCTGATGCTGTGGGCCGACTCGGACCCGGTGCTACCACTGGCGACGGGAGAGCGCTTTGCTGCGGCGATCGGCCAAGAGAAGCCGACTGTGATCGAGAACGCCTCGCACTTCCTACAGGAGGACGCGGGACCGGAGATCGGGCGCCAGATCGCGCAGTGGCTGAGCGCCGCTTGACCGCTCTGCTCCCGAGCCTCTAAGAGCCCCGGGAGCGCTGTCACGACGGGCCTGACCTGTCCGTCAGGGAAACCTGACCTGTATTGCCTTGCGCAGGATCTTGCGTTGTTTGCCACTCGCGGGCGTGAATCGGAGTTGGACTGTGGTGTGCAGTGTGCCTGCGTGTTGCTCTGTGAGCTTCACGGTCAGCGTTCCACGTCCTGCCGCGCTCTTGTGGCTCTTGGTGAGTCCGTTGGCGGTGGCTGTGAGATTCCCTGCCTGTGGTACCGCAACCGTGAGCGTGATTGTCCGGTGGCTGATTTTGTGCGCCAGTACGGTGAGCGTGTTGGGGCATCCTTGCACTTCGACGCGAGTGTTCTGTTTGAGCGTCGTGCCGTTTTGCGCGCCGAACGTTGTCGGCATGATCAGGTCTGTTTGGCAAAGGTTCCTGTTCGCTGCGAGCGCTGAATATTTGCCCTCGGGTAGCGTCAGTTCGAACGTGCTGACGGGTACGTCCGGAACCTGCTTGAACGTCGATGACGTGATCCCAGTCTTGCTGATAAACGTTTCGCCCTGCAGATAGACGGTGACACCATAGCCCTGTAGAGCGACGATCAGTTCTGGGAACTTCGCTCCACCGTGACTGACGAAATAGGCGGGTCCTTCGAGCGGGACGGGCAGGATCGGTGTGGTTGCCCGTGCTTGACCTACCCTTGATTCTGCGGGACAGTCGGCTGGGTTCTTGTTGAACACGGCGTCTGTGCATGCGTGGTTGAGCGTCGTTAGACGCGACGGTAGTGCCTTCGGTAGTTCCACGCGAGCGCTCTTGACGTTCGCCTGCGTCCCAAACGCCGCCTTGGGATAGGTCAGCTTGACATGCAGGCTCGCACCGTTGGCGCGACTGGTCTTCCCCGAAGTTGAGGCTGTGAACGATGGCTTGAATGCAAGATTCGCGCAGTTGGCGACCTGGAACGGGACCGCGAGACCCTTGGAGGATCCCTGGCTGCTTGCGATGTCGCCGGTGATGCTCATCTTCTTACAGCTCGTTGGGTTAAACGTGAATCCCTGCCGGTCGATAGTGACGTTCACGTGCCTGATCTGAAGCGGGATCCCGTCAAGGATCTGCGGGATCGCATAAGGACCAGAAGGATCGGTCGTGACCGTCAACTGTGCGGTATGGGGGTCCACTTCGATCGTCGCCCTCACAACGACAGTCCCCAGGTTGAACGGTCCGGCGATCGCCGGCTCGACTATTGAGAGGCCGAATGGGGCGCCGTGATAAGGGCCGGTGATATAGACGCGTCCTCCCGTCACGCTGAAGGGATCGCCCCCGATACCGACGCTCACAATCGTATGTCCGATCAGGCTGTTGGCGCCGCACGTACCAGCGTTTGCTTGTTCTTCGCCGCAGAGGGTGACGCCCGTAAGGCTCCCCATCAAACCTTGGGGCATCGTCAGCTTGACGTCCTGAATCGGCTGTTCGCCGTCGTTGCGACTCATCGTCGTGGTAAACGGAGTCAATTCGCCCGCCTGAATGTTCTCCGTGCCACCGGTCAACGACGGCGCGAACCCGAGCTGGCTCGAGCAGGACGACCCGTCGGGGCCGCTTGTCACAAGGAACGTTGAGGATGGCGTCCCGGCTGATGTGCCCGACCATGGTTCAAGCGAGGCGTGCGTCGTATACGAACCACACACTGCCGGCGTCGCAAGCGGCGCTCGATCCCCACCAAAGAATTTTAGTTCGAAGTCTTCGAAGGGTAGTTGGGGAGTGTTCTTGAACGTCGAGACGATCTGACCCGTTTCGGTCAAATGCACTTCTCCGGCGAGCTTTACCAGCACCCCAGCCTTGGGGTCTTCCGCGACCACATACAGAGCCACGAGCGACCCGAAGGGATTGGCGTCCTGGGAGGCCAGATACGCCTCTCCGGTCAAGGGTTCAGGCAAGAGCGGCGTATGGATCGTGACTGTGCCGACCTTCGCCGCGTCGGGACACGACGCCGGCAACGCGTTTTCCAAACCGATCTCGCTCAGCGAGCAGGATTGCAGGCCATCCGCGGCAGAGGGGTTCAACACCAGGCCTTCGGGCAGGGCGACAGTCGTGTTCTTCACGTTGGCCTCAGACAAGCCGGTTGGCACCAAGCTCTCGGCCTGGGGCACGTGCAAGTCGACGCTCAACCCCGATGCGGTACTGCCAGTCTGACTGTCGGGCGTCACACTAAGCCCGGGATTAAATCCAAGTTTGTTACAGCCATCCAAACCCAACGACGGGACGGACGGTGTGTACGTCAAGACGTTCGCTGGTTCCTTCCACGAATCTGTTTCAACGCTCGACTGCAGTGGACCCGTGCACGAAGTCGGCATCACCAAAAATGGCTCAGGATGTTCTTCTCCCAGCAAATCACAGGGCTTACTAGTGGGCAGTCCGGCTTTTTCGCTGGCGCCGCACCACCAACCCCGCGAATTATCGTGGCGCTTGTCTCCTGGTACGCCCCAGAACGTTACTTCGCTTTCGAGTAGGCCGGCTAGCTCGGTGATGTTGCCGACGTGTACTGTCACGCCGTAATCTCTGCCCGTGCGTACAGATGTGTCGAGGTACACCGGAGTCCCGCCGTAAACCAAGAAGCCGAAGCGCGCCGGCTCGCCAGGTTCAGGAACCAGGTTGAACACAGGTGAAGTGAATACCTTTATACCAAAGAATCTGGTTTCGTCGATCGTGATGTTGGCGAAGCCTACGACCGAATCCTGGGGACACGCGTTTGTGCCTTCGGCTTCCTGCGTTGTGAACTGCGCCGCTGTGCATTGTGGGAAAGGCGTCGGGTTGCCTATCAGTCCCGGCGGCAACTTCACGTTCACGTCCTTCGGCAACGCAGGCTCTACAGGCGCATCGCTATTCGTATTGATGAACGGCAATCGTTCAGTTTTGTCGAAGCCGATATTTGTGGTCAGCTGGAACGGGTGATCTCCAGCCTGAGTCGCTGTCCCTCCGCCAATTTCTTCTGGGCTCAATTCGTATTTTTCCAGACCGTAAGCCGGTTCGCCACCAGCAAGCTCAAGCGCGCTCTTTCCTGCTGCCGATGTCGCGCCGCCGCCGACGACGCTAAAGCTGCTAACTTCGCTCGCGGCTGGGCTCGCTGCGATTTTGACGGTGATTACCATCCAAAGACGATCATATGGGAGTACGTTACCTTCATAGGTGCAACTCGCGGAATGCGCGGCGTAGGTACAGTCGGGGAGCGGCGGTTTTTGGATTGTCTCCTCGGAGAAGGTGGACACGGCGCGCCCTTTGATCTCTGTAGCTTCCACGCCCGGTGGCAGCTCGTCAGTGAGCACAATCGGCGATCCGGCGCCTTCGGCGTTCGTGTAGCCTCGATTGACGGCCGAGACGAAGATGTATCCCGTCTTCCCTGGTTGCATCTGCGTCGGGAAGCTGCTCGATCCGACATGCCACCACGCGCTTGGAACAGCCAGCGCCGGAGACGCGACCAACAGAACCGCAGCGAGAACACAGGCGCCTGCTAGAACCGCGACTCCTGCGATCCCTGTGCGATTACGCTTGCTATTCATCGGAATCGCACCCATCAGCGTCCCCTCCCCTTGTTTGCCCTCTTATGTTGCGTGACGTGTCCTTGCGTGCTCTTACGCGTCGATCGGTGCGCCTTCTTTGCTTTGCGCTTGACCCTCTTACTCTTGTGCTTGGTCTTGTGCCTCTTCTTCTTCAGCGGCTTCACAGCCTTGTGCGCGACCGCAGAGGGCTGTGCCAGATTGCCCGTCCCGGAGAATGTCGCGCTCGCCGGAGCCCCGAAGATCGACGGTTGCGGTGTCGGCGCTGGCTTGCACGAATCGCCACTGTTACAAGGCGGAGGCGACACCGGCCAGGAAGTACACGGAACCGTCTCTGTGCACACATGTGCGTCATAGACGTCAACCGCAGAGTCGATATCCTGCGAAGTCAGTTGCGCGTTTGTAATGAAGAACGCGTCGTCCCCGCTCGCGCTGGCGTCGAAGAACACCGATTCTTCGCCTGCCGCCCCAGATGAAATCAAGCCCACGCAGCCTTCTGCCTGAGCGCAGCTACCAACACCCTCCGGCTCGTACTCATAGACGTCCTCCAAACCGTTGGAGTCCTGCGGTACCAACCCATCGCTACTGTCAAAGAACAGACGTCCTTCATCGGACAGATAGCGCGGCTGACGGAGCGCTTGAGAGATAGTGAGGTTGTCCCAACCCGGCACGCTACCCGCCACCCATCCATTTATCCAGGTAACCGCTGAGTTGACAAGAGGCCTCGCGCCGCTAGACGGATAGTAGTCCAGGCCGTGCGGCCGCACTCCGCTGCGATTACAGGAAGCGCAGACCAGCTTGCCCGTTTCGTCGTTGTAGACGAATACCTCCTCGTCAGGTTCACCACTGACCGCGTCGCGATTGTCATATCCGGTCAGGCTACGCTCCGACATGAACGCCAGGTAATTCCCATTGGGAGAGACCCTTGCCGTCATGTCAAGCAATTTGTAGCTGTTTCCCCAATCGTGGGCATCTTCGCCGGATAGCTTTGCGATGAGGCGCGCGTTCCATTTACCACCTTCCATGTGCGAGACATAGAGGTTGTCTTCGCCAGCCTGGGCGCCCGTACTCAACGAAGCTGTCGAAACGAAATACGCGGTCGTTCCATCCCCATTGATGCCGATGACCAACCCCACCACATCCGGCGCTACCTCCGTGGCGTTACACGTTAGTCTCCCCGTAGGAGGCACTTCGCACTCCTCGAGACGTTCTTCAGGCGTTCTGCTGGGATGAATCGTAAAGAACACACGCGAATCGTCTTCGGTCGCGATCTGAAATTCGCGCCGTTCATCTTCCCTCGGATCGAGCCGAATCGTTTCGTTGCGCGCCGTATCACGCATATACAGCCCGCCAAAGACGCAACCCGTGCTCGGGTGGTGTTCACACCAGATTATCTTTGAGCCGTCGCTGGAAATGGCGTTACGAACGTTTGACTGTGACGCTCCACCCAGTTCTCCGTCTACCGCTTCGCCGGCTTCGTTGACGCTCACGAGTTGTAGATGCCCTTCAGACCACTCGTACAGACCTTCCTGGGGGGCGCCTTCGAGGAGCTGGACACTCGAGTGGAGTACCGAGTGCTTTAGATCGGCGGAGGCGTCGATAAACGGCGCGTTCGATTGAACGCCTTCTGGGAGAGTGTCCCATTTGGCGCCAGGCATCGTGTCCCCAGGCGTCACAAAGGGAGTGAAGCAACTTGTGGCTTTTGCGTCGCACGCGGCTTCGTCGCGAAGGTACGCGGTGCGTTCGCTCGCGGTAGGCGCTAGAGGGGCCACGGGCGCCGGTTCGATGATGGCCTGTGAGAGATCGGAGGAGAACATCCGGTACCCGCTTCCAAGGCCCAGGGGGAGACCGTGTATTTCTTGGCTTGGCGGAGTCATCGTTCTGTTAGTCCAGCCGCCCCCGGCTGCACGCCTTGCCATGATCTGTGCCGGTTCCAGAGCCCGGTTGCCTTCTGGTTCGGTTTCGATCGGGTTCTCTGCAATATAGGTAATCGCATCGCCGGCTTCCGATGCTTGAATTATCGAGCCTTCTCTGTATTGAGGAAGGATGCCGGCGCCATACTTCATCGGTGGCGAGACGAGTTCCCATTGACGCCCATCCAGCAACGCCAGTGGTCCACCCGCTCCCTGGGTGGTGAAGATAAGGTCGGAGCCGTACGTGGCTCCGGCTAGACTTCTGGCCACAAGACGATAGTGATATGCCGTTCCGTTCGTGAGTTCCTGTAGGTGAGCTTCCGCCGGCAAGAACGATATGCCCGCCGGCACTTCGCGCCCAGGCGAACTCTTTCCATAGCTTGTTGTTGGACCGTATTCGAAATAGTATTCGGCTTTGTTGCTCTCTGGATCGAGCGAACCGTGGAGAGTCACGCTAGAGTCGGTCGCGTCGGATGCGTACTCTTCGCCGATCGCGGGCGCAGCGAGCCCGAACTCTGCATCCGCGCCTTGCGAAGATCCGTTTGAAGTGCTCACGACAAGTCTGTAGTGATAAGTCGCGTTTTGAGTAAGGCCAGTCAGATCTGCGTGGACCTCTACGTTTTGGTTGCCTGCACCAATTTCGCCTGGCGTCTCGGCGCACGGCGCGGTGTGCCCATAGGCCGTAGTTTCGCCATATTCGAAGAAGCACTGTTCGGTCTGCGCACCTTCCGGATTTGCTTCTCCTGACACAGTTGCCGCTTCCACCGCGAGATTCGACGCCGGCCCGGTACTGACCGTGGGTAGCAACACTCCGGGGCCAAAGATGTCCACGGACCCTTTGCCGTCGGCAACATAGACGTCATCGTTGACTGGGCTGACGGCGACGCCTTCGGAGCCCCTTAGCGCGCCTGCTCCCGATGCGCCAAAGATGTCCAGGGGTTTTTCGAACGGTACGCCCCTGGGTCCGAACTCGACGACTTGATTGCCTTCGTCAATGTACACTTTGTCGTCGTTTGCGCTCACGGTGAGGGCGCTGCCGCCGATGTCGACCACCGACCCCGTCGCCGACGGCGACCCGAACTGACTTGGTTCGTAGCGCGTCACCGGTCCTTTGGGCAATCCGTCGGTAAATACGTCCCCGGCCGCGTCGGTCGCCACGCTGCAGATTTCCTTCGTTCCCGATAGGCTGGACGCGTAGTCGGAGTTCGTGACTGGATTTGCTGTTGGAGTGTACTTGTCGACGTTTTCGGGGTAGAGACCGACGTAGACGTTGCCCGAAGGATCGACCGCGACGCCGCATGGTTCGCCCCAGGGTTCCCCGCTCCGTTCGGTCAGTTCTCCCACCTGCTGTCCGGCGACGTTGTAGACTGGTACACCGTTATAGACGCCGCGCGCGATGTATATGTCTCCTTTGGCGGGCCCCGGGGAGTTGTCCACCGCGATCTCACCTTCGCTGTCGAATGCGAAGCCGACGTTTGAGATCGCGTTGGTGCCCGTGGCCGAGAAATCGACTGGGCTCCCGGCCGCGTCGAACTTGTAAATGGCCCCGGCGCCGCCGTCATAGACGTATACATTCCCGGCTGAGTCTGTAGCGATGCTCTCCACACTCGCGAAAGCGCCAAACGAAGAAAGAAAAGGGTGAGTGAGCGCTGCCGTGGCTGTCGTTGTGCCTGTTGCGAGGAGGAGCGCGCCACAGGTGAGGAGCGAGAGGAACCAGACGGTGATCCGCGCAGCCCCCAGCGATGCCCTTTCGGTGGCTCCGGTGTAACTAAGCACGACGGTGGGCCGTGTGCGATGTGATGAGAAACCTCTGGTCAACTTTACATCCCCTCCTCAGGCTGGATCCCAAGGGACCCGGTGGGTGTCGCACTTTCGTGAGCTTGTTGTGGGTATGTGCCGATGCTGCCGAGAAACTGCTCGCCGGCTTGTGTGAGTGTCCAGACGTTCGGCCCTCCTTCACCTATTTCGGTGCCGGTGTTGGCGATCAAGCCGTTGCGCCTGAGTCTGTTCAGGAGCTTTGAGATCTGTCCCTGATCGGTGATCTCAGCGGCGTCGGCGATGACGCGGTTTGAAGCGCCGGGATGCTCGGCTGTGGCGGTGAGCACCCGTACCGTCCGATAGGTGAGACGCATATGTGCCTCTTTGAAGGGGTCGACTGACAACAGCGGGGAGACTTTGGGTGCCTTCTCCGGAACGGACAGCGGGCGGTCGAGCTCACGTTTGGCGGGCGCCGTGCCGAGATAAGGCAGGAAGATCATGCTCGCAAGCTCGTTTGTGAGTGCCAGCAGCGGCCCGTGGGTCGGGTCCAACAACCGGCTCTGCAGGACGCTCAAGACGGCGCCCACCAGGCCCTCGCTCGTCAGCGCAGGCAGTTCTGTGGAGGCCTTGGTCTCGCCCGCTCCTTCCTGGATGAGTTTTGTGAGCTGGGCGATCGTTTCGGTGCGACGCGCGGCCACACGGGGGCCACCCGCCAGGGACTCGACGAGCAACAACCGGCCCACGCTCGGCTCTTCGTCGAAGAAGGACAGGAGCGCGAGAAGGCCCGACCGTATCCGCTGCCGCCACCCCGCCCCCGGAACGCGGCTTGCCATTACGCGGTCGCTCGCAAACGCCAGTGCTTGCTCGAAGGACGCAACGAAGCAATCCTCGCGGTCGGTGAACATGTCGTAGAACGTGCGCCGCGACACTCCCGAGCGCTTCACCACATCGGTGACGGTGACGCTGCCGGCGCCCAACTCGCAGGACACCTCGACCATCGCGCTCAATATGCGTGCACGCTGCACGTTGGCGAGATGACCGATCGCGACACTCTCAGCCACACGAGCTGTGGACCGATCAGCGCCGGTGGCGGATCGACCACGGCTGGTGCGCGGTTCACTCAGGACACGCGCCTGGGAGGCCATCAAAGCCCCTCCTCGCAGGCACCCACAAGGCACGGCCCGCCAAACCGGGTGAAATACCCGGGGGACCGCGAAACTACATCGCGGCGATAAGAGCTAGCGCCTAGACAGCGACTGGCCCAGAGAGAGAGAGAGAGAGAGAGAGACGCGTCAGCCACGCTGACGCGTCCTATTACCGACGCGTCAGAAGCGCAAAGACCCTCACGCACGCTATCCCCAAAAGAAACCACGCGAAACACAACTCCCTCTCAAAACGACCCGGTCCCTCTCCCAAGGGCCCTGCTGAAAGCTCAGTGTCGACCACAGGGACCGACCCAAACCCGACCTTATGTCCTCGACACCAAGGTGATGTCGATATGGTCGCCATCGTACACGAACACCATCACACTTGTCAAGAGGAGAACCCGGTCTTTTATGTTGGCGACCCCTTGGGATCGCCGCTGGACTCAACCAGTCTTCCGCGTGAGCTCAGGCTTCTCCCCCACCGGAGGCAAGGCCGGCTCGGACTTCGAAGCGCGCAGTTCATAGCCCCGCCGCGCGCTCGCATCCGCGCCCGCCAAAACCTGGTCGGCCTTCAAGGCCCGCGCCATACCCTCGGAGAGCCGTCGCGGCAAGAGCACTCCAAGCGTGGAGGTGCGCTTGGCCGACTTGGGTACCCACACTTCGACACGACCGGTCTGCAAGGCCTCGACGATCGCGTCGGCAACTTCTGTGGGCTGCAGCACTTTCATCCCGCGCGCCTCGCCCAAGCCTCCGCCCAGTTCGGTGTTGACCACGAAGGGCATCACGTAGCTGAGGTCCACGTCGGCCTTCATCAGGCGCATCTCTCCGCGCACAGCCTCGGTGAGCCCTACCACGGCGTGCTTGGTGGCCGAATAGGTGGCGCCTCCGGGGGCGCCGAACTTGCCGGCCTGGGAGGAGATGTTGACGATGTGGCCGCGATTGCGAGGAACCATGCGCTCCAAGGCGAGCTTCATGCCGAGGATGACGCCGTGCAGGTTGATGTCGATCATGCGTTGGGCGGTCAGGTCGTCCTCGTCGACGAAGCGACCGACGGGCATGATGCCGGCGTTGTTGACGAGCACGTCGATCGGGCCGAGCTGCTCTTCGGCGCGGTCGAGGAAAGCGGCGAAGGAGGAGCGCTCGGTCACGTCGAGTGGCAGGGCTATGGCGCTCGGGCCGAGCTCGGCGGCGGTCTCTTGGGCGGCGGCGAGATCGACATCGCCGATCGCGACCTTCATGCCCTGGCCGAGCAGGGCGCTGGCGGTCGCCTTGCCGATCCCGCGCGCGGCGCCGGTGATCGCCGCTGTCTGTCCGGCGAGGATGCGGGGCTGCTTGGCCATGGGTCTCCTCCTGAAAATTGGTTGCCTAGCCAAAGCTAGCGCTCCTTGCCCCTCCGCGCGCGGAGGTCCGGAGGAGATTCGCGACTGAGATGGGCCACCGCACCTTCCCCGCACGCCCGGGGTTTATACGGGCAGGTCATCCAATTCAGGCCTAAGTGGATGGCCCCGGAGAGGGGACCGGACCCGGGTGATCCACGGCTTCGCCCGGGTCCGCGTAAACCTCTTGCCTCACGCGCCCGGTACCCTTGAGAGGTGGCGTCGTTCAAGTTTCAAGGTCAGCGCATCGCCTACACCGAGTACGGCGCGGGCCTTGCGGCCTTGACCAAGGAGGGGACAAGGGGGAAGACGGCGCGCCGCACCAGCGCCGACAAACGCCCAGTGATTCTTGTCCACGGGCTGTTGCTCTCGCAGGACATGCATCGTCCGCTGGCCAAAAGCTTGGCCGCCAAGGGCAACAGGGCGATCACGGTCGATCTCTTGGGACATGGCGAATCGGACAGGCCGAGGGACATGTGGCGCTATTCGATGCAGGCCTTCGGCGAGCAGTTGGTTGCCTTGATGGACCATCTGGAGATCGGCGAGGCGGTGATCATGGGCACCTCGCTCGGCGCCAACGCGGCGTTGCAGGTGGCGGCTACGGCTCCCGACCGGCTGCGCGGAATGGTCATCGAGATGCCGGTGCTCGACAACGGGTTGCTGGCCTCGGCGCTCACGTTCACGCCGATCTTGGTTGCGCTCACTTTCGGGGAGCCGGTGATGAAGGGCGTGGCCAGTCTGGCGAAGGCGATACCGCGCAAAGCGCTTCCTTATTACGGCAATGTGGTGCTCGACTTGGTGCGCCAGGACCCGGGGCCTGGCGGCGCGTTGTTGCAAGGCTTGTTCTTCGGGCGAATCGCCCCCCACCGCACCGACCGTCACACGTTCAAGACGCCCGCGCTCGTGCTCGGCCATCGGCGCGATCCAGTCCATCCTTTCTCCGACGCGGGCATGTTGGCTGAAGAGCTGCCGCATGCGCGCTTGCTCGAAGCCGACTCGCTGGTGGAGCTGCGCTTGCGCCCAGAGCGTCTGACCGAGGAGATCGCCGGGTTCTTGGATGAAGTGTGGGCGGCTAAGACGCGCCGCCGCGCCAAGCCGCGCTCAGCCTGAGGAGCGGGGGCGGCGCCATGCTGCGTCCTCCCTCCCTCATGTGCTGAAGCACACTACGGTCGGTGCGTCCTTGCCTGGCTTGCCCGCGCTCCTCAGGAGCCTGTTACTTCGGCGGGAACAGTTCGAATTCGTTTATCGACACGGCGCCCGGAGCGGCCGCGGTCGACGAGGCGGGGGCCTTGGCGAGCCACAGGACGATGTAGCGGTAGCCCTTGCCCGCGGTTTTCAGCTTGAGGGCGGTCGTTTTCTTCTTGAGCACTTTCAGGCCGACCAGGCGCTTCCAGGCGGGATCGGAGATCGAGGCGGGTGGGGTCTTGCCGACGGCCCCATAGACTTCCACGGTGAGGCCAAGGGTGGTCGTCGTGACCGCGGCACTGCCCAGCTTTTCAGGGCTTTTAAGGTCGAGCAGCAAGCCCTCAGCCATCTTCGGCGCCACCGACGCCTGCACCTGAGCGGTCCAAGCGGTGTTCTTTTCCCCATCAATCGCCAAGCTGGGGTCTCCGAACAGGCCGGCCGGGTAGGCGTAGGGGTTGTAGACGCTGGCAGCATCGGTGTCGAGCAGGATCGGGCTGGGCGCTTCGGCCCCGGATTCTGATTCGGATTTCGATTCGGATTTCGATTCGGCGTTTTCTGTGGTGCTGCCTTCTTTGGGCGTCGATTCGCTGGTCGTTTTCGTGGGAGTGGCCGTAGTTTTGGTCGCTTTTGTTTCGGGCGGGAACAGAGCGTTGTTGGCTTCGTTGTCGGCGCCGCTCGTCGATTTAGGTGTGGGCGTCTGCAAAGGGATGGGAGGGGTAGCCGATTTCACGGTCGTCGGCGTGCCAGGCGTCGGTGTCGAGGTCGGGGGGGTCGCGCCGGGAGTGGTGGGTGCGGTCGTGGTGGCCGTGCTCGAGCCGAGCCCTTTGACCACGGCAATCGCCACCTTTGGCTTGGGTGTGCTCTTGTTGAGCGCCGCGTAGGCCGCCACCGAGGCTCCGATCACAAGCAGGGCTGTCGCGGCGAGGATCGCGACCGCTGTCCGCCAACCGGGGCCACCGCCAAGGCTGCCGGGCTTACCCGTGCCGCACTGCAGGCACCAGTCCTGACCTTCTTGCAGAGGCAGGCCGCATTTGGAGCAATTGGCCATCAAGCGTCATTCTGACATCTCGGGGCTGGACAACCCCCCGGCAGGATGTCATGCCCCGTGGGCCGGAAATCGGAGTCCAACTCCAGCTGCCAGTAGTAGCGCGTGAATGTCACCCCGCGGCGGTACTCACCCACGTGCGGAGAGATGTCTTCTCCGGCAGCCATACGGACAATCAGCTCCGGGTAGGAGCGACCCGGTAAGGCCGCCAAAGCGGGCGCAGGGAAGGCACCGCCGAAGCGAGTGTTCACGTCGGTGATACGAGTGCCCAACTCGGGGTCTCTGAACACTTGAATCGTGGCGGGCCCGCGCACGCGCAAAGCCTCCATGACACGGCATCCCAGCTCGACCAGGTCGGGGGCTTCGACGACAGTTCCCTTGATCGACTCGCCGCCGCGCGACTCCAGCATGGAGCGGGGGATCGCGTTCAGGCAATTCCCGTCGAGATCCCCCAAGCAGTCGATCGACAGCTCGGGGCCACCCATCGCGCGCTGGACCATCGTGGGCTCGGGCACATACTCGACGAAGAAGCGGGCTTGGGCGGGATCGTGGGCGAGGTGGATCGAGCGAGCACCGGAGCCTTGGCGGGGCTTGACCATCACCGGATAGTCGATCGCGTCGAGGTCGGCGTCGGAGAGCACCGTGGGCGGCGAGGGCAAACCCAAGGACTCCAAGAGGAGATGGGCCTCGTACTTGTCGTAGGTCGACCGGGCCACCTCCGAGGAGGGCGCCAAAGCCGGCAGGAGACCAACCTCTGAGGCGCGAGCCAAGGTCTCTATGTCGAGGTCGGTCAACGGCAGAACCAAGCCCACCTTGTGAAGTTGACACAGGCGAGCCAGCTCGGGCACGTACGCGGGATCCTCGATCGGCGGAGCGCCGGCTCTCACCTGGGCGGCGTATTGGGCGGGCGCCAGCGGGTTGGGGTCCACCGCCACCACTTGGGTCAAAGCCGCGAAGCAGGAGACGATGTCATAGCGCTTGCCGACTCCCGTCAGCATGATGGCTGGAGCTTGCGGTCCAGGATTGGCGCTCGGGACGGAGCGGGACCGGGTCATGCGTGGCTCATCCATCTCCCTTCTCCTCCCATCCCCCGGTTTGGCCCTTGTAGAGGCCCGAGCCGCCGAAGACGATCACCAAAGTGCGCCCGAGGATACGCAGGTCGAACGCCAGGGAACGGTGTTCGATGTAGTACAGGTCCAACTCGATCCGCTCGCTCCAAGGCAAGGCGGCCCGTCCGTTGACTTGAGCCCAGCCGGTGATCCCGGGCCTGATCGCGAGACGCCCGCGCTGGCGTGGTGTGTATTGGGCGACCTGAACCGGAATCGTGGGTCGGGGTCCGATGAAGGACATGTCTCCGCGCACCACATTCACCAGGTTTGGCAGCTCATCCAAGGAGGTCCTGCGCAGAAAGGCGCCGACACGAGTGACACGAGAGTCGTTCTCGTTGATCGCCAAGCCCGCGCCGATGTGCTCCGCGCCGTCGACCATCGTTCGCAGCTTGATCATGTCGAAAGGTCTGCCGCCACGGCCCACCCGGCGCTGCCTGTAGATCGGATGCCCACGCGACTCCAAGCGAATCGCGACCATTGCGACGGCCATGACCGGCGCGGCGAGGAGCATGGCGCAGGTGCCGGCCACGATGTCGACCAGGCGTCTGATTAGCGGGTTCCCTCCGCCACATCCCACACGGGTGCGGTGCCGTGACGCAACCAGTCCCACAGGCCGGCGGCCGCGGAGAGCGTCGTGAGGAAGTAGTAGCGCGTGATCAAGAAAGGACGCACACGCACCAACCCACCGAGCCCGGCGGAGGCGAAGACCGCGACCTGCACAATGAGGGTGACCATGTACAGAGTCCCCGCCCCGCCCGCCACGAGCGCGACGTTGGCGAGGAATGCGAAGGCATGCAGGAACGGAGTGAGATAGCGCAGCAAGCGGTGGGAGACGATCATTGCTGCGTAGCCCAAGGTGTAGCCGCGCGGCGAGAGCATCCCGCCGCGAATGACAATCGGCCAAGTGTGGCTCATCATGCGCCGCTTGCGCCGCCACTCACCCTCGATCGTGGGCACCATCTTCTCTACGGCGCCGGCATCGGGCGCTTCGACGGCGCGCCAGCCGCGCTTGACCATGTTGAAAGGGAATGAGAGGTCGTGACCCATGATTGGGTCCACAACGATGTAAGAGCTACGACGAGTGGCGTAGATCGCGCCGTTGCCGGCCGTGATCGACGAAAGGCGCGACTCGCGCGCGCGCACAGCCATCTCATAGCGCCAGTACACACCCTCCTGGTTGGTGGCGTGGACTGCCCCGGAAGGGGGCGTCGCGTCTTGCTCGCTTCGCGCATGGGAGCTTTGTACGAAGCGAACTCGACCGCACACATAACCCACGCGCGGATCCTCGAAAGCCTCGACCAGCTTGCCCAGAGCGTCCTGCTTCCAGGAGGCGTTGGCGTCGGAGAACGCGACAATCGCACCCTGCGCCCGTGCCACCGCGGCGTCTTGGGCGACGATCTTGCCTCCCCGCGGCAGCTCCAGCACAACATCCGCGCCTGCCTTGCGCGCGCGCAAAGCGGTCTCATCGGTGCATCCGTCGCACACCACAATCACCTCGAGCAAGTCCCGCGGATAGTGCAGTTCGAGCGCATTTTGGACCTTCGCGCCGATCACATCCTGCTCGTCATGGGCGGCGACGATCAATGAGACCTTCAAGCTGGGAGGGATTCCCGTTCGTGCGTCCCTGTCGATGGAAGCCCCCGACGCGTGCGCGACGAAGCGTGCCAAAAAGGCAACAGCGAGCGCGTACCCGACTTGAGTCCACACGATCAACGCGGCGCAGATCCAGAAGAGGACTTCGAGGACAACCATCTCAATAACTCTACGTTCGGCTTGGGACGGGGATTTGCCTTGGCAGTCAGATCGAGCGATAGAGCTCGAGGTGCGCTGCCGCGATCGCCGGCCAGGAGTAACGTCCAGTAGCGGCTGCCCTGGCCTTCACGCACATTTTGGTCAGGGTGGCCCTGTCGGCCAACAGCTCGCGCAGGGCCTGGCCGAGGACAGTGGCATTCCCAGCCGGGACGATACGGGCCGCGCCCGTGGCCTCGATCTCGGGAAAGCCACCCACATCGCTGAGCAGGAGCGGCTTGCCGAAGGCCAAGGCGGTAAACAGGACACCCGATTGGTCGGCGTGCAGATACGGCAGAACGACGAGACTGGCCCGTTCGAAGTAGGCGGGCAACTCGCTGTCGGTTATGAAGCGTGGCTCGAAGCGCACGTTCGCCGGAGCTGCGGCCTGCAGTGCGGAGATGTCCATCTTGGGCATCCCCGCCAGGCACAACTGGGCGTCTTCGATTGGGGCTTGGCCATCGACGCCGCGCCAGGCTTCGAGCAGTACGTCTATCCCCTTGTAAGGACGCATCAAGCCGAACATGAGCACCACGGGGTTGTTGTTCTCCGGAGAGGGGTGCTCTGCGCGCGCCCGCGTACGCGGGCGCAGAGCACCCTCCGGCGCAAGCACATCCCCCACCGGAAAAGCCTCCGGCGACGGTGGGGCCCCGGCCGGCCGTCCCGACGACGCCGACGCATATCGCCCTCCGGGGAGAGGCGATTCATGCCCTCCGAGCGATAGCGCATCCCCCCCTGCGGCCAAGTGCGCGAACACCCCATGTGGGATCACATGCACGCGCCCACCATCCATGCCCAATTCGTCCACCAGGCGCAAGCGTCCGTGCTCGGAGTGGACAACGATCGCGTCGAAGCGATCGTACAGCCGTCGCTGGGCCGTCAGCTGGCCTGGGCGCGGCTCGCGTGGGAGCACGTCGTGGGCGGTGATCACCAAAGGCCGGCGGCGTCCGCCCGTTGTCCGCCCCGCAGGCAACAAATAGCGGTCGAGGTGTTGGACCGCAAGCCACTGAAAGTGCACGACGTCCGCCCGGCGCGCGGCAGATCGGTAGCGCAGCATGTCCGGCACGTGCTGGACCAGCTTGCTTGCCATCCGCACTCGCCCCGCCGGAGCGCCGAAGGCGGCACGGTAGAAGAACTCGTGGCGGGCATATCCGTTGGGCCTGGCAACGGGCCCATAGGCGAAGCGACTGGTGAACAAATCCACCTGCGTATCAAGCGCCGCCAGCGCACCGCACAGCGCATGGTCGTAGGGTGGCGTGTAAGCGGAGGGGTCGACGACGTGAACGCGCACCAGGGGAAGACAATACGGCGAAGGGGGCATGGGCGGTTGACGCTGGCGGCCACGTTCGCGTCGGCGGCCTTCAACTACTGGCTCACCGTGTTCCCGCGCGTGTGCCTGCACATAGTGCGCTGGCAAAGATTGGCTCGGCGCATTCCAGACCCGATACTGCGCCAGTTAGCGCTCGCCGCGCTTTCTGAAAAGCGCGGCAACATCGAGGGGGCGGCGGCGTTCGCGGCGTTCGCTCCTTGGTCGCGGAGAGCGCAGGCCACCAAGGCGGCGAGCGCCTTCCAGGCTGCCTACAACCTGTTGGACATGCTCGGCGAGCAGCCAAGCCCCGACCCGGTGCGCGACGGCGAGCGCTTGCACAACGCGCTGCTGTACGCACTCGGATGGGCCGCCCCAGCACCTCCAGCCGATGGTATGGACCCGGGCGTGCAGGAGCTCGACTGGTACGAGCACCACCCCCAGAGGGCGGACGGTGGCTACTTGAACAACCTCTTGGAAGAGTGCCGGGAAGCGTTCAGGAATCTGCCCGGATACACGCATGCGGCCCCGGCGGCTCGCGCGGCGGCGGAGCGAATCGTGGCCTTTCAGAGCCTCAACCTGAGCGAGGCCCAAGGTGACCATGCCGCTTTGGAGCAGTGGGCGCGGGCAGCCACTCCGGCGGACGCCGGCCTGCAATGGTGGGAGACCGCGGCCGCGGCCGGCTCCTCGCTCGGGGTGCACGCCTTGATCGCGGCAGCCGCCGAGAGGGATCTCGGAGCGCAGGAGGCGAAGCTGCTCGAACAGGCCTACTTCCCGTGGATCGGTGGGTTGCACTCGCTGCTTGACAACTTGATCGACAAACGCGAGGACGAGGCCGCGGGGCATCGCAGTCTCGTCGAGTACTACGGTCCCAAGCGCGCGGCCGAGCGGATGCGGTGGATGGCCGAACAAGCTGCGGTATTGGCGGGAGCGTTGCCCCATAGTCGCCGCCACACGGTGGTACTGGCCGGCATGATCGGCAACTATCTCTCCACCCCCGAAGCACACAGCGTCGAGCTCGCCCCGGTCAGCGAAGCGGTGCTCGCGACCACCGGCGGACTGGCGCGACCGACGATGCTTGTATTCGAACTGCGCCGCTTGCCCAGCCGTTTGCACAACGTCATCGTTTATCGGAGACCGCGTGGCACCCCCGGCGCGACCCCCGACCTGGACAATTTCAGATAGGGTTTCTGCACAGGTCAAGCAGGAGACGGAGTGTCGGCCGGGTCGGCCGCGGTCCGTTCAAAGCAGGAGGGGGCCGGTAGCATGGTCAGCTGCCGGGCGGTTACAAGGGAGAGGGACACGCATGCTGGAGCTGCGAGATCTCGTCAAGCACTACCACACAGCCGGGGAGGAGACCGTCCGCGCGGTCGACGGTGTGTCGCTTTCGGTTGCCGCAGGCGAGATGGTGGCACTGTACGGGCCGAGCGGCTCGGGCAAGACGACACTCCTGCTGATGGTCGCCGCGCTGCTGGCGCCCACCAGCGGCGAGGTGCTTGTCAACGGTCGCGACATCTCCTCGCTCTCAGAGCGCGAGGCGTCGCACTTCAGGCTGCAGGAAATGGGGTTTGTGCGCCAAAACTTCGATCTCTTGCCGGGCGTAACCACAATCGACAACACGGTGCTCAAGCTGCTCAAGAACACACCTTGGAAGGAGGCCCATCAGCGTGTACAGCCACTGCTGGAGCGACTCGGGTTGGGTGGGCGCCTGACGCACCGCTCGGAGACGCTCTCGATGGGCGAGCGCCAGCGTGTGATGATCGCCAGGGCGCTATCCACTGAGCCGAAGCTCCTTCTGGCCGACGAGCCCACAGGCAGCCTTGATACGCAGCGCGGGCGCGAGGTACTGGAGCTGCTGACCGAGCTGTGTCGCGAACGCGGCGTGGCGATCGTCCTGGTCAGCCACGACCCTCAGGCGGCCGGCTACGCCGACCGCGTGCTAGCCCTGCGTGACGGCAAGCTGGTCGACTACGACCCTGAGCAGAGCCTTGCACCCAGTAGCCGGGTGCACAGCGCACAGAGCGACAGCGCGGCGTGAGCACGACGGCCTCCAAGCGCGGGGTTCTGTCCCGCCCAGCATCGAGAGAGCCGCTGGCGGGACCTGGATACGCCTTCGGATCGGCGATCTTGGGGGCGGTGCGATGAGGTTTGCGAACGTGCTTCACCTGTACCGCGTGCGCTTGCGTGCACGCGCTCTGCAGGAGTGCTTTGCGATCGTGGGGATCGCCGCCGGTGTGGGCCTGTTGTTCGCCTCGCAGATCGCCTCCTCCAGCCTGTCCAGCTCCGTTGGACAGCTCAACAGCGGGATCGTGGGGTCCGCCAAGCTGCAGCTGACTGCGCGTGCCGCGCAGGGGCTGCCTGAAAAGCTGGTGGCAGAAACAAGACACTTGCCGGGCGTGAAGGTTGCAGCGCCTTTGCTCGAAGTGAGCGCCAACGCGTTCGGCCCGAAAGGCAGCGACGCGGTTGAGCTGGTCGGCGCCGACTCGGCCTTGGCCGAACTGAAAGGCGCGCTCGTGCGCAAAGTGGCGCTCACCCCGTTCGCGGGCGTGGAAGCGGTCGTCCTGCCTGTGCCAGTCGCTCAGAAGGTGGGGGTCGGGAAATTCGGCGACACCGTGCACTTCCAGGCGCTCGGACACTCCAGCGAAGCGGCGCTCTATGCCTTGCTCACGGCAAAGCAAGTGGGGGCGTTGACGTCGAGCCCGATCGCGGTGAGCACTTTGGAATACGTGCAGAACGCCAGCGGGCTGCGGGGTCGCGTGAGCCGCATTCTGGTGGAGCCCAAGCCGGGTCAGGAAGCCGCCGTGCGGGCCTCCCTGCAGAGGATCGCCGGCGGGCGCTACGGCGTCGAGTCGGCCGGGTATGACGAAGAACTGTTCGCCAAGGCGGCGGCGGCGACCAACCAGTCGACCCAGCTGTTCGCGGTGATCAGCGCTCTGGTCGGCTTCCTGTTCGCCTTCAACGCGATGCTCTTGACGGTGCCTCAGCGCAGGCGTCTGATCGCGGACCTGCGTCGCGACGGCTATACGCCCCTGGCGGTGATCGCGGTCCTGATGTTCGACGCGATTGTGCTCGGCACGATCGCCTGCGCGATCGGCTTGGTGCTCGGCGACGAGCTCTCGATTCATCTGTTCCACTCGAATCCGGGCTACCTTTCTTCGGCCTTTGCCGTGGGCTCCGAGCGTGTTGTGAACTGGCAGAGCATCGCCATCTCGGTGATCGGCGGCATGGGCGCCGCGTCGGTGGCGGTCCTGAGCCCGTTCAAGGACATCGTCTCGCGCAATCCTTTGGCAGCCATCGAAACGAAGGAAGGAAACAGCGGAAGCACCTCCGTGGTGCTGACGGTGGGCGGCCTGTTGTGCTTGGTCGCAACGCTCGTGATCCTCCTGGTGGCTCCCCAGGCCGCGATCGTGGGAATGGTCACTTTGATCGCGGCCTTGCTCGCACTGCTTGCGCTGCCGCTCACCTGGATGCTCGCGTTCGTGCGCAAGATCGCGCCCGCCATCGTCAGTGCGGTGCCACACATCGCTGTCATGGAGCTACGCGCCGGGCGCTCGCGAGCAATCGCGATCGCGGCGACCGGGGCGATCGCGGTATTCGGCAGCGTCTCGATCCAAGGCGCCCACAGCGATCTGTTGAAAGGCCTCTTCAACGCCGCCTCCGACGTGAACGCTTCAACTGACGTGTGGGTGTCGGCGGCCGGCAGCTCCAACCTGCTGATGACCTCTCCGTTCGCTCCCACCCAGTTGGGCAAGCTGCAAGCGCTACCGGGTGTGCGCACTGTACGCGTTTATCGGGGTGGGTTGCTCGACTACGGGGACAGACGCATCTGGGTGCTTGCGCCGCCAAGCGAATCTTCGCCTTTGGTGCCGCCCACACAACTCGTGGAAGGCAACGTGGCTCAGGCCGATACCCACGTGCGCGAAGGAGGCTGGGCGGTCGTATCGCTGGCGGTGGCCGAAGAACACAAACTCAAAATCGGGCAAACGGTCACGTTGCCGACGCCTAACCAGACAGCATTCAAGGTGGCGGCGATCAGCACCAACATCGGTTGGGCTCCCGGCGCGATCATTATGAGCTCCAGCGATTACGCGAAAGCGTGGGGAAGCGAAGACGCGAGCGCTTACAACGTGTTGATGAAGCCCGGCGTGAGTCCTGAGCAGGGCGTCCACGAAATCAGGGCGGCACTCGGCCCAGGCACAGCCTTGGCGGTCCAGACCGCCGAAGATCACGCAAACACGCTACGGGCGATAACACGTCAAGGCCTGACCCGACTCTCGCAGATTGCGACCTTGATCTTGGTGGCGGCCGTCATGGCGATGGCGGCCGCGATGGGCGCCATGATCTGGCAGCGACGCCCCCGCCTGGCCAAGCTCAAGCTCGAGGGCTTCCCTCATCGCGAACTTTGGTACACGATCGTGCTGGAGAGCCTGATGCTGCTCGGCGTTGGCTGCTTCAGCGGCGCGGTCTTCGGTTTGTTCGGCCAGCAATTGCTGGACCGGGCTTTGAACATCGTGATCAACTACCCGGTCGTCAGCTCCGTGGGAGTGATCGTGGCGCTCTCAAGCCTCGCTTTGGTGACCGCTTCGGCGGTCCTGATGGTGGCGATCCCCGGCTGGTTCGCCGCCAAGGTCCAGGCGGGCCTGGCGCTGCAGGACTAGCAGCCTGGACCCTGCAGGGCGAGGGGCGCCTCAGCGCAATCACGGACTCCGCGCGCCGTGCCGCCCCGAGGCTCATTCGAGACCTCGGGGCGCACGGGCGGTTCTTATTTCTTGTGGCGCACGGGCGGCGGGCAGGGCACGTTGTGTGTCGCGACGACCTGACTGCCGTCGAGGAACGTGAACTGCGCCGAGAACGGGAAGCCGCCGCTCGGACACTTGGTCGGCAGGGAGATGCCCTGCGGTTTGTAGCCGACCAGTTTGCCGTGGACCCGCTTGTAGTAGGTGAGACGTTCGGGGCCGATCGTAGATTTGACGTTGAGGATCGACACCGGCGGGCCGTTGGTGACGCTTTTGATTTCCGGGATCGTCGTATCGAGGTTGCCGCCGAAAGCGCCTTCCCCGGGGAGCAGTTCGCCCGCAAAGACGATCTGCGCGTACACGGGAGCCAAACCGTTGGCGTAGAACAAGACGACGATGTTGCCGTCGTGTGCCGGGCCCATCAAGGCCTCGATTTCCGGGATCTCGTGACCCGCGTCGGCCCCAAATGGGACCTCGACCAACGCGTTGCCATAACCCAAACGCGAGTTTGGCGGACAACCCGCAAGTCCTTTGGCGACGAGCGCTTCGGGCTTGCAGACCGAAAGACCGAGGGTCGTCGTCACATAATTCATGCCCTTGGGCATACGTAGACTGACATGCGTGAGCGGCGAAGGCAAACCGCCCGTGGTGCTGTTGATCGTGAAGCCGAAGCCAATCGTCGTCGACGCTCCCAGCCTGTCGGGTGTGAACGACGTTTGCAACGCAACCGTCTCAGCCGCCTGCGCCGAAGCGCAGGCAAGACCCAGGACGAGCAGCGCAAGCGCTACGGCGTTTAGCGGTAGGCGCCTCCAGTGGAGGCCCCTACCTATACGCACTCTGGTCAAGGTGTCTCCAAGCGCTAATACGACATTGGGCCGCTCACGTGCACCGTGACGGCGTCGTTAGAGCGCTGGATCGTGCCGCTGAATTTGAGCGCGGACGCTTTGGCTTTCGAGTAGGTACCGCTGCCTTTGGTGACCTCCATGGTGCCCGAGAACGTGGCGTTCCCCCCTGAGACGTGATAGCTGGCGGTGGCGCTACCGCTGATCGAGCTTTTGCCAGGATAAACCTCGACCTTGGCACTCACACTGCGGGTCGAAGTGACCTTGAGCTGAAGGTAGAGTGGCCCGGGGAGATTGCCTTTGGCCGTCCCGCCCTCTTTGAGTTCGATCCCGTGTTTGTTCTGCAAGTGCAGACTGGCGCTGTCGTTCAGATCGACCGAACGTGCGGCCCTGGCGTGTGGCGAAGCGGCGCCGGCCGCTCCCGCGCCGAAGACAGTCGCGGTGGCTACCGCGCCGAGTGCGAGCGCAGCCGATGAGATTCGCAGCCGCGCGCTGGCGCGCGGGCGAGATGACTTGGTCCCCATTGATCCCTCCGTATGACGGTTGATGTCGCTTCCCATTAGAACAGACCCCTCTCTCCTCCGAGCGACTCCCTAAGCCCAAAGCCTAGTCCACATAACAGAAAGGCAGGGCAGTTGGACAATTCTAGTGCATATAGGCCTATGAAGTTCAACCGTCGAAGGTCCTACGAGTTGCGCAATTTCCCCGATAGTACGCTGCCAGCGGTGCCTGCCATCGAAGTCAGCTACTGCATCGTGAACACCTCGCAACGCGACCTGCTCGTGCGTGGACTGGACGCGATCGCCCGCGAGCGCGAAGCGCTGCCGTTCGCCACAGAGGTGTTGGTGTTGGACAACGGCTCGCGCGACGGCTCGGCCGAAGCGGCGCAAGGACATCCAGCCTTGGCGGCGCCCGCTGCAGGGACTCACGCAACGGACCAGGCCATAGGCGAGGTGATCGCGCGCGGAGAGCGTCGCGGCAAGGGCCTCAACGACTCCGAGCTGCTGCGCCGTGCGAAGGGGCGCTACGGCTTGCTGCTTAACGAGGATTCCGAGCTGCTGCCGGGCGCCACCTTGGCTTTGCATGAGGCACTCGAGCGCCGCCCCGACGCGGCGTGTGCCGGGGCCAAGTTGGTGCGCCCGGACGGCACGCCACAGGCTTGTGCGTGGCGCTTTCCCACACCCTTCACGGCTTTGGCGGGCGCCCTGTTCCTGCACCGGTTCTTGGTTGTTCAGAGCCGGGGCGAGCACACGAGGGAGGTCGACTGGTGCCAGTCCTCGGCGCTGCTCGTGCGCCGGGAGGCGGCGACCCAGGTCGACTACCTGGACCCTGCTTTCTTCGTGTATTCCGACGAGGTCGACTTCGCCAAGCGTCTGCGCGACGCGGGCTGGCGCAGCCTGTACGTGCCCGGCGCGGTGGCCATCCATCACGAGCAGCTCTCCACCGCCACCGTCTCAGAGCCAAGGATCGTGGAGCTGGCGCGCAACAGAGACCGGTACATGCGCAAGCACCATTCCTCCGGTGCAGCGCGCGCGGTGCGGTGGTTCACGGCCTGGGCCTACGCGGTGCGCGCCCTGGCCGCCTTGGTCTTGCCAGGCCACTCGCCGAAGCGCTACTGGCGCCACGTCACGGCGACGCTGTGGCCAGGACGCGGCCAGGGCTTGCGAGAGGCTGCGGATACTTACAACCGCTCGTCCTAAACCTCTTTCAAACCAGGCGCTACTCGCCGAGCTCTTCCAGCAAGACCGCCACCACACGCGCGTCGAGCTGAGTACCGGTCACCCTCAACAGCTCCTCGCGCGCCTGCTCCGGTGTGCGAGCAGCCCGATAAGGGCGGTCGGTGACGATCGCGTCGTAGGTGTCGCAGGCCGCCACGATCCGCGCCGCCAGCGGGATCTCCGAACCGGGCAAGCCATCGGGGTAGCCCTTGCCGTCGATGCGCTCGTGGCTCCAGCGCACCGCAGGCGCCAGGTGCGCGAAAGCGTCGATACGCTCCACCAGTTCGGCCCCGACCACGGTATGGCTGCGCATCACCACCCACTCCTCCTCGGTGAGCGGGCCTTCCTTGCACAGGATCTCGCTGGGGACCGCGATCTTGCCGACGTCGTGGAGCATCGCCGCGTAGTGCACCTCGCGCGCCTCCTTCGTGCCAAGGCCCATGCGCAAAGCCACCTTTTCGGCCAAGGTTGCGACGTCGCTGCCGTGACAGGCCGTGTAGTCGTCCTTGGCCTCGACCGTGCTCGTAACGACCGCCAAAGTAGTCGTGAAAGAGCGCTCGATGTCGCCGATCAAGCCGGCCCGGTGGACGGCCGAGCCGAAGCTCGCCGCGATCGCCTCGACCAAGACCGCGTCGGCCTCGGTGAGCGCGCCCGCCTCGACCGCCTCAATGTTGAGCACACCCCAAACAGAGCCATCGACGACGATGGCCACGCTCAGCTCCGAGCGAGGATCGGTCTCGGGGTCGCGAGCGACGTAGTCGGGATCCACACGCGTGTCTTCTACGAGCGCGGTCGCCCCGGAGCGGGCCACGCGTCCGTTTACGCCGTCGGCGATCGACTGCTCCACGATCAAGAACTCGGTCATCACCTCGGCCAAAGGCCCGCGACCAGCGACCAAGCGCAAAATCCCATCTGCCCCCAGGCGCTGCACCGCGGCCAGATAGAAGGCGAACGTTTCGTGCAGCTCATCGACCACCAGCTGGGCCATCTCCTCGACATCGCGGGTGGCCGCCAAGCGCGCGGTCAAGCGCGCGGCGGCGCGCAGCTGCGATCGCAGATAGGCCAGCTCGCCGGCCTCGGCGATACTCTGCACGCGCGCGTCCGCCCTATAGCGACGCAGGGCTTCCGCACGACGTGCGAGCTCGCGCCTGCCGGCTGGCCTGAGTGGTTGCACCGTGAGCTCACGCACGAGGGCCTAATCGGCCAAAAACCCCCGTAACTTGAGGCTTTCAGGTGTTGCGGGGACGGCGCGGGCAACCTCGCCGGGCAGTGCCCAGCTGAGGAGCAATCAGACGGCGGGGCAGCTCAAATGTCCCGCAGCGAGTCCTCTGCGTACGCCTCCACATCTCCCCCGCCGGCCCGAAACGCCGCTACTCGCCGGCGCCCGTCGGACACGAGCACACGGGCTTGCTCGCGCTCGCTGGGCCCAAAGAAGCGGGTGAGCAACAGCAGCACCGGGATCAAGCCCAGCCACAGGACGCGCAACAGGAGTCCTGCCAAGCCATCTGTAGGCAAAAGCAGCTCGCCCGAAACAGCCACGCCCGTGAAGATCGCGGCGAGGCGCCCAAGCCTGCCCCACTGGAAGTCCACCGCGAATACGCTCCTGGTGAGCAGGTGCATGATTGCCACCATCGCCACATAGGCGCCGCACAACGCGATGCCCGCGCCCGCCAAGCCCAAGCCGAGACCGGAACTCGGCACCAAGACGAGCAACAACAACACGTTGACCGCCAAGCCGGCAGCCGCCGCCGGGATGTTTCGCTGCATCACGCGGGCTCTACCCGTAATCACGATCATCACCTGGTAGAGCCCGTACAACGTCCAGCCGAGCGCCAGCCAAGGCAAGGCCGTGTGTGCACCGAAGTATTCGGGGTGAGCAAGCAAGCGCACCAGCCAGCGTCCGAGCAGAGCGACCGCCGCGACCACAACCCCCGTCGCCAATACGAAATAGGTGGTCACGAGCGAGTACAGCTTGGAGGCCTCCAAGTCGCTGTCGATCGAATACGCCAGCGGCGGCCACGCGTATTGAAAGCCCCTCACGAACACGAACACGACCGTGGCCAACTGCACCGCGATCGCATATTCGCCCGCCGCGCTATGACTGACGACGCGAAACAAGTACAGGCGATCGATCACTTGCAACGCATACACGCTTGCGTCGGCCGGCACCGTGGGCAAGCCGAATTTGAGCATCGCGCCGAGATCACCCATCCGTACGCGCAACGAGAAGCGCTTGCGCAGAACCCACCACAAGCCGAGCACCACGATCGCTGAGGCGCCGAAGTTGCCCAGCAACAGCCCGCGAGCGCCCTGACCGGCAAATACGACCAAGGCGATCGTGAAAGCCACCGTCATCGCCACATTGGCGCCCGAGGCAAACATGTACGCGCGGGCGCGCTCGTCGACCCGCAACTGGGCATAGGCCATCTCGATGTTCGTGAAAGCCCACAACCCGAGAATCGCGCAGTCCATCAGCAACGGATCTTCGAAGCCCAAGATCAGCTTGGAAAGCGGGCCGGAGCAGGCCACCGCGATCACTGACACAACCGTTGTCGTCCAGGCGACGGTCGCGGTCGCGGTGCGTGCGATCCGGGCGCGGCGCTCGGTGTCCTCGTCGATGAAGTAGAAGCGCACGAACGCCTCGCCCACGCCGAGGCGCAGCACGATGCTCGTCAAGATCACCGTGGTCAGCAGCGAGTTATAAGCGCCATACGCTTCCGGGGAAGCGTGCGCCGTGTACAAAGGCAGCGTCAGCACTGCGATGGCCTTGGCCGCTATTTCCGCGGCCTGATAGGCCGCGCCCGTCTTGACGAGTCGCTTCAGGTAGCCGAGCACCAGCAGGAACCTAGTGGGCGCGCGAACGCCACGCCGAGACCCAGCAAGGTCCAGGTGAGGGGATCCTCCAGGAAGTCGGCATACACCCACGTGTGCAGGACCAAGGCAGCGAAGCAAGCCGCGATCGCGATCCTGGGCGGCGATCGCCCGGCTCCACGGAAAAGGGTCATCAAGGCCACCACGATCAAAGCCACATACAGCGCCAAGCCGAGGACCCCCTGCTCGGCGGCGACTGTAATCGGGATCGTGTGCGAGGCCGAGGTCGCGTTCTCGGCCGTACCGCCGCCGTGGCGCTTGTACTCGGTTTCAAACGAGCCGGCCCCGTATCCGGTGAGCGGTCGGTCCGCGAACAGTTTGAGGCCTCCCGACACCAATTTGGCGCGCCCGCTGGTCGCGTTGTTGGCTGACCCACCCGAACCCTTCAGGCCGAAGTGCAAAGAGGAAGGCGCCAACGCCACCACGACCGCTGCGATCGTGGCCAAAGCGAACGACACGTAGACGGTCCCTCGCACATCCCACCGCCACGCGGCCAATATCGCCAAGCCCAACAACAAAGCGGCAATGCTCGACTGGGAGAAGCTGGTCACGAGCCCCACCATCAGCCATGCCAAGACCCCCGCCCCGATCAGCTGCTCGCGTCGCGCGCGGGTCCACAGGACGACTGTCGTCACCGCGATTATCACAAGCGCCAAGAAGCGGCCGTAGATGCTCGGGTCAAAGAACAGGGAGTTGACCCTGAAGTAGTTGTCGTACTCGTTCGCCGCCACCACCTTTGGGTTCAAGAACAGCGATTTGCGCAAGTACTCGATGTCCCCCACACCTGCGAACACGACCGCCAAGACGACCGCCGCACCCAAGCAGGTGGCGATCAGTCGCGGGGTCCAAGGAGCCTCTCGCAGGAGCACGTAGAGCAGGCCAAACGGGATGTAGAAGAAGACAAGGTTCTCGGCGCCCTTGGCGGGATCGGCGGAGTAAACGATCTGCAGGGCATACAGCCCCACAGACGCAAGCAAGAGCCAGTCGAGCGCCATCGGCGGGTGCTTCGACCCGTAGCCGCCCGAGCGTCGAAGGAGACGCGGCAGCAGATGCGCGAGTACGCCTGCCGCGACCACTGCGTACAACGGCAACAGCAGGTTCACTGTGCGCCCATCCGCGGAGATCGGCAACCTGAACGGCAGCGCGATCACAGCCAGCACGGGGAAGGCACGGGGATCGCGGCGCATCACAAACGTCAGGACAGCGATCGCCGCCAGCGCAGCGAGCGCCGCCGCCGCTAGAACAGGCGCGCTCGGCAGCGCCGCGGCGGTCACGGCCACCGGCGCCGGCGCGCTCACGGGGGTCGCGACGATCACGGTCCCACCAACTTGAACGTGCGCGAGGAGGGGATCGAGCGGTCTTCTTGGCGCAAGCTCACCCTCACCGTGTATTCGCCGGGCGGCGCAAACCGTCCGCGGTTGCGCGGCACGAGCGTGGTGTATCCATCGGCCTTGCGCAAGACCCCATAGCCGTGTGCTTCGCCGCGTCGCCCGTTCCAGCGCAGAGACACGATTTTGTAGCGCCTCGCCGGCAAGTCGCGGAGGAGCGTGGCGACGGTCTCGCCGGAGGAGCTTTCGACCGTGACCGTCACAACGTCTGCTTTGGCGAGCTTGAAGGCGATGTGCTCTTCCTTGGCTTCGCCGACGGAGGCCGGCGCGATCACCTTGGTCAGCTTGAATTCCTGCACCAACGTGGGCGTGTGCTTCAAGCGCTGGGTGACCAGCAACGCGGCGAAGCAAGCGATCACGAGCAGCGCGAACACAGCGCGCGCCAGCCGATCGCTGCTCAAGCGTCGCCGTCCTGGGCGAAGCGCTCGACCGTATCCGAGCGCAATCCCAACCGCAATGTCTCCAAAGAGAGCACGTCTTCGGGCGCGATGTTGCCCAGGTTGCACTCGCTGCCGAAGCGGTGAAGCAGCCACACCTGCTGCTCGCGTTGTGGCGCCTCAAAGATCAGCCGATCGGCGTCGATAGCGTGCACTATCTCGTCGATCAAGCCGGTCCGCACCTCACCGTCGGCCCTATAGATGCCGGCCGTGCCCGACTCTCTCGCCTCGGCGATCACCTTCCAAGCGCCCGCCTCGAGGTCGCGTTCAATCTGCTCCACCCAAACGTAGGGAGCCATGATGAAGTCGGCATCCTTGCTGCCAACCTCCGAGAGCACCGTGAAGTCGCGGGCGAGGGTCTTGATCAGATGCGTCTTGACATCGGGCTCCAAAGCGATCGTGCCATCGGAGATCTCCACGTGGCGCAGGCCCAGCTCTCCCAGCCAAGCGATCAAGCCCTCGATCCGCCCTTGCTTGATCGCGACCTCGGTCAGCGTCCCACCGAGCACGATCGGGATCCCGTGCGCCGCGTAGCGCTCCAGCTTGGGCTTCAGGTTGGCAGTCACCAAGGCCGTCCCCCAGCCGAGCTTGACGATGTCGACGCTGTCGCCCACCGTCTCCATCAGACCGTCCACATCGGCCACCGACAGACCCCGGTCGATCACATGCGTGATGCCCCGCTCGCGTGGCTTGGCGGAGCGCGCCGGCACATCCAAGAAGCCGGCTATGGCCCGGTCGGAGTCCATTTCGCGGCGGCCGCTACTGACCGGCGGGGGTGCCTTCTCCGCCCGTGCCGGCCGCCGGTTCGCCCGTGCTCTGGGCGCCACCGCCACCCAGTTGGCTGGCTTGATCGGCGCCCGCGAGCACTACCACAGTGGCCGAGCCGGAGAGCGAGGCGATCGTCGATTCGATCGCCTGCACTTGGGTCACATTGAGCGCCTTCGCCACCGCCTTGGCATCGGCACGATGGCCAGACGCGTACTCGACCACAGTCGTCGCGTGCGTACCGGGTGGCACGCCGGTGGACGCCGCCGCCAGGGTGTAGCCGCTCTGTTGCAGGTCGCTCGCCAGATGGTGCGCCAAGTCAGGGGTGCTGGTCCCGTTGAGCACGACCACCGCGGTTTCCGACGGGTTGGAGGCGACCGCGCCAGGAGTCTTCTGAGAGCTGGTCTTCGGGCTTTGACTCGTGGGGGTGGACGTGCTGTGGGCAGTCGGCGTGCCGCCGCCTCCACCTTTCAGCAACGAGACGGCCAGAACGATCACAAGAATGCCCACGACCGCCCCGCCCACGATCAGGATGGTCGCGCGCCGGGGAGAGCGCTCCGGCTTGAAATACTTGGGGCCGCCCACCCCTTGCGCGGCCCCGCGGGCACCGGCGCTTGTGGCGGGCACATCCACCCTCGAGCGCGTCGGCGCGGACGAGCGAGGAGGCGCGCTCTCGACCGCGGGCGTAGCAACCGCTCGCGAAGGGACCGCTCGGGCAGCCGCCGCCGGAGCGGGCGAGCGGGCGGGCGGCTCCGCAGCGATCGCACCAGCCGCGG
>JBAVYU010000012.1:0-15645 GCA_049588415.1 Solirubrobacteraceae bacterium
GTCCGGGACGATCCGTCAGCCAGCCGATGAAGCCTTGCAATGCGCGTCGGTCGAGGTCTCCAAGCCGGATGTCTTGTGCAAAGTAACCAAGCGCGTAGGTGGCTAGCAGCCGCTGGTATTCCACGCGCGTCTGCTCGCGTACGGCATCGTGCCCACAGCCGGCGTGCTTGCGAGCCCAGGCGAGCGCGTAGGCGTGCAGCGTTGGCCCTCGCCGCGCTTCTCGTGCTTCGGCGTCTCGGGCGAGCTTGATCGTGCGCGCCTCAGCAAACGTCGCGGCGGACTCCTTGCGCTGGCGTCCACCGACGCGGTACACCGCGACATACCGAGAGCCGCGGCGATAGACGCCCGGATAGGCGGTGCGCTTGGGCAACACGCCTGGTGTTGCCCTGTTGCCCACGCTGTTGCCCACCTACAGAGGTTCTTTGGAGGATCTGCGAACCCTGCAACCCGCACCAGCACTGGCGATCGAAGAGAGGGGAGGAGCGCGCCCTGAGAGATTCGAACTCCCGACCTTCGGTTCCGTAGGGTGGCGTGGAGTGTCGTTGGGTCGGGTGATTTGGCTCTACTACTAGGGATCGCTCTACCGAGTGCTCATCGCTATGGGGCCGAACGGCGTGGGGCATGTTTGCACTTTGTTTGCACTTTGGATCGATCCTCCCAGGGCGACGAGGATCCCGTGCCGACGCCCTGCTGCTTTACAATGAAGATATGCACCGAACCGCTGTCGCACGCAATGGTGCCGCACCGAGCCCAGCGATCGAGAGCCGCCGCGAGGCTGCTGCCGATGCGCTCGGTCTACTCCGCGCCGAGGGACTTGAGCCGAGTCCCGCTCACGAAGCACTTGCCGCCCGATGGGTGGTAGGCGAGATCGATGACGAGCAGTTCGAGCTGCTCAACCTGGAGCAAGTGCGCGAGCGTCTGGCTGCCACAGCCAGTCGATAGTTGCTGAAGCCAGATGGCGAAGGATCCCTATGTCTATCCAGGCAGCGGTGTCCTGCGCAACAACCTGGAGATCCACGACCAGCAGGAGCTCTCGCGGGCGGAGGGGAAGTTGCCCATATGTCAGGGCGGGTTGAAAAACGATCCCTCGCGGTGGGTTGGGCCGGTGCCGTATAGAATGTCTGACTCTAATATATCGAACTTGTCAAGTAATAAATACTCGGGGGTCTTATGTCAGGCATTTACGAGACTGTTCGCCAGGCTATTCTCGAGAAGCACCAGGTCATCGCGGCGTATAACGGCCACGTTCGCGAAATGTGTCCCCATGTGATTGGGATGAAGAATGGTCGTCCGCAGGCCTTGTTCTTTCAATTTGGCGGTACCAGCAGTTCCGACTCGCTTCCCGGCGGGGAGTGGCGTTGCATCCCGATCGAGGGACTCCAAGATGTCGTGAGTCAAGCAGGCGAATGGCATACGGCACCCAACCATTCTCAGCCGCAGACGTGCGTTTACGTCATCGACGTGGGGGTTGCCCACTGACCTATCAGGCATCCCCGGTGGATCGAAGAGACGAATGCTCTGTAACCATCGATTCACTCAGCAAAGCTCATCGCCAGCGGCTCGCCGAGATCGTTGTCGAGCAAATGGACGTACGTATCAAGCGGGAAGCTCGCTGAGTGGTGACCGAGCCAGCGCTGTACCTGCGCCACATTGCGACCTTCGGCGAATCGGCGCGCTCATCCAGCGGATTCATTCCTCGCCCAAGGGGAACCACTTTCGAAGTCGGGTGGCCACAACCGAGTTTTTGTGTGTCGTCCCGGTTTCTTAACGCAAGGATCCCGCCTAACTGTGCGGATTCTTGACTGGGCCCGATTTGTTACGCGGGGACGATCCGGCCTTATCCGGCGGGCGGTCGAGGTTGGGTCTGCCTCCGACTTGCCTCCAAGACATCTGATCGAGGTTGAAGCGCCGGGCCATTCTCCGTCCGCAGTAGCGCTCATGATGGCGCCGTGCCCCGCATCAGCTTCTTCTACGGGATCGTCGTGACGATGTACTTCTACGACCACGATCCGCCCCACTTCCACGCCCAATACGCCGAGCATCACGCTGCGATCGTGATCGGAACGAATGAGGTGCTTGTGGGCAGTCTCCCGAGTCGCGCGCTCAAGCTCGTGACCGAGTGGGCGAGTCTGCACCGCGAGGAGTTGGAAGCCGACTGGCAGCGGGCAAAGGACGGGGGTTCTCCCGAGCCCATCGACCCGTTGCCGTAAGATAAGGGCATGGAGTTCGTACGCGTCACCTCTGTAGATGTACTTGGTCATTACAAGCTGAGGCTTGGCTTCAGCGATGACAGCACGCGCGACGTCGATCTCGCTGGAGAGTTGCACGGCCCGATCTTCGAGCCCCTGGCCGATCCTGGCTATTTCGCTCAGGTGCGAGTAGACGACCAGTTGGGCACCGTCGTGTGGCCCAACGGAGCCGACCTCGATCCCCTCGTGTTGCATGGGGACTTCGAGCCGGCCTCGCGTCTCGTCCATCACTGAGTGACGGCCGAATACGTCACGCCCCGGCATCCGTGATGCCGTCATGGCTGCCCCGGCTTAGCGTCCGCGAGCGAGACAACAACCGAGGACTTGCCTGCAGTTGCGCGCTTGATGCGCTCGCGTGCCAGACGTTCGGATGGGTGGCCGTAGAGCCGTTGCACGAGCGCGCCACCGTCGGTGTGGCCGAGTTGGTGGGCTACGTCCTGGGCCGGTAGTTCGAGGTCGTTGAACAGCCACGAGCCGCAGAAGTGGCGCAGCTCGTAGAAGTCCATCGAGGGCCTGCCGAAGCGGCAATGAACCGGATGCCAGTAGTAGTGCTGCGTGCGGCCGGTCAGGACGCCGCCCTTCTTGCCTCGGAAGACCACCGCGTCACCGTCCACGGGCCGGGGCATGGCGAGCAGCCCAGCCTTCGCGGGTGCCGTCAGCACGATCGTGCGCGTCTTGCCGTTCTTCGGGAGCTCGAAGCTGCGGGTCGAGGCCGAATACTGGCGTTCCACGTGAATCTCATCCGCTCGGATGTCGATGTCCGACCAGCGAAGCCCGTACAGCTCAGCCGGGCGCATACCGACAAAGCCAGCCATCAAGATGAGTGCGCAAATCGTGAGCGCCACCTCGCCTGACCAGACCTCGACCGCATACGCGGCGAGTTGATCGACCTCACCACGAGTCAGCACGTCGATGTCCTTACGCGCACGCGATCCTCGGCATCGGACCCAACACCGTTATCCGCTACACCTCAGTCGTCTGAGCCCCCACGTCGGCCAGCTCCTACGAACACCAGCACCCGACCAGTCCGAGCACGACATCGAACGCGGACGCTAGTCGCTTTGGTCGCCGGCCCCGGCACTCAGTGTGCCTCAGGACTGCCGCTATCTCGGAGCAACTGCGCCGCGTAGCCAAGGGTAACGAGACGTTGGTCGTCGATTCCGAGTGCTTCGCGCAGCTGGGCGACGAGCCGATACTCGTGAGCGAGGTCAGAATCCGACGGCGCGACAGCCTCAAGCTCGACGAAGTTCCCAAGCTGCTCGACTTCATCGAGATGAATGCGCACGTTCTCCCACAGGAACAGGCGACGACGCTTGGCGACAACCCCGCGTATCCCGATCGCGGCATCCAGTGCCGCCGATAGCGCAGCGCCGTCGCTGACCTCGATGATGCGGTAGCGACTCTCCCGCTGCTGCGGTTCGTTGGCGCGCTCAAATTGGATCAAGTGCGGACGACCGGGCTGCTCCTCGCGGAGCTTGAGTCCGCCGCGTGCGACCTCGAAGTAAGTGTCGCGCTGCTCGATCGTGCCGCGATCCTCTGCCCCCAGTCGCCGACATACGTCCAGCGAGGCGAACGGGTCCGGGTCGGTCGCCTTCAGCTCTATGTTTCTCCGCAGTGCCTGCCCGGACACTCCATCCTGACGACCCATGCGATCAGTTCACGAGCCAGCGGGATCGGTTGCTTGGCCCTTTTGGAGCTGGCTCATGGTGAACAGTGCGCGCAAATCAAGACCCTCGCCCGCAAGGTTCTCTCGGCCGCCGGCCTCGCGGTCGATCACGCACAACACCGCCGCTATATCGGCCCCGCGGCCACGCAGCTCGCGACAGGACTCGATCACCTGGCCACCGGTCGTCACAACGTCCTCGATCACAGCGACGCGGCGCCCGGCGACCTCGCCACCCTCCGCCAACCGGCAGGTCCCGTAGGTCTTCGCCGTCTTGCGGACGAACACGGCTGGGAGTCCCGATACCTGAGAGGCGACGACAGCCAACGGCACGCCGCCAAGCTCAAGGCCGGCGAGCAGTCCCACCCCGGCGGGCAGCAGGCCGACCAACTCCTCGGCGATCTCGCGCAGCAGCTGAGGGTCCGTCTCAAACAAGTACTTGTCGAAGTACTCGCTGCTCGTCGCTCCCGAGCGCAACCGAAACTCGCCCGTAAGACGAGCCCGCTCGTAGATGCGGCCACCAAGCTCAGACATCGAGCGAGAGCTTATTGACCGTTTGGACGAGCGATGAGCGGAGCAGCGTGTTTGCACTTCTGTTTGCACCCCAGCTCTGCGTGGCGCCCCGAAAACGCCCCATCAACACGAAAACCTGCCGTAGCAGGGGTTTCGCAAAGCGCGCCCTGAGAGATTCGAACTCCCGACCTTCGGTTCCGTAGAGCGAAGCTCAGAGCATCGATTTGCCTGCAAATGAGGCACTTCTCCTGGATAAAATCACCTCGGATATCCGATTTGTCGGAAAATTGTGCTGGCGGAGTGTTTGAGGAGCGAACTTTATCCGCGCTCTTTGGGGACGCGAATGCGCTGTCGGCATATTGAGCTAACGAACGCTTTGCGTTAGAATAGAGAATATGCCGTCTCTGGCCGATCTTCCCGACGCGCTCATCGCAGACGGCCGCTATTGGGTCACCTCAGCGGAGGCGGCTCAGCTCGCCGGGATCCCAAACGCACACGTGTACCCCGGCTTGCAGAGATTGCGCAGGCGAGGCGCGATGTTCTCGCCAGCGCGCGGCTTCTATGTGGTGGTGCCGTCCGAGTACCGCTCGTGGGGTGTTCTCCCCGGCGAGTTGTTCATCGACGGGATGATGCGTGAGCTAGGTCGCGACTACTACGTGAGCCTCCTTAGCGCAGCGGCGATGCACGGTGCTGCACACCAGGCACCACAGATCTTCCAGGTAATGGTCGACACACCAGTCGCTAATCGCGATATCGAGCGAGTACGCCTGCGCTTCTACGCCAACGATCACCTCCGCGATATGACAATCGAAGAGCGTCAAGTCCATACCGGCCGTATTCGCCTTGCTACTCGCGAGACAACTCTCGTTGACCTCGTACTCCACCCCGACGACGCTGGAGGACTGAACAACGTAGCAACAGTAATTATTGAGATCGGCGACCTCGACATACCACAGCTGGCCCGACTCGCAGCGACTCGCTCACGGTCGGTCGCGAGACGCCTTGGATGGCTGCTCGATCAATATCGCGAGGGCTTTGACCTAGAGCCCCTGCGTAAAGTCGCGAACCCCGACCTCGGCTATCCAACACGGCTCGTCCGGGCGCTCCCGGCCCACGGCCCGATCGACCCTAGCTGGAACCTGCAAGTCAATAGCGACGTGGAACCAGATCTGTGATCGATCGCCCCGCACTCATTGCTTGGCGAGCCAAGGCGCCCTGGCCGAACACCGTCCAAATCGAGCAAGATCTCCTTCTCTCGCGTCTCATGATCGAGATAGCCCTTGATGAGAGGCTTGGCCCTGAGCTGGCGATGCGCGGCGGAACATGCCTACACAAGATCCACCTACCAGCCCCTCTGCGCTACTCCGAGGACCTCGACTACGTACGCACAACTCATACGGGCATTAAGCCTTTTACACAAGCGCTCGGTGAGATAGCCGAGCGTCTTGGCTTCAAGCTCTCAAGCCGCAAGCGCTCAGGTCAGATGGTCCACGTCTACCTCGATGCACAGCCGACGGAAGGGCTCGGCCTCATTCGTATCAAGATCGAGATGAACATCGCTGAGACAGACTCCTATCGCCCACGCAAGACCGTGCGCCATGCAATCGAGACCTCTTGGTGGAGCGGAGAGGCAGACATCTCTACCTACGAGATCAGCGAGCTACTAGCCACCAAGCTGCGCGCTCTCTACCAACGAAGCAAGGGCCGTGACCTGTTCGACCTCTGGCTCGGACTGACCACTCTAAAAGCAGACTCCGAGCAAATCGTCGCAGGCTGCAATCACTACATGCAAGGCAAAGCATTCAGCTTCCCCGAACTACGCGACAACCTCACCGCAAAGCTCGAAGACGCACGGTTTCGCCGCGACCTCGACGCTCTCGTGAGCGGAATTCCAGCCGCATACGACCCCGATACTGCGGCCGACCTTGTGATGCGACAACTCGGCAGTCATCTGCGTAACGCACCCCCAACTGATGAGATTGGCCCGCTGCGCCCATAACTGCCACTGGGAGCACCCGCCACTTCTCCTCAGACGCGGTAGTCGTTGCATTGCTCATCAGCGCGATTCTCCTTTAGCAGACCACCCACCCGCGAGGCCGTCAAATCGCGCTAAATACACAAACAACCGGACAGACCCATCTGTCCCCGATTTCGCGGAGTGGGGTTTCTGGAATCCTCCGGCCGAGGGCGCGAAAGACATCTAGGATGACGTTCCGACGACTTCTGGTGCTATTCAAGGTAGCCGATAGCTTTCGGCCGATTTACCTCTTGCTCTTCGTCCAAAGGGGGCACGTCGGGCTCGCCCGTCGGTACGCCCGTTCGCACTGTGAAGCGGGAGTAACGGAGCGCAAACCACGGCTCCAGCAGTTGCGCAGGAAGGCCCGCGAGCAGGGCCGCTTGCACAGATGGGCTGCACTCGATGGCCGACGACGGCGTGCGTCTGAGAGGCACGCGTGGGAAGGGCGGGGACTCTTCCGTCCGTGGCATGGGTGCATCATCCGTAAGTTGTCGTCGCACCCGGATGGCCTGACTGAGAAATGCGCTGGCGGAGGGTCCCGTGGCGACAAACAAGCCGATCGGGGACAACTGCCGCATTGGCTCGGTCCGCCAGCGGTCTTAGACCAAGATGCCCGACGGGCGCTGGGTCGACCGATACGCAAGACCGGCCACTTCATGGACATCAAGTCCGACAAGAAGCCCGTCAAGGCGTCGGGAAAGAGAAGTAGTCGAGGGGCGTGGAAGCGAGACTCAGCCCTCCCGGTCCACCCGGTAGGACTGGGGCGATGCGGTCGAGTGTCTGGACCTGGGACTTCTCATCTACGCACAGCACGGCTGCGCGCACGGACCGGTTCAGGAGACTGACCACGTCGCGAACCTTCGCCACTGCGGTGCGGGGCGAGCCCGAAGGATTGCCAGAAGCGCTGCACCGCCGACTGCGTGAGCACGCTCCTCTTCCGACAATTCGATGAAAACCGCAGCAGGAATGGGCATACATACTGCTTACCTCACAGCCCACAAACTAGATTAATGCATCGCGAATTAGTGTCCGGTGATCCAGATCCACACCGTTTCCAAGAACGTGATGATCCCCAGCAGATCAGAGAGCTTGCTGATGACTACCAACGCAACGGCGACCCACGCGAGTCTTCGCCAGATGTGGCGCACCGACTCCTGCAGCCCCTCCGCAAAGATCCCCTCTTCGGGGGCCTCAAAACTCGGTGGCGCCGCAGCGATGCCGCGCATGGTCGAGGCCAGGCTCTGCACGAACAGCCTTCCCAGGTCCAGCACGACGATGGTTGCGAATATCGCCGCCGGCCCCACGGGGATCTCCTGGAGCACGCCGGCTGGCATCCGTGTCGCGACTACGGCGGCGAAGGCGACGATGGGCGTGACAGTCGCCAGCTCGAGCACGACCACCCGCCTCCTGGAGGCGGCAAGGGCCGCCTCGAAGGTATCCCCGCCATCTTCCGTGGAGAACGCTTGGTCGTTCCGCCGCATGCGTTCGTACCAGCGCTCGGGATCGGCCGCGCCTGCAGCGATTGTCCTTGCCGCGAACGCGAGCACGGCCAGATAGCTCACCGCTGCGGTGACGGACGTCGCGACCGCCGAGCCGCCGACGATCACGCAGCTCACGAGCCACGCCACGAGCAGCGCGTAGAGGTGGGGCGAGACTGAGAGCGGCGCGCGAATCACCAGTGGCACCGCCAGCTGCTCGCTCTCCCCTCTCCTCGTGTCAATTCTCATCGCGATGCTCGGGATCACCGCACGCCGGAACGGCGCGCTCGTCATCAGGACGACCGCCGCACAGGCGACGATGGCCGCAACCCGACCCGACCCCGATCGATCGGCGAGGAAGGGGATCGCCCCGAAGGCGGCGCAGGCCGCACCCAGTCCCGTCGAGAACTTCGACTGGGTGAACTGCTCGGACTGCCAGAGTACATTCCGGACTAGCACCGCCGCCGCGACCAGAGCGACGCAGCCGAGCACGGTCCACAGCGTATGGAAGCCGAGGCTCCCATGCCACGGGCGCAGCAGCGCCAACGCTGCCGACAGCACGACGAGCGTCGAAAGGGCGCGCTCTTCCAGCCCAATACCTGCGTTGCGCGCGAGCGAGACGCCAAGGGCGCACCGCAGCCACGTGACAGTCAGCACCCCGAGCAGGACGAGCGCGAGCGCGGAGCCTGCCGAGAGCAGGCCGAGGCCGACGAACCTTTCAACCAAGCCGGCCGCTGGCGAGAGGGACACGCCGCTCGAGTTCGGCAGCAGCGCGAGCACTCCCGCGCCGACCAGCACCCCGGCGAGCGCCAGGAAGCCCAACGCTGGCCCACGATTGCTGACCGCGGCCCGAGTGCGGCGCAGGATGCTGCGGGAGACCTCGGTCGGACCCGTCGGCAGCGGCGCCGCCAAGCCATGTTCGTTCAGCATCAGCAGGTATCCGCGCACGTGTCGATCGAGCATCCGCCGCCGCCACGGAGCGAGCCTTCGGCGTCCTGCGCTCTCGCGCTTCCACGCGTTGAAGCTTTCCCGCACCTGGTCGGGATTGCCAAGGGCGCGACCCTTGAACCAGTTCAGGGCCGGGAACAGCAACTCCTTGCTAGGGAGCCCCTTCGACTGCCGCTGCTCGAGCGCCCGGTAGTAATCGACGACGAGCTTGGGGTCGTCCACCGACCTCGGCGCAGCCTGCGGCTTGCGCGGCTTCTGCGCTGGGAGGACCGGTAGGACCACGTCCACTTTCGGAGCGTTCACGGCGATGCTGTGCTCGCGCCCCTCGAACAGCCCATCGAGCTTGGGCGGGTCGGCCCCCGCCACAAGCTGGGTGCACATGTCTGAGGCGATCTGCATATCGAACTCGTCGCGCAACTGCGCCACGGCAGACGCGTAGGCGACGTAGTACTTCGTCTCGGGTACGGCCTGAGCCACCTGGAAACGAGTGCTGGCGAGGCTGGTCGCGACGCGGTCGGTCGCGCACGCGAGAGTCTCGGAAGCGATCGCCGCCGGCGAGCGCTCGGCCTGAGCCGCCCACGCCCGGTCCAGGTCCCCGCACCGGCTCCGGCTCCGGCTCGTGTAGATGGCCGACTGGGTAGCGGCCAGTAGCTCCGGCTCCGAAGGATCCGAGCGACCCGCCGACCGGATCCGGTCGCGAAGGGCGTGGACGAGCCCCGCGGTCCCGCCGGCGCGGAATTTGTCCTCGGCTGCCACGTTGGTCACGGTCTCGCCTACCATCCACCCGCGCACGGCCAGGGTCCGCGACATCGCCGTCTCCATCGCGACACGAGGGGAGCCTCCCGGTGCGCTAGCGTTCAAGGCGGCCTCGAGCGCTGCTCCCACGGTCACCGGCTCCAGGGCAGAGCTGAGACGCGCGAGGTTCAGCATCGTCTGCAGCACGCAGCTGTCGAGCAGCGATGCTTCCCCCTCCGCCAGGCGCCGTCTGATCTCGCTACAGGCCTTTTCATTGGCCGCCTGCGCGTCCGCGAGGTGTCCCTCGAGGTAGGCGACGAAGAGCGCATTGGCCTGCGCGGAGGGCTGTCCGGTCGTTTCCACCACCAGGTGGTCGGCGTCCTCAGGGCGGCCGACGAGCTCCGCGATCTCGCGCGCAGCCGTGTCGGGCTCGAAGGCGCCCCCCTTGAACTTGAGCCCCGGGTATGTAGTGGAAATGTAGCGGTCCGCGAGGAACGCGATGAAGCTGTTGGAGACCGCGCCGTCCTGCGCTCGTGGCTCGCGCAGCAGCTCGCGCCGCCAACTCCTGAGGGTCTCGTAGACCTCGCGCTCGGCGAGCCCGGTCGTAACCTTGCCGGCGAAGGTGCCGAGCCGGGCGATCCGGATCCGCCGCTGCGCTTTTCTGATCTGGCGAGTGAGCGGCCTCGCGCTGATCGGATCGTCCGCGGTCATGAGTGCGTTCGCTATCGCGCCGAGCCGTCGGTTCATCCCAATCAGCCGTATCAGTGCCGTCTCGGGATGAAAGACGAAGCGTGCGTTGTAGGGGTCCCCCTGTCGCCCGACGCGGCCGAGCAACTGACGGTCGAGGCGCGATTCGATCGCGTGGCCCATCGAAATCAGGATCGCTCCGCCATGGGCGGACGCCTCGGGGTTGAGCGCGATGTCGACCCCCCGTCCCGCGGCGCGGGTCGAGACGATCGTAACGCCGGGCTGGCCGGCGGTCTCGAACACTTCTTGCTCGGCGATCGTCTCTCCCGACACTGCCCTGACGGTGACGCCCGCAATCTTCGCTTCTTCGATCCGGGCCGCCAGTGCCACCGCCTTGGGGGTGGCGTCCGTCGCGACCAGGATCGGGCGCTTCGCACCCTTGGCCTGGACCTGCTTGACCACCCAGTCGTGAGCGGCTTCTTCGGACTTGGCCATGAGGTCCTCTTGGAGGCCGTTCCGCCGCGGTGTGCGCGGGCGCACGAGGGCCGGAGGCAGGCTGAGGAGCATGAGGTATTCGATGGCCTCATCGACGATCGTGCCTGAGGTGCCGGCGATGTGAGCAAAGCGCCGGAGCACGCTCATGCCGTCCGACATGTGCAGCACGTTCCACCGCGGCTCCTCTCTGAGACCACGCAACCGCGCGAGCGGCGCCACCCACGCGTGATGCAGGCCGGGCGTGTGGAACCCAGTCGTGGGGTTGATCGTCACGATCACGCCGTCCTTGATGTCGAAGTGATGGCCCTCGCGCACCAGCCGCAGGGCCGTGTAGGCAAGCTCAACGTCGTGCATCAACTGCAGGCCGTCCACTACGCTCCCGGCGCGGGCGCCGGCGAGCTGCTTGACCTTCTGCTCACCCGCGTGGGTGAGGTTCGTGAATGGGATTACCGTCTCGTCGACGCTCACGTCCGCCTCCTCCAGAGCGGCGGCGATCTCCAAGGCGAGCGACCAGTCCTTCGTCGAGGGGCTCGAGTTGCGCGTGATATTTCGGACTTCCGGCGCCTGTTCGAGCAGTACCTCGTCTGCCTCGTCGAGCAGTACCGCCGACCAAACCAGAGTCGACGTGGCGTGGTCTTCGTCCTCTTCGAGGCTGCGGAAGACGAGCGCGTCCAGCGTGGTGTAGACGACGTCCGCTTCCCAGTCCGAGTCCGCCGTCGCGTTGAACGACGCCGGCAGCGCCCGGCCGACGGACGCGCCGCATCCCTCCCAATAGGGCGCGGTTCGCGCTGCGTCCCGGATCGCCAGGTAGGGGTTGGCCGTGACGACGTAGACGCGAGGGTGGATGCGCAGCAGCGCGAACGCCGCTGCGGCTATCGCGAATGTCTTGCCCTCGCCGGTGTCCATTTGGACCAGCGAGCCGCGCATCAGGTGGAGGGCAGTCGTGAGCTGCTGCCTGTAGAGCGCGGTGCCCGCAGACAGCCGAGTCGGGGGGAACCTGCGGAAGGCCTCAGCGGCCAGTGCCAGGGCCTGCGAGTCCGCCTCCCTGATCTCCCGCGTCATGGCGAACAGAGGGTGCTCGGGCGCGACCGAGATCCTCGGGACGTCCAGCATGTCCCGACAGCGCGCGGCGATCTCCTCGTCACTGCACCGCTCGAGATCCCGGAGTCGCTCCTCAACCTCGTCGAGGAACCTCGCGAGCGATCTCAGCGAGACCATTTCCCACATGCGGACGAATCGCTCAGCGACGGAGGGCATCGCGGACTTCAGGGCGTGGCGGTCGGATCGGCGGCCTGGCCGGCTTCCTTCGCCAGTGCGTGCGCGCGATCGGCGAGATCCGGGTCGTCGAGCGCATTCGCGATCGGGACGAACAACCGTGCGTTGTCCGCGACGGCCATGCTGTCCACCGCGGTGCTGTCGGCACTGGCGAAGAGTATCCGCAGCGCGTCGGACACCGCATGGACTGCGGCATCGCGCGTCCCCCAGCTCAGCTCGGCCTCGGCAAGGCTGCGCAGGAGGACCACGCGGTTCATGTCGTCGACCGCGCAGGCCGCCGCCGCACGATATGCCTTGAGGGTCTGCACGCTGTCCCCAGCCGCCGAGTACGCAGCTCCGATCTCATGCCAGAGGGCTCCGAGCAGGTTGGGATCGGCCGTGGGACCAAGCTGGTCCCGGCCTAGAATGTAGCTCTCGCGCGCCAGACGGGGCAGGCCGAGGGACATAGCAGCATGACCAAGTTGCACGGCCTCGAGTGCGAGCTTCTGCGGATCGAGCTTCCGGCTCTGCTGCCGTCGGTCGAGGATCGCGAGTGCTTCGGAGAACGCCCGCTCGACTTCCTCCGGGCTCCCCCATCTCCGCTCCACGTCGGCGAGTTTCACGAGCGCGTCCTGCGCGAGCCCGCCGCTACCATCCAGAGCCACAGCGGCGCGGTAGGCCGACCGTGCCTGCTCGGCATCGCCCTCCGTCGTCCAGGTGTCGCCGATTTCGCGCCACAGGATCGCGACGACATCCGGGTCGGTGGCGGCGCTGGCTCGCTCGATGGCCGTCGTGTAGGCGCGCCGCGCGAGCGCGGGCCGCCCGACCGTCTCCGCCGCGTTGCCGACACGCACACAGGCCATACATAGGTCCCGGATGTCGTTCTCGGGGCTATCCGCGGACTCCGAGATCCAGGAGACTGCGCGGGCTAGGACACCGTCGCGGGCCGCGACGTCGCCGCCGCTCAAGCAGGCGTCCGCGAGTGTAAGGAAGGCGCCCACAGAGGCTTCGAGCCCCGCCTCGACGGCTTCCGAGACGGCACAGAGCCCGGCAAGGACCTCATCGGTGAGTGGCAGCCCCGGGTGGGTGTCCGTGGTGTTCACAGCAGACGCATCGACCGGCATCGAGCCGATAGTCGTGGAGGTCGTGCTGGAGCCCGCTGGACGGTCTCCTCCCGCCCCTCGCTCTGCCGGCTCTTGCATGACCCCTCCCGCTAGCTTGCGCCGCGAGCATACCGGAATGACCGCGCGGTTCCACAAATCGGGCTTCGCCTACTCTGTTGATGCTGAGCTGGTGGCTCCCGCTTCACCGTTCGAACGGGCGTACCGACGGTCGAGCCCGACGTGCCCCTTTGGACGATCACCAGTCGCCAGCGGCGCCGGCTGTCGCGTGCCCGCAACTGCGTACGAGAGAGCGAGCGTGTCGGGGTCGCCAACGGCCGAGCGCACAGGTGCGAGTGTCTTGTAACGCCCCTGCACGTTCGCCCACACCGGCAAGGCTGGTACGAACAGCTTGCTTCACCGGCCGTTTGGCGGGACGAAGACTGAAGCCGGGGAGCACGAGCTCGTTGCGACCGAGCGCCCGGCGGGAGAGCTAGGCGCGTGCCGAAGGCTTCGTTTCGCATCATCGAATAGTCGCCCAGCGTGAGCCGGCAGCCCTATGTAGCGCCACTCCGCCGAACGGCGTAGGGTCCTCTTCCATGAACTTATCTCTACGCAGACACCTCAGTTACGCCAACGTCGTCGCCACGCTGGCGCTCGTGTTCGCCATGAGCGGGGGAGCGCTCGCGGCGAGCCACTACCTGATCAACTCGACCAAGCAGATCAATCCGAAGGTGCTTAGCACGCTCAAAGGGACGGGCAAGGTTGGATCGCAGGGACCGACGGGTGGGCAGGGTCCTGCTGGGCCACAGGGGACGCCCGGAGCGCCGGGTCAGCCAGGTGGTGCGGGAGAACGTGGACCTCCCGGGCTCAACGGCGTGGTTTCAGCGGTGACGTCCAGCACAGGCTCGATACACGTGGCGGCGGGTACCTACCTGATCCTCGCGTTCATTGAAGGCCAGGGAGAAATCGGCACGACTGAATTGATCTGCACGCTGACTGCTGGGACCGACACCGACTCTAAGAAGAACATCGTGGGTGGCAACGGCAGCAACTATCTGTTCCAGACGATCCCGTTGACGGTGACCCACACATTTGCGGCTTCGGGACAGGCGTCTGTGGAATGCAATGGTCGTAGTGAAACGAGTCGCATGGTGGCGATCCCGGTGGCGTCTGTTGTGGCAGGCTGAGAATCTAGGTGCGCCGCCGGCCCCGCAGCGAGCCGGTGCGCTCCCTCCGGAATACGCGACGAGCGCGAGCACCACTGGTGCCCCACCATAAAGGCCACGGCGCACAAACCTCCGGCGTCGTGGCCGTACACGCCAGACCTCAAGGCGATGTCCTTGCCGAACGATGCCGTGACAGTCCTCGGCTAGGCACGAGGTGCACGTTTGGTACGGCACACGCGACTAGGCTAGTGCGGCCTTGAGCTGGCGGCCGATTAGTCGCTCAGAACTGGGCATGTAGGCGACGCGAGCGAAGGAGCGCCAGCCGCCGGTGCCCCTTGTACCGGGGACCAGATGTGTCACCCCATTCTGGAGGGTCTCCAGTCCTTCCCGCAGGGAACGGCACCGCGGCAGGCCGTGGCCTCGCTCTCCTTACTTCCGCTCTGCCCACGGCGAAGCAGGCGTCTTGATCGGCATCGTTGGCGCTGATGCTCAGGACGAAAAGCAGGCAGCGCGTCGTCTTCGTGGCTGCTTTCGCTTCGGCTTTGCTACAGACCCCCAGTCATAATTCCAAGGTCGTTGAGCTCTAGTGCGTTGCCGAGCTCTCCGTCAATGAGGTGTCCGTAGGTTTCGAGGGTGTAGGCAGCGGAGTGGTGGCCCATCCAGCGTTGTAGGCGCAGCATGCTCGCGCCCTCGGCTATCAGCAGTGAGGCGCAGGTATGACGGAGAGTGTGCAGTCCGATCCCTTCCAGCCCGGCACGCTCCGCTGCGGGTTTCAAGACCCGGTTGCGGAGGTTGTCTGGTTTGATCGGTCGACCACGCCCGTTTGCGAACACGAGCTCCTCCGCGGAGGCGGAGGGTACTCGCAGAGCCAGCAGCCGTTCGGCGAGCTCGGTTGAGAGCGGCAATGTGCGGGCGCCGTGGCGGGACTTGGGCGCGCCGAGCACACCATTGACGATCGCTCTGCGTACACGCAGGCGCGGTGGTCGTGAGTCGAGGTCCAGATCGCACCAGCGCAGAGCGATCGCCTCGGAGATCCGTAGGCCCGTAGAGGCCAACAGCAAGAACAACGGTTTGTGTGCCGGTGGTATCTCCTCGAGCAACCTGCCAAGCCCCTGACGGGTCAGGAATCTGCGCTCGGTGAACTCCCAACGCCGACCACCACGACGCTTCGGCAGTGTAAGTGCCTGAACGAGCTCTGGTTTGACGAGCCCCGCAGCGGCCGCCGCCTCTAGGCACAGGCGCAGCGGAGTGAGCGCGTTGCGGATCGAGCGATCAGAGAGCGGTGGTCCAGTACGTCCGGGACGATCCGTCAGCCAGCCGATGAAGCCTTGCAATGC
>JBAVYU010000013.1:0-25076 GCA_049588415.1 Solirubrobacteraceae bacterium
GTGCATGCACCATCCGGGGCATCGCCATCATGGGTTAGGCTCCAAGACGACCATGCTACGCAAGGCTGCGCTTTGGCTGAGACCGGAGGGATGGCCGCTTCTGCCCGACGCGGCACGCCGTCGAACCGTGCTGCCGGCGTGGGTCGCGATTGCCGCTCAGGTCGTGTTCGTCGGGGGGTGGTTCCTGGGCGGAGCGCTCGAACCGCATTTCTCTCAGATTCGCCAGTTCATAAGCGAACTCGGCCGCGAAGGCGCAGCCAATCCTTGGATTTTCACCGCTTTCATGACGATCTGGGGACTGGGCTTGATCACGCTCGCTGTTGCGATCGTGCCGTCTCTGCGCACGCGACCATGGCCGCTGGCGATGCCCCTGTCTTTCGTGCTCGCCGGCGTGTGCGCGATTCTCGTCGGACAGTTTCAAATGGACTGCTCGCCGATCCTCAACGCGGTTTGCAAATCACGCGAAGCGGCGGGCGCGCTCTCCTGGCACCACTACGCGCACGAGTGGATCAGCCTTGGCATCAAGGTCTCGCTATTGGGGACTGGATTCGCGTTTGCCCGCTCGGCGTGGCCGAGCCGGCTCGGGCGACTTGTGTTGGGCGGTGCCCTCGTACTCCTGGTTGCCGGGATCGTCACCTTCTTCTTGCACAATTCGTTCGTCGGCTACAAGGGATTCGAAGAGCGCCTTTGGGCACTAGTCGCCGTAGCCTGGGCTTTGCTGTGTGGGGTTGTGCTGATCCTTGAGGCCACGCTCGAGAGGAGCGTCCTGCGGGCGCACGAGGCCTCAGTGCAGGGACACGCATCGGGCGAGCGTGCCATCGCCGGCATCGATCCCGCGTAGTCGGGTGTCACACGTCGATCTCGTCAAACGCCGGCCGCGAACCCTGCCGCGGCCCGCGTCTAGCGCTCTTGATCTGTGGGGCGAATCAGGATCTCGTTGACCGCGACGTGACGGGGGCGGGTCACCATGTAGAGGACCGCGTCGGCGATGTCGCCGGCCTGCATCGCCGATCCGATCCCAGGCCGGGAAGCCAGGGCCTGGAGAACCTCGGGCCGGTTGTGGCCCACCAACTCGGTCGCCACGGCCCCGGGCTCGATCAGCCCGACACGCACGTAGCGGCGAGTGATCTCCTGACGCAAAGACTCGCTGAACGCGCCGACACCGTGCTTGGTCAGGTTGTAGACCCCGGAGCCGCTGTTGACTTTGCGTCCCGCCACCGAGGACACGTTGACCAGATCCGCCACGTTGCGCGGGCCCTGCTCGGCGGCCTCGAGCAGATGAGGAAGTGCGGCGTGCGCGCAGTGAAGGAGGGCGCGAACGTTGATGTCGATCATTCGCTCCCATTCCTCGAGCGGCGCGTCCACGATGGGGCCAAGCAGCATCATGCCGGCGTTGTTGACTAGCACGTCGATCCTGCCCGCCTTGGCCACCACCTCGCGCATCACCCGCGGCGGCTCTGCCGCGTCCGTCAGGTCCGCGGCGATCGCAAGCGGCGTCGGCCCTACTGAGACGATCCGCTCAGCCAGGCGCTCCAGTCGATCCGCGCGGCGAGCGACGATAGCCACAGTGGCGCCCTGTTCGGCAAGCGCGAGCGCGGTCGCCTCGCCAATACCACTGGAGGCGCCCGTGACGACGGCAACGGTTGAGTCAAGCGCACGCGCGTCGGACATGTCGCTCATTATCCCAGCACCGTCAGCCATCGTGATCCTCGGCGGATCGACTTCCACCAGGTCGAGTGCCGGGGCGGGGCGGTCCGGGGTGGTCCGGGGCGGGGCGGTCGGCCGAAACCTCAGCCAATCTGTTCCGCCAGCTCGACGATGATGCCCTCCGGGCCGCGGATGTAGCAGAGCCGATAGCTGTCTTTGTAGCGCTCCACCTCGCCAACGAGCTCCGCGCCGCGCTCTCGCAAGCCGGCAAGGACGGCGTCGATGTCGTCGACTGCGAATGTGAGATGACGGATGCCCGGGATGTTCGCCGGCGCGTGCCGGTCGCCGCCCCGACCCGACGGGGCGTGAAACTTCGCCAGCTCGATCCGTCCGTGGCCATCCGGGGTCTCCATCATCGCGATCTCCGCCTGGACGCCCTCGAGCCCCACCACGCGGTCCACCCAACCACCCTCGACCGACGCTTCGCCCTGCAGTTCGAGTCCGAGCTCGACGAAGAACGCCGTGGCGGCCGCGAGGTCGTCGACCACGATGCCCACGTGATCCAAGCGCTGGATCGTCACGCGCTCGACTGTAGCGACGCTCAACATTTCGGCCGGGCTCACGCGAGCTCAGCCACCACCAGTCGGAGTCCAACGTCGAGGCTGTCCTGAGCGCGCAGATAGCCGTAGCGTCTGTTCCACTCTCCGCTTTCCAGGTCCTTTTGGAGTTGCTGGAGGCCGCGCGCGGTCACCTCTGGTGAGATCTCATGCCAGTTCGAACTCGCTTGCCTGACCACGGGATCGAGGATCGCCTCCGGCCGCCCCCAATAGGCACTCGCGAAACCGTCCGAGCAATCCCGAGGCACCGACACCGGCATGAAGGTGGGTGCAGGGAGACTGGCTTCCAATTCACTCATTGAGGGCATCCGCCTGGATTCGAGCTCGATGAACTCCGGCCAGTAGTCCCGGTTCATCCAGAGTTCGAGAAGCACCTCCAGGTCTACCGTCAGAAGAACGATGCGATCACGCGCGACCCGTCGGAGCTCGGCCAACCCCGCTGAAACATCTTTCCAGTGATGGATCGTCAGGATGGCGAGCGCAACGTCGAAGCTGTCGGCTTGGAAAGGCAGGGATTCCGCCTCTGCCTGCACCACCGGCGCTGAGCCCGGCGGGCGCTGGGCGATCATCTCAGCCGATGGCTCGACCGCGACCACCTGTCGATCAGAGGGCTCATAGGAACCCGTTCCCGCCCCAACATTCAGGACCGTGTGGGCGTCTCCCAGCGCTTCTGTGATGTGTGCCGCAAGTCTGGGGTCGGGTCGCCGGATGTCGCTGTATCCGAAGCCGATCTGGTCATAGGCGACCCTATTCACGACCCGACCCTAGCAGCGAGATTTGGCTCAGAACCCTTAGGGCGGATGTCCGCGGGCCCCAAGTTGACGAGTTACGATCCGGCGGGTGGGGGAACCAGGCTTCTACCCAGTCGTTGTCTTCGACCTTGACGGGACATTGCTGCGTGGCACGAGCGTATCGCTGCTGCTCGCACAATGGCTCGGGCAGACGGAGGAGATCGCGGAGCTTGAGCGAGCGTTCCAAGCGCACGAGATATCAAATAGCGTCGTGGCGGACACGTCTGCTGGATGGCTCGAGGGGCGAAGCACGGCCGAGGCTTGGCAAGTGCTCGCGGAAGGCACCTGGATCGCTGGGATGACGGAAACCTTCCAGGCGCTTACGACAACTGGGGTTAGCATGCTGCTGGGGACGATTACCTGGAGCTTCGCGGCCGAGATGTTGCGGGAACGCCATGGGTTTGCCGCGGTCAGCGGGACGCGGATGGAGACGATCGACGGCGTCTTCTCCGGCACAGTGGCACGCTACTTCGACGAGCATGACAAGGTGCGTTTCGTGGAGGACTGGTGCGCGAAGAACGGGTTTTCAATGAACCAAGTCGCCGCGGTCGGCGACTCTCGGTCGGACGTCCCGCTCTTTCGTCGTGCCGGCACATCGATCGCACTGAACGCAACGCCCGACGCGCGGGGAGCAGCGGCCCATACCCTCGACACCGACGATCTCCGTGATGTTCTGGCGCTCCTGCAGTTGGCGGGCGACGATTGAGCAATCGAACGAACAGGACAGGCCGGGGCAATCTGGCCGCGATTGCGCCATTCACAGGCTTTCGCGAAGTAACGAGGGCGCGATCGAAACCAGTACATGCGACCGACGTGCAGGAGAATTGTTGAACAGCGCGGCGACTGCTGCTTACGCTGGCAATGCGAGTGTCTCGCGCGGTCGGGCGGGGATTTACAACATCGGAGCGGCCTGGTACTCCTCGTCGGTGACGTGTTTGCCCCAGGTGACAGGGTTGCCGGAGTCGTCGGCCTCTTGGATCGCGATGTGGACCATGAAGCGGTTTGGGGTGGCGCCGTGCCAGTGGTTCTCGCCAGGCTCGAAGAACACGCGGTCGCCGGGACGAATGACCTCTATTGGGCCGCCCTCGCGTTGGCAGAGGCCGATGCCCTCGGTGACGTAGATTGTCTGCCCGAGCGGGTGGGTGTGCCAGGCGGTGCGTGCGCCGGGGGTGAAGTGGACGAGATTGGCCTGTGCTCGGTTGGGAGCTGGCGGTGTGGCGACTGCGTCGATGTAGACGGCTCCGGTGAACCAGTCACTCAGCCCGATCGCGGTCTCAAGGGGGCTCTTGGTGATCTGCATGTCGTGTCTCCTCGGTATGCGTGACCTGATGGTGCGGTTTAGTTGTGGTGTCAGCCGAGCTGTGCTGTCGGCCGGACGAGTATCTCGTTCAGCGTCATCCGTCTTGGGCGAGAGACAGCGAAGGCGACCATCTCAGCGATGTCTTGTGGGGTGATCGCTAGGTCGCGCACGAACTCTTGTGTTGCCTGCTTGGTCTGGGCATCGGTGATGTGGTCGGTCAGCTCTGTCGCTGCTCGATCACCGTACTCGGATGTCGGGTTGGAACTCTTGGCGCAGGCCCTCGAAGAATCCGTTGATTCCTCCACACAGCCCAACAGGCGCCGCATGCTAGGGGTCGCCCTGCCAGCCGAGGGCGCGACGCTTTGTTTGTGGGAGTTTGCTCACGACGATGTCGTAGGAGTCCTCGATCATGTCGCGGACGCTTTCGTCGGGAAGTGAGCCGTCGAGTATCACGGTGTTCCAGTGCTTCTTGTTTAGGTGGTATCCGGGGATCACCGCGGCGTGTGTCTCGCGTAGCGCCTCTGCGAGCGCGGGCTCGCACTTGACGCTGACGCGAAGCGACGCCGCGCCGAGTTGGGACAGCGCAAACATCTTTCCGGCGACCTTGAACACCGACGTCTGCAGCCCGAACGGAAACGTCTCCTCGGACCCCGTGAACGAGAGGCAATGATCGCGGAGCTCGGCGGTATTCATAGGCGCACTTCGGTGAGGTTTCGGAGGTCTGCCAACAAGCTCGCACATCATCCCCGCGATACCCGGGGAATGTTTCACGGGCATCGAGCGCCTTTAGTTCCGCTAACGACCTCGATTTTGCCGGCGAGGTCGTTAGCTGGCGATGTCGCTCATTGGGTCATAGCGAAATAGCGGGCAGGATTCGAACCTGCGACCTTGGGTTATGAGGTCGCCCAAGGGGGGTCGGGTACGGCGGTATTGCCCGTGGCGGCTGGGGTTGGGTCGGGCTCGGCGGGGTCGGTTTTGCTCAAAACGGAACCTTGAATGGAACCTTGGAGCGGGGTCTCTTCTGATGGTCTGATGACGAACCGGTCGGCGGTATCGCTATCGGACGCGTCGCCGCCTGTAAGACGAGGCAGCATCCTGTCAGCAGAAGTGAGAGGCAGGAGATCCGGAGGCGAGGGGGGATCACTGTCGTCAACGTCTGGGACCTCAGTGCGGAGCTGTGGAGGACGAGGTTGCCATGCCTTCATGTTTTGGACAAGATCGCGATAGAACGTCACCGTCTGTTCGCGTGTCTCGCGCGGCGAACGATCTCTCGACCGATCTGCCAGTACACCCCGATGAGCTCCGCGCTTATCGCTCTTGCGGCGCGCGCTTGTGCGCTGCGGATGCGTCCCTTGATGTCCTCAAGGAACTCCTCGTAGCTCAGGCTCGCGGAACCCGGCGTGTCGGTGATGTCTTGGCGTCAGCGTGGCCCATGCTAGTCCCTGGCCGGAAGCGACGGCGGAGGTCCCGCGTGGGTGGGCGCTTCCAAACACGGCTGGGGCTCCGCGTGCTCGATTGCGCCGCATGTCGCCCACGGAGTTCCGACGGCGCAAGCCCGAGCTTCCTGCGCCCTACTCCAGATAGCCTTGCGAGCGTGGATCTCCAGCATCGCATCGTGGCCCTCCGGGGTGAGTTTCTGCTCTTCGCGCTGACCCCGCCACGGTTGTCGACCACTCCGGAGAAGGCCCAGGAGATCGCTGATGTCACCTTCGAGCGCCTGGAACCGCTCGACGTCGACGGCCTGATCCTCTACGACATCGACGACGAGGCCGACCGCAACCCCGACGAGCGACCGTTCCCGTTCTTTCCGACGATGGACCCGGCCGACTATCTGGACCGGCACCTCAAAAACTGGCGTACGCCGGTCGTGGTCTACCGCGCGACGGCGAAGTACAGCGAGCAAGACCTTCGCGACTGGATGGCGTCCCTGGACACCGCCAGGCGAATGGCTGTCTTCGTCGGTGCTTCCACGCGCGAGACGCGTGTCGCCACGACGCTCCGCAGGGCTCAGCAGCTCCGCAGCGAGGTCAACCCCGAACTGCTCCTCGGCGCCGTCGCGATACCCGAGCGGCACACTCGCAAAGGCGACGAGCATCTTCGCCTAGCCGCCAAGCAAGACGCCGGCTGCTCATACTTCGTCACCCAGGTCATTTACGACGTCAACGCTGCCAAGAATCTGGTATCGGACTATGCCTACGAGTGCCGCGATCGCGACCTCGATCCGGTCCCGATCGTGTTCACCTTTTCGGTGTGCGGCTCGATGCAGACCTTGGAGTTCCTCCGATGGCTCGGCGTCGACGTCCCGCGCTGGGTCGTAAACGACCTGCGCCACGCCGAGGACGCCCTCAAAGCATCCCTCGAGCATGCCGAGGCAACCGCGCTTGAACTGATGTCCTTCTGCCGCCGCCTGGGTGTCCCGTTCGGCATCAACGTCGAGTCCGTATCGATCCGCAGATTGGAGATCGAGGCGAGCGTACGCCTGGCCGAGCGGCTCCGGGGCGAGTTGGCGCGCTGACGTGTAGCCGTGCAGCCGTGTCCGAGAGCTTCGAGCGACCGCCGAGCCAGACAACATCTAGCCGGGCAGCGGCTATGTGCGCTGACTCTAACCCCTTGGTGGGCCGCCGGCAGAGCTGCGCGGTGTGCCGGATGCCGAGCCGGAGGCAGTTGACCGCCTCGGGCAATGGTACCTGCAGCGAGTCCAGCGACATGGCCTTTACGCGGTCGAGCTCTCGGCCCATCCCGCCCTCCACCGGCGCCATCTCCCAGCTGCACACTGCCCCACATGCGGCCCTTGTAACTCAGTCGCAGACGGATTCGCACCGCCGTCGTATTGGTGATGATCTCGGGCGCGTCGCGAGTCAGGTTGAAGTTATTCCAGGGCTGAGCCAACGCCTCGTCGAGACGATCGATGACCTCCTCGATCCGCGCGCGGAACGCCGCGTCGTAATCGTTGGTGGCACGTGCTCGCAGCTGCAGACGCAGCTCCATCGCCAGACCACCCTTCAGCAAGAAGACGGGCTCGCCGTCCTCATCGCGAACCCGGTCAAGAACAGCCGTGACAATCATGGCGTTCAGCCACCGCTGCAACCGCGCCGGCGGCATACCTCGATCAGGAGCGTGGTCGCCGATGAGCCGCCGCAGATGGCTGACATCACCGGGCAGCTTCTTGACATTGTCAGCCACCGTGGACCACCTGCGGTAGATGACGCAGAGCCGCCAAACGCTTTGCGGACGGCCTGGTAATAAGCCCGCGAGCACGTGCGGTCTCGATCGCCTGGTCGATCAGTTGCCAGCCGAGTGCCTGTTCGATGCCTCCAAGAATGGCTCGTTCCGGAATCACGATGGGAATGCCCTCGTGCCAGCCGACCTCGGTAGGGTCTAGGTCGAAGCGGTGCAGCCGGTAGATCTCCGGAACATCCTTGCGGGTACGAAAGCCACTCGGCACGGTCAGGTGAATGGCACTCGGGTTCACGTCGCATAGCCCATGCAGGTCCAGCGCGGTCTCGTGGCTGAGCACACCCCGCCGGCCGGTCCACAAGACCGCCTCCATATAGGTATCGAGCTGTGTGGCCGGCACCATCGGCATCCGGTAAAGACCATGGCTGACGTGCTCCAACGTGTCGCGCGCTGCCATCAAACGCAGCTGGGTCGGGTCGATGTCCAGCTCGCGCACGTCGTCCGGCGTCAGATAGCCGTACTGCTGCTGGGCGTGATTGAACAGCACTGTGAAAACTCTACCGGGCATGATGTACAATGCGTATCATAACGATACGCATTGCGCAATCAATCCTGAGGGGCCGCTTGCGACATCTGCGTAGCCTCATCGCGCTCAGTGGATCTGATTCTCTGGCACGACGAGGCACCGGTAAGCGATTTGGCCCAGTCAGGACTATGGGCAAGCACGGGGCGAGTGCCAATAGCGCCCCCGCTATCACCACACTCGTGAAAGATGCCCGTTTGCAGGCATCCTTAGGGGGGTCGCAGATTTATAGCGGGGGCAGGATTCGAACCTGCGACCTTCGGGTTATGAGGTCGCCCAAGGGGGGTCGGGTACGGTGGGATTGCCCGTGGTTGCTGGGGTTGTGTCGGGCTCGGCGGGGTCGGTTTTGCTCAAAACGGAACCTTGAATGGAACCTTGCTTGCCGAGGCATCGATAGGCAAAGACTCTGCCCGCTGACCGCATCCTCGGCGACCACCAACGCCGCCGATCAATCAAGGTCGCACTGGCCGTCGCAACGAAGTCCGGCTGCCCACTAAGACAAGCGCTGTGCGATACACAATGTCGGACTCGCGCTACTCACGACTACCAGCACGCCAGTCGCCAGAGAACTAACGGCGCATCGTGATCCCGACAAGTGTTTCAGCGTCACGCTGCGCCTTGACTATGCCGTTGATCTCCTCATGATGCTCCTTGCGCTCCTTCTCGGACAAGGCCGCCATTGGATCTACCTCTGTGACGGGTTCCATCACTGGTGCCGCCCGAAATGTCTCCAAGGCACTGGGAACGCGATCGGGTGCCGGCATACGTCTGTCGTCTGGCTCGAAGCCCGTCAGCCGCTCGCTGGCAGTCGAGCCGGATCCCTGACTAGCCAGGGCGAATGCTTGGCCAGCAGCTTCGCTCAACTGGGTGTCATTTTGATCGGCAGCCATCAGAATTCGGCGTAGCATACGCCTTTGGGATGTCACATGAAGCTCCCTTTGGTATAGAGGACTACAAGCCTCTCGTCAAGCGTAGAAACCCATCGACATCGAAGATGTTTCGCTTTAGTTCGTCTTCGGGTTCCAGAGCCCTTCCCCTAACCGGCTGGCTGACTAGCCAGTCAAGCCAGCCTTAGCCTCCAAGTGCCTTGCAGGCCACATACATTTCTGAGGCTCACCACCCAACCCTTTGGCTAGGCTGCGGCCATTCCCGCACGGAGACAACGACTTGTGTAAACTCGCGCGCCGTGGGAGCGCTCGATACGACTGGGCAGAACGCTTCGCAGTTGCCGACGTTCTTTGAACTTCCGCGACAGCAGTCAGACCTTCTGACCGCTATCGCCCATCTGGACAGAACTCCAGCACTCAGCTCAGTCCTCGAGACCGTCGAAGGACGAGCCACCCTCGCGATGATTGAGCCGGAGTACGTCGACCGAGATTTTCGCGACGAGTACGTGAACCACTACGCCACAACTTATCGGGCGTTGCCTAGTCGCTGCCGCCGACTTCATTTTTTTGCGGCAGAAGACGACAGTGATCGCTACCTCGGATACTGCGTGTTGCGACCAGTTCGCGCTCACCCCACATGTCGCACGGTTGTTGCTCCGCCCGATGAACTGTTGCCGTATATCTCATGTCTGTGCACAAGCATCGTTCGGCCACATGGACAGCGGCTCAGAGTCGAAGGTTTCCCCTTTATGGAGCAGGATTCCCAACTAGGCGTCTGCGCCCATGCAAGCGTCTGGATGGTGGCGCTCTACCATCATCTAGCTCATCACACTCCAAGGCGCGTCATCTCCGACGTTGCTTTGGGTGCCGCCTCCCATCCGGAGCCCACACGGGTGACTCCCTCTGGCGGGCTCAGCGCTTCACAAGTGGCTGTTGCACTCAACCACCTTGGCCTTGCGGTCATCCCGTATTCGCTAGACCAGCTCCCTCCAACTGAGAGCATCTCTAAAATTGTCTGCCGATACCTGAACTCTCGGCTGCCTGTGCTCCTCACCACCGAGGGGCACGTCACAGTACTAATTGGCTACGGCCGCGATCGAGCTGGGCGACTCTTTTATGTTCGAAGCGACGAGGGTGAGGGGCCGTACAGAGTCGTCTACGATACGGACGATCCGCTCGGAGAGTGGAACTTGCTATTCGTTCCAACCCCCGGCCGTATCTATCTGAGCGGCGAGGGGGCCGAGGCTACAGCACGCAGGATTTTTCAAGGTCTGCTGCGTCAGCGAGACCACAAGGACCTCCAAAAGCGCTTGCCCGCAAAGCTCCGTCTTCGCACCTACGCAACCCAAGCTGGCGACTATAAGGTCAGGGCACGCCAGCGGGGCATCTCGGAGGCCATTGACAATAGGCTACGTTTTGTTGGAACATCAAACTGGGTTTGGGTCGTCGAGCTACAAGATCCGACACTCGCCGAACGCTCGCGTCGCTGCGTATTGGGCGAGGTGACGATCGATGCAACCTGTGACCATTTCGATTCTAATCCCCTGTTTGGCTATCTTCTAGGCAATAGCTATATCTGGGACGATGGACGCATGCTACCCAGTCGTCACCCAGGCGAAGATGCTAGTCCCTATTTTTCGGGGACAGCCGTTCATGATGCGCCAAGCGCTGATCTGCCAACGCCCCCTTTGGTCACTCGCGCCAGGGCACGATTCGAACGCGTCCGAAAAGTCGTTTTCGGGTAGGGATAACTTAAGCCTCGAATAGGATCGCTAGCGCACCAAGCAAGCTACCGACGAGAAGGCCAATAATTGCCCCGACGCTCGGCGTGTACCAGCTGATCGAATTGAAGGGCGACCCTGGAACAACACATACCCATGCCGCAAACGCAAGCAAAACAGTCCCTGACTTTCCCAAAGCAACGCTCCATCTAAAAGAAGAGGACCTTGTCCGAACTTCACGGCGATATAGGCCCAAAGCATAGAGGATGCCGATACCTCCCACTATTGAGGCCACAGCCCAACGACCGGCATAATTTTGGTGAGTCAGTGGCTCATTCTTTGGCACAAGGAAGGGCAAGATGGCTATGTAGAGCGCCACGATCTCTGTCGGCAGGTACTTCGTGAGGATGCTTGCGACATCCTGAGGCGTCTTAGGCTTGCTTGCGCGACTTTGGAGCGGTGCATGCCACGAGACTCGCCGATTAGGTCCTCCTCTAGCAGCGTCTTGCATGAGGCTATAGATACTCATAAGACCGATATGCTGCAAACAGCTGGCATTTCATGGTCTCCCTGATATTCGTATACTACGAACCAATAGATTATTGATCGCCTAGCCTACACGTCGGAGTGGATCCGAAAGCTCGCTCCACGAGCGCCGCCCCATGTGTCGGGTCGGGCGCGTAGTGGCGGTAGATTTCTGTTGTCTTGGCGTCGGCGTGGCCCATCCACTCCTGGATCGCGCGTAGCGGCGCTCCGGCTGCCGCCATCTGCGTGCCGAACGTGTGGCGCAACTCGTGGAAGGTAATCGTGCGTGCCCCAGCCTGGACGAGCGCGTCCTTGAAGCGCTTGCGCATCTTCGAGGGATCGAGAACGTGTCCTGTTTCGGGATGGCAGAAGACGAGATCGTCGTCTTGCTTGAAGTGGGTGCGCTCGCGCAGTGCCGCCAGCTCGCGGCCAAGGCGTGCGGCCATCGGCACCGAGCGTCCCTCATGGGACTTGGGTGTGTCCATCTTGCCGCGCGTGAAGTTGTCAGCAACACGGACACGGGAGGCATGAAAGTCGATATCGAGCCACTTCAGACCAAGCAGCTCGCCTTGGCGTAGCCCGGTAAGTGCCGCCGCCAGGTAGAGCACTCGCTCGACGGACCCCAGCGCGTCGTCGGGCGCCGCGCCAACAAGCGCGTCCAGTTCCGACGGTTGCAGGAAACGAACGCGCTGGTACGGCGAGCGGTTCTTCTTGGGCCGGTCCACGTAAGCGACGGGGTTGCTCTGCGCCCAGCCGCGCTTGATGGCGAACGAGAAGACGCCGTGCAGGAAGTTCAGATGATTCTGGACGGTCTTTGAAGACAGCCCGTCGCTTCGCTTGCGCTTGAGGTACTGCTCGACCTGGGCCGGCCCGATCTTGTCGATTGGACGCTCGCCGAAGAACGGCACGAGATGGCGGCGCAAGTGTCCGCAGTAGTCCTGGATCGTGGAGCGCTTGCGCTCCATCACATGCTCCAGATGATCGACATAGGCGCTCCCGGCCTCCCCCAACGTGCGTCGTTCGGCGGTGGCCACGATCACGTCGCGGTCGATCCGCTTGCGCAGCTCCTTCTCGGCCTGGGCACGAGTGAGCCCGTCCGCTGTACCGGGTGTGCGCTTGACGGCGATCTTGCGCTTCACGCGTGTGCCTCCCGACCACCAGGACCCGTACCAACTGATGCGCCCTGCTTTGTCGGCGACCTCGAACAGGCGCCCGCTGCCATATGAGCGCCTATCCGACATTGCGTCCCACTCCCGAGGTCTCCATCAGGCGTTCCCGTTCTCCACGAGCCACATTTCAAGCATCGTGCGCGTGAACCGGATGTGGCGACCGACTCGTAGGCAGGGCATACGCCGGGCGCGCACCGCTTCGTAGATCCAGCTCGGCTTGACCGCCAGCAGCCGCGCGGCATCCTCGGGACGCAGCAACGGCTCGTCGGCCAACAGGGCCGATCCGACGTTCGAATCTGAGGTCGTCTTCTCCGGGGTCACTACTACTAATGACCGCGAACAGGGCAAACCGACCACAAACTTTTCGATTTGCCCTGTTCACGGTGTCCGCCGCGCTTCGGAGATCGTTGCCGTCGCCGGTGCTCAGCGGATGATCTGATGGCACCGGATAGCGGCGCGCGTGGGGAACACAAGCTCGCCGAAGCGATGGATCAGGCCGGCGGCGTACAGGCCCGCGAGCCCGTCCTCGACCGCCAGCTTGTCGCCCAGGTCGCGCGTCAGCTCCTCGACCGACCACGGCCACGAACTCCCCGAGTCCAACAGCAATCCGATGATCGCGGCATCGATTCTGTTGGCCTCTCCTGCCTCTGTGCGGGTAGTCTCATTCTGCATGCGGAACTTCCTTTTCCGTTTGCCACGGTCCCCGGCAGTTAGCGCTGCGCGGGGGCCAATTCTTTGTCGTAATGGGACTTATAGCCCGTGGACCGGACGGCGTCAAATTGTGAGGGTGGCGGCATGGACATCCAGTCACCCGCGCACGCCGTTTTCGGCCAGGCGATCCGCGCTGTGCGCAAGGAGCGAGGCATCTCCCAAGAAGGGCTCGCACTCAAGTGCGAACTGGACCGCAGCTACTTCGGCGCGGTCGAGCGAGGCGAGCGCAACGTGTCGCTCACCAACATGCTGAAGATCACCAGGGCGCTTGGCGTCCTCCCCTCCGAGCTGTTCGCTCGCGCCGAGGCGATCGACAAGAAGGCCCTCAGCTAACGCTCCCAGCCGACTTCGATGTCGGGCATCTCGGGCTCTTGTGCCCGGTCGAGCCAGCCCATGTGCAGAACCTCGTCGGCAGAGCGGAGCGGATCGAGCGTGGGGTCCCAATCCCGGTCGCTGACTTCTCGGTAGGCGATGGATGGCGTGTGTGCTCGGCTGTCGCCCATGCGTTCGGCGAGGCGAGCGATCCTGTCGGGGTCTTGTCCTTCTTCGCCGAGCTGGTCGCGCGCGAGGTGCCAGTCTGTGCCGTGGCGGGCGCGGGTGGCTTGGACATAGGCTGACTCCTTGCTGGTTTGCCAGCCGCCGGTGAGCACGACTGAGCGTTCGACGGTCGCGCCTTGCTGGCGGTAGACGTGTTGGGCGTAGGCGAGGCGTAGTGAGTCGATGTCCTTGCCAGCGAGCGTGATCTCGCGCTCTGAACCGTCGAGCGTGAGCGTGACGTTCCCGTCCTGTCCGATGCCGATGACTTCGCCTCTGCTGCCGTTCTCGACGCGTGGTTGTCGTGGTGGGCGGTGTTGGGCGATGAATGCAACATGGTCGTTTTCGCGGATGGGGTAGTGGGTGTCGGTGAGGTAGATCTCGCGTGGTCCGAGTTCGCCGCGCTCGGCGCGTAGGTGTTGGGCGCGGGCGTTGAGTCTGTCGATCTCCTTGTTCGATGCGTCTGCGATCAAGGCGACCTGACGCATGTCGTGAGTCTCGGTGAGGCGTGCCCATGTTTGGACGGCGTTCTCGGCCGCCTGGTCGCGGGTGTCCGCGAGATGCAGATTGCCCTTGGCTTGGTAGTGCGCCATCGCCCGCTCAGGTTCCCCGGCGCGTAGCGCCTGCCACGCCCGCCGCTCCTCCGGGTCCGTGGTCCTGTGGATGTCTTGCAGTTCGACGGTCGGCGCGTGCCGGGTGAGACGGTCGAACATACCGCCGGGGCCGATGGAGGGGAGCTGCTTTCCGTCACCGACCGCGATCAGCTTTGCCCCTAAACGCTCGATCAGGTCGGTGAGCATGTCGAGGCGCTTGTGGTCAGCCATCCCGGCCTCATCGAGGATGACGGTCGTGTCGGGGCCAATGTGGACTGTGCCGGTCTTTACGCGTGCGATGAGCGCGTCGAGCGTGAGCGTGCTTCCCGCGAGTGCGGGGCTGTCGGTCCCCAATCTCTCGGCGGTTGATCCCGAGACGGCGATCCCGAGCGTTTCGCGGCCTGCCAGTTGCTCGGCTCTGGCGGCGGCGTCGATCACGACACCCTTGCCTGTGCCTGCTGGTCCGACGAGGACGCTCATTCGCTCTAGGCCGGTAAGGACGAGCAGCGCCATCTCTTGCTCATCAGTGAGCTGACTGCTGATGCGCTCGGAGACTTCACGCATTGCGGTCGCTCTTGCCGCATCGCCGACACCCCAACCTGCTGGTTTGGCGAGATTCGCGGCTCGGCGTTCGATGGCTTGCTCCTGGGCGCGAACAGCGAGAGTTGTCATCCGCCCACCCTCCAACGTGAGGACCCGCCGGTCACGAACCATCTCTAGGGCAATGTCGAGTGCTTCTCGCGGTGCCAGCTCGCCTGCCGTCTGCTCCAGCGCGACTGTGTAGAGGTCGCGCGCCTCGAACACGGCGTGACGATCGGTTAGGCGCTCCTCGATGCGATCCTCAACTGGCTGCGCGGTTGGCTGTGGTGGAGGTGCGCCAAGAAGTCGCAGGGCCTCGGTCGGCCCGAATGCGTAACGGTCGCCTGTCTCATGCCATGCGTTTTCGAGGTCGTCGCGGGTGGTGAGTTGCTTTGACCGTCTGTTCTCGAGCGCGAGGTCACGCAGCTCCCCACGCTCCGGGGCGCGACCGTAACGAGCACGGAAACGCTCTGCTGCCTGCGCGACCTCGCGGGAGCGACCAGAGAACGCCTCACGCAGCTCTACGGGTACTCCGGCGATCTCGAAATACTTGCCGTTCTTCCCCGTCGCCTGCTCAATCGGATAGCCCAGATTCGCAAGCTCTTGGGCGAGCGCGGAGCGGTAGAACGCACCAACCTCGCCAGCCGAGCGGAACACAGGCCGCGACCAAGTCGCAGCGATCCGATCATCGTCGCGGACAACGCCTGTGATGACGACGTGACTGTGTAGTTGTGGGTCGGGAGCCTCAGCCTCTGAGACGCCACGAGCTGTCGTGTGGCGATACTCGACAGCGATCACGTCCTTGGCAATTTCCTCCACCACCTGGCCGCTATAGCGACGACGAACCACAGGCACTCGCTCCCGCAAATAGCCAACCGCCTGCTCGACAGCGTTCGCGTGAGCCTGTTCGATCTGCTCACGCTGCCAAGGATCAGCGAGCGCCCACACAGCCGATACGGACTTCGGGGCGCCGAACGCCACGTCGATTCCGCCACCACGACCACCGCCCGCACCCTCCGGGCGCAACCATCCTCCGGTTCGGGGGTCGCGTCCCTCCATCAGCGCCACAAAGTCCTCGCCCACGACTGGAGCATCCCCGTCGATGCCAAGCCGTTGAAGGGTCTCAGGGTCAGAGAGCCATCGTCCCGGCGCCTCTGTCAACTCGCCGTCAGGGGAGAGGTAGTAGTCGCCGCGCTCCGGTGCGACGGTCTTGCCGTCCAGGTAGCGGGCATAGCCGCCAGCACGACCAGCCGGGATGCTCGATGCACTCATCACTACACCTACTGACCGCCAACCCGGCAAACCGGCCAACAAATTCAGCAACTCGGCGGATGCTCAACTGATGCGCGTGTATCTGGTCTGTAATTGTCGTTTGTCGTTTGCTGTTTAGGCGTTGCTGGCCAACTGTCGCGCGGTACGTCGATCCGATGAGCGTGGGGTGTGGAGGCAGGGCGCGCATTCGTATCTGGACGACATGGCGCAAAGCTCGTCGGATGTCCGGTAGCCCGGACTAGATGTTTAGGTCGCGTGCTAGCAGGACCTGCCTGATAGCCAAGCCGCAAACGTCACGCGGTCGGACGAGCTAGCGCAATCACGCGCTCCATAGTCCCGTTGCCGTAACGCTTCGCCTCGATTCGGAACAAGCCGGCCACCTCGACACCTGGCAGCTTCGCAGTTGCGCTCACAATCGATGGCGCTTGGGCGGCGTCGCAAAACACGCTGTCGTCCTCCGCACTCTTGAACCGTGGTACATACAGGTCGAGGTGACTCGTGACGGCGTACCTAATGCGAAGTCGCCTGGGCACTTCAACGTCCTTACGCAGCGCCTGGCGGTCTGCAGGCTTATGGGACCAAGCCATACAAATCATGCACGCGGGCTCATCAGCAAGTGCGACAAGACGGTTCGCCGCAGCCTCGATGCTGACCTCAGCGTCGTGACTGAGACGCTCAACATCCCGCAAACCACCTTTGACCGTATAGCGGTCGGCGACAAGCTCGGCAGGCATCAATAGTGCAGCGGCGCCGAGATCACACAGGTACTCCTCCTCGCGATTCTCGGCGTAACGGTCCATCGTGGTGTCGAGCCGGTAGCGATGCTCTAGAGCGAAGCCCGGGAACGCCGGGTGGATAAGCTCATGGGCCTCGGTGAAATGCTGGCGCTCATCTGAGTCCGTTTCGTTGACGTCCATCACCAGTTGACTGGAGGGCTCGGCATAGATGCGACCCGCGAAGCTATATGAGGCTCTGCGACGCTTGATGCCATGGCGACTCGCGATTAGGTCCGGGCGAACCGGGAGTCGTGTCTGTTCTGCGGCGCGTCTCAGGGCATCTGCGTAAGCTTCAATCACGCTCTCTGGCGAGCGTCCGCCGTTGGCGTCGATCAACTTGCGGACCAGTGGCTCTCGCCACTCAGTCCTCTTTGGCATCTGCTTGCTCGCGATCAATCTCGCTGCTCATCAGCAGCGAGCGATAAACGTAGCGCCACCGCTCTGGCGTCTGCGGGGGACTCTCATCTCGCCAACGTATCGAGGCAAGCATCTTCAGGTCGGCGCTCGACAGGTCCGCTTCGTCGGCGAATGCCCTCAGTGAGGGCGGCACTTGCGAATCGTCGCCGACGAACCGGATGACAGGTCCACCGATTAGGTCAGCGATCGTAAGATCGAGCGCATCTGCGATCTGAGCCACGACTTCGATAGAGGGGTTTCCCGTCTGATTCTCCAGACGCACGAGATATGCCTTGCTTAGACCTGATGTCGCTGCAAGCTGGGCGAGCGACAAGCCGGCCTTCTCGCGCTCGTCGCGAACGCGCCGCCCGATCGCGCGTGGATCAAACGCCATGTCCTGACAATAGCTGTTGTACCGGTCAGCACCCTAGTCGGTGCTCCAAAGAATCCTTTTAGAAAATCTATCGAGCACCGGCCGGTGTGCTAGCGTACTCCGCCAGCAGTTAGACGGCTAGTGGCGCCGCGCGTTGAAGACCCACAGAGAGGACGTTGCAATGAGCTGGGAGAAGCAGAGGTCGCTGGATCGCATCGAAGGCCGCTGGGGGAAACGTGACGTGGAGATCACGGTGTCCAAGCTGACGCGGCAAATGAACCTCGAGAACGTCACGCTGCACAACGGCCGACGCATCCGGGGGGCGCATGTCTACGCCACCGTTGCCGGCTCCGGCGGCCTTCACCGCCTCGACAGCGACGAGCACGCTCGAAGCGCGATCCAGCGCGTCGCGCTGTGGCAGGGTGAGGTCGCGCGGATCGCCAAGGCCTTCGACGTACCGATCATCGCCTTCCAGGGCGGCCGCGTGCACCTCCTCGCCTATAGGCCGATAGACGACGACCCGGAGATCGCCCGTACGGCAGTATTGTTGAGCCGGGCGATCACGGTGATGACCCGCTCGGCATTCAACCCTCTGTTCGAGGAGGAACTCCGTCTCAGCGCCAAGGCGGCGGTGGATCTCGGTGAGACGGTCGCGACCCGGGGCGGAATCCGCGGCGACAGTGAGCTGCTGTTTCTTGGTAACGCCGCCAACCGCCCCGCGAAGCTGTTGGGCACTTCGATCCTGACCGTGACGACCAGGCTGGAGAATGCTCTCGACGACCGCCTGGAGTACGACACCGTGGAGTCCGACGACGAGGATGCCGTACTGCTTCGGATCTCCCAAGATGACGTGGAGGCTGCCATCACGGCTGACGGCATTGACTGGAGTGTCGAGAAATCCAGCGACAGGCTCACGCATGACCTTGAGAAATGGCCACCCGAGCGTTTCCAGGTCAGTGGCGCGAGCCTTCTGATCAAGCCTCAAGACCTTACCCGCTCGGCTAGCAAGCTGGTAGAGGCTGCCGTGATCCTGATGGACATCGACGGGTTCAGCGACTACGTCGAGGAGGCCGAGAACGACGAGGTCAAGCGCGATGCGATCCTGACCCTCGACGCGATCCGCCAAGAGATGCGAGACGTGCTCAAGACTGACGTCGGCGGGGTGCGCATCCAGTACCAGGGTGACAACATGATCGGGCTCGTTCACCTACCGGACGACGACCAAGAAGGAATCGCCGAGGCAGCCGCCGAGATCGCCGCCGGGATGCAAGCGAGTATGAGCATCACCCTCCCCGAAGTCGTACCCGATGCAAATCGATTGGATGTGAGCGTCGGCGTGTCGATGAACAGCACCGTGGTGGCGTGCCTCGGCGGATACGCCAAGCGCAACAGTCTCGTGCTCGGGCCCGCCGCCACTGAGGCCGAGAGGATCCAAACACGACTCCCGGGGAAGCAGACCGGCATCGACAAGACCACGTTCGATGCACTCCCCGATGAGGTCAGCAAGCTGTATCAGTGGAGCGCCAACACGAGGGCGTACGTGGCGGAGGATCTCAGCGCTTCCAAGCTTGCGCGAGTCCGTGAGGCGCTCTCGCGCGGACAGGAGCAGTCTGTTGCGCCGACCGGGAAGCCCGGGAGATACGCGATCGGGGCAGCTGCCGTCGCCGAGGGGGCGGTTGAGCATGTTCGGCCCTACCGCCCCTACGCTCACTGAGCAGCAGTACGAGCGCTACGAACGGGACCGCGAGCTGCTGAGAGAGCTGCTGCCCGGAGTGCGCCACTTGGTACACGCCGACGGCAGCGGCGCAGTCGCTGAAGGGTCCGTCGAGGTGGATGTGGGCGCTGGCTGCTGGGAGACTGTGCAGATCAAGATCGTCTTCGAGCACAGCTATCCTCAGCGACCGCCACGGGTATACGAGATCGGCGGACGTTGGAAGCCCGAAGATGACCGACACATCATGGCCAGCCATGAATTCTGCTTGTGGTTGGAGTATGTGGACACACCCAGCTTCGCCACCGTCCAAGACCTCCGCCTAGCGATACTGCGACTGCTGATGTTCCTACGCGACCAATTCGTCTATGACGACCTGGGACACCGCTGGCCGGGGGAGCAATGGAGGCACCACGCCCCGGCGGCCTACGCCCAACACCTCACCGAGACACTCCACATCGCCGACACCGCTATGTTCCGTCGGCTATGGCCAGCCCTGCTCGGCCAGCGACCTGACCCCAAGAAGCCATGCCCTTGCAGCTCGCGAATCCCGTACCACCGCTGCCACCAGTCCGTCATCGAAGGTCTCTCGTGGGTACGCACGTTGAAAGACTGTGATCGGCTACCCCGTACGATAGAGGAGCACTTTCGTGAAGCCGCTTAGAGGCCGACACGGGACACCACCGGCTCCACCATCGCCAGGCACCGACAGCACGGTGTTCGGCTGGCGCGTGCACGAGGCGCTTCAGGGATGGACCGCGACCGTAGACATTAAGGCGTCGATCGTGCTCGCAGTAGAGACCGCCGTCTCTGGAGCCGCCGCCCACGAGCTCATCACGAGCCACGGCGAACTGCACAGGGCCACCGGGTTGCACCTAGCCGCCGCTATCACGGCGCTCGCCGCGCTGACGGCGGCCGTCGGCTGTGGTCTTTGGGTCGTGTTTCCCCGCCTTGAGCGCACGAGAACGGCGCAAGCCGCGTCCAGCGGTCTCATCTACTTCGGACACCTGCGGAACCGAGACGTCGATGACATCGCACAGGCGCTTGGAAACCTGACACCCGAGGAAGAGCGTCTCCAGTTGGCCCGCCAGTTGCGTATCACCGGCAACGTCGCTTGGCGCAAGCACGCATGGCTGCAAGCCTCCATTGTCCTGTTCGCGATCGGCGTGGCATTTCTCGTCATGAGTTTCGTCGCGTGGTGAGCAATCACCAACATGCCAGACACTGGACGCACCGCGAGGCCAAACGGAACCCTATTGGAACCTTGGCCCTCCCGACGCTCGGCCCATCCCACAAAAAAACCCCCGAATTTCCGGGGGTTTTTCCGAGTAGCGGGGGCAGGATTCGAACCTGCGACCTTCGGGTTATGAGCCCGACGAGCTACCAGACTGCTCCACCCCGCGTCGCACCCCATGTTCTAGCAAAGAAAGGACCCCTCCGGAAGGCTTGGGCGCCGCGATTCCTCCCCACGGACCGGCCCGCGCGCGCCCACACGCGCGCGCACACGCGCAGGCCACCCGTCAGCGCACAACTCCAACTCCAGCCCCCACCCTCTACGATCCCCGCCCATGCGAACCGCGGTCGTCGACATCGGCACCAACTCCACCCGCCTGCTCGTCGCCGATGTCGACCAGGCAACGGGCGCCGTCCAAGAGCTGCATCGCGAGTCCCAAGTGACGCGCCTCGGCGACCGGGTCGATGCGGGCGGCAAGCTCTCCGAGGAGGCCATCGCCCGCGTCACCGACACCCTCACGGCCTACCGGGCCACCATCGACAAGTACGAGGTGGAGGCCAACATGGCGGTCCTCACCTCAGCCGTCAGGGACGCCTCCAACGGCGCCCAGTTCACAGAGCAGGTGCGCTCCCGGTTCGGCCTCGATGCACAGGTCCTGTCGGGTGATGAGGAGGCCCAGCTCACCTTCCTGGGCGCCATGAGCGACCGACCTGTCTCCACCGAGCCGACCGTCGTGATCGACATCGGGGGTGGCTCCACCGAGTTCATAGTGGGCGCCGACCACAAGGCCTCCTTCCATGTCTCCGTCCAAGCCGGCGTCTTGCGCATGACCGAGCGACACATCGATACAGACCCCCCCTCCCCCAACGAGCTGCAGGCCTTGGCGGCCGACACGCGCTCCATCTTCCTGGCCGGCCTCCCATCTGCACAGCGCCAGGCCGTGAAACAAGCGATCGCGGTCGCCGGAACCGCCACCTCGGCCGCCTCGATCGACCAGGCTCTTGACCCCTATGACCCCGATCGCGTGCACGGCTACATCTTGCTCCGGGCCACCGTCGAGCTGTTGATCGCGCGCCTGGCCGACTTGACCGAAGCCCAGCGCCGCGAAGTAGTGGGCCTGCATCCCGACCGCGCCCCCACGATCGTTGCCGGCATGATTCTCCTGGAGGAAGCCATGAAGGCTTTCGACCTGGACCAGGTCGAGGTCTCAGAGCACGACATCCTGCGCGGGGGCACCTTGCGCTTGGCCGGGCTCAGCTGAATCTCCCGCCTACCTTGGCCGGCACGAGCCCGCTCGATTCCGCGGCTGCCCGGTCCTTCCGCTAAGGCACTCCATTCACCGGGCGGGAAAGCGAGTGGACATAGATACGAACGAACGACTTTCCCCTCAATAAAACCCGTCCTCCCACCGAAAGGCCCCTATCGGCAGTGGAGGGCGACTCTGTCGCGCCCCTTCACCCCCGGTCCATAGACCCGCTCGTTCGGGTCGCCCTACCCCGGCTTCGAGGCTGCACCCCTGCCTTGCTTCGAGGTCAAGCCCCTAAGGAAGCCGTCCACCCGGGCGGCTTCCTTAATTGCGGCTCAGGCCAAGTTGGACTTGCGGGGATAGGCCACGCTCGGATCGGTCAGCACGTTCACGAGCGCCGGCTTGTTTGCCCCAAAAGCTCGCTCCAAAGCCGGCCCAACGTCCGCCGGACGCTCCACCAGCTCGCCGTGGCCGCCCAAAGCCTCCACAACCTGGTCATAGCGTGTGCCCGGTCTCAGGTCCGCCGCCACCGAGTACCCGTACAAGAACTCCATCGGGTGCTTCTCCAAAGCCCAGATCCCGTTGTTGCCCATCACACCCACCACGTTCACCCCGTGGCGGGCCAAAGTGTCGAACTCCATGCCCGCGAAGCCGAACGCGCCGTCGCCCAAGAGCAGAACGACCTGACGCTCCGGGTGGGCCAGCTTCGCCGCCAAGGCATATCCAGGCCCGGTGCCCAAACACCCGAACGGCCCCGGATCAAGCCAACAGCCGGGTCCATAGCTGTCGATCACGCGCCCCGCATAGGAGACGAAGTCTCCCCCGTCGCCGATCACGATCGCGTCCCGGTCGAGCACCTTGGCAAGCTCCGCATACAGGCGCATCGGGTGCAGCGGAGCGCGCTCGTCCTCAAGCTCGGCCCGCTCGGCCTCGCGCCGCTCGGTCTCGGCGGTCCTCAACTCGTCCACCCACCTTTTGCTTGCCAGTGCTTTGCCGCCCACGGCCACCCGCAAGTCGCTCAAAGTGGCCGCCAAATCCCCATACAGCTCGACCGCAGGCTCTCTCGGATGTCTGCGCTGGGGCTCGGCCCCGTCGATCGCCACGATCGCGGTGTCCTCGCCGAACGACCCTCCGAAGCCCAACCTGAAATCCATAGGCACGCCAATCACCAAGGCCACGTCGGCCCCTCTCAATGCCTGAGAGCGGGCCCTCGAGAAGAACAACTCATGGTCTGCCGGCACACACCCCCTTGCCAGTCCGTTCAGGAACACGGGTACGCCCAAAGTCTCCGCCAGCTCGAGCAAGGCTTGCTCGCCATGCCCCCAATAAAGGTCGGTGCCCGCCATCACGACCGGCCGTTCCGCCTCTTCGAGTAGGCGCGCCGCTCTTTCGATCTCGGTGCTGTCTGCTCCCCGCACAGCCTGACTCGCGCGTGCGCGACTGTCGTCGGTCTCAGGTGCGCTCATGAACACGTAGTCGAGCGGAAAGTCCACGAACGTGGGCCCTCCATGCGGCGCCAAGGCCGAAGCCAAGGCCTCGTCCACCAAGCCCGGAATCTCCGCCGTGGACTGGGCCGTCGTGGCCAGCTTGCACAGGGGCCTCACGAAAGGCACATGGTCGATCTCCTGCAAGGACCCCTGCCCCCAGCGCAAAGTAGGGGCCCGGCCGCCCAGCACCACCATGGGCGTGTGGTTGGCCTGAGCTGAGGCCATCGCGCTCATCCCGTTGGTCACGCCCGGCCCGGCCGTCAACGCGCACACGCCCGGCTCGCGAGTCACCTTGGCCCAGCCCTCAGCCGCAAACGCCGCCGTCTGCTCGTGCCTGACGTCCACGATCGCAATGCCCTCCTCGCGACAGCCGTCATAGATCGAGAACAGATGCCCGCCCGACAGCGTGAACAGCTTGCTCACGCCGTGCGCCTTCAAGCGGCGCGCGATCAAGCGCCCCCCGTGCAGCTCCTCCTCGACCTGGTCTTGCCTTTGCGTGCTCTGCGTAGACATGAACGGCGACTCTACAAGAGCGCAATGCCCGGGGTGGGACTCGAACCCACACGCCCTTGCGGACTATCGATTTTAAGTCGACGGCGTCTTCCAATTCCGCCACCCGGGCGTACTTTGACATTTTAGTCCAGTAGCTATCGATGATGTCCAGAGTGGACTACAACCAGACGCCCCGGTTCCGTCGTCCCGGCCGTCGCGCCCAGCTTCCAAGGCGCACCCCGAAACACCACCGGCCCGCCGCCCAATCCGGCGACCGCCGCCGTCCAGCACCCGAGCGCGTGGGCGCCCCAAAGCGCGCCGCCGGCGTTTATCTGGCCTTGTGCAAGGGCAGCGATACTTCGTAATAGACCGCAACTACACGCTCGCTACGGTGTATTTAGCAGTGAAAGCAGCGAAAGGACCGCCGTGGAGGTCTCCGCACTAAAAGCCCCAACAGCGCCCGGCCTGAGAAGCCCCTCGGCCCTCTTGCGCCTGCAGTCCGACGAGCGCCTGATCGCGCTCATCCGGCGTGGGCAGCACGCGGCCTTCGAAACGCTGTTCTCACGCTACCAGTCACGCCTGCTCGCCTTCTGCAGGCACATGCTCGGCTCCAAGGAGGACGCTGAAGACGTCCTCCAAGAGGTCTTCGCGGCCGCCTTCAACGCGATCCTGGCCGACGAGCGCGAGATCAACGTGCGTCCGTGGCTGTATCGGATAGCCCGCAACCGCTCGCTCAACCATCTGCGCAAGGCCTCGGCGATCGGCGTGGACTCGATGGACGTGCACTACGCCGAGGGCGGCCTCTCGACCGCCGAGAAGGTGATGAAGCGCGAGAGCTTCCGCCAGCTGATCGGCGACGTCCAACAGCTGCCCGAGACCCAGCGCACCGCTCTACTCCTGCGCGAGATCGACGCGCTCTCCTACGAGCAGATCTCAGACGCCATGGAAACGACCGTCCCGGCCGTCAAGTCGCTCCTGGTACGTGCCCGCATCTCTTTGGCCGAGGCGGCCGAGGCGCGCAAGCTGACGTGCGACGAGGCCCGCCTCGAGCTTGGCGAAGTAGCCGAGGGTCTGACCAAGGCCACACCGGCCGTCCGCCGTCACGTGCGCGACTGCGAGCGCTGCCGCGCTTTCCGCAAGCAGCTGAAGGACAACAACGTGGCGCTCGCCGCGATGCTGCCCGTGGGTCCGTTCCTGCTGCTCAAGAAGCTCGTCCTTACCAAGCTGGGGTCAACCGCTGGAGCCGGCCACGTGG
>JBAVYU010000014.1:0-46500 GCA_049588415.1 Solirubrobacteraceae bacterium
CACCCTCCGGCCAGTCGGTGCATGCACCGACTGGGACAAAAGATGAAGTTCTGTCTGGCCGGACGGCCAATCGGGTGTAGCCTTGTTCGCTAAGGGCGAAGTCAAGAGCGAAACGAGGCAGGGAGACAGCGATATGGCGACCGTCGAGCAGCACACACCCCACGCGCACAACGGATCGAACGGAGCACCCACCTCCGGCGCGGACATCTCCGTTGAGAACCCGGCCACGGGTGGGATCGCGGGCAGCGTCCCCGATCTCGACGCGGCCGCGGTGGCCGAGCTGGCCAAGCGCGCCCGCGCCGCCCAGCCCCAGTGGGAGGCGTTCGGCTTTGAGGGGCGCGCGCGCGTCCTCTTGCGCGCCCAGAAGTGGCTGATGGAGAACTCCGAGCGTGTGATCGCCACGATCGTCTCTGAGACCGGCAAGACCTATGAGGACGCCGAGTTCGCGGAGATCGCCTACGCCGGTAACGCCTTCGGCTTCTGGGCCAAGAACGCTCCCGACTACCTTGCCGACGAGCGCGTCAAATCGGCCTCGGTGATGCTCAAGGGCAAGAAGCTGCTCCTGCGCTACCGCCCGCTCGGCCTGATCGGCGTGATCGGCCCTTGGAACTATCCCCTGACGAACTCCTTCGGGGACTGCATCCCCGCTTTGGCGGCCGGCAACAGCGTGATCCTCAAGCCTTCCGAGGTCACGCCCCTGACCTCGCTCGTGCTCGCCGAAGGCCTGCGCGAGTGTGGCCTGCCCGACGGCGTCTTCCAGGTCGCCACCGGGCGTGGCGCCACCGGCGCCGCCTTGATCGAGCAGGTCGACATGATCATGTTCACCGGCTCCACCCGTACCGGGCGCAAGGTCGCCGGGGCCGCCGCCGAGCGCCTGATCCCGTGCTCCTTGGAGTTGGGCGGCAAGGACCCGATGATCGTGCTCTCAGACGCCGACCTCGAGCGGGCCGCCAACATCGCCGTCTACTACTCGATGCAGAACGCGGGCCAAACGTGCATCTCGATCGAGCGCGTCTACGTCGAGGCCCCGGTCTACGACGAGTTCGTAGGCAAGGTCACCGAGAAGATGGGCAAGCTGCGGGTCGGCGCCCCGAAAGGCCCCGGCTCGGTGGACGTCGGCGCGATCACCTTCCCGCCCCAGCTCGACACGATCTCAGAGCATGTGGCCGACGCCGTGGACAAGGGAGCCCGCGTGCTCGTCGGCGGCAAGGCCGTGGAGAACGTCGGCGGACGCTTCTATGAGCCGACCTTGCTCGTGGATGTGGACCACACGATGAAGATCATGACCGAGGAGACCTTCGGTCCGACATTGCCGGTCATGAAGATCGCCGACGCCGACGAGGGTGTGCGCCTGGCGAACGAGTCCCCCTACGGTCTCGGCGCCTCGGTCTTCACGCGCGACACCGAGCGCGGCGAGCAGATCGCCCGGCGCCTAGAAGCGGGTGCCGCCAACGTCAACGACGCGCTCGTCAACTACACCGCCTTGGAGCTGCCGATGGGTGGGGCCAAGGCCTCAGGTCTCGGCTCGCGCCACGGCGCCGGCGGCATCCGCAAGTACTGCTCCCAGCAGGCCATCGTGATCACGCCCAAGCTGGCGCTAAAGCGCGAGGTCCACATGTTCCCCTACAAGCCCCGCACCACGCGCATGATCTCGCGCCTGTTCAAGGTCCTCTACGGCCGCGGCAAAAGAGACTGAGACGAACGTGGGCGCTTCGGCGGTGCGCCCACGACCGCCTTACTGACCCAGCGCCACCCCAAGCAACGCTTCCAGCTCGGGGATCGTCGTCTCAGCACTCGTGTGATGGACCGTGGCCATGCCCAACTCTTGGGCGGGTGTCAGGTTGAAAGGCAGGTCGTCCACGAACACGCACAGCTCGGCGGCCAACCCGGCGCGCTCGGCGCCGAGTTCGTACATGCGCTTGGCCGGCTTGCGCGTTTTCTCGACCCCCGAGATCACGACCCCGTCGAACAGTTCATCGAACAGGTCGTGCGGGTAGCGGTGTACCCCCCAAGAGTTGGACACGAGCGCCGTGCGGATGCCCGCTTTGCGCGCGGTTCGGACGGCGTCCACCATCGCCGTATCCGGCTGCACGCCGGCAAACAGGCCGTCGATCAGCCCGTCCGATTCGACGCCCAGCAGCTCGGCAAAGCTCTCCTCGAATTCGCCCTCCTCGATAGCGCCCTTCTCCAAGGAGATCAGCAGCTCCCTGAACTGGGGGTCGGCGCTGAAGCGCTTGCCCAGCTCTGCGGGATCGATCTCCATGCGGATGCAGTACTCGTGGAACGACGTGAACAGATTGGTCGTGAGCACCCCGCCCCAATCGATCAGCAGGCCGGTGCGGCCGTTGTCCGGCGCGCCGGCGCCAGTCGTTTCGGTCGATGCCGTGGGTTGGGTGGTGCTGGTGTTGTGTGTTGCGCTGGGGGGTGCTCCGCGCGCGCGCGTGTGGGCGCGCGCCGGGTCCTTTCCAGTGGAGTCATCCATCGAAAGCCACCGCCTCCGCCTGGCGTGCCAGTTCGAGCACGCCCTCGCCGAACTGCTTCAGGTACGGGTCGTCGGTCGTGCCGGCCACAGCGCGCTTGTAGTTGCCCTCCATGAACACGATCGACTTCCAGATCGCGAGCGTCGTGTACCAGCGCAAGTCCTTCATCGAGCGCCCCGAGGCCTCCTCGTAGCGTGCGATCAGCTCGGCCCGGGTCGAGAAGCCCTCAGCGCGCGTGACCTTTCCGAGATGCTCGCGCAGGCCGCCTTCGGGGTCGTAGGCCTCGGTCCAGAACATGCACAGGTAGCCGAGGTCGGCGAGCGGGTCGCCGATCGTGGCCATCTCCCAGTCGAACACCGCGACCAGCCTGGCCGGGGCCTCGGCCGCGAACATCGTGTTGCCGAGGCGATAGTCGCCGTGCACGATCGTTGCCGGGGTGGGCGGGACCGGATCAGGCTTGTGCTCGGCCAGCCATGCCCCGACGCGCTCGACGGCGGGGATCTCGCGAGTCTTGTTGAGGTCCCACAGTCCGCCGAAGCGGCGCAGCTGGCGGTCCAGGTAACCGCTGGGCTTGCCGAAGCCTTCAAGGCCGGCGGCGCGCCAGTCCACGGCGTGGATCTCCACGAGCGCATCGATCAGCTCCTCGCCGACCCGTTTGCGCTGCTCAGGCGTGTCCAGGGCCGCGGGGGTCTCCCACACGATCACCTCGCCCGGGACCCGCTCCATCACGTAGAAGGGACAGCCGATCAGCTCCTCGTCATCGCACACCGCAAGCACCTTGGGCACCCGGGCGGCGGTGTTCTCCAAAGCCCGCAACAAGCGCGCCTCGCGCAGCACGTCGTGGGCGCTCGGCGGCAACGGGGGACGCGGAGGGCGGCGCAACACCATCTCAGGGCCTTGATCACGCTCGATCAGGTAGGTGACGTTGGAATGCCCGTCACCGATCGGCTGAGCCCGGATTTCGCCGGCGCCAAGACCATGATCGTCCAGGAAGCCCCGCAAAGGCTCCAGGACAAGCAGGGGAGGGCGCGCGTCGGGGCTTACGTCCGTATGGCGCTCGACAATGTCGTCCGGTGCGACTGCTGCACTCATCTGCTCGCACGCTACACCGAAAGCGGGGCTGGGCGCGCTGTGGCGTCCACGAGGATTGGGGAGTCCTCGAAGCGCTCAGGTCGCGTGAGTCCGAGATCGGAGCATTACACCGCAACATCGTCCACACGAAGGTGTCTTAAGCCCCCAATGCCCAACATTTACGCATCCACATACCGACGTATCCGAACGTTCCCATTTGCCGTACTGATTGTCTGCGTGGCCACCGCGCTCGGTGCTCTGGTGCCCACCGCGGCCAGCGCCTCGCACACGCAAACCTTGTTCTTCGAGGCCCCGCGCGACCTGGTCGCCGTGAGCCCGGCCACCCAGGCCAAAACGCTTGCCCAGTTGCAGACGCTCGGCGTCAAAGCGCTGCGCGTGGAGCTTGCCTGGGGCGAGGTGGCGCCCGGCGAGCACAGCACCAATAAGCCCAACTTCGACGCGACCAACCCCTCAAGCTACAACTGGAGCGCCTACGACGAACTGCTGTTCGCAGCCAAGCGCTTGCACTGGCCGGTGCTCCTGACCGTGACCTCGCCGGTCCCCGAGTGGGCTACCGCGGGACACGACGACAAGAACCTGGTCACTCGGCCCGACGACAAAGACTTCAAGGAATTCATGACGGCGGTGGCCTTGCACTACGCGGGTGCAGTGTCCTTGTATGCGATCTGGAACGAGCCCAACCACCCCCAGTTCCTACAACCACAGTTCAACTCCAGAGGCACGCCCGAATCGCCGCGCATCTATCGCGGCCTGTTCCAAGCCGGCTACGAAGGTCTGCGCGCGGCGGGGATCGCCAAACCGAAGATGCTCATGGGGGAAACGGCGCCCGTCGGATATGACACGGTGAGCAAGAGCGAAATACGCAAAGAAGGCGCCAAAGCCCTGCTGCACGACGTCGCCCCACTGGCCTTCCTGCGCGAAGCGCTGTGCCTGAACTCGAAATATCGCAAGGCCGGGACCTGCGGGATGCTGCCGGTGTATGGCTATTCCCACCACGCCTACACTGTCGGCTCGCCCTCTTACCGCCCGCCGAAAGCCGACGACGTGACGATCGGGGTGCTCTCGCGGCTATCCCAAGCGCTCGACAAGGCCGAAAGCGCGCACGCGATTCCGCGGCACGTGCCGATCTATCTGACCGAGTTCGGGATCCAAAGCAAGCCGAGCATCCTCGGCGTATCGACCGCCAAGCAGGCCGAATACGACGCGATCGCTGAGAAGATCGCGTGGTCGAATTCGCGCGTGGCCGCCTTCTCGCAATACCTCTTGCGCGACGATCCGCTCGGCGGTCTGCCCGGTTCAGGCGTGCATGGTGGGGTGATCGGCTTCCAAACGGGCCTGGAGACGGTCAATGGTGCACGCAAGCCGCTTTACTACGGTTTCCCCGTGCCGCTCGTGGTCGCCAAGCAGGGGCACGGCTTCTCGCTGTGGGGCTTGGTGCGGCCAAGCACGGGCGCCACCAAGCTGAAGGTCCTGGTCGAGCCGAAGGGCTCGAAAAGCTATCGGACCTTGAAGGTCGTGCAGACCGATTCAAACGGCTCCTGGTCCTTCAAATCCTCGGTCCAAGGCTCGCGTTGGCGCGTGAGCTGGCGCAGCCCGGCTGGCGTCGCCTACAACGGGCCCCCAATCGGAGCGAATTGAACCAGTGAGGCGCCCGGCATCGCCCTACGATTGGGGCGATGCCGGAGCTTCCCGAGGTCGAGATAACCGCGAGGCGCCTTGACGCGGCGTTGAAGGGCGCCGAGATCGTCTCGGCGCTGGCGCCGGGGGTCAAGGTGATGCGCACATTCGACCCGCCCCTGTCGGCGCTTGCGGGGCAACGGATCGAAGCGGTGGGCCGGCGCGGCAAGCACTTTGTCATCGAGACTGATGGACCCGCCCACCCGCTGGTGCTCTTGATCCACCTGATGTCAGCCGGGCGTCTACAGCTATACGACCGTCGTGCCGGGCCCAAGGACAGAACGTCGCGTCTGCTCGTGAGGGTGCTCCTCGGAGAGGGGGGAGGGGAGGGCCGTGCCCCCGAGAGCACCGAGGCCGATGGCGCTGGGCGAGAGGGCGAGTTGAGGCTGCGCGAGTTCGGATCCAAGCAGGCGGCCTGGGCGAAGCTGTTGCGTCGCGAGGACTTGGAGGCAGACGAGCAGATCGTCAAGCTGGGGCCCGAGGCTTGGCCACAGCCGCCAGTGCTCAGTGAGGTGCTCGGCGCTCCCCGCCCTCTGCACGCTGCGCTGCGCGACCAACACGTGTTGGCAGGCATCGGACGCTCGTGGGTCGATGAGATCTTGTGGGAGGCGCGCCTGTCGCCGTTCAAGCGCGCCAACGACCTGAGCGAGCAGGAGACGGTCGCGCTGGAGCGCTCGATCACAGAGACCTTGGGCAAGGCGATCGACCACTACGAGCAGGTCGTGACCCTGCCTATTCCCGACAAGTTGCCGATGCCTCTCCAAGTGCATCGTCACGAGGGGGAGCCCTGTCCGCGCTGTGGCACTACGCTCGAGGCCGTGCACTTCGAGGATTACACGATCGCCTACTGCCCCTCCTGTCAGACCGGCGGGCGCACGCTCAAGGACAGGCGTATGTCACGCCTGTTGAAGTGAGGAGCGCCGCTCCCGATGCTCGACCACTCGGGCCAGCAGGACGCTGCCCTCGAAGAGCAGATACAGCGGTACGGTCTCCAGTAGGAGCGTGATGGCGTCGCCCGGAATGAACGCGGCCACCACCGCACAGGCGAGGATCGCGTAGCGGCGATTGTGGGCGAGTTGGGCCGGCGTGACGATTCCCGCTCGGGTGGCGGCCAGAATGGCGACGGGCACCTGAAAGACCAAGCCCATCGCAAGCAGGATGACCGCCACGAAGTGGTAGTACTGGCTGGCTTGCACAAGCACGTTGAACTGCCCGCTGTTGAAGTTCTGAAAGAAGCGCACCGCGGCCGGCAGGACCACGAAATAGCCGAATAGCACCCCGATCGTGAACAGCACCGGGATCGCAAGGATAAGAGGCGTGGTGACCCGTCGCTGCTCGGGACTGAACGCGGGCAAGAGGAAGCCGTACAGCTCGTACAGCAATACGGGCAACGCCAGGATAAAGGCGAACATCAGAGCCACGCCGATCGTGGTGTTGAAGGGCTCGCCGATCCCGAGGGTCACCGGCTTGTCTCCGCTGGGGGGCGCCGAGAGTCGTGCGATGTCGCCGCGCAGGTGCGGGGTCACGCCCTGAAGCGAGGTGCGCGTTGCCGGGCTTGCGCCACTGCCGGGACGCTCCAAGGCGGCGACCACGATGGCCAGCTGACCGGCCACGTCGCGAGCGTTCTTCTGCACGGTATAGGTCGCCCCCAGCGGCCCGTTTCCGGCCTTGACCTGCTTCTGGGTCTGGTGGGCCAGCGGCGCGTTGATGATTGTGAGCAGCGCATGGTTCTGCCACATGCACAGACCAAAGGCCAGCGCGAGCGCCACGATAGAGACGATCAGGCGCGTGCGCAGCTCGGTCAAGTGCTCGACCAAGCTGAGCCGCTCCTCGTAGTCGACGCTACCGACCGCGACGGCCACGGTGGCCTCCTTTGCTCATGCTCGCGGCCGGCATCTGAGCTCGCCCGTCGTTGACATTGCACATGATGGCGTCGACGTGTTTCACGCGATGCGATCGTCCTGGACGCTTGCCAGGGGTGCGGCAGGCGTCTGCGCTGCGGAGTGAACAGCCACGGGTGCCGGTGCCTGTGTGTGCTCGGCGGTAGCCAACGGCGTGTGCGTGCTCTCGCCGCCGATTGCGTCCTTGAAGCCACGCAGGCCAGTACCGAGTGAGTGGCCCATCTCGGGCAGTCGCTTTGCTCCGAAGACGAGCAGCAGCACGATCAGGAGAAAGGCTATGTGGATTGGATTGTCGAGACCCATCATGTTTGGCTCCTCTGGTTGGCGTGGTAGGTCCTCTTCGCAGGGCTGTCCTCGGTGGATCACGGCCTGCTGCGATCGAGCGCCATCTCGGCGATCCCGGGAGCGTGGCCACGCGCTGCGAGACTGACTACCCATGTCGCTGATCCAGCCGGCGCGTCGCCGCGAATAGCCCGTACATGAGCAAGCTCGAGCTTCGATAGATGTCCAGGTCCAACCGCGAGATCGACGTGTCACCGGCGAAGCTGCGCAAGCTCGCCGACGAGGAGCTGATGGAGCTCGTGTGCCGCGATGAGGCCGTCGCCTTCGAGATCGTGCTTGAGCGACATGCCGATGCCGCGTTCTCGCTTGCCTATCGCATGATCGGCCGGCGCGCGCTTGCCGAGGATGTCGTGCAGGAGGCGCTGCTGTCCCTATGGCGCACGGGCGCTCGCTACGACCGTTCGCGCGGCAGTGTGCGCAACTGGATCCTGGGGATAACCCACCATCGTGCGGTCGATGCCCTTCGCCGCGATGGGCTGCGCACCGGCAAGAACGTCAGCGACGACGATCTGCACGAGCGCCTGGAGGCCCCTGAGCGAACCGATGTCGAGGTGGTTCGTCGCGACGAGGCCCGGGAGATTCGCACCGCGATCGACGAGTTGCCCGCAGAGCAGGTCCGCGTGATCGAGCTGGCGTATTTCGGTGGCTTCACCCATACTGAGATCGCCACGATGCTTCATCTTCCAATTGGAACCGTCAAGGGTCGAATGCGTCTCGGTCTGGAGAAGATGCGAAGTCGGCTTTCCACCTCGGGGGCGCTCGTATGAGTGGCTCTGGCTCGGGCCCCGACTGCGAGGAGCGCGGACAGGCCGCAGCCTACGTGCTGCGAGCGCTTGGGCGCGATGAGGCCGAGCGCTATAGAGAGCATCTCGACGACTGTGCCGTGTGCAGCACTGACGTCTCGAGCTTGCAGCCGGTCGTCGACTCGCTGCCGGCCGCCGTCCCCCGAGTGGTCGCCTCGCAGGAGCTTCGCGAGCGGATCATGAGCACCGTCCGCTCCGAGGCCGAGCTGTTGCACGCGGCCGGTGCAGGCGCCGACCGTCCAACACAGCCTGCCCGTCCACGCCGGCGCTCACGCCGCCTGCAGCTGCTCACGGTCGCCGGCGCCATGGCTCTCGGCGTGCTGGTGGGAGCGGTAGTGCTGGATACCGGCTCGCAAACGCCAACCCCACGGGTGAGCACAGCGCAGCTGGCCTCGATGCCACCGGGCGCCAAAGCAGTCCTGCGCCAGGTTGGGGGGCACGCCGAACTCGTGGTCTCGGGTGTGTCCCAGCCGCCGCACGGCAAGATCTACGAGCTGTGGCTCGCCCGCGAAGGCAAGGCACCCCAGGCGACCGATGCCCTGTTCGGCGTAACCCATGCCGGCAATGCCTCCGTCAACGTGCCCGGCAACCTCGCCGGTGTGCATCAGGTGATGGTTACAGCCGAGCCACTCGGAGGCAGCCCCCACCCGACTAGCCTGGCGGTCATCGTGGCGACGCTGCGCTCGTCCTAGCTGTCCTGCACGATCGCGAAGCCGGCCGCGAGCGGCGCAGCGATCGATCAGTTGAGGCCCGATCGCCACGCCGGGCACGAACCTCGTCCTATCTTCCGGTTCAAGAGCAAAGGCGGCTAGGATCCGCCCCGTGATCGAGCAAGGTCAAGAGGCTCCCGACTTCGAGTTGCCCGACCAGGACGGGCGCACGGTGAAGCTCTCGGACTTCCGTGGCAAGCCGGTGGTGGTCTACTTCTATCCCAAGGCCGACACGCCTGGCTGCACCACCCAAGCGTGCGGGGTGCGCGACCGCGAGGTCGACTACGCCGCCGCCGGAGCAGTTGTGCTCGGCGTCTCTCCCGATCCGGTAGCCAAGGTCAAGCGCTTTCACGACAAGCAGTCACTCAACTTCACGCTGCTGGCCGACGAGGGCCATCCTGTTGCCGATGCTTACGGTGTATGGGTCGAGAAGTCGATGTATGGGCGCACCTATCGGGGCAACGAGCGCACCACCATCATCATCGATTCCGATGGGAGGGTGGCCGCTGTCCTGCGCAAGGTAAAGCCCGCTGAGCACGACGCGCAGGTGTTGGCCGCACTCGCCGAAGCGACTCCGCCGCTCGTCTAAAGAGGTTCGGTGCCCTCGCCCAGGATCGTCAGGTACTCGTCGTAGACGTAGAGCTTCCCTCTCTGCCGGCCGGTTGCCTCGCGTAGGATCCCGGCGTCCTCGAGCCGTTGGATCGCCGCGTACACCGGGGGCCCGGTCAGCTCGAGACGCTCGGCGGAGCTGCTGGCTCCGATGACGACGGAGCGTGTCGCGAGGTCGTGCACGCGGTGTGCGGTCGCTGCTCCCCGTCCAAAGTTGTGGATCTTCTGACGGTCGTTCTCGACCATCGCGACGACCCGCTGAGTGGTGAGCGTTGTGGATTCCGCGACCTCGATGACGCCTTCGAGGAAGAACCGCAACCAGTCCTCCCAGGCCCCGTCAGTGCGGACGCGCTGTAGATGTTCGTAGTAACTGTCGCGGTTGCGCTTGAAGTGCAGGCTCAAATAGAGGAGCGGCCGACTAAGTACGCCCTCGGAGCACAGCAGCAGAGTGATCAGGAGCCGTCCGACTCTTCCGTTGCCGTCGAGGAACGGGTGGATGGTCTCGAACTGGGCGTGCGCGAGCGCGGCCTTCACGAGCACCGGTGTTGGGTTGGGATCGTCGTGGATGAACTTCTCGAGGGCGCCCATTGCTGCGGCGATCTCCTGCCAAGGCGGCGGGACGAAACGTGCCGCCGAGGGTCGGGGCCCGCCGAGCCAATTCTGGTCGCGGCGGAACTCCCCGGGGCTCTTGTCCGCGCCCCGTCCGGTTCGTAGTAGTCGCTGGTGGACTTCGCGCAGAAGTCGCGCGGAGAGCGGTGGCGCCCCGGGCGCCGCGATCTGAGCGAGGCCGTGGTCGAGGGCGGCGATGTAGTTCGCGGTTTCTTGGGCATCCTCGCGTAGCGCTCCCGGTGCTGCATCGTGCTCGAACAGCAGCAGGTCCGACAGGGAGGACTGGGTGCCCTCGATCTGCGAGGAGAGCACAGCCTCCTTGCGAACGAACGTGTAGATGAACTGGTCAGGGTCCGGGTGCAGGAGCGTGATCCCGTCGAGGCGCCCAAGGGCCTGGTTCGTGCGGTCCAGCAGCGACTGCATCGCCGCGTCGATGCGAACAGCCGGCTTGGGTGGGAGCGGGTTGGGGTGGAAGGCCCAGTATCCGTCGGGGCCGCTGTAGGCGAGCCGGTATTCGCCCGTACGAGGGCTCGATTCGGGAGTCGGAGGATCTTTGTGTTCGCTTGCCACCGCCTAAGCTTACTAAACGATAACTGCATATCGTTTGCTTAGGGCCGCTGGAGGTAGCGATCGTTGAATAGCCGATAGGCGGCTTTGCGAAGCCGCTCGACCATGCCGCGCCTAGGCGTAGCAGGCGTCCAGGCGCTGGACTCGGTCAAGCCCCCAGGGGCACACCGTGCTCGGCTGTGTACAGTCGCCGACCCGAGACTTCTCCGGGCCGTTGCTGCCCTGGCTGCTGTCCTGGCTGTGTATCTGGGCTTGGGAGAGAAGGAGGGAGCGCTGCGCGTGGCTTGGCTCGCAACTCGTCGATGGCCACGTTGCGCTTGCAGTGTGGGCAGTCCACCTCCACTCGCACCTCGTGGCCGCACTCCTCGTGCACCACGCGGACGGGACCCGTCCCGTCCGCCCAGGTCCAGCGGTCGCCCCATTGCATGAGTGCGAGCAGGGCGGGAATCAGCTCCGCGCCCTTCTCGGTCAGGTGGTACTCGTGGCGTTGCGGGCGCTCTTGGTAGACGCGAGCCTCCAGCAATCCTTGACTTGAGAGCGCCTCGAGCCGGTCGGTGAGGACGTTCGCTGAGATCCCCAGGTCATCTTGGATCTCGCCGAAGCGGCGTATCCCGTAGGCAACGTCGCGCAAGATCAAGGGGGTCCACCACTCGCCGACGATGTCCAGGGTGCGGGCTATTGAGCATGGGTGGTGACTGAGGCTGGTGCGCTTCATCTTCCGCCCCACTCTATCGCTTGCATAAGAAGAGTCACTCGTGTAGGGTCGCTTGCGTGAAGCAAGTGACACCTTGACCGTAAGGAGAACCGACTCATGCCAATGCTTGATGCCTATATCCCAGAGGGAGCGCTTTCAGCTGCCGCCGAGGAGAAGCTGCTCGCCGATCTGACCGACATCCTCCTGATCAACGAGGGCGCCGATCCCTCCAACCCGCAGGTGCGCTCGATCGCGTGGCTGTTCCTTCATCGGCCTGAGGCCGTGTTCGTCGCCGGCGCACGTGCCGGCGCGCCTCGATACCGCTTCGTGGCCTCGGTGCCCGAGGGTCAGTACGACGCCGAGCGACGCCAGGCGATGGTCCACGACATTACCGAGGCCGTTCTCGATGCCGAGCAGGGAGCACATGAGCGCGATCCGATGCGCGTGTGGGTCTTTACTCCCGAGATTCCAGATGGAACGTGGGGCGCTATCGGACGCACCATCACGCTCGCAGACATCGCCACCTTCGCAACGGGCGACCCAGAGTACGGTCAGCGCTACGCAGAGCAACGGCTTGCTCAACGCCAAATGCCCGCGACAGCAGTGTGAGGGCGGACCGGCGGTTGTGAGTAGCGGACCGGCGGCAGTATGAGTAGCGGACTGGCGGCAATGTCGGGAGCGGGCCGGCGGCAGGGTGGGGAAGCAAGCTAAACGGCGAGTCGCGTGGATCTGAGGGCGCTGTGACTATCATGCGCGCGCCCGAAGGGTATATATGGGAGACGGCCGCTCACGAAGGCCGTCGATTCCAAAACGTCCATGCCGCTGAGAAGGGAGAGCGCCAATGCCCGCAAGCCCGCAGCTCGAGGTCCAAGAACACGAATCCGACGACGACTGGGATGACGCCGAAGATCTCGACAGCGACGAGCTCGATGTCGATCTCGACGAGGAGGGCCCAGAGCCCGAAGACGACGACTTCTGAGCGTTACCGGCGTTTGTCCAGGCAGGCGGCTCCGGTTGCCCGGTTCGCGGCTGTGGAACCGTAGGCTTGGTATGTGCCCATAGCCTCCACCTCGGTCGCCCAGAGCCTCGACTCCTTCGTCGAAGCGGCCGAACAGTTTTTCTCCGATCTGGCGGCCGTCCATTGGGGAGCGCTCTTGCTGGGCCTCGTCTTCTTTGGGCTGAACCTGACGTTGCGCTCGCGGGCCTTCTTCAACAGCCTGCGCGCGGCCTACCCCGCGGTCAGCTTTCAGTGGAGGCGCATCTGGGGCGCCTATGTGGCTGCCGTGGGCTTCAACAACGTGGTGCCCGCTCGTGGCGGGGACATCATCAAGCTGTTCCTGACGCGCAGCTCGATCCCGGGCTCGTCCTATCCGACGGTCGCCTCGGCCTTCTTCGTGGAGGCGATCTTCGACGTGAGCGTGGGCGTGTTCGTGCTGATCTTCGCTTTCAGCCAAGGCGTCTTTCCCAAGCCGCCCGACTTCTCCAAGCTCGATTCCTTCGACATCTCCTACCTGGCCTCCCATTTTCGCTTCACGCTCTTCCTGATCACTCTGCTCGGCGTCCTAGGCCTGCTCGCCTTCGCCCTGCTCTCGGTGCGAGCCAAGGCCTTCTGGGCGCGCATCCGCCAGGGCCTCACGATCCTGACCGACCGCAGGCGCTACTTGCGCGAAGTCGCCTCCTTCCAGGCAGGTGCCTGGGTGTGTCGCTTCATCGCCATCTGGTTCCTGTTGGATGCCTTCCGCGTGGGTGGTTCGATCGAGAACGTCTTGCTCGTGTTCGGCTGCGGTCAGGTCGCCGGTGCCGTGCCCTTCACGCCCGGCGGCGCCGGCGTCCAGCAGGCCCTGCTGGTCAAGGTCTTTGCCGCGAGCGCACCGACGGCGGTCGTGGCCGCCTATTCGGTTGGCCAGCAGATTGCGATCGCCATGTTCACCGCGCTGGTCGGGCTTGGCGCGGTGTTCTTCATCTTCCGCTTCCGCTCTTTCAAAGAAGTGATCGCGGCGGGACGTGCGTCTCGCGACGAGGAGCGCGAGTCCGAACGCGCCGGAGGGGGCGGACCCAGCGGCGGAGGGGACGGCCCTACTGCAGTCCCTCGCGCGCCTCGCGCACGAGCGTGACCGCCTCGGGGAAGACCAGCGCGATCACCTGTCTTATCTGCTCGGCCTGGGCTTCGGCGTTGCCTTGGAGGTTGACCCTGTTCACGGCCGCGACCGTCATGTCCACGGCGAGCTTGATCGCATTGTCCGCCCACGCCAAGGCCTGTTGGCCTTGCATCTGTTCGGCGAACTGGGCCAGTCGGCGTTGGAGCTCGTCAGGATCGCCGAACAGGTCACCGAAGCTTCCACCCTCCATGCGCCCATCCTAGCGCCAACCCATAGACTGCCGTGCCGATGACTCCCGCCACAGACATAAAGGAGCGTGTGGCCTTCGAGTCGGCTCGCCGTGCGCGACTTGCTGTGCCCTCGCTTGCGGGGGGCGTGCTCTATCTCCTCAGCGGGATCATCCTGAGCGCTGCGCTCAAAGAACTGCCGGCTGTGGGCGTCGTGCAGGGCCTGGAACCGGCCTTGAAAGGTCGAGCCGCGCCGGTGGTGAGTCCGAGGGCGCCCGAGGTCCGGTACATCAACCACCACGCCTTCTATCTGATCGCCGGCACCTTGCTCACGGCGCTTGCCGTGAGCGCACTCACCGTGGTGCTCCTGTTCCTGATCGACGCCACCGCATTTCGCCGGCCTTCGTGGCCGGCCGCACGCCCTTTGGTGCTCGTCGGCGGTTTCGGTGTTGCTCTGCTTAATCTGGTCCACGAGGTGGCGCTCGTGATCGGAGCCCATAAATTCGTGAGCGACGGAGACTTCAGCAACAAGGCCGTGGAAAAGGCTCTGCTCACAAGTGGATCGGTGGGAGTCGCGCTGGGCCTGCTGGGACTGCTCGCCGCGCTAGCTCTCGCGGTCGGGATGATCGCGACGATGATGGGCGCGATGCGGGCCGGCTTGGTTGCGCGCTGGCTCGGCGTCCTCGGCGTCCTCTCCGGCCTGCTGTTCCTGCCTTTCTTCGGCTCACCCACTTTGCAGTTGATCCCCACCTTTTGGCTGGTTGCGACAGGCATCTTGTTGATGGATCGCTGGCCGAACGGCGACCCGCCGGCCTGGGCGGCCGGTGAGGCACGTCCGTGGCCCACTCAGGCCGAGCAGCGTGCCAAGCGCGAAGAAGAGAAGGGCGGCGGTGGGGGCGCACCCCGGGGCAAAAGCTCCAGCAACGGGGCAGCGGTCGGGGACGTGGCGCCCGAGCCAACGCCCGTCAGCGGCGGCTCGCGCCGCAAGCGCCGCAAGCGCTGACGGTTGAGCGTCCCTAAGAACGGGAATAAATAAGGAAGACCGGGTTGGCTTCGGTCAACCTCGATCGGCAGCTTTGACAAGCATCGAAGCCGCTCGGTCAGTCGGGCGGCGTGAAGGGAGGTCCCATGGAGGCCGCTTCGATCCATCATCACCCGGCTCAGGGCGCAAGCCCGCCGGTTGCGGACGAGCGTCCGGTGGCTAGTTCGTGGTCGCCGGCCAATCCGGCGCCGCTCGGCTTGGCCGCGTTCGCGATGACAACATTCGTGCTCTCGATGTTCAACGCCAACCTCGTCAACGAAAAGGGCACACCGGTCGTGCTCGGTTTGGCACTTGCCTACGGAGGGATAGTTCAGTTGCTCGCGGGCATGTGGGAGTTTCGTACCGGCAACACTTTCGGGGCGGTCGCATTCTGCTCCTTCGGTGCATTCTGGATCTCCTTCTGGGCCTTGAACGTGTTCTATGCGAAGGACATTGGCGGCAACGCCGGCCACGCGGTCGGCGTCTACCTGTGGGCGTGGGCGATCTTCACGGCCTACATGACAGTCGCCGCTTTGCGTGTCAGCGGAGCGGTGTTGCTCGTTTTCGTACTGCTGACGGCGACGTTCATCCTGTTGGCCATCGGTGCCGTAGGACCGCATACGACAGTCACCCATTGGGGTGGCTATGTCGGTCTTGCTACGGCCGCGGCGGCTTGGTATGCGTCATTCGCAGTCGTGGTCAACTCCACATTCGGACGCACGGTCATGCCGGTGATGCCACTGGGCGAGCGGTAAAGTCAAAACCATGGGACAAGAGGGGAGGCTCAGACAATGACCACCAACGGTGCAGGACTCGACTCAGAGCTTGCTCGTATGCTCGAGGTGGAGCGTTTTGAGTCTCCTCCGTCCTTTCAAGAGAACGCGCTTTTGAACGATCCGGCCGTCTACGAGCAGGCGGCCGCCGACCCGCAGGCTTGGTGGGCCAAGCAGGCCGAGGAGCTTGCTTGGTTCAAGCCTTGGGACCAAGTACTCGACGATTCCAACCCCCCTTTCTATAAGTGGTTCGTAGGCGGCAAGATCAACGCTTCCTACAACTGCCTTGATCGCCACGTAGAGGCAGGGCGCGGGGAGCGAATCGCCTTGCATTGGTGCGGCGAGGGGGGAGAGCGGCGCGACATCACCTACGCTGAGTTGCTCGCTGAGGTCAAGCTCCTGGCGCACGCCCTGAAGGAACAGGGTGTACGCAAGGGCGATGTCGTCGGTATCTACCTGCCGATGATCCCCGAGGTCGTCGTCTCCATGCTTGCGTGTGCCCGCATCGGCGCTCCTCACAATGTTGTCTTTGGTGGCTTCTCAGCTGAGGCTGTGCGGGAGCGCATGGAGTTCTCCGAGGCCAAGGCTTTGATCACCGTGGATGGCGCCGCCCGCAAGGGCAAGACTGCGCCGGTCAAGGATCGCGTCGATGAGGTCATGGGCGACTTGGCCACGCTTGAGACGATCGTGGTCGTGCGCTCCAAGGGCACCCCCTGCCAAATGAAGCAAGGAAGGGACGTCTATTACGACGAGATCCTCGCCGCCGCCGAGGGGCGGGGGGGAACTGAATCTCCGGCTGAAGAGCTCGACGCCGAGCATCCGCTCTACATCCTCTACACCTCCGGCTCGACCGCCAAGCCGAAGGGGATCCTGCACACCACAGGCGGTTACCTCACCGGCGCCAGTGCAACCCATCGCTACGTGTTCGACCTCAAAGCGGAGTCCGACGTCTACTGGTGCGCCGCAGATGTGGGTTGGGTCACCGGGCACTCTTACATCGTCTATGGGCCGCTCGCCAACGGCGCCACCTCGGTGATGTGGGAGGGGGCGCCCGACTACCCCAACAAGGGCATCTGGTGGGAGCTGATCGAGCGCTACAAAGTGTCGATTCTCTATTGCGCCCCGACCGCGATCAGGGCGTGCATCAAGTGGGGCGCCGAGTGGCCCGACAAGCACGACCTTTCCTCACTGCGCCTATTGGGCACGGTGGGAGAGCCGATCAACCCGAAGGCGTGGCTCTGGTACCACAAGGTGATCGGCGGGGAACGCTGCCCGATCGTGGATACGTGGTGGCAGACGGAGACCGGGGCGATCATGATCACGCCCCTGCCCGGCATCACCGCCACCAAGCCGGGCTCGGCCACACAGCCCTTCCCGGGGGTGGAGGCCCAGGTGCTGGCCGAGTCGAGCGGCGAGCCGATCGTCGAAGGCCAAGGATTGCTCGTGCTCACCAAACCGTGGCCTTCGATGCTGCGCACTCTCTACAAGGAGGAGGAGCGCTTCATCGAGACCTATTTCAGCCGCTTCGGCAAGGAGACTTACCTGGTCGGCGACGCCGCGCGCGTGGACTCCGACGGCTACATCTGGGTAATCGGGCGTATCGACGATGTCGTCAACGTGTCCGGGCACCGGCTCTCCACAGCCGAGGTCGAGTCGGCGATCGTGGCCCATCCCGATGTGGCCGAGGCCGCCGTAATCGGCCAGCATGATGAGCAGTCCGGCCAGGCGATCGTCGCCTTCGTCACACTGCAAGGCGATCTCCAAGGTGACGAGGCGGAGGTCGAGAGTATCCGCGAGACAGTGGCCGAGCGGATCGGAAAGTTCGCGCGTCCCAAGCGCATCATCTGGTCGGATGACCTGCCCAAGACCCGCTCGGGCAAGATCATGCGACGATTGTTGCGCGACATCGCCGAGGGTCGAGCCTTGGGCGATGTGACGACCCTACGCGACCCCACCGTGACGGCTCAATTGCAGGAGCGCGTCAAGGAGTTGCAGGCAAGCGAAGCGTAGTACCGGCGTGCTCCGCGATCTGAGCAGGTACGCTCATCGCGATGTCGAGCCCTATTGACGGTCTGAGCCCCGCGGTCGAGACGGCCGGCCTGACCAAGTGCTTCGGCTCAAGGACTGCGATCGACAATGTCGATTTGCAGGTGCCTCGAGGCAGCGCCTTCGGCTTTCTCGGTCCCAACGGCGCCGGCAAGACCACGATGATCCGCATGTTGCTGGGCTTGACTCACGCCAGCGCCGGCACTATGAGCGTGCTCGGCCGTCCCGTTCCAGCCGAGCGCTCAGGGGCCTTGGCGCGGGTGGGCGCCATCGTCGAGGAGCCCCGCTTTCATCCTCAGCTCACGGGTCGTGAGAATCTGCGCATCGTCGCCGCCGCGCGTGGCCCCGAGACGCACGAGCGCATCGTGCCGGCCCTGCGTCGGGTAGGCCTCTCCGAGCGCGCCGACGAGAAGGTCAAGAAGTACTCGCTCGGAATGCGCCAGCGCCTCGGTGTGGCCCGCTGCCTCTTGGCCGATCCGCTGCTCCTGATCCTCGACGAGCCCACCAACGGCCTCGATCCGGGCGGTATCCAGGAGTTCCGCGAAATGATCCGGGCCATGGTCGAGCAGGAGGGCCGCACCGTCTTCATCTCCTCGCACCTGCTCGACGAGGTCGAGAAGATCTGCGACCACGCGGCCATCGTCGACCGCGGCAAGATCTTGATGCAGGGCGCGATCGCCGAGCTCGCCGAAGGGGGTGCGCGTCACGAGCTGATCGTCGGGGTGGACGATCCGGTGCGTGCCCTGGAGGTGCTCCAAGCAAGCGATTCGGTGCTCCAGGCGCAGCGATCCGACGAGGGTCTGCGCGTCACGCTGGGCGACGTCCCCGGCATGTCCGACACCGAAAGCGCCGCCGCCATCAACGCCGCGCTGGTGGGCGCCGGGCTCGCCGTGTCGCGCTTGGAGCCGGTTCGCCAGAGCTTGGAGAAGCGGTTCCTGGAGGTCACATCTAGGCTCAGCGATTCGACCACCGAGGAGGTGATGTCATGAACGCCACGATTGCCGCCCAGATGACCGGCGCGGACATCCTCAAGCTGCGCAAGAAACGGGGGATCCTGACGTGGTCCTTGGTCCTGGCCTTGGGCCCGATCTTGATCTACTTCGTGGCGGCGGTGATCGAGCACGCCTCCAACCCAGGCAAATACGGACCCGCCGGTGGTGTCCAGAACTTCTCCGATGGCCTGCGCGTGATCGCGCTCTTCTTTGGTCCGCTCGCCGCCCTCTTGATCGGGGTCGAGGCCGGCACCGGCGACGCCGCGGCCGGAGTCTTCCGGGATCTGGTCGTGACCGGTCGCTCGCGCTTGGCCCTGTTTGCCACGCGCGTGCCCGCCGCCTTGGCGGTCGCGTTCGCGATGATGCTCGGCGCCTATGCCCTCCTGCTGATCGGCACGTTCGCGTTCGCCTCGGACCTGCCGACCCCGAGCGGCTCTTTGATCTTCAACGGCCTCGGATTCACACTGCTCTCGACCGGCATCCTCTGTGTTGTGGGGGTCGGCTTCGCCTCGCTCACGGTCTCCAAGCCGGCGGCGATCATCGCCGTGATCGCCTGGCACATCGTGGCCAGCCCGATACTCGCCAGCATCAAAAGCCTGGGCAGCTCCCGTGAGGTTCTCCTAAGTCAGGCGCTGGCCCACTTCAGTCCGGTTCATGTCGGAGAAGGCGGTCACGGCGCGACCGTCGTCCTGTCGACCGGCACCGCCGTCATCGTTCTCCTGGCCTGGGCCGCGGTGTTCCTCGCGCTCGGTGCCTGGCGCACCAGCACGATGGACGCCTAGACCTTGCGGTGCTCAGGAACCCACGCTCCGTCGTCCTGGCGCGTGAAGTCCTGGAACAGGCCAGGTGCCTCGGCCTGCATGATGCGAGCGATCTGATCGAACACGAGACGCAGCTCCTCCTCGGCGCCTTCGGCCGTGCGCATCTCGATCACGTGGCGCAAGGTACGAGCGTTGGCCGTCCACAGGATGTCGGTCGAGAGGCCGATCGGGGCGAGGCGACGCAGCGCGGAGGTGACCTCCTTCTTGACGTGAAACGGCACTCCCTCCTTGTCGATGCCGAGCTCCTCGGCGGCGCTGACCTGAAACTCCTCCAGTTGCTCGACGATGTTCAAGACCTGCTCGCGCACGGGCTCCAAGGCGGGCGGCACACGGAAGCCGATGTCCGTAAGGCGCACATAGCGCAGGCTCTCCTGGCTGAAGGCCGAGCCGGCCCTGTGGCGGACGAGCTCGTGAGTGAATACGCGACTCACGTTGCGTAGTGCGAACGACCAGTTGGCGTGCTCCATCACGCTGCCGTGGGCGCTGCGCAGGATGTTGGCGAAGTACTCGCGCTGATCGGTGCGTACCTTCGTGACGTTCGGGTTCAACCCCGGCTCCCAACTGCGATAACAGGCCCTACCGCCGAACTCGACGATCAGCTCCCCCCCGTTCGGCGTGCCCTCCGACTCCTCCAAGCGACGCTCGAGCCACGACTGGCCGCCCACGTCGGCCAGGTAGCCGCGCATCCCCTCGACGTCGATCGAGGGCCGAGCAATCAGAAAGACGCTGGGATCTGTCTCGTGCATGAGGCGGGCGATGCTACAACCCCTGCCGGGCGTCCCCGTCGCAAGCGAGATCGGGTCGGTGTGGAGTCCGAGGCCGGGTTCGCTTGGAGAATCCGAGGCCGAGTCGTGGGAGTCCGTGTGGAGTCCTTACTAGACTCGCAAGCGATGAGTGTCATAGACGCCGGCTCCGGCTCGCCGAACATCGTTGAAGCCCACGATCTCTGCCGCCGCTATGGCGAGGGTGAGGTGGCGGTAGATGCGCTTCTCGATGTCGCCGTGAGCTTCCCCAGCGGACGATTCGCCGCGATCATGGGGCCGTCGGGGTCGGGGAAGTCGACCTTGATGCATATTCTCGCCGGCTTGGACCGGCCCACTTCGGGCTCGGTGAAGCTCGGCGGCGTCGAGCTCAGCGATCTCGAGGATCGCAAGCTCACACAGCTGCGTCGCGACCAGATCGGGTTCATCTTCCAAACCTTCAACCTGCTGCCGGTGCTCAGCGCGGAGGAGAACATCCTGTTGCCCCTGTCGATAGCCGGACGCAAGCCAGATCGCGAGTGGCTGGATCGGCTGATCGACACGGTCGGCATTCGCGACCGTCTCAACCACCGGCCGGCCGAGCTGTCCGGCGGCCAGCAGCAACGCGTCGCCGTGGCCCGCGCGCTGGTCTCGCGCCCCTCGGTCGTATTCGCCGACGAGCCTTCGGGCAACCTCGACTCCAAGGCCTCCGACGACGTGCTCGAACTGTTGCGCCACGCAGTCGACGACTTCTCCCAGACCGTGGTCATGGTCACCCACGACGCGCACGCCGCGTCGTTCGCCGACCGTCTGTTGGTGCTCGTGGATGGGCGCATCGCTCACGACGGGGAGGCGACGAGTGCCGAGCAGGCTTTGGACTTGATGAAGTCCGTCGGCTGATGCCCGTCGGTCACGCGAGTCCGCCGGCACGGGGGCGCGACTGATGTTCACCGGTCACGCAACCTCCCGGGCACGAGGGCGGAGTTGATGCTCGCGCTGGTGCTCAGAGGCTTCATGCAGCGCAAGCTGCGGGTCTTGCTCACCGGGATCGCGGTCGCGCTCGGCGTGGCCTTGATGGCGGGCACCTACGTGCTCACCGACACGATCAACCAATCCTTCGCCACCATCTTCCAGACGGCTAACGTCGGCCACGATGTTGTGATCACGCCGACCCAAGTGCTCGGCCGCAACAGCGGCTCGGAAACCACGCCGATCACCGATGCGATGCTCGCGCGGGTGCGTGCCACCGCAGGCGTGAGTCAGGCTTCCGGCTCGATCTTCACCCCCGGCACGTTGCTCGACGTGAACCGCAAACGGCTCATCAAGGGCGCGCCCGCGTTTGTAGCTTCAGAGGTGCCCGCCCGCTTCAACTCCTTCTCGGCGGTTCAAGGCCGCTTCCCTTCGGGCCCGGACGAACTGGCGATCGACCAAGCCACCGCGGAACGCGCCAAACTGAAGGTTGGCGGGCAGATACTCGTCGCCGGCGGCACCGCGCCCGCCAAGCGCTACACGATCGTCGGCGTCGTCAAGTTCGGCGGCGGCGCGTCCTTCGGCGGCGCGGGCGTTGCCGTCCTCACCCTGCCCGAGGCCCAGCGCGTGGTCGGCGAGCCGGGCGCATTCGACCAGATCGACGTGGCGGCGGAATCAAATCCCGCCCACCCCGTGACGCCCAGCGATCTGCGCAACCGGCTGCGCGCCACGCTGCCGCACACGGTGGACGTGCGCACCGGCGCCGAACAGGCCAGCCACGACACCTCCGAACTGGAAAGCAACCTGGGCTTCCTGCGCACCTTCCTGCTCGTGTTCGCCTATGTGTCCCTGGTGGTGGGAGCCTTCATCATCTTCAACACCTTCTCGATCACCGTCGCCCAACGCACGCGTGAGTTCGGGCTGTTGCGCACGCTCGGCGGCTCGCGCTCGCAGATCATGCGCTCGGTCATCTACGAAGGCTTTCTGTTGGGGACCGTGGGGGCGGTGCTCGGATTGTTCGGTGGTCTCCTGCTCGCGCCCGCGCTCGACCAGCTGTTCAAGTCATTCGGTGCCGACTTGCCCGATAGCGGCACCGTGCTCGAGACGCGTACGATCGTGGTCTCCTTGGCCGTGGGCATCGGCGTGACCGTGCTCGCCGGCCTAGCGCCCGCGATCCGCGCCACACGCGTGCCACCGCTCGCGGCGATGCGCGAGGGCATCGGCATACCGCCACGACCTTTGCCCACCAAGCGCCAGTTGATCGTGCGGTTCCTGATCGGGATCGTCGTGGTCCTCGTCCTGGCGGCTGTGACCGGAGGTCGCGCCCTGGGGTTCGTGCTCTTGGTGGCGTGGTGCCTGCGAGCTGTGAGGCTGGGGGTCCGTTTGCGGCGCGGGGGCGAGCGCCCGGCACGGCATTACCGCATAGTCCCCGCCTTGGCGAGAGCGATCGGCTCGCTGTTCGCCTGGCGTGGCATCACCGCTCGCCTGGCTCGGGAGAACTCGATCCGCCAACCTGGCCGCACGCTGACCACGGCCGCCGCACTCACGGTGGGATTGGCGCTCGTCACCTTGGTGGCGGTGCTCGCCGACGGTACCAAGGCCACGATCGACCAGGCGGTCAGCCGCTCGTTCGCGGGCAATTTGATCGTGGAGAACTCCCAAGCGGGCAACGAAGCAGGGATTCCCGCGCTGGTGGCGCCTGCGCTGCGCCGTGTCCCGGGAGTGGCGACTGTGACACCGATCGGGTTCACCCTCGGGCGCTTGCACGGCAGCAGCAGTAATGCTTCGATCACCGCGATCGAACCTGCGACTTTCGGCCGGGTCTACCGCGTGGAATGGAAGCAGGGCTCGAACGCCACATTGCTTGCGCTCGATAGCAGCGGCACGATCGTCGCCAAGGAATATGCAAGCTCGCACAAATTGAAGGTCGGCCAGACCGTCTCGTTGCTGACCCCCACTGGCCGGCACGTGTCCCTGAAGGTGCTCGGCATCGCCTCCGACAACGCACGCCTGCTCGGCAATATGACTGTCTCCCTCGGGCTCGCACGTTCAGCGTTCGGGTTGCGCGAAGATGCCCTGAACTTCGTTGCCTACCAGAAGGGCTACAGCGACGCCCAGGTACAGCCTGCCGTCGATCGACTGTTGGCGAGCCAGTTCCCCCAGGCGCGCTCGCGCACCGCCGCCCAGTTCAAGCAAGACCAAGGCAACCAGATCAACACGTTGCTGGCGCTCATCTATGTGCTCTTGGCGCTGTCGGTGATCGTGTCGCTGTTCGGCATCGTCAACACCTTGATCCTCTCGATCTACGAGCGCACGCGCGAGCTGGGGATGATGCGCGCGATCGGCACCTCCCGCCGCCAAGTGCGCCAGATGATCCGCTACGAGTCGGTCATCACCGCCCTGATCGGAGGCGTGTTCGGGCTTGTGATCGGCGTCGTGGCGGCCGTCTTGATCACCACCTTCACGCTGTCGGGCTCGGGCTATGTGCAGGCGTTCCCGATCGGGACGCTATTCATCCTGCTTGTTGTCGCCGCCTTGGCGGGCTTGCTTGCCGCGCAGCTGCCGGCCCGACGCGCGGCTCGCCTGGACATGCTCAGCGCGCTCGCGAGCGAGTAGCTCATGCAGCTAAGCTGCCGGGACGATGACCACCGACGCTACTGAGACAACCGATCCCGAGCTGCAAGCGACCGCTTGGAACCTGGACCCGCTGGTAGGTGGAGATGGCCCGGACGGCGCGCGCAGGCAGTTGACAGAGTCGCTCGAGCGCGCTCAAGCGTTCGCGGCGAGCTATGCCGGCAAGTTGAGCGAGCTTGACAGCGCCGGTCTGGGACAAGCGATGCGCGAGTTGGGCGAGATCCAGGACTTGGTCGGGCGCGCCGGCACCTATGCCGGGTTGCGCTTCTCGGTGGACACCGCCGATCCCGCTGCCGGCGCCTTGATGCAGGAGGTCCAAGAACGGGGCACCGAGATCGAGACGACCTTGCTGTTCTTCGAGCTCGAATGGGCGGCTCTGAGCGACGAGCAAGCCGAGCGCCTGCTCGAAGACGAGCGTCTTGCTTTCTGCGCCCACTACCTGCGTACCGCTCGCCGCTACCGCTCCCACCTGCTCTCAGAACCCGAGGAGAAGATCCTCGCCGAGAAGTCGGTCACGGGCGCAAGCGCCTGGTCACGCCTATTCGATGAGCTGACCTCCGCGATCGAGGTTCGCTTGCCGGCAGACAGCGGTGCATCGGAGACTGTCGCGCTGGACGTGGCCCTCAGCAGCCTTGTCCTGCCCGACCGCGAGCTACGGCGCGCCACCGCCGAGGCAGTTACCGAGGCGCTCGAGCCCGGCCTGCGCACGCGTGCGTTCCTATTCAACACACTCTTGGCCGACAAGGCGACCGACGACCGTCTACGCAGCTATCCCTCCTGGCTGGCCGCCCGCAATTTGTCAAACGAGGCATCCGACGAGTCGGTCGCCGCACTGATCGAGGCGGTCCGGGCAAGGTACGAGTTGCCCAGGCGCTGGTATCGCCTCAAGGCGCGCCTCCTGGGCGTCGAGCGCCTAGCCGACTACGACCGTATGGCCGCCGTCACCGAGGACGAGGTCACCTACCCGTTTGCTGCTGCCCGCGAGATAGTGCTCGACTGCTACTCCTCGTTCTCGCCGAAGCTGGGCGCGGTCGCCAAGCGTTTCTTCGACGAGCGCTACATCGACGCCCCCGTGCGTCCGGCCAAGCGCGGCGGAGCTTTCTGTGCCTCGGCGGTGCCCTCTGTGCACCCCTACGTGATGCTCAACTACACCTCGCGCCGACGCGACGTTTTGACGCTCGCGCACGAGCTCGGCCACGGCGTCCACTTCGCCTTGGCCGCCGACCAGGGCATCTTCCATCAAGGCACTCCGCTGACCCTGGCCGAGACCGCCTCGGTGTTCGGCGAGACAGTCGTTTTCGGACGCCTCTTGGAAGAGGACTCCTCACCCTCCTCGCGCCTGGCTTTGCTGGCCGAGAACATTGAGGGTGCTCTGGCCACCGTGTTCCGCCAAGTCGCCATGAACCGCTTCGAGGATGCTGTCCACACGGCCCGCCGAGCGGAGGGTGAGCTGTCGGTCGAGCGCTTCGGCGAGCTCTGGTACGACAGCCAGCTGGAGATGTTCGGTGACTCGGTCGAGATCACCGAGGGCTATCGCTCGTGGTGGTCCTACATCCCACATTTCATTGGCTCGCCCGGCTATGTCTACGCCTACGCCTACGGGCAGCTGCTCGCCCTGTCGGTCTACCAGCGCTACGAGGAATCGGGAGAGGAGCTGGTGCCGCGCTACCTGGAGCTGCTGGCGGCCGGCGGTTCGCGCTCGCCGGAGGATCTGGGTCGGATCGTGGGCATCGACCTGGCCGATCCCGGCTTCTGGGACGCGGGCCTGGATTTGGTCGAGCGCCAGCTCTCCGCGGCCGAAGACGCCGCTCGCGACGCCGGCCGCGCCTAGGGCGCGGAGGCTACCTGCGTCGCGGCAGAACGATCGCGGACACTTCCTCAGCTCCCAGGCCGCTGCAAGGCCGGAACGAGCGGGCTTGACGTGTCGGGCGGAACGAGCGCACTTGAGGTGCTTTGACGTCGTTTCTGAAGGTTGTGCCCGTCACGGCCTTGCGTGCCAAGGCCCGCACGACGATCGCCTCCGCCACGGCCTCGGCGTCGACCGCGTATTGCGCTTCGTCCACGAGCGCTCGGATTAGCTGAATCTGACGCTGCATAAGGTTCAGAGGCTGTATCGGCCATCCGATTCTTGACGTTGTGCGTCGTCGTCTCGATCCGACGAGTGTTTGAGTGCGGCGGCGAAAACCCAGCTACAGCAGGCCAAGCGCGCTGCCGACCCCGTGCACGAGGTTGAACAGCGGCTGTGGCACGATTCCGAGCACGATCGTGGCAGCGCCGGCGAGCACAGCCACGAAAGCGAGCTCAGGCTGAGGATGGCTTGGCGATGGCTCGATCGGCTCGTCGAGGTCCTGCGAGGCGCCCGCGATGGCGGGGACCGAGCCAGGGGGAGGCTCCGATGGGGTTGGGGTCGTCGTGGCAGCCGCCTCGGCCGAGTCCATCCACATCGTGGCGATGACTGGCAGGTAGTAGCCGAGGGAGATCATCGAGCCGATCACGATCACCACTCCCAGCCAGGCATAGCCGCCCGAGACGGCCGCATCGATCAGATAGAACTTGCCGATGAAGCCGGCTGTCGCGGGGATCCCGGCAAGGCCGAGCATCGAGATCGTCATCGGCCACGCCAGCCACGGGCGCTTGCGGCCGAGGCCCGCCATCGCCTGGACGCTGTCGCCAAGATCCGTTTCGCGCTCTCGTGCCACGATCACGGCGAAGGCGGCCATGTTCATCGCCAAGTACACGGCCAGGTAGAAGACCAAAGCTTGCGCTCCGAGCGCGCTGGCTACGACGACGCCCGCCAGCATGTAGCCGGCCTGCGCCACCGAGGAGTAGGCAAGCATCCGCTTCAGCGAGGACTGGCCCAGCGCGCCCACATTGCCCACCAGGATCGTGATGGTGGCGAGTACCGCCAGGGCCGGACCCCAGCTTGCGTGGGCTTCGATCAGGGCCACGTCGAACAGGCGCACCATCACGCCCAATGCCGCCACCTTCGTGGTCACGGCCATGAAGGCCGTGATCGGTGTAGGCGCGCCCTCGTACACGTCCGGCGTCCACTGATGGAAAGGCGCCACCGAGGCCTTGAAGGCAAGCCCCGCCACGCACAGGGCGATCCCGGTCAGCAGCATCGCGTTGGAGGCGAGTCCGTGCGTTGTGATCGCGCTCGCGATCGCGCTGAAGTCGGTGGCGCCGGTCGCTCCGTAGAGCAGCGCGATCCCATACAGCAGCGTGGCCGAGCCGACCGAGCCCACGATCAGGTACTTCAGTCCCGCCTCGAGTGAGTGCTCGTTGCGCATTTCGGTGGCGCACAGCACATACAGCGGGATCGACAAAAGCTCCAGGCCCAAGAACAGGGCCACCGTGTTCTGGGCAGCAACCAGTAGAGCCATGCCGCCGATCGTGCTCAGCAGCATCGCGTGCAGCTCCCCGTGTGCAGCTTCCTTGGCGGCCTTCGAGCGGCACGCGAGTAGCACCGTGGCCATGCCGCCGACGGCCAAGATCAGGTTCAGGGTAAGCGACAACCGATCGATCCGCAGGGCGCCCGAGACCACCGACTCCGGCTTGTTCCAGCGCCAGATCGTCAAGCCCAAGGCTGCACCCAGCGCAACCAGGGCGAGCGCCGGCACCACCTGCTCACGGGCCTTGCGCGCCCCAAGTAGCCCCACGAGCAATACCACGATCGCGCCCCCGAACAGGGCGATCAGGGGCGAGAGCGCCGCGAAGTCGACATGCGGACCTTTGAGGTGGGCTGTGGCGAGGGCTGTCATCGTTCTTCTGCGGATCCTTCTGTGGTTTCGGCTGCTCCGGTTTCGTGCGATTCACCGGCTGCTGCCTGCCCGTGGTCGGCTGCGAGCGTGCCTTCCGCTTTCACGACCTGAGGTTCGCTCGCGGCTATCGACGCGGGACCCGCGTTGAGCGCCAGGTGTGCAGCGGCCACTGAAGTCATGGCCGACTTTTCAGAGCGCTTCAGGGCCCCTTGCGGATAGAGCGCCAAGAACACGATCACCGCCAACAGCGGCACCAGCACCACCGCGTCCATGCCCGTCAGCTCGCGCGATTTCACGCTCGGACCGACCCTGTTGTGCATTGCGCGGATGAACAGCCTGAGCGCGTACACGCCGGCCATCACAACCCCTGCGAAGGCAATAACGGCGATCGCGAGCTTGGCTTTGAAGACGCCGAGCAGGATCAAGAACTCGCCGACGAAGTTGGCCGAGCCAGGGATCGCCAGCGTTGCGAGGGCGACCACCAAGAAAACGGTGGCCAGCAGAGGCGCTCTGAAGGCGATGCCGCCCATCTCCCTGATGTCCTGCGAGCCCCCGGATCGCGCAGCCAGCAGCGCGATAATGAAGAACACGGGCGCCACCACCAGGCCATGGTTGACCATCTGCAGGATCGCCCCCTGGGCGCCTTGGGGGTTCAGGGCGAAGATCCCGAGTGTGATGAAGCCCAGCTGGGCCACGGAGGAATACCCGGCGATCAGACGGGCGTGCGTCTGCGTGAAGGCCATCGCCGACCCATACAAGATCGAGAGCAACGCGATCACCAGCATCAGGACTTGGAAGTGGGCCGAGGCCTGCGGGAACAGGGGCAGCACGATCGCCAGGAAACCGTAGGCGCCGACCTTGGAGAGCACGCCGCTGAACACCATCAAGACCTCGACCGGCATCGCCCTGTAGCCGTCGGGCATCCAGCCGTGCAGCGGGAAGGCCGGCATCTTCACGAGGAAGGCGGCCGCGAAGAACAAGAAGATCCACTCTTGGGATCCCCTGCTCAAGGGCAAGCCTTGTAGCTGGGAGAGGACGAAGGTGATGTGTGTCCCGTTCTGCTCGCCCGCCAACACGCCGGTGGCGATCGCGGCGGCCAGCATCAACAGAGAGCCCACCAGCGTGTAGATGACGAGCTTGATCGTCGCTTTGACCCTGTCGGGTCCTTCGCCCCACGAGCCGATCAAGAAGTAGAAGGGGATCAGCATCAGATCGAAGAAGGCCACGAACAGGGCCAGGTCCTGCGCCAGGAAGGCCCCCAGCACGGCCGACTCAGCCAGCATCATTTGGAAATAGAAAAGTCTCGGCCTGTCCCAGGAGCGCATGTTTGCGGCTAGCATCGCCGCGACGAAGAGCAGGGTGGTTAGCCCCACGAGCAGGACGTTCAGGCCGCTCACGCCAAGCTTGTAGTGGATGCCCAATTCAGAGATCCAGACCACGTCGGTCACGTCCTTGAGTCCGTGCGCGCCGGGGCCGTACTGGACGATGTAGGCGATCGCCAGCCCCAGCGCCCCAAGCGAGCCGGCGAGGGCCAGCAGGCCGGGCAGGGCCGCCTCGGGGGCGGTTGAGGCTGGAGCCGCCTCTGTGTTGTGTGTGTCTCCCTGGGGGGTGACTTGCGCGCGCGTGTGCGTGCGCGCGTAAGGCACCACTTTTGCGAGTAGTGCCCCGAGCAGCCCGCAGGCGGCCGGCAACCAGATCAGGATTGAAAGAGGGGGCATCAGCGGATCACGTTTGCAGCAGGAAGTAGAGACCAAGCGCGGCCACGCCAAGCACGACCAGGGCCGCGTAGTAGCGCAACAGGCCGCTCTGGATCGCCCTGACCGAGGCCGAGCCGGCCTTTACAAGCGAAGTGGCGCCGCCGATGAAGACGCCGTCCACGAACACCCGCTCGAAAGTCGTGTTGGCGAAGCGCCCCGCCGCCACGGCCGGTTTGACGACGAGTGCGTCGATCAGCTCGTCGAAATACCACTTGTTTACGAACAGCGTGTACAGCGGCTTGAAGCGCTCGCGCGCGGTCACGGCGATAGAAGGCTGCTTGACCCAGATGCGCCAGGCGATGGCGATGCCGCTGAGGCCTAGCACGGTCCCCAAGATCAGGCCGAACACCAGGAGGCCGTCGCGCGTGTGGACCGTGTACAGCGAGGAGCCTGCGAAGGTCGGTTCGAGGAATTTGGTGACCACGTCGTCGACTTCCGGGATCTGTACAAGCCCGGCGCCAACCGCACCGACCGCGAGGATGCTCATGGCGACCTTCATCGGCATCGCCCGCTCGGCGATGGCGTGATGGGGGCCGGGGAAGCCAACGTCGGTGTCCTCGACCTCTCCGTTCGCGGGATTGGTGGGCTCCGGCGCGTGATAGAGATGGCCCTCTTCCAGCTCCCTTGCCTGCTCGACCGGGTCGCCATAGAAGGCCCTGAAGATCATCCGGAACGTGTAGATCGCCGTCATGAACGCGCCCACGTAGCCGAAGACATACAGAGCCCAGTGCCAGCCACCGCGCTCGCCGGTCACCAGCAGGATCTCGTCCTTGGAGAAGAAGCCCGAGAAGGGAGGTATGCCCGACAGGGCCAAGCCACCGATCACAAAGCAGGCGAACGTGAACGGCATCGCCTTCTTGAAGCCTTTCATCTTCTCCAGCGACTGCTCGCCGCCCATCGCGCCGATGATCGAGCCGGCGCCCATGAACAGCAGCGCCTTGAAGAAGGCGTGCGTCATCAGGTGGAACATGCCGGCTGCATACGCGCCGACGGAGACCCCCATGATCATGTAGCCGATCTGGGACATCGTCGAGTAGGCGATCACGCGCTTGATGTCGGTTTGCGTGACAGCGATCGTGGCGGCAATCACGAGCGTCGCGCAGCCGATCACCGCTCCCACGTCCTGAGCCGCGGGCGACAGTTCGAAGAATGGGTGCATCCGCGCGATCAAATACACGCCGGCCGTCACCATCGTCGCGGCGTGGATCAAGGCCGAGACCGGAGTGGGACCCTCCATCGCGTCGGGAAGCCATGTGTGGAGCGGGATCTGGGCCGACTTGGCGAACGCTCCAACCAAAAGCAGTAGGCAGCCGGCAGTGACGTCCGCTTCGCCGCTCGTGAACACGTTGGGAGCAGCCTTGAACGCTGCCAGGAAGTCGAGCGTGCCGGTGTGCTTGAACAGGAAGTAAGTGCCCAGCACCAAACCCACGTCGCCCACTACGTTGATCACGAACGCCTTGATCCCCGCGGTCGTGGCTGTCGTGCGCCGGTACCAGAAGGAGATCAACAGATAAGAGGCGGCGCCCACGAAAGCCCAGCCCACGATCAGCAGCAAGAAATTGCCCGCCAAGACCAGCAACAGCATCGAGAAGACAAAGAAGTTGAGGTAGGCGAAGTACCGCGCGAAGCCTTTGTCTTCGTCCAGGTAGGAGATCGAATACAGATGGATCGTGGTCGAGATCCCGGTGACGATCAGGATCATGAAGACCGACAGGGGATCGACCAGAATCGACATCTGTGCGTCGATACCGACCGTGCTCGCGTAGTTCCATAGCGATGAGGTCAGCTGGCGGTGATCGCTCGCATGGCCCTGCAGCGAGATCAACGTCGCCAGAGCCGCCACGAAGGCCAACCCGATCGCTGCCGTCCCGATCCAGCCGGCGCTTCGGCCGGGCAGCTTCTTGAAGCCGGCGCCGATCACGATCGTGCCCAGCAGCGGGAACGCCAGGACCAGCCAGCCGAAGGTGGTCGTCATCCCTGCAGCTCCCGTAGCTCGTCCACGTCAATGGGCAATCGACGGCGATGAATCGCGACGATCATGCCCAGTCCGATGCAGACCTCGCAGGCGGCGACCGTCATCACGATGATCGCCAGGATCTGGCCGTCGCCGTTGCCCCACATGCGCGAGAAGGCGATCAATGAGAGGTTGGCCCCGTTGAGCATCAGCTCCAGGCACAGCAGAACCACGAGCGGATTGCGACGTGTCATCACGCCGAACGCGCCCGTGCAGAAGACGATCGCCGAGACGGCGAGATACCAGGCGATGCTCACCAGCCGCCTCCGCTCGTTCGTCTGCCGGAGGGAGTCGTTTGTGTAGCGCTCTGTGGGGCGTCGGAGTGCGCTCCTCCCTCGAAGTCGCCTGCCCCCCGCGCATGAGCGAGGGCAAGGCCTTCGACGCCCTCGACCATCGTGCCGGTTCCTCGCGGGCGCAGAATGTCAAGCGGCGTGAGCCGGTCGCGATCGTCCTCGTCCAAGCCCTTGCGCCTGCGAGCCAGCACGACGCCGCCCACAGCCGCGATCAGGAGCAGTAGTGAGGCCGCCTCGAACACGAGCAGAAAGCGCGTGAGCAAAAGGTTGCCGATGTAGGCGGGCGTCCCGAAAGCCCGCGGCCCGGGTGCATATGGAGCGCCGTCGCCTTCAACGGCCTTCAGGCCGCTGCCCAGCAGGGCGATCAACAGCTCGACGAGCAGTGCGCCTGCGAACAGGGCGCCGCTCAGCTTGCGCCCATCGGCCCCTCTCGCGCGCGGGCGACGCGTGAGCCCGCCGTCGAGGGCCTGCTCTTCGTCGCCCACGTAGGCCACGACGAACACATACAAGACCATCACTGCGCCCGCATATACGACCACCTGCGCGGCTGCCACGAATTCGGCTCTAAGCAGCAGGAACAGCACTGCCAGCGAAAGCAAATGCCCGACAAGCGCCAGCACGCTGTAGAAGGGGTTGCTCAGCGTCACCACGCCAACGGCGCCCGCGATCACTCCGATCGCGGCAATGAAGAAGAGGATGCTGGACACGGCTACGTGGCCTTTGGACGGGTTGGGATCGTTGTTCGTGCGAACCGCCAAAACGAGCCTGTCTCGCGTTCCATCACTCGCCCTCCCGGCGCAATGGTGTGCGCTCCAGGGGCTCGGCGAGCAGCATCTCCTTGGTGAAGATCAAATCCGAGCGCGTGTAATCGGACATCTCATAGTCGTGGCCCATCGTGATCGCGTCGAACGGGCAGGCCACCTCGCAGTAGCCGCAGAAGATGCACCGCGACAGGTTGATCTCGTAAACCGCTGCATAGCGCTCGCCGGCAGACACCCTGTGCTCAGGAGTGTTCTCGGCGGCTACGACCCTGATGCAGTCAGCCGGACAGGCCGCCGCGCACAGAGAACAGCCCACGCACTTCTCCAGGCCTGTGTCCTCGAACTTGTGCAGCTTGTGCCTTCCCCTGAAGCGGGGATAGACGGGCGTCTTCTCCTCGGGGTACTCCAGCGTCACCGGTTTTTCGAGCATCCGACCGAACGTCGTCTTCAGGCCTCTCAGCGTTTCGCCGAAGGCGCGGTAGGTGCTGCGCGCGGCGCCTGGGGCAGGCGCGCGCGTGACCTCGAGCATGTCATCGCCCGGATTCCAGGTCATCAGTGCGTCGCCACCACGAGGATTGCCGTCACGAGCGCGTTGAGTGTGGCCAACGGAAGGAGGATCTTCCACCCAAAGCTCATCAACTGGTCGTAGCGCAGGCGCGGCAAGGTGGCCCTGACCCAGATGAACAGGAACGTGATCAGGCCCATCTTGAACAGCACCACGAACGGGTCTACCCAGCCGGGGGGATGGATCCCGAACGGCAATAGCCACCCACCCAGGAACACGGTCGTTACGATGCCTGAGACGACGAGCACGTTGAGGTACTCGGCGAAGTAATAGGAGGCGAAGCGCCCGCCGCCGTACTCGGTGTTGTAGCCACCGACCAGCTCCGCGTCGGCCTCGGTCAGGTCGAACGGTGCCCTGTTGGTCTCCGCGAAGCCCGCCACCAAGAACACGAGGAAGCCGAAGAACTGGGGCACGATGTACCACATGCCCCGCTGTGCTTCCACGATTCCGGTCAAGGACAGGGTGCCCGCCGTGAAGATCACGCCTACGAGGGCCAAGCCTTGGGAGACCTCGTAGGAGATCAACTGCGCGGCGCCTCGCATGGCGCCGAGGAAGGAGTACTTGGAGCCCGAGGACCAGCCGCCGAGCATGATCCCGTAGAAGGCGACGGCGCCGAATGCGAACAAGTACAGCGGTCCGATCGACACGTCCACGCCGTACAGCCCTACTGGCGTGCCGAAGATGTTTTGGACGTTGCCGAACGGGATGATCGCGAACGCCGCCACGGCCGTCACGATCGAGATCACGGGCGCCAGCGCGAACAGGAAGCCGGTCGAGGTTGAAGGCCTGAACTGCTCCTTGGTCAGGAGCTTGACGATGTCCGCCAACGGCTGCAGGACTCCGAAGGGCCCGACCCGGTTGGGTCCGTAGCGAGCCTGCATACGGCCCAACAGCTTGCGCTCGGCCAACAGCACGATCGGCACCAATTGCAGGCCGACGGCGAAGATCACGATCGCCTTGATGATCTGGATCCACCACGCTTCGTAGTAGCCGACAACCGCGATCACGAGCTCACCACCGCTTCGCGCTTGTGTGGGCGAACGCCCTTGCCGCCGATCAGCTCCAACGTGAGACCCTCATAGCGTGGTAGCGCCGCGAATAGTTGCTGAGAGGCCATCGCACCGCTAAGCACCTCGAGGTCCAGGCCGATGCGCTTGGCCAGCTCGGCGATCACGCTCCACTCGGCGCGGTTCTGGCCCAACTGGCGGGCCGCCGGCCGCAGGCGCTGGATGCGTCCATCGGGGTGCACGATCGTGCCCTCCTTCTCCGGGTAGGCGCCGGCCGGGAAGACGATGTCGGCGTGCTCGGAGAGCGCATCGCCCAAGAAGCTCGCGTGCGCGATCACGGTGGTTGCGCTCTCCAAGGCTTGCCGCCACAGCGCGTCGTCCCACTCGCCTGCTCCCGCCGGGTTCACCCCTCCCACGGCAGATATGCCGGTCAGGGGCTCGGCGTCGAGCAGATACAGGCAGCTCAGCTCGCCCTCGATCAGTCCTTGCGCGATCGCCCGTGAGTCGCGACCCTCCTCCTCGGGCTCGCTCAGTCCGGGGCCTGCGTTGGGCAGAAAGCCGGCTTCGCGCAGTCCGCGACCGTTGGCGTGAGCCGGGATTTCCAGCAGGCCCGCACCCTCGGTCTCGGCGATGCCCAGCTTCGCGGCCATCTCGAGCAGAGCCTCGACCGCGCGCGCCCCGTCGGGGCCGCTCGTGAGGCGCTCGCCCCACAGGATCACGACCTCGCCCTGTACGCCCTCGGGGCACGCCGCCTCGAGCTGTCGTATCAGTGCTTGGGCCTGTGTTTGATCGAGGAGTTGACTCGCGCTTGCGTGTACAAGCGCCATTCCGTTCCGGCGCACGCCCTTGCGCAGGCGTAGATCCAAGATCGGGGCGTCCTCGACTGGGTTTGCCTCGATTACCAAGACGGCGTGGGCGAACTCGAGGTCCGAGACCGTGGCCTGTAGCGCCGGCTCGGCGAGCGCGCGGTGCAGCTCCAGCGGTAGGGCACCGGCAACACGAGAGTCCAGGTGTGGCGAGGAGAGGCCCTCCCTCATCAGGCGCGCCAGCAGAAAGCCCTCCTCGTTGGTGCTGCCGCCGCCTGCGAGCGCGCCGGTCTGGGCGCCGGCTCTCCGTAGGCGGACAGCGGCCTCCTCCAAGGCACGCTCCCAGGAGACGGGTCGCAGCTCGCCGCCGTCGCGCAACAGCGGCTCGACGATCCGTCCTTCGGCAAGCTTCGGGTAGGCGAAGCGTCCCCGGTCGCACAGCCACCCGTCGTCAACCTCGTGGTTGTCGCGAGCCAAGACTCTCAGGACGCTCTCGTCGCGCACGGTCAGCGTCACGTTGCACTGGGCCGGGCACAGCGTGCACACCGAGCCCGCATCCTCCACATCCCAAGGCCTGGCCCTGAAGCGGTAGTTGCGCGAAGTCAAAGCCCCCACCGGGCACAGCTCCACGATGTTTCCGCTGAACGGCGCGATGTATGGCCGCCCGTCGAAGGTCGACACGTAGGAGTGGGCGCCTCGCTCGAGCAGGACAAGCTGGTAGTCCTCGGATATCTCCTGGCTGAAGCGCACGCAGCGGTAACACAGGATGCAGCGCTCCCTGTCGATCGCGATCGTCGGCGAGAGCTCAAGCGGCTTGACGAAGTGGCGCTTGGGGTCCGCGAAGCGGGACTTGCCGCTACCCCAGCCGAAGGCGATGTCCTGCAGGGGACACTCCCCGCCCTTGTCGCACACGGGGCAGTCCAAGGGATGGTTGACGAGCAGGAACTCAACCACCGCCTGCTGGGCGACCTTGGCGCGCTCGGACTGGGTGTGTACGACCATGCCGTCCTTGACCGGGGTCGAGCAGCCTGTCTGCAGCTTGGGGATGCCCTCGATTTCAACCAAACACATCCGACAGGCGCCGACTGGCTGGCCCAGCTTCGGTTCGTAGCAGAACACCGGAATCTCGACGTCGCCCAGCTTGGCGGCGTCGACCAGCATCATGTTTTCGGGAGCTTCGACTTCGCGCCCGTCGATCGTAAATTTGATGGGACGTTGCTCTGGTCTAGGCATGGGCCACCTCGCCGGCGAGAGCTGGTTGTGCCACCAGGGCGGGTTCGGATGCGCCGAGGCCGGCGCGTGCGCGGGCCGTCTCGATGTGTTCTTCGAACTCGTCTCTGAACTTCGCGATCAGCGAGCCGATCGGCATCGCCATCGCGTCGCCCAACACGCACAGGCAGTTGCCGATGATGTGCTCCTGGACCGAGGCCATGATCTCGATGTCCATCGGCGTCGCCGTGCCCTCGTCGATGCGCTCCAGCATCTTCACGGTCCAGTTGGTGCCCTCCCTGCAGGGGGTGCACTTGCCGCAGGACTCGTGCCTGTAGAACTTGGCCACCTTCAGGGCCACGTCCAAGATCGGCGTGGAATCGTCCACCACGATGATCGCGCCGGAGCCAAGCATCGAGCCGGCCTTGGCCATCGAATCGAAGTCATAGGGCAGGTCGAGGTCCTCCTTCTTCAGCACCGGCGAGGAGGAGCCGCCCGGGAACCAGCACTTGACCTCGCGTCCCTCTGGCGGGCCACCCGCGAGGCCGTAGACGATCTCGCGCGAGGAGATCCCCAACTCGATCTCGTAATTGCCGGGTCGTTGTACATGACCAGAGACCGACACCAGCTTCGTGCCTTTAGAGGTCTCGGTGCCCAGCTTCGCGTACTCCTCGCCGCCCATCTTCACGATCGTCGGCACGGTCGATAGCGTCTCCACGTTGTTGATCAAGGTCGGACCTTGATACAGGCCTTGGTTGGCCGGAAACGGCGGCTTGAGGCGGGGGTTGCCGCGCTTGCCTTCCAGTGAATCGAGTAGCCCCGTCTCCTCGCCGCAGATGTAGGCGCCCGCGCCGCGATGCACTACCAAGGAGAGCGAATGACCCGATCCCAAGATGTTCTCGCCGATGTAGCCGGCTTCGCGCGCTTGCGCCAGGGCCGCGTCGAGCACGTCGGCCTGGTGGACGTACTCGCCTCTGATGTAGATGAATGAGCGGCCGGCCCCCGCCGCGTAGGAGGCGATCACGATTCCCTCGATCAGCATGTGCGGGGACTTCTGCATCAGTTCCCGGTCCTTGAAGGTGCCCGGCTCGGACTCATCGGCATTGCAGACCAAGTACTTGTCGATCGAGCCTTTGGGTAGGAACGAGACCTTCTTTCCCATCGCAAAGCCTGCCCCGCCGCGTCCCCTCAGACCGGAAGCTTCGAGCTGGGCGAGCAACTCCTCGGGACTCATCGCCAAGGCCTTGCGCAAGGACTCGTAACCGCCGCGCTTGGCGTAGACCTCGAGCGTGTCCAAGCCAGGCTCATCGATGTCCTTGAACAGCAGCGCTTCGGTCATGCCGCGCCTCCGGACGCATCGGTCGGAGAGGGGGTCTCGATCGGGTGGGCAGGGAAATCGCTCGAGTTGGCGTGCGGGTCGGCGACCTTGCGCGTGGAGAGCTGCTTGTCGGGCAGCACCGGCCCGGCGGCGCGTACGTCCTCGAGCAGTTGCGGCACGTCCTCGAGCGTGAGCGGCCCTACGAACACGCCGTCGACAGAGGCCATCGGCGCGATGTCGCAAGCGCCGAGGCACTCGAACGAGCGCACGTTGAATTCCGGGTCATCTCCGGCCGCCTCGCACACAGCGGCGTGCAGAGCGTCGGCGCCGCGCAGCGAGCAGGAGATGTTGGTGCACACATAGATCGAGTGGCGCCCCACCGGCTCGGTCTCGAGCATGTCGTAGAAGGTGGCCACGGCGGCGAGGTAAGCAGGCGTGACACCCATTACCGAAGCGGTCTGCTCGATCGCCTCCGGCGAGCACCAGCCATGGACGCGTTGGGCTGCCTCCAAGGCGGGCAGGGCGGCCGAGCGGCTATCGGGATATAGGGCCATGTGCGCCTCGATCTCGGCCCTCAGCTGTGCTGGAACCTCGACCGGCGGCCCCGACGAAGTCGCCGTCTGTCCGTGTGAGCTCACCGGTCGATGCCCCCCAAAATCGGGTCGAGCATCGCCAAGGTGGCGATCATGTCGGCGATATAGGAGCCCTCGGCCATGTGCGAAAGCGCCTGCAGGTTCACGAACGAGGGGTCCCTCATGTGTACGCGGGCAGGCTTGGAGGAGCCGTCAGAGCGCACGAAGCAGGCCAGCTCGCCGCGGGGTGACTCGATCGGGTTGTAGATCTCGCCCGGCGGCACCCTGAAGCCCTCGGTAACCAACTTGAAGTGGTGGATCAAGGCCTCCATCGAGGTCGCCAGCTCGTGGCGCGGGGGCAGGGCTACCTTGCGGTCCTCGGTTATGTGGGGCCCCTCCGGCAGGCCGTCGAGCGCCTGGTCGATGATCTTGACCGACTCGTAGATCTCGGCCACCCGCACGGCGAAGCGGTCGTAGTTGTCGCCGACCGTGCCGACCGGGATCTTGAAGTCGAAGTCCTCGTAGGAGCTGTAAGGAGCGGCCTTGCGCAGATCCCAAGGGTTGCCCGCGGCACGCAGCAAGGGACCGGTGACGCCCAGGCTGAGCAGAGTCTCGGCGTCAAGCGGGCAGGTGCCGCGCAGGCGCTCCAGCACGATCTGGTTGGCGTTGAGGATCGCCCCGTACTGGTCGGCTCGCTTCGGCATGATCTTGGTGAACTCGCGCGCCTTCTCCACGAAGCCGGGCGGGATGTCCTCCATCACGCCACCCACTTGGAAGTAGCGCGTGTGCATGCGCTGGCCCGAGGACATCTCGAACAGGTCGAGAATCAGCTCGCGCTCGCGCAGGCAGTACAAAAAGATCGAGACGGCGCCCAGGTCCAGAGCGCTCGTGCCCAGCCAGATGAGATGGGAGGCGATGCGGTTGAGCTCCAGGTGGATCACCCTCAGATACTGCGCCCGCTTGGGAACCTCGACCTCCAAGAGGGTCTCCACGGCGCCCACGAAGGCCATCGCGTTGAAGTAGTAGGACAGATAGTCCATCCGCTCGACGACCGGGATCGCCTTCCAGTAGGCCTTGTCCTCGGCGGTCTTTTCGATCCCCGTGTGCACGTAGCCGATGACCGGCTTGATCGAGCGCACGACCTCGCCTTGCAGCGTGACAAGCAAACGTAGGACCCCGTGCGTGGCCGGGTGGTGGGGGCCGAAGTTGAGCGTCAACAGCTCGTCGTGTGTGTCCTCGTCGGACTGCTCCACCTGCGAGAGCGTGATGCTCTGCTCGCGGCGACGGTACTCGGACATCTGCTCGTCGGCGACCGTCATTGCAGCGTCTCCTTGGGCGTGCCGCCGCCGACCGTGCCGACGCCCTCCGAGGCGTGTTCGTTGTAAGTGAAGATCACCGGTTCGCCGCCAACCGGGAAGTCGCGTCGCTGCGGGTGGCCCTCGTAGTCCTCGGGCATCAGAATGCGACGTAGGTCTGGATGGCCGGCGAAGACGATGCCGAACATGTCGTAGATCTCGCGCTCCTGATGGTCGGCCGTCGGCCAGCCCGCGCCGTCCTCGCCGGCGGGAGTGACCGAGTCGACCGCGGCAGCGTCGGTCGGCACGCGCAAGGTGACGGTGATGCGGTCGACCTCCACCATGTCGAGCAGCTCGTAGTGCACACCCAGGCGTGGCTCATGCGGGTAGTAGTCGACGCCGTGCACGCTCATCATCGAGCTGTAGCCGAGCTTGCGCAAGCTCGCCAGCACCGCGCGGATCTTTGCCGGCGCAACTTCGAGCGTCGCCCGACCACGGAAGTGCAGCGTTCGGAGGATCGCCTCCGGACCCTCGCTCTCGCGTAGCTCCTTGGCGATCAGCTCCAGCCCTGTCGCGTCAGGCACCGGGGTCGACCCGCGTCTCGCTTGAGATCTCCTCGGTGCCCTGTGCGCCGTAGCGCTCGCGCCAGCCCGCCTCAGGGTCGTCCTGGACGAGCTTGCGCAGCTTGAGGATGCCGTGCATCAGGGCCTCCGGGCGTGGCGGGCAGCCGGGCACGTGCACGTCGATCGGCATGAACTTGTCGGCCGGGACGAGCGCGTAGTTGTTAAAGACGCCCATCGAGCTGCAGCAGGCGCCCATCGAGATCGCCCACTTGGGCTCGAGCATCTGGTCGTACAGGCGCCGGATGATCGGTGCCATCTTGATCGAGACTCGGCCGGCCAGGATGATCAGGTCGGCTTGGCGTGGGGAGGCCCTGAAGGCCTCGAAGCCGAAGCGCGCGATGTCCATGCGTGGGCCGGCAGTCTGGAATTGCTCCATTGCACAGCAGGCCAAGCCGAACGCGAGCGGGAAGAATGAGTTGGAGCGTCCCCACGCGACGGCCTTCTCCAGCGTGGTGGTGAGCACGCGTTCGTGAACGTAGCGTTCGAGCTCCTCGCCCTCCAGGGTGGCCGGCGCCGTCGGGCCGTGCAGCTCGGCTCCGCGCAGCAGCTCCTGCGAGTTGTGCGCGCTGACGCGTAGCCCACTTGAATCGATCCCAACCCCCTGCCGGCCTTGGCCGGTGGGGTGTGCGGAATCAATCTGAATCCCCCCCTGGCCTTGGCCAGTGGGGCGCGTGCCGCGGGGTACGGCCTCGCGCTTTATCTCCACTCGAGCGCTCCCCTGCGCCATACATATACGAAGGCCACGGCCAACAGCACGATGAAGGTGATCGTCTCGGCCAGGGCGTAGCTGCCGTATGCCTTCAGCTCGACCGCGATCGGGTACAAGAAGACGACCTCGATGTCGAACAGGATGAACAGCATCGCGATCAGATAGAAGCTGATCCCGAAGCGCATTCCCTGCTTGACCTCTGAGGGCAACCCGCACTCGTAGGGGTCGAGCTTGTGCTCTGTGCGTCGGCGCGGGCCGATCATCGTGTTGAGCACGCCGAACAGGCCGCCCACGGCGCCGCCAAGGATCAGGAATACGATCGCCGGGAAGTAGCTGCGCAGCACGCGCGCTGTTATATCACCCTTGTGACAAACTGTTACATAGTGACGATTGCCTCTATGCCCGCCGGCCAAGCGGAGCGTCGATGAACGAAGCAGTCGTTTGGGGGGCTCTCGCGCTCGCCTTGCTCAACGCTGTGCCTGGATTGCTCGGCGCATGGCGTTGGTACAGGCTCCAGCCGAGCCGGGCGTTCTGGCTCTTGCTGCGCATAGGCCAGGTTGGCGCGCTCGTGTATGCGGTCGCGATCGGAGTCCTGGCCGTGGCCGGGCACTACTCGAGCGAACACCTCTTCTATCTGTATGCCCTGCTGCCTCTCGCGATCGGCTTCGTGGCCGAGCAACTGCGAGTCGCCTCCGCGCAGACGATCCTCGACCAGCACGATCTCGTGGACGCTCGGGCAGTGGGCGAGCTGCCCGAGGAGGAACAGCACGCGATAGTGGCCTCGATCGTGCGCCGCGAGATGGGCGTGATGACGCTGTCCTCGCTCGTCGTGGTGTTCTTGGCGCTGCGCGCTGCCGAAACCGCGCACGGGTTTTGAGCTCACGTTGTGCCCCATCTGCTCGACGGAAGCCCCATCGGCGAGCGTTGGGTGTTCGCGGGGGGAAGGCCAACCGATATATTCCGGCGCGCATGAGGCCGCCTGTGAAGATGCTCGCCGTCGCAACTGCCTTGCTCGCCCTGGCCGGTGGGATCTCGGCGTGCGGCTCGCAGGGGATCTCGGTGCCGAAGACGAGTCCCTACTACCGCGGGGCTGTCCTTTTCCGCGACCACTGCTCTGGCTGCCACACATTGGCTGTCGTGGGCGCTGAGGGCTCGGCCACCTCGATCAAGGATCGCGTCAAGACCAACGGGCCCAACTTCAACATCCGCAAGGAGAACGAGGAACAGGTCCTCTACGCAATCCGCAACGGTGGCTTCTCCGGCGCGATCATGCCCGAGAACCTGGTCGTAGGCGACGACGCCAAGGACATCGCCAAGTTCTTGGCGCAGTATTCGGGCCTGCAGGCCCAGCACGTGCCTTCGGTCAACATCACTCTGTCGACCAAATAGCGGCCGGCCCAAAGCGGCCGGCAACAACGCTTGGCATGAAGGCGGCGGGTGACACTGAGCCGATGGGCGCAACGCCTGGAGGGTAGGCTCCCAGTCGGTGCTCGACCTCAAGCTGATCCGAGAAGATCCCGACCGTGTGCGCGCCGCGCTGGCGCGGCGGGACGAGGGCGCCGCCGCCGGTTTGGAGCGCGTGCTGGAGCTCGACACCCGCAGGCGAGAGCTGATCCCGGGAGTCGAGGACTTGCGTGCGGAACGCAACGCCGCCGCCGAGGCCATCGCCCAAGCCAAGCGCGCAGGGGAAGATGCGAGCGAGGCGATCGCTCGCCAGCGCGAGGTCGGCGCGCGCGAGAAGGACCTCAGCCGCGAGCTGGCCGAGATCGAGGAGCGCTTGCAGGCAGCACTGGCCCCACTTCCCAATCTGCCCGATCCCACCGCCGCGCCCGGTCCCGAGGACGAACTCATCAAGGTCGTGGGCGAGCCGCGAGTGAAGGGCGAGGGCGCGCGCGACCATCTCGAACTCGCGGGCGCCATGATCGACATGGACCACGCGGCCAAGCTGTCTGGAGCTCGCTTTGCCTACCTGAAGGGCGACCTGGTGATGGTGGAGCTGGCCTTGGTGCGCTTTGCTTTGGAGAAGCTGAGGGGTCACGGCTTTGAGCCTGTAATCCCGCCTGTGCTCGTACGCGAGCGCGCCTTGTACGGGACCGGCTTCCTGCCTGACACCGAGCAGCAGATCTATCGCCTGGCCGAGGATGAGCTGTACCTGGTCGGCACCTCCGAGGTGGCCTTGGCCTCCCTGCACGACGAAGAGATCCTGCCCGCCGAGCGCTTGCCGTTGCGCTACGCCGGCTTCTCGCCCTGCTTCCGTCGCGAGGCGGGCGCCGCCGGCAAGGACACGCGGGGCATCTTCAGGGTGCACCAGTTCGACAAGGTGGAGATGTTCAGCTTCGTCGAGCCCGACGCCTCGACCGAAGAGCACGAGCGCATCCTCGCGATCGAGGAGGAGATCCTCTCCGAGCTGGACCTGCCTTACAGGGTCGTCAACATCGCCGTCAACGATCTCGGCTCCTCCGCCGCCAAGAAGTACGACTGCGAGGCGTGGTTGCCGAGTCAAGGTCGCTACCGCGAGCTGACTTCATGCTCGAACACGACCGGCTACCAAGCTCGGCGGCTGAATATCCGCTTGCGCCGCGACAAGCGAGTGCAAACGTTGCACACGCTCAACGGGACCGCTGTTGCGGTCGGTCGCACAATCATCGCGCTATTGGAGAACGGCCAGCGCGAGGATGGCACCGTGGCCTTGCCAGATGTCTTGGCCGCATACGGCGCGCCCGCCGTGCTCGGCGCGTAGCGGCGCCCAATTCTCGAAGCCTGTTAGGGAAGCCTAATTAGGGCACCCTAACTTGTGATAGGTTTCGTCCTACCATTGCCGACCCGCTGGGTCGGGTTTGTCCGAGGACGATTCTAAATGACGCAGCAGGCAAAGAGCAAGAGCACTGGCAGCGGGACCTACCTATGGATCGCCGTGGTCCTGGCTACCTGCGTGGCGGCCGTGATCCTTGGTTGGCACGCCAAGGGCGGGACGCCCGATCCAACCGATCCGGGCACTCACATGGGAAGCACCAGCGTTGTGGTCGACAGCGGTGTGCTCGTGTTCCGCGAGGGCTTGGAGACGATCCTCGTGCTGGCCGCGATCTTGGCCAGCTTCAGGGGCGCCAACCGCGCCTATCGCGGGCCCGTGATGGCGGGTGGTGGCGTGGCCTTGCTTGCCAGCTGCGGGACTTGGTTCTTGGCTATATGGGCGATCGGAATGCTCGGCAACGGCGGCTTGAGCGTGCAGGCGGCCACCGGCATTCCCGCGATCATCGTGCTCCTGTTGGTCATGAACTGGTTCTTCCACAAGGTCTATTGGACCGGCTGGATCTCTCATCACAACAAGCGCCGTCGAGGCTTGATGGGGGCCGCCGAGGGGGGAGCCGTTGGCGGCACGATCGCCGGACTGGCCTTGCTCGGGTTCACCTCCGTCTACCGAGAGGGCTTCGAGGTTGTCATCTTCCTGCAAGGCTTGCGCGAGCGCTACGGCTCCAGCATCGTCCTCGAGGGCTTGGTGCTCGGGCTCTTGTTCACCGCGGCAGTGGGCGTGCTCACCTTCGCCTTGCACCAGCGCTTGCCATACCGCAAGCTGCTGATCGTCACCGGCGTCATGCTCCTGGTCGTCTTGTGGGTAATGGTCGGCGAGGAGGTCAACGAGATGCAGCTGGCCGGCTGGATCGGCACGACCCCGATCCCCGGCATGAACATTCCTGGTTGGGCGGGCACCTGGTTCTCGGTGTTCCCCAACGTCGAGACGATTGCCGCGCAGCTTGTCGCCGTGGCACTGGTGTTGGGTTCCTACGTAGGAGCTCAGTACCTGCGTGTATGGCGTCCTCGCCGTCGCCACCAGCAGGTCGCGATGCGCGCCGAGTCGCCACCCGAGGTGACGGCTGAGCCGCTACACGCTCGGCTCAGTCATTCAGACAGCGGTGTGCCGGCCTGATCCACTCCGTCCGGAATGTTCTACGGAGCGCTGCCGGCCAACTGGATGTGGTCAGCCTCGGCCGGTCCCGGGAACGGCCGCGTGAGCCCGAATTTCTCGAGGATCGACTCGGGCACACCTTCGACGCCTGGAGTGTCGGAGGCTTCGCCGCGTGTGTGCGGGTCGTTGGCAAAGCCGCCCACCTCGACGGAATGTTGGGGACTGCGGTAGCCGGAGATCCCGATCAGGTGCAGGTGCAAAGCCTTGCCCAGGGTGTTCAGACGCTGCACCAAGATCGGCTCGACACCCACGCTGTAGTTGGTGCCAGGCGCCTGGAAGAAGCCAAATTCGCCGGAGGCGTCGCCGCCAACGCCTGCGAAGGCGCTCGAGAACGATTCGTTCTGCGAGGTGTACTCCTTGACCTGAATGGCGGACAATTCTTTTTCGAGGGTCGCTCTGTGCGAGCGCAATTCGCCAAGCTCTGAGCTCTTGCGATCACGGGCGTGGATGTACTGGAGCTGGTGATTGACGAGCGCCAGGTGCAGGCGCGCGACCTCATCGCGCTGCACCAAGACGGCGGTGGTCTCGCGCTGGTGTGAGGATGTGAGCACCGCCAAGCGCTTGGTTTCCTTGGCCACCGCGGCGCGAGTGTTGATGACCAAGGTGGTCGCGCTGGCGTTCTCTTGGCCGATCGCCTTGAGATCGTCCAAGCGCTCGATCAGGTCGCCGAAGCCGTGCGCGTCGAGGATCACGGTCACGATGCTCGGCGGTGGCGACTCGTAGGCGGCGACCACCTGTGCCACCAAGACCTTGCGGTCACGGGCGAGCTGTACCACCAGCGAGGCCAGGTGGGTGCGCGCCCCTCCCAGCTGCGAGCGCAGCCGATCGAGCACTTCACGCTCGATCGCGAGGCTCGATTCGAGCGCCGAGAGACGACCCTGGAGGTCGTCGATACTGCCTTGGAAGCCGTCGATCTGATGCGAGTCGGCCTTGATCGCTTCGCTCAGGCCGCCCTCCTTGGCGGTGGATGAGGAGATACCGCTTTCAAGTGACCCTTGGGATTGGCCGGCGAGCGCCGGCGCGGTGGCCAAGGCGGCCGGCAGCGCGAGCAGCGCCGCAGCGTGGCGAAGGCTGAGGCGCGGGCGTACAGGGAGGCGCGGGCGTACACGGAGGAGCGGGCGTACAGGGAGGCGCGGGCGTACACGGAGGAGCGGGCGTACACGGAGGAGCGGGCGTACACGGAGGAGCGGGCGTACACGGAGGAGCAGGCGTACACGGAGACGGACCCGCAGACGTATGGGTGGGCTTTGCATGACTTGGGCAAGCTAGCCACGCACGGCCTCGATCACAAGCATTTGAGGGTCCCTGCAAACGGACTTGCATGGCGCCGACCCGCTGTTTTGGGCGATCAACAAAGCCGATTGGGTCTTACACGCTGTCGCATGAAGGGCTCTTTGGCTCAGTGGACAGTAGGCAGATGCTCGCCACGGGTAATATCAAGCTCACGCGGAGCATCTGAAGTCTTCTCGAGCGCATCGAGGGGCCTGTCGATCGATGCGGTCAAACGTGGAGGAGATTCAGCGATCCAGGATTCTGGGGGCGATGGCCGAAGAGGCGGCCATGCGCGGCGCGGCATCGGTCACGGTGGCGCGCGTAATCGCGCGCGCCGGTGTTTCCAGGCGCCTGTTCTACGAGCTGTTCGCGGATATCGAGGACTGTTTCCTGGCGACTTTCGCGTGGTCCATCGAACAGGCCCAAGCCGTCGCAGCCGAGGCCTACGAGGCACAGGGCACGTGGCGGGAGTCGATCAGGAGTGCGCTCGCGGAGCTCCTGCTCTTCTTTGACGAGCAGCCTTTGCTCGCGCAGCTGTGCATCGTGCACGCCGCGGGGGGCGGGCCGCGCGTACTGGAGCTTCGCTCGCAGACGATCGCCCAGCTGTGCGAAGTGGTTGATCGTGGCCGCGCCGAGGTTTCCGGCAGTCGCGTTCCTGGGCCGGTCGTGGCCGAGGGCGTCGTGGGGGCGGTGATCGCAGTGCTCTACACGCGCTTACTCGGAGAGCGCGCCGCCGGGGAGCGCGCCGGGGAGCGCGCGGCCGGGGAG
>JBAVYU010000015.1:0-2245 GCA_049588415.1 Solirubrobacteraceae bacterium
AAGCTGATCTGGCCGCGGTACAGCGAGGCCGTCCAGTTGAAGACCTTGATGGCCGACGGCACCGCGATAATGAAGGACAGAAAGGAAAAGATCAGGTTGGCGTACGGAGATTGGCCGGACACGAACATGTGGTGGCCCCACACGAAGAAGCCGATTCCGGCAATCGCCATCATCGCGTAAACCATGAAGTCATAACCGAAGATGCGGCGGCGTGCGAAGCAGGGGATGATTTCCGAAACCACGCCCATCGCGGGCAGCACCATGATATAGACCGCTGGGTGCGAGTAGAACCAGAACAGGTGCTGAAACAGGATCGGGTCGCCGCCATTGGCGGGATTGAAAATCGGCAGCCCGAGCCACCGCTCAGCGATGACCAGCAACAGCGAGATCGCCAGCACCGGCGTGGCCAGCACCATGATGATGGAGGTGGCGTAGATCGCCCAGACGAACAGCGGCAGACGAAACCAGGTCATTCCCGGGGCGCGCAACATGTGCGTGGTGGCGATGAAGTTGACCCCGGTCGCGATACTGGCGAAGCCGACGATGAAAACCCCAGACGCCGCGGCGAACACGTGGCTGTTCGAAAACATCGTCGAGTAGGGCGTATAGAAGGTCCACCCGGTATCGACCCCGCCGGCGACCAGCGCATAAACGGTCAAGGCGCCGGCGGCGATGGTCAGGTACCAGCTGAACAGATTGAGCCGCGGAAATGCGACATCGGGCGCCCCGATCATCAACGGCAGCAGGAAATTGCCGAGCGTGTTGGGGATCGACGGCACCAAGAAGAACCACACCATGACGATGCCGTGGAACGAGAAAAGCTTGTTGTAGGTGTCCGACGTGAGCAGCCAGCCGTTGGGCTGGAACAACTCCAGCCGCACCAGCGTGATCGCAATGCCGCCCATGAAGAAGAAGATCGTGATGGTGATCGCGTAGAGGATCGCGATGCGCTTGTGGTCCGTCGTGGTCAGCCACGACTTCAGTGTGATGCCGTGGTGAAGATAGTCGGGACGGGGCGGCAGCGGCAGGTCGCCCGCCAGCAGGGCATCAGTCACTTCACGCCTCCGTCGGTTTGGATGTTGGGCTGCGGCGCCAGGGACCGGATGTAGGCCGTCAGGCTCTGGATTTCGCCGTCGTCGAGCAAGCCTGCGAAGCCCGGCATGATCGGCTGGTAGCCGGCCACGATGTCACGCTTGGGCTGCAATATTGAATCCCGGATGTAGGCATCATCCGCCTTTATCTGACGCCCATCGGAAAGGCTGACAGTTCGGCCGTAGAGCCCGGCGAGTTTTGGGGCATGCACGCTGGAGGAATCCGCGTGACAGCCCGAGCAGCCTTGCGCCACGAACAGTCTTTCGCCTTCATGAACGAGGTCGTCGCCCTGGGGTTGCTTGCCAAGCCAGTCGGCGTAGTCTTCCTGCCGCATTACCACGATCTGGCCCCGCATCATGGAATGGTCCGTGCCGCAATATTCGGCGCAAAGCAGCGGGAACACCCCGGTCTTGGTGGCCCGGAACCAGATTTCGGTGTCGCGTCCCGGCAGTACGTCCTGCTTGACGCGAAAAGCCGGAACATAGAACGAGTGAATGACGTCCTGCGAAGTCATCACCAGCCGCACCGGCCGGTCTACGGGAACATGCAGGGCGTTGATCTCGCGGGCGCCATTGGAATGCTGGGTCTTCCACATCCATTGTTTGGCGACGACATGCATCTCGAGTGCGTTGGCGGGAGCCGACAGGCCGGAGAGATCGGCCGACGCCGCCCACCAGAACAAAAACACGAACAGGAAAAGTGTGGCGATGGTCCAGCCGATCTCAAATTCGCGGCTGACGATTTCGGGCAACGGTCCACGTTTTGCGCTGGATCCACGGCGGTAGCGAATCGCCAGGACGATGACGAGGCCGAACACCGCCAACATGGTCAGACCCGAGAGGACGAGAAGACCATAGAAGATGTGATCGACCCGCACGGCGTGGGTACTGGCCTCGGGAAGGCTAAAGGACGAGTTCATGCCGAGGCTCCGCGCCTGGACGTTCGCCACAACATCAAGCCAAGAGCGGAGGCGAGGATCCCCACGGTCAATCCGCCGCCGATCTGAAGCAGCGTTGCGATCTGGCGGGTGTAAATGCCGTGGACGGCATCAAAGCCGTAGCAGAGCAATGCCATCCGGCCGGCAAAGCCTCCGATCGTCCCGCCCCCGGCTTCCAGTAGCGCCAGCCGGAGATCGGTTGGCTGCACCGCCAGG
>JBAVYU010000016.1:0-60546 GCA_049588415.1 Solirubrobacteraceae bacterium
TGCCTGGGCAGCGGGCTCGCCGGCTCCGGCGGGCGTAGCCGCGTCGGGCGCGGGGGGCTGCTCGGCGGCGTCCTTCTCCAGATCCTCGGTCTTGCGAAAGAGGGACGCCAAAGGCCCTTCACGCATCGATGCCCGCTTAGGGTTTGCCATGAGCCAAGACCTCCTGTGCCAGCTGGCGATAGGACTGCGCAGCGACACCATCCGGCTCGTACTTCAGCACCGACATTCCCTTCACAGGAGCCTCGGCGAAGCGCACCGTCTTGCGTATGCGCGAAGCAAACACGCGGTCGCCGAAGTTCTCCTCGAGGATCTCGATTGCCTCCTTGGCATGGATCGTGCGTGAATCGACCAGTGTCGGGAGGATTCCCTCGATATCGACGTCTGGATTGAGGTTCTCGCGAATCATTGCCAGGGTGTTTTGCAACTGGATGAGCCCACGCATCGACAAATACTCACACTGAACGGGCACAATAACCTTGTTGGCGGCGGTAAGCGCGTTGATGGTCAAAAGACCCAGGCTCGGCGGAGTGTCGATGCAAATGAAATCGTAGTCCTCCATGATCGGCTCGAACGCCTTTTGCAAAGAGCGCTCGCGTCCGATCATCGTGGACATCGCGATCTCGGCTCCGGCCAGGTCGATCGAGGCGCAGGCCACGTCGATCTCGCGTTTGCGGATCACCTCTCTGATGGTGGCACGCTGGGTGAGCACGTCATACATCGACAGCTCGAGCGTGTCGGGGTCGATGCCCTGGGACATCGTGAGGTTGCCCTGCGGGTCCATGTCGACGCACAGGACGCGATGTCCCTCCTCCGCGAATGCGGCAGCAAGGTTGAGTGTCGTCGTTGTCTTGGCCACGCCGCCCTTCTGATTGGCGAAAGCGATGACCTTGGCCCGTGCAGTCACGGCAGGCTCCGATGGTCGAATTTGGGAAAGCCGTCGAGCTTCACTATTCGCACAGCGCTGCGCGATTCCTGCTCGGGTGCGGGGATTTGGCGTGCGTACCGGTGCTCCTCGGCTACAGCGTGTGGTCATCGGCGATCAAGACCCCGCGGCGCGTGCCCCCTAGGATCACCCGGTGCCGTCCAGTCACATTCCGTTGGAGCAGCGCCTGCAGGAGAAGCGGGTGTGCGTGTGCGTGGGTGCGGGTGGCGTGGGCAAGACCACGATCTCGGCGGCGCTTGGCTTGGGGCTTGCCGCGAGGGGACGCAAGGTGGCGGTTGTGAGCATCGATCCCGCCAAGCGCTTGGCGGGCGCGCTTGGGTTGAAGGAGCTGACAGGCGAGCCTCGCAAGATGGACGAGGACACGCTTGCCGCGCATGGGATCTCCTTGGAAGGCGAGCTGTGGGCGATGATGCTCGACTCGAAGGGAACCTTCGATGACTTGATCTCGCGCCTGTCTCCCGACGAGCGCACGCGCGAGGAAGTCCTTTCAAACCGCATCTATCGCGAGCTGTCCTCGGCTGTGGCGGGCTCTCAGGAGTTCACCGCAGTGGCAAAGCTGTATGAGCTGCACACGAGCGGCGAGTGGGACGCGATCGTGCTCGACACGCCTCCTTCACGCGATGCCTTGGACTTCCTCGACGCGCCCGACCGGCTCACGCGGTTCTTGGAGGGCAGAGCCTTGAAGGTGCTGATGGCGCCGACGAGCGTGACGCGCGGACTGCTGGGACGCGGCGCCGGCCTGATGCTGTCGATGTTCGCGAAGGTCACGGGCGTCAACATGATCGAGGAGCTTTCGTCCTTCTTTGGCGCGCTTGGCGGTCTCACCGACGGTTTCACGGAGCGCGCGCGGGGCGTGGAGCGGCTTTTGCGCAACCCTGAGACCGGCTTTTTGATCGTGACTTCGCCCGAGCACGAGCCTTCACGCGAGGCGGGTTTCCTGCACGCTCAACTGGGGCGCGAAGGTATGAGCTTCGCGGGGTTGATCGTCAATCGCTTCCAGGACCAAGGCCTCGAAGGGCATACACCGGAGCAGGTGGCGGATCTGCTGGCGCCCCCGCTCGACCCGGGCCTGGCGACGCGCTTGGCGACCAACTTGTCCGACCTCGACGTGTTGGCGCGACGTGACCGCGAGAGCGTGGCGGGGTTGTCGCTTGATTTTGACGAAGCGCAGCCACTGTTGGTGGCTCAACTGGCGGGTGACGTGCAGGACTTGGGGGGGCTGTGGGCGATCGCCGAGCAGCTCTTTGCTTGAGCGGCGTCTGAGCGCGACTAGGACGCGGCAGCCAAAGCTTGTTGTTGGACCGGCTGGGGCTCCTCTTGGAGCTCCTCGCCTGAGAGCAGAAGCTCATCCGCGAGGGAGACCAAGTCGGATGGGAGATGGCCGCAGACCACGTCTCGCAAGAGCGCGCGCAAGTGATCTGAGAGGTCGCGCGTCAAGGCCAGGCCGCTTGCGCGTTCTACAGCGCTACCCGCGATCGCTTCGCGCTCCAAGGCGATCGCGCGCAAAGTCCGTTCGGTCAAATCGGTGCGTCTGTCCGGCGTGGCGCACAAAGCCGCCAGGCGTCCAGCGAGCAGACCGTCGGGCGAGCCGTTGGGCTCGAGCTCCGAAGGTCCTCCCAGGAGCGCCCGCAAAGCAAGCAGGTGGTCGCTGATGCCCTCGTACTCCGAAGCTCGCTCGCAGCCAAGCTCGAACCGCCGCAATGCCCACGCGATCTCGTTTTCGTGGGGCGCGCGGCGCGAGACGAGATTGCAGAAAGCCCGCAACTCGTCCTCTTGCTCTGTGCCTACGAGGAGCATCCCGTGAGGACGCCCGCCTGTCCCGAGCGCGACCTGGCTCCAGGGAGCGGAGCCGACCCGCGTCCAGGCCAGCGAGCCGAGCGATATGCGTCCGTCGCCGAACAGGCGCAATGCGCGCAGCAGCTCGCGCACTACCTCGATGCCGTGGATGAGGCCGCTGCGCGGGTCGGGGTCCTCGGCTGTAAAGACCACCAGTAGACGGTCCGGATGGCCGTGATCCGTATGGCCGGCGGCGAGGTTGCCGAGGGCTTGCTCGGGCGCCCCGTTGAGAGCGTCGGGATGAGCAAGCAGGAGACCTCGCGTGAGCGGAATCTCGGGTGAGGAGATTGTCAGACCGTGGAGTGTGGCCACGAGCGTGACCTCGGCAGCCGCGGCGGCGAACGTCGAGTCCTCCAAGCGCTCCAAGGCTCGCTCGAGGCGCTCGGGATCGCGGTCGAGCAGGCCGTCGAAGTCGGTCTGCTCGATGCATACCTCCTGCAACAGGGCCAGTAGCGCCGCGTCGGAGCGCCCCATGCCCGCGCCGAGGCCAGACCTGCGATCGCGCGCGTCGAGCAGGCCGCGCGAGAGCAGGTAGCGATCCAGCCCGTCGAATGAGTGGAGCATGGCCGCCGCCGGAGGGTAGGCCTCGAGGCTTCGCAGCGATGGAAAGCGCTCGGCGATGTAGGCGTCGGTGAGCGGCCGGTAGCAGTACAGCGGCGAGGCTCCGCGCCTGCGCCCGGACTGGGTGGCCAGCTCGAACGGAACCTCCTGGCCGGCCAGCACGTCCGCGTGCAGACGGGTGGTCCCCTGGGCGACGAACTCGGTGAGCGCGGCTTGCAACTGGAGGGATCGCACGATTGGCTGTTCGCCGCGAGCACGATCGCTCCTGCTCGGCGCAGCGACTCTTGCGGGCCAGGACACGTCTAAAACGGGCGACACTTACCGGTGACCCCCGCAGGCCGGCCCGCAAGCGGACGTTAGGCCGCGGCCACAGCGAGCACGGTGGCTACCGCGTCTTCGCAGTCCGCTCCGAGCCAACGCTCTCCATAGGAGCGCATGTCCTCGATGATCGGCAGCAGGGCCAAACCCTTCTCGGTGAGCGCGTACTCCACGCGCGGAGGCACTTCAGGAAAGGTGTGGCGCTCGACGATGCCCTCGTCCTCCAGCGCTCGCAAGCGCAGAGACAGCGTACGAGGGCTGATCCCCGCCAGCGAGCGCTCCAGCTCGCAGAAGCGCGAGCATCCCTCAGCGAGGTCGCGTACCAGCAGAAGCGTCCACTTGCCACACACCACTTCCGCGGTGCGACAAACGGGGCAAGTGTCTCGGGCGGCCATTTCAACCGTTACTTTACCAAGTGAAGTAGCGGAAGACCCATCGGTGCGGCGACTTCGTCGGGCGTGTTCGGGGCCGGGCGCAACAGGCGCGGCAGGCGCGACGGATCAGCCGACAGGCGCCGGCGCGCTCGGTGCAGGCACAGACGGTTGCGGCGGGATATGCGGTCCCGGCGCATCGGCACCATCGCGACGCGCCTGAGCCTGGGCGACATCAGCCATCGTGGTGCCCTGGCGTCCGTCGGCTTGCAGGAGCAGCTTGAAGTCGTGGGGACTGCTGGCCACCTTGAGGGCTTCCTCGGTCGTCACGCGTCCGGCCTTGACGTGGTGGAAGAGCGCCTGGTCGAAAGTCTGCATGCCGTAGTAGGCGCCGGAGGAGATCGCCTCGCCGAGCTGGCCGGTCTGGTCGGGGTCGACGATCATGTCGCGCACGCGGCCGGTCATGCGCAGGATCTCGCAGACCGCCACACGCCCGCCTTGGGCGCCGGGGACCAGGCGCTGAGAGATGACTCCCCTGATCGTGCCCGCGATCATCGAGCGCGCCTGGTTGTGCTGGTGGGGCGGGAAGAAGTCGAGCAAGCGGTTGATCGACTCGGCGGCGTCGACCGTATGGACCGTGGACAGCACGAGGTGGCCCGTCTCGGCCGCCGACAGGGCGGTGCGAACGGTCTCTTCGTCGCGCATCTCTCCTACCAGGATCACGTCCGGGTCCTGACGCAGGACGCGACGGAGGGCGCGCTCGAAGGACTTGGTGTCCATGCCGACCTCGCGCTGATTGATGACCGAGCGCTTGTCCTGGTGGACGAACTCGATCGGGTCCTCGATTGTGACGATGTGCTTGTTCATCGTCACGTTCATGTGGTCGATCATGGCGGCCAGGGTCGTCGACTTGCCCGACCCGGTGGTACCGGTGAGCAGGACGATGCCGCGCTCTTCCTCGGCCAGGTCGCGCACCACGGTGGGCAAGGCCAGCTCATCGATCGTGGAGATCTTGGCGGGGATCGCCCTGCATGCGAGTGAAGTGAGTCCACGCTGGCGAAATGCGTTGACGCGAAAGCGTGCAAGCCCCTCCATTTCGAAGGAGAAGTCGACCTCGTGGTCGTCTGTGAACTCCTTGAGCTTGACCTGATCGTGGAGCAGTTCGTGCAAAGCGTGTTCGGTGTCCTCGGCGCTGAGCGCGGCCGCCGTCGAATCTGGCCCGAGCGAGCCTTGGATGCGATACAAGGGCGGCGATCCGACCTTCAGGTGCAGGTCGGATCCTTTCTCGGCCACGAGCTTGCGCAGGGCGGCGTGCACGTCGAACATGCACGTTGCATCGGCTCCCGATCCGGCCTACTTGAATCGCGAATGCCCGCTTGGACAGCGGCGCGAGGAGAACTCCGCGCTAAGCGACATCCCTTAGCTTTTGGGCCTCAGCAAGACTTTGCAGCTTCTTGAGCGACTGGTTCTCGATCTGGCGGATGCGCTCGCGCGTGACATTGAATGTGCGCCCTACCTCATCCAGCGTACGGGGGTGCTCTCCACCCAAGCCGTAGCGCAACTCGAGGACGCGGCGCTCGCGGTAGGAGAGGTTCTCCAACGCCTCGCGCAAAGCCTCCTTGGTGAGGATCTCGGCGGCACGCTCGTACGGGGACTCGGCGCGCTCGTCGGCGATGAACTGGCCGAACTCGGACTCCTCCTCGTCGCCGACCGGCTTCTCCAGGGAGACGGGGGCCTGGGCGGAGCGCTTGATCGAATCCACCTCGTCGGGGTCGATGCCGGTAACCTCGGCGATCTCGTCCGCGGTCGGCTCGCGGCCGAGCTCGGTCACGAGCTTGCGCTCGGCGCGGCCGATCTTGTTCAGCTTCTCCACGACGTGCACGGGGATGCGGATGGTGCGCGCCTTGTCGGCCAAAGCCCTGGCAATTGCCTGACGGATCCACCAAGTGGCGTAGGTGGAGAACTTGAAGCCCTTGCGGTAGTCGAACTTCTCGGCGGCGCGCACCAAGCCGAGCGTGCCCTCTTGGATCAGGTCGAGGAAGGGCAGGCCTTGGTTGCGATAGTTCTTGGCGATCGAGACGACCAGGCGCAGGTTGGACTCGACCATCTTCTGCTTGGCGTCCAGGTCGCCGCGCTCGATGCGCTTGGCCAAGTCCACCTCCTCTTGGGCGGTGAGCAGGCGCACCTTGCCAATGTCCTTGAGGAACAGTTGCAAGGAGTCGGTGGTCATGTCCGGCTTGAGGTCCAAGGCGGTCTTGGCCTTGCGCCGACCACGCTTGTCGGGCGCGCGTTCCACCTGCGAGCCGGCGGCGGTGGCCGGATCGATGTCCTCGACAAGCTCGATCTCCGATTTCTCGAGGTAACCGTGCAGCTCCTCCACATCGGACTCGTCCAAGTCGAGGTCCGAGGTCGCCGTGGAGATCTCGGCGAACGTGAGCACTCCAACCTGCTGACCCTTGGTGAGCAGGTTCTTGACCTCTTCCAGCTCTTGCAGTTCCACCACTGACATGCGTTTTTCCGTTTCCGTCGGGAGGCTCCCCGAGAGCGAATGACCCGCCAACGGGTCGCCTCAGGGTGCTGTTCGAGGACTACCTTAGCCGGGGATGTGGCCGAAACCCTCCCGACAGTACAGCTCAGATGTACCCGTCCATCCTAACGCTTCCTGACCCACGGCGAGGCGAAAAAGCACGCACCGTGCAGGATCGATGAAGGTGCGCGATGATTGCGAGACCTTGAGCACACGCGAGACCGACAACTCCGAGGGCCATCCGCAGAACCCCGTCGACGGTGGGGTCCTGTCGGCGCTGCCCCGCACGAGGCCGCAAAGGGCCAGTCCTCGTAGGGCCGCGGCGCAGCGGCGGGCGGGCAAGACGGAGTCCGAGACGGACGGCTCGGCGTCTCCGCGGAGCGCTCCCAAGACCACTGAGTCGCCGAAGACCGCTCGGAAGGCGTCCCCGACGCAGACCGGAAAAGCAACTTCGGCCAGACAGGCAGAACAGAAGACCACCCCGCTTAAGGCCAAGACCAAGACCGCCAAGGTCAAGCCCGCGCCCGCAAAGGCCGCCTCTACCAAGGCCAAAGCCACTGCACACGCAAAGGCCCCCTCCTCGAAGGCCAAAGCCACCTCTACAAATAAGAGTAAGCCCGCCGAAGCGCCCGCCCCGAAGCAGGGCTATGAGCCCGAGGAGGAGGTCGAGCTGGGCAAGACCGTCAATCCCCCCAGCGGAGTAGAGCTGGTGGAGTCGGTAGCGGACATCTTCGGAGAGCTCGCCAACTCGAGCTTGGCTGCGGGCGGACGCATCCTCAAGGACGCCTTCTCGCTGCTGCGCCGTCCCTAAGACACGTCGGCCGAGCACGTCGGCCGAGCCTGTATACTGCGCCGACGCCGAGTTCTCGCGGCCCAGGTCGCGAGAAACGGGGGACCCAATGCACACCGGAAGCTTCGATGTGAAGCAGACGGTGTGCGGGGGCGAATCGGTCTGTTCTCAGGCCGTAGCGCGGCATAGCGCGAGCCCGTCAGCTCACCCCGTAGGCGACGCTTCAGATGAATCGAACGTTTGCGAACAAGACGCTGCTTGCCGTGGCCATTGCGCTCCTGAGCGCCGGCGCACAGGTTCCCGTCGCGCTAGGCGCGACTGGAGGAGCTTCGGCGCCCGGCGGCGCCTCGGGCACAACGCCCACCACTCCCCACGGCGTTCAGATCGCGACGTGGTTTGGACCGGGCTTCTACGGCCAGAAGACGGCCTGCGGACAGACCATGAGTCCCGTCATCGTAGGTGTGGCCTCGCGGACACTGCCATGCGGAACACTTGTCCTGGTCAACTACAAAAGCCACCGCCTCACGGTCCCGGTGATCGATCGGGGCCCCTACTCAAACGGCGCCACCTGGGATCTGACTTGGGGAGCGGCGAGCGCGCTCACGATCGCCGAAACGGTGCGCGTGAAGACGAAGGTCGTGGGCAAGGCCCCGAATACCCCCTTGCTGGGAGTACCGGCCGAAGCGATGCCGAGTCCCGAAGCGGTTGCCGCCGGCGGCACGGCCGCCGCTTGAGCGGCTCGATCCAGCCTGCCGCTGAGCCGCTTGATCCAGCCTGCCGGGTGGCGGGTTGATTTAGCCTGCGGCCGGCGGGTCGGTGTGGGCGATCGAGCGCCCCGTGGCCCGCGCTGAATAGACGCCCAGGTCGGCGCGCGCGGCCAAGGCGGGCGCCTCGGTGCCGTCGTCGGGACAGACGGCAATGCCGATCGCGACCTCCATCGGCACGCCGCGATGGGAGGCCGACGTGCGCACCAGCCGGGCCAGGCGCTCGGCGAGCATTCGCGCGCCTGTGCCGTTTGTCTCGGGCGCCACAAGCCAATAGCGACCGAGCGTCTCGCGAGAGAGGTGGTCGCTTGCCCGCATACCCTCGCCGAGCGCGCTCTCGACCTTGGCGACCAGGCCGTGCAGATCGTGGGGCGTCTCGGAGCGCTCGAGCTGGGCCACGTCGACGATCTCGACAAGCAGGACCGCGAACGGGAGGCCGTCCTCGGCGTGACGGGCCAGCAGGCGGCCGACTGAGGAGACCCAGGCCGAAGGCCCCTCTTCGCGACGCACGTCTCTGATCTCGATCTCCGGCTGAAGCGGCTGGACGGTGGCCAGCGACTCCGCCATCTCGCCGGGCGCCTGCTCATCGACGAGTTTGGTGGGCGCGTTCTCCCCCACGGACGAGGCGACCGGCTGGAAAGCGGAGGTAGAGGCGGGCTCAGAGGCCGACTCCGAACGGACGGATCGGGTGGGGGCGGGTGGGGTGCGCCGCTCGACGGCGGGCCGTCCCGGGTCAGACGCGGGAGCGCTGGAGACAGGAGCGTTCGACAGGGGAGCGTCGTGGATCGGATGGCCCTGCTCGGGGGCCGAGGAGACCGGCGGTTGCGAAGGCGTGTCGCCGGGCGCGGACGGTGCGAGCATCGCCACCGTCGAGGACACCTCGGCCAGTCGCTCGGACAGGCCTGCCAGACGCGTCGCGTCGGGGTCCAGCAGCTCCTCGTGCAAGGCCTCCCAGAGCACATCGCACAGCTGCTGGGCCGCGCGCGCGCCGCGCCTCAGCCGCTCGAGCGCGGCCGCTTCGGTCGAGGGGTCGGGAAGGTCTCTCACAGGACGTTGATATCAGCAGAGAAGGACAAGACGCAGGCTCATCGACATGGGCGGCCGCGCTCTTTACGCAAACAGCGCACATCCAATCAACGGGCTAGAGACGGCCCCGTGTGCACGGCGGATCGCTATAGCCTTGAAGGGTGGGGCGCAAGCCGAAGATCGCGGAGGTGTCCGAGCTGGGGGACCACCCCACCGAAGACCCTGTGAGCGGAGCGATGCGCTCGGTGCAGGCGGCGGACGTGACGATGCCGACGGCAGAGCTCGAAAGATTGTGGACGCCCGCACACTTGGAGCGACTGGCGCGCACATATTGGCGATTCATCGCACGCGCGACGCTGGGCCTCGTGCGGGTGCTCTACGACGACTCGGGGCACGCGGTGGTGCTCCTCGCGCGCCCGTTGAAGTTGCTCACGTTCGATGTCCCCGAATACGAGCTGGACGACGAGCACGGGGTCGTGCGCTGGCGCATCAAGCGCGGCGTGCTCGTCGCGCGCAGCGGGCGCGGCGGCCACGGACATCTGCAGATCGACGTTCGCAGGCTGGCGGATGTGACGCCGGGCGAGGCCAAACTCCAGGTGGAGGTGGAAGTGGCGAACTTCCACCCCGCGATCGCCTCGGGCTTCGGGCGGCGCGTGTACAACGCCACCCAGGCCAAGATCCATGTGTTCGTAACGCACGGCTTCCTGCGCTCGCTGGCGCGCTTGGATTTGGCCGAGCCGAAGGTGGGGCGGCTTGTGCCTACCCGAAGCGAGCGTCGCCGCTGAGCGCGCGCAGCTTGGCACGGTCGTGCGTGGCGCGAATGCGGCGTACCGTGCCCGAGCGCGAGCGTGTGACCAAGGATTCGGTCGTGGCGCCGCCGGCGCTGGGATAGCGCACACCCTGTAGGACATCCCCGTCGGTGATGCCGGTTGCCGAGAAGAAGACGTCGTCGCCGGCGACCAGGTCGTCACGGGTCAAGACGCGCTCCAGGTCATAGCCGGCCTCCAAGGCGGCCGAGCGCTCCTCCTCGTTGCGCGGCCACAGCCTTCCAAGCAGCTGCCCCCCCAGGCACTTGATCGCGGCAGCGGAGATGACCCCCTCGGGGGTGCCCCCTATCCCCCATAGGAGATCGACGGGCGAACGCTCGGTGACGGCCAGCAGAGAAGCCGAGACGTCGCCGTGGGGAATCAGGCGCACGCGCGCGCCGGCCTCGCGGATCTCGCGGATCGCGTCCTCGTGGCGGGGACGGTCGAGCACCACCACGATCACGTCTCCCAGGGGACGGCCCTTGCGCTCGGCGATCAGCTTGACCGTCTCTGACAGGGGACGGTCAAGGTCGAGCAGGTCGGCGATCTCGGGGCGACCGGCCATCTTCTCCATGTAGACGCAGGGGCCCGGGTCGAACATGGTGCCCTTGCTCGACAGGGCGATCACGGCCAAAGCGGAGGGCATCCCGTGGGCGGCCAGAGTGGTCCCCTCAAGTGGATCGACGGCGATGTCCACCTCGGGTGGGGAGCCGTCGCCGATGCGCTCGCCGTTGTAGAGCATCGGCGCCTCGTCCTTCTCTCCCTCGCCGATCACAACGGTGCCGTCCATCGCCACGGAATGCAAGGCGTAGCGCATACCGTCGACGGCGGCTTGGTCGGCCGCCTCCTTGTCGCCCATGCCGACCAGCGGCGCGGCGGCCAAGGCCGCGAACTCGGTCACGCGGACCAGCTCCAGCGCGAGGTTGCGGTCGGGACGCGTGGATGGCGAGGACGAAGCGGAAGACAAATCTGGGCTCATCGAGACGAAAACCTACACGAGCAGGCTAGGATGCCGACGATGAGCGAAATCGGATTCGTCGGACTGGGCAAGATGGGCGGAAACATGGTGCACCGCATCCGCCGCGATTCCGAGCACGAAGTTGTCGCTTTTGACTTCGACAAGGGGGCGGTCGCTCAGGCCGCCAAGTTCGGGGCTCGCGGAGCCACTTCGCTGGCCGACATGGTCAAAAAGCTGAAGGCGCCGCGCATGGTGTGGATCATGGTGCCGGCTGGCGATCCCACGCAGGAGACGGTGGACAAGCTGGCCAAGCTGTTGGAGAAGGGCGACACGATCGTCGACGGTGGCAACTCGAAGTGGGTCGACGACAAGCGGCGATCCAAGGAACTGGCAAAGCAAGGCATCCGCTACGTGGACGTGGGCGTGTCCGGCGGCGTGTGGGGCATCGACGTGGGCTACTGCATGATGGTCGGCGGGCCCACAGCCGCGGTCAAGCAGCTCTCGCCGATCCTCGACGTGCTGGCGCCCGAGACCAGCGCGGACAGCGTGGGAGCGATCGGGGAGCGGGGCTGGCTGCGCTTCGGCGGCGCGGGTGCGGGGCACTACGTGAAGATGGTGCACAACGGTGTGGAGTACGGCTTGATGCAAGCCTACGCGGAGGGCTTTGATGTGTTCGACGCGTCCGAGTACGAGCTCGACAACGCCAAGATCGCCCACCTCTGGAACCAAGGCTCGGTCGTGAGGTCTTGGCTGTGCGAACTGGCGGCGCGAGCTTTCGAAGCCGACGGCAATGAGCTTGAGAAGATCGAGGGCTGGACCGCGGATTCTGGCGAGGGACGCTGGACGATCGAGGACGCCACCGCCAAAGACGTGCCCACGCCGGTCATTACCGCTTCGCTGTATGAGCGCCTGTCCTCCAGAGGAAACGGCGAGTTCGCGCACAGGGTGCTGGCGGCCTTGCGCAACCAGTTCGGGGGACACGCTGTGAAGGCGAACCCGACGACCGCGAACTCCGCCGGGGCCAAGCCGAAGGGACGCGGCGCGGGTCAAGGCGCGAGGCCGAGCGGGAAGCGCCGGTAGGCGCAGATGGCGGCCGTCACGACGACCGCACCGCAGGAGAATCCGCTGACAGCCGGTTTGGAGCGCCTGCCGGTGGCTCCGACCACGCTCGTGATCTTCGGCGCTACCGGAGATTTGGCTCGTAGGAAGCTGTTGCCCGCGCTTTACAACCTGGCACACGAGGGGGCTTTGCCCGAGCGCTTCAATCTGGTGGGAGTCGCTCGCCGGGAGAAGGAGCACAAGGACTACCGCGAGGAGTGCGAGCAGGCGATCAGGCAATTCTCGCGCAGACCACCCGACCCCGACGTGCTCAAGCGGCTGCTGGAAGACGTGAAGTATGTGCAGGGCACCTTCGACGAGGAGCGGGTCTACACGAAGCTGGAGGAGACGCTCGACCGCTTCGAGGAGAAGGCGGGAGAGCCACTTAGCAGAGCCTTCTACTTGTCTACCGCACCCTCATTCTTCCCGGTGATCGTGCAGGCGCTCGGCAAACAGGGCCTCGACCGTCATGAGGGAGCCGACGTGAGAGTGGTGATCGAGAAGCCCTTCGGAACCTCCCTTGAGGAGGCGCGCGAGCTCAACCGGACGGTACTCGGCGTGTTCGAGGAGGAGCAGGTCTTCAGGATCGACCACTACCTGGGCAAGGAGACGGTCCAGAACATGATGGCGTTCAGGTTCGCCAACGGCATGTTCGAGCCCCTGTGGAACCGCAACTACATCGATCAGGTGCAGATCACCGCCGCCGAGGACATCGGCATCGGTACGAGGGCCGGCTACTACGACGATGCGGGTGCCTTGAGGGACCTGATCCAGAACCACATGTTGCAACTGCTGTGCCACGTGGCGATGGAGCCGCCGGTCAGCTTCACCGCCGACGAGGTGCGAAACGAGAAGGTCAAGGTGCTGCAGTCGATCGCCGAGCCGATCGAATCTGAGATCGACCAGATGGCGGTCAGGGCCCAGTACGCCAAGGGGCACGCAGGTGGCGAGGACGTGGCGGGCTACCTGGAAGAGCCGGGCATCCCACCCGACTCGACTACGGAGACGTTCGCGGCAATACGCCTGGAAGTCGACAACTGGCGCTGGGCGGGAGTGCCGTTCTATCTGCGCACCGGCAAGCGGCTGGCTCGCAAAGTGACCGAGATCGCGGTGACCTTGAAGCCGGTGCCGCACTTGACCTTCAGCCAAGACGGCTCGCTGGGGGTGCTGCCCAATCAGCTGATCCTCACACTGCAGCCCAACGAGGGCGTGTCGCTGCGCCTGGGCGCCAAGATCCCGGGCTCGCGAATGGTGATCAGACCGGTGCACATGGAGTTCTTGTATGGCACCGCCTTCCTATCGCAGTCGCCGGAGGCCTACGAGCGCCTGATCACCGACGCGATGAGAGGCGACGCGACGCTGTTCACCAGAGACGACGAGGTCGAGGCGCAGTGGCGTATCTGTGACCCGATCCTCAAATATTGGGAGTCCAGCCACCCAGACACACAGGGATCGCGGGTAGCTGGGATCCCTCAATACGAGGCAGGCTCCCAAGGGCCGGCCGAGGCGGGCGAGATCCTGCTCCCCGAGCAGTCTTGGCGCGCGATCTGATGGGGTCGCGGTGAGCGTCGCCTCAGGGCCTCTGCCCGATGCGGTGTGGAGCGCGCAAGGCACTACCCCCGACGCGATCGAAAGCGCGCTACGCGGCCTGGTCAAGGAGCGCCATGGCGAAAACGGCGGGCTTGCGCCCTCGCGAGCCTTGAACATGATCGCGTTCGTGGAGAGCGCTTACAGCGGCGAAATCGCCAACCGGCTGGCGAGCGTCGGGCGCTATCACGCCTCGCGCCTGGTCGTGCTCTCCTACGAGGCGAGCCGCACTCGCTTGGACGCGCGAGCGGTCGTGACGACCGACATCGAACCACAGCACGGCGAGCTGGGATTGCTGCGCGAGACGGTGACGGTGGAGATCGGCGAGCGCCATCTGGACGACCTGGTGACGATCGTGGACCCGCTCGTGGTGACCGACCTTGCGACATTGCTGTGGTCTCCGCACGGGCACCCTGAGGCGGTGGACGAGCTGCTGGCTCTCTCCCAAGCCGTCCTGTTGGACTCGCTCGACGATCCCTCTTGGCGCTCGGCCTTGGATCGGGCCTGTGCTCTACGCAAGCGGGCCTATGTGGTGGACTTGGCTTGGCTGCGCAGCACCCCTTGGCGCGAGCGGGTGGCCGCCGCGTTTGACTCCCCCACGATGCGAGCCGAGTTGAGCCGAATCGAGACAGTGTCGGTACGCCATCACCCCGACTCGACGGTCGCCGCGATGATGCTGGTCGGCTGGCTGGGTTCGCGGCTGGGCTGGGAAATGAGTCCACTGACGGCAAAGCGCGCCGTCTTGACGGGCAGCGCCACAGTCGCCCACGCAGCCGGCGAACACGACGTCGATTCAAGCCAAGGCGTGAGCGCTCAGGCGCAAGCGGAAGGAGTGCACAAGATCGCGATCAAACTGGAGCAAGCACCCGAGCAGACGGTCCCGGGAATCGAGAGCTTGGCCATGGGCACTACCAGCGGACGGCGCCTGGGGCTCAAGCGGGGCACGGGCGGGTTGCGGGCGCGTAGCCGCGATGAGGAGGGACGCGAACGCGAATGGACGATTTTGGGGGCTTCGCGCGGGGAGAGCGGCATCTTGGGCGAGGGCATCAGGCAGTCGCTGTTGCGCGACCCCACATATGGGCCCGCGTTGGCGGCCGCCGAGGCGATGACGCCGTGACTTCGCACGGGTCATCCGAGTAGTCGGGCGAGCCGACCGAGCAGAAGCGCACCCGACCGAGCAGAAGGCACACCCAATACAAAAGGATTGCTTCGCGCGCGCGCTTAACCTTCTACAGTGGCGAGGCGAAGCTATGGCAACGATCGCGCAACGCGACCCCATCGCTCCCCCACTCCCCATCGGCTCTGAGCCGAAGGAGGCTTTGGCGGCGCTGCAAGCCGTCAGAGAGCGGACGCTCGCGCTGGTCGGCCATCTGAGCGAGTCACAGCTCGAAGAGGTGCTCTCCCCGATCATGAGCCCCCTTGTGTGGGACTTGGCGCATATCGCCGCCTATGAGGACCTGTGGCTGGTCCATCGCCATGGCGGCCGGGACCTCTTGAGAGGAGACCTGGCCGAGCTGTACGACGCTTTCGAGACACCGAGGTCTGTGAGGGGGGAGGTGGAGTTGCTCGTGCCCGCCGAGGCGCGCCGCTATTTGAAGGACGTGCGTGGTCGCACCGAAGAGGTCCTCACAACGGTCGGAGTCGGAGACGGGACTGTGTATGAGATGGTGCTGCGCCACGAGCTTCAGCACACCGAGACGATGCTCCAGACGATGGCCCTCGCCAATCTTTTGCCCGTCGGCGAGCTCACGCTGGGAGCGTTGGGTCAGGACACCCTTGCGGGCGCCCCCCATGCCGGGGAGCAGGCAGGCACTTGGGTCACGGTGCCCGCCGGTCCGTTTGAGATGGGCGCCGGGACCGACGTGTTCGCCTACGACAACGAGCGTCCTCGCCACACCGTCGAGTTGTCCGCCTTCCAAATCGCCGCCGGCCCCGTCACCAACGCGAGCTGGGCTCGCGTCATGGGCAGCTCGCCGCATGGACACCCCGACGCGCCCGTGTGCCACGTGAGCTGGTTCGAAGCGAGGGAGTTCGCCGATACACAGGGCGCACGGCTGCCGAGCGAGGCCGAGTGGGAGAAGGCTGCCTCACTGGGATTGCTCACAGGGGTGGGCGAGGTGTGGGAGTGGACCAGCAGCCATTTCGCTGGGTATGAGGGCTTCGTGGCCCATCCTTATAAGGAGTACTCGGAGGTCTTCTTTGGTGAGGATTACCGCGTCCTGCGAGGTGGATCTTGGGCGACCAGTCCGCGCGTGAAGACGAGGACGTTCCGCAATTGGGACCTGCCGGTTCGCAGCCAGATCTTCAGTGGCCTGCGCCTGGCCAAGGACATGGTTTGATGGTGCGCCCGGTCGGCTCACCCCGGCACAGCGAAAGTACAAAGTGATGGAGCCCGTCACAAATCCGCCCCTTCACGCGCTCGAGCAGTGCACGATCACAATCGACTCCTACCTGCACGAGGGCCAGGAGCGCTCGCTGGCCGACGATGTTCTCGACGGGCTGACAAAGCCTTTCAAGGAGCTGCCGCCCAAGCATTTCTATGACGCGCGCGGGGCGGAGCTGTTCGACCAGATCTGCGAGCTGCCCGAGTACTACCCGACGCGCACCGAGCGCTCGATCCTGCAGCAGGCCGCCGAGCGGCTCGCGCGCGCGACCGCCGCTGAGGAGCTGGTCGAGCTGGGCTCCGGGACCGCCGCCAAGACGAGGGTCCTACTCGACGCGCTCCACAAAGCCGGGACTTTGAAGCTGTACATCCCCGTCGACGTAACCGAGAGCATGGTGCGCGATTGCGCGCGGGAGCTGACCGAGGAGTTCCCGGGTCTGCGCGTGCACGGCGTGATCGGCGACTTCGAACGCCACCTCGACCGGGTGCCCGCGGCCGAGGGACCGAGGGTGGTGGTGTTCTTGGGTGGCACTATCGGCAACTTCCCACCCGGCTCGCGCCGGCGCTTCCTGCGCGAGATCGCAAAGCTGCTCGGACCTGAGGACCATCTGTTGATGGGCACCGACTTGGTCAAGGACCCCAAGGTGCTGACGCAGGCCTATGACGACGCGCAAGGGATTACGGCCGAGTTCAATCGCAACCTGCTGACGGTGCTCAACCGCGAGCTGCAGGCCGACTTCGACCCCGAGGACTTCGAGCACGTGGCGCTGTTTGACCGCGAGCACGAGTGGATCGAGATGCGCTTGAGAGCTCGTCGCGCCCACACCACGACGGTGCGCGATCTGGGTTTGTCAGTGCGCTTTGAAGAGGGCGAGGAGATGCGGACCGAGATCAGCGCCAAGTTCACCCAACAGCGAGTCGAGGACGACCTCTCGGCGGCGGGCCTTGAGATCGTGGATTGGCTGACCGATCCCGAGCAGCTGTTCGCAATAACGCTGTCGCGCCCGTCGCGAAGCGCCGTGGGCTCTGCCTGAGACGGGCACGACCCTTCCTCCCCACCTTCACCCGCCCTCTTCCACCCAACAGCACCGGGAGGGCGAGTGGCTGTAGGGTCTGCTCCCATGCAGATCGATGGCAGCGGGGCACTGGTCGTGGGCGGCGCGTCGGGGCTCGGCGAGGCGACCGCTCGACGGCTGCACAAACTCGGCGCGAAGGTCACGATCGCTGACATCAACGCGGAGAAGAGCGAGGCACTCGCGTCCGAGCTGGGGATCGAGTTCGTCCCGTGCGACGTGCGCGAGGAGAGCCAAGTCCGAGCCACAGTCGAACGCGCCGCCGACACTGAGGGTGGCTTGCGCATCTCCGTGTGCTGCGCGGGCATCGGCTGGGCCCAGAAGGTGGCCGGGTCGAAGGGGCCACACCCGCTGCTGCCGTTCGAGACGACGATCCAGATCAACCTGATCGGCACGTTCAACGTCCTGCGCTTCGCCGCCACCGCCATGATCGCGACCAAGCCCTTGGAGGACGGTGAAAGGGGCGTGTGCGTCAACACAGCCTCTATCGCGGCTTATGACGGGCAGATCGGGCAGATCGCCTATGCCGCCTCCAAGGGAGGCATCGTCGGCATGACCTTGCCGGCCGCGCGCGACTTGGCGGGACAGGGCATCCGCGTGAACACGATCGCCCCCGGCCTGTTTGACACACCCTTGCTTGCGGCTCTGCCGGAGGAGGCGCGTCAGAAACTGGGCGCCGGGGTGCCCTTCCCTCAGCGCTTGGGCGCCCCCTCGGAGTACGCCCGGCTCGCCTGTGACATCGTCGAGAACCGGATGCTCAACGGCGAGGTGATCCGCTTGGATGGTGCACTGCGGATGCCCCCGCGCTGAGCGGCCTGGAATCTAATCCGACTCAGCGGCCCGGGCGGGACAGAGTTGACACTCCGCACCGCCCGGCGCCCCAGGAGCCGAGGCAAAGCTTTTACAGCCGTTCCACCAGCATCGCCATGCCCATGCCGCCGGCGACGCACATCGACTCGATGCCGAACTTGCCGCCCTTGGTCTCAAGGTTGTTGAGCAGGGTGGTCATGATGCGAGCGCCGGTCATGCCGAATGGGTGACCGAGGGCGATCGCTCCGCCGAACGGGTTGAGCTGCTCTTCGGTGATCCCCAGCTCATCCATACAGGGCACGATCTGGGCAGCGAAGGCCTCGTTGATCTCGACAACATCGATGTCCTCGATTTTCTTGCCCGTGTTCTCCAGTAGCTGTTTGATCGCCGGTATCGGACCAAGGCCCATGACCTCGGGGCGAATCGCGGCGACCGTCGAGGCGATGATCCTCGCCTTCGGCTCCAGACCGAGTGCGGAGGCCTTCTCTTCTGACATGACCAGGACGGCGGCAGCGCCGTCGTTGAGAGGGCAGGCGTTGCCTGCCGTGACGGTCCCGTCCGGCTTGAACACCGGCTTCAACGAAGCCAACTTCTCCAAGGTTGTGCCCGGTCGCGGCCCGTCGTCCTTGGTGAGGACCGTCTCGGGCACGTCGATCTCGTTGCCTTCCTTGTCCACGTCTTTGTGGGCGGGCACCGTAACCGGAATGATTTCCTTGTCGAAGTGGCCGCTGGCTTGAGCCTCGACTGCGCGCGTTTGCGAGATGAGCGCCCACTCGTCCTGGGCCTCGCGCGAGACTTTGCGTTCGTCGGCCACATTCTCGGCGGTCATGCCCATCGGGATGTACACGTTGTAGAGCGAGCCCTCCGAGCCGTCCACCAAGGGGTGAAACTCGAATTGGGCGCTGCCGCGTCCAGCGCGCGAGACGGCCTCGACGCCGGCAGAAATGTAGGTGTCGCCCTCGCCCGCTTTGATCGCGTGGAAGGCCATCCTGATCGTCTGCAAGGAGGAGGCGCAGAAGCGATTGACGGTCGTTCCCGGGACGCGATAGTCGATTCCGGCGATCAAGCTGGCGATGCGCCCGATGTTGTAGCCCTGCTCACCCTCCCCGTAGCCGCAGCCCATCATCACGTCGCCGATCGAGGTCTGCTCCACCTGCGGGTTGCGCTCCACGATCGCCTTCAGCGGGATCGAGGCGAGGTCATCGGCACGTACGGACTTGAGCGACCCCTTCACGGCCCGCCCGATGGGCGTGCGGATGGCGTCGACGATCACAGCTTCAGGCATTTGGGGCAATCTCCTTGGTTGAGGGAACCGGGAGACTATAGGTCGAGTCTGCTCACGCCCAACTCGTCGAAGCCAACGTGGTGGGCCAGCTCGTGGCGCACCGTCTTGGTGACCTGCTCGCGCAACAGCTCGGGATCGTGGCCGAAGTCGCGCCGGATCGTGTCCCTGAAGATCACGATGCGGTCGTGGACGTCATCGCGCGCCACTGTGGCGCCCTGGTAGAGCCCATAGGCGCCGTGGGCGCGCCCCCCGTCGGAGATCACGACCGCCACATGGGCCAGCGCGTTGCGCAACAGATCCGGCAGGTCGTCCAGGGCATCGCGCACAAGCTCTTCGAAGTCCTCGTCGTTGAGCGGGTCGAGCGCCATGAACTCGTCTTCGTCGGGATCGACCACGAGCCCTTCGCGGGCCAGCTCCTCGGAGTGGCGCACCAGCTCTTCGAACTCGTCCTCGGACTCCGGGTCGCGCCAGCCGGCCAAGTGCACTGCCACGAAGGCGACCGCGCCCGTGAGCACGCCGATCATCAGCGCGCCCAGCATAATCTCCTCGACGCCTCTCACAAAGGGGACGTTGCTGAAGCCCTGGCCCACAACCAGCACGACGAGGCCCAGGGCGAGAGCGACGAACGCGGCAATCGCGACACGACGAGTGTTGCCGAAGGCGCTTGGCGACCTCGACGCGCGCATCCCGATTCCTACTTCAGCGTGCGGGCGATCACGAGCCTCTGGATCTCGTTCGTGCCCTCGTAGATCTGGGTGATCTTCGCGTCTCGCATCATGCGCTCCACTGGGTACTCCTTGACATAACCGTAGCCACCCAGGACCTGAACGGCCTCTACGGTCACCGCCATCGCCGTGTCCGAGCAGAATACCTTGGCCATCGATGAGTACTTGGCGCGCTGAGGATGCCCTTGGTCCGCCATCGCGCATGCCTTGTAGAGCAGCTCGCGTGCAGCCGCAGTTTTGATTTCCATGTCGGCGAGCTTGAACTGGATGCCTTGGAACTCGTTGATGGCCTGGCCGAACTGCCTGCGCTCGCGAGCGTAGGCGACCGCATAGTCGGTCGCTCCCTGGGCGATGCCGACGGCTTGGGCGGCGGCGCCGAGACGGGTGCGCTCCAGTGTGCCCAGGGCCACACGCAGACCCCGGCCTACCTCGCCGATCACGTTCGCTGCGGGCACTCGCACGTCCTCGAAGATTGGCTGGCCGGTCGGCGAAGCCCTGATACCGAGCTTGTGCTCGAGCTTGCCCACGCTGAAGCCCGGCCGGTCGGCCTCGACCACGAACGCGGTGATCCTTTTGCTCTCGCGGTCGGTCACCGCAAAGGTGATGTAGAAATCGGCAATACCCAGGTTGGAGATCCAATTCTTGGTGCCATTGATGACCCATTCGTCCCCGTCCTTCACGGCGGTCGTCTGCATCCCCGCCGGATCGGAGCCCGCTTCGGGCTCGGACAGGGCGAACGCGGGCGACCACTCGCCGCTGGCGCACTTCGGCAGGAAGCGCTCCTTGAGCTCGTCCGAGCCAAAAAGCTGAATCGGCAGGGTCCCCAGCTCCTGCACCATCAAGATCAGGGCGCAGGACGCGTCAACCTTGGCGATCTCCTCGACCCCCATGTTGAGCATCAGGGTGCCGGTGCCGGTGCCGCCGTACTCGGTCGGAAACGGTAGACCCAAGATGTCCTGCTCGGCGAGTACTTTGCGGATGTCCCAGGGATACTCGGCCCGCTCGTCGATCTCCGCTGAGCGTGGTGCGATCTTCTCCTGGGCGATCTGTTTGATCGTCGCGCAGAAGTCGAGGTGCTCTTGCGGGATGGTGTAAGTGTCGGTGAGGGTCTCTTGCATCGTTTGATCCTAGTCGTCACGCTAGTCTCATGCTCCGATGAGCAGCCCTCAGACCGACATCGATCCGGCGCAGCTCGTCGATTTGCTTGAGCGTGGCGAGCAGGTGCAGGTGGTGGACGTGCGCGAGCCTTATGAGCGCGAAGCCGGCCACATCGCCGATACGCGCCACATACCGATGGTGGAGCTCACCTCGCGCGCAGCGGAGATCGACCGGGAGCTCCCTGTCGTCTTCTACTGTCGCGTGGGCTCGCGCTCAGACATGGCAGCCCAAGCGTTCAGAGCGTCCGGCTATATAGCCATGTCGATGCGGGGCGGGCTGGTTCGCTGGGCCAATGAGAACAGGCCGCTCTCACCCGAGGGCGGACACGTCGCAGATCACTGAGAAGGAGATCGACATGGAGGCATCCGAGTACCCCCAGGTGAGCACCGGCAAGGGCTATGCCGTCGCTCCCGACCTCGACGCCCTCGGTGAGGGCTACGGCTTTCGCAAGCTGCGCAAGGGCTTGGGCGTGACCGCATTCGGCGTCAACGTGATCTCGATGCCATCCGGCTATGAAACCGGTAGCCACTACCACGATGTGCAGGAGGAGCTCTACTTCGTGCACAAGGGCACGATCGAGATGGAGTTCGGCGACGGCTCCACCCACCGCATATCCGAGGGAGGCTCGGCGCGGGTGGACGCCACCACTCTGCGCAAGGTGCGCAACGTGGGCGAGGGCGACGCGGTCTACCTGTGTGCCGGCGGCAAGGACGGCTATGTCGGACGCGACGGCAAAATGCCCGACGGCGAGAGCCGTATCAGCGGACCTCCCGGGGCGGCCTGAGTATCGCCATTTGAGGTGCCTGCGCGCGCATAGCCAACTAACCTGGCTTTGTCTTTAAAGAAGGCCGCGCCCGCGCGCGAGTCGCCCCTTTGCACAAATAAGAACCCCGGCCGGCCCCACCATTCGGACGTCACTCCGGAGAAGGCCCTACGCGTCAGCCTCAGGCGTCAGCCTCAGGCGTCAGCCTCGGCCTTGACGTGCGGCGGCGCGCTCGACGATCGCGACGGCCTGCTCAGGTGTATCGGCGATCTGGATCAGATCGATGTCCCCGGGCGAGATCTTGCCCTCGGCGAGCATCGTCGAACGCAGCCAATCGAGCAGCCCGTTCCAGTAATGGTTGCCCAGCAGCACGACGGGAAAGTGCAGGATCTTGCCGGTCTGGATCAAGGTCAGCGCCTCGAACAGCTCGTCCATCGTGCCGTAGCCGCCAGGCATGACCACGAAGGCGCACGAATAGCGCACGAACATGACCTTGCGCGTGAAGAAATAGTGGAAACGCAAGGAGATATCCACATAGGGGTTGAAGCGCTGCTCGAAAGGCAGCTGGATATTCAGACCGACCGATGTCGCCCCCACGTCCCGGGCCCCTTGATTGGCGGCCTGCATCACCCCTGGACCGCCGCCGGTGATGATCGCGAATCCCGCCTGGCCGAGCATTCGCGCAACCTCGCGCGCCTGCTCGTAGCCGGGGTCCTCGGGCGCGGTGCGCGCCGAGCCGAACAGGGACACGCCGCGCCCGATGTGAGCCAAAGCCGCGAACCCCTCCCCCATCTCCTTGCGCATCCGCTCCAGGCGCTCCTCGTCGGTATGGACGCTTTCCAGGACCGCATGCTCAGCGCCCAGGAGCTCCTCGTCGGAGGTCTTGGGCGTGCGCACCGCCATCAGTAGAGAAGTTCCTTGACGTAGCGCTGGTGCAGGCGTCCGAGCGCGGTCTTTTCAGGATGGAAGCCGATCGCGTTGAAGGCATAGCCGGTGACCGGCGCCCAGGCGATGATGAAATACACGCCCAGCAGCAGCGCAGCGGTGCGCAGGCGGTGCGAAGTCGAGAGCGCAGCAAGCGGCAGCACCCACAGCACGTACCACGGCAGTACCCAAGCGAGTGTGACCAGCAGGGCAATCGACGCCCAGCCCGCCCAAGTCAGGGACTCGCGCCGGCGCCAGGCGAGCACCGAGCAGGCCGCCACGCAGGCCAGGAGCACACCGCTGAGCACAACCCGCAGCGATTCGGTCTCCCCGCCGAGGCCGAGCGCCAATCCGAGCAGGTTGGGCATGCTCACCATCGTCACCAGGCGTCCCTGCGTGGCCAGATCGGGGAAGTGGGGGCCGAACGCCGCCACGCTGCACACGCCGAGCACGACGGCGCTGATGGCCATCCCGACGACTACCTGCATCAGATCCCGCCGCCTGCGCAGCAGCGCGGCCAGGACCGCCGGCAAGAGGATGCCGGCCGACGCCTTGATCGCCACCGCCACCACGAACGCGGCCCCGGCGCCGAGCAGAGCGGGCGACCACAGTGCCGCTTCGGCCTGTTCGACCTTGTTGCGTAGCGCCCCGGGCATCGTGCCTGCGCGCAACAGCAGGTAGAAGCCGAGCATCACGAAGAACATCATCAGGAAGTCGTTGTGGTCGCCGCCAAGGCCCCAGATCAAGACGATCGGGTTCAGCCCGACGAGCACGATCGCGGCGACCGGATCGCGGCCGAGCAAGCGCGCCGAGCGCCACACCAGAAAAACGATTCCCAGGTTCGCCAACATCAACAGGCCCTTGAGCGTCCAAAACGAGGCCGCCACACCAAGCGGAACCACCGCGAATGTCATCAAGGTGAACACCGGCCCGTAGGGACTGAGCAGCTGGTGCCAGTTGCTCAGGGCATAGCTCGGGTCGCTGTGGGGCTCGAGCACGGGAACCGTCGTATAAGGGTTCAGGTGGTGAACGATCTCCATGCGCCCGTAGTTGACATAGTTGAAGATGTCGGTCAGCGCCAGAGGGGGCGCCGAGAACATGATCAAGTGCGCCCCGATCACAGCCCCTATGGCCCAGCGTGCAGACAGACGCGGCACATACTTGAGCCCCACCAGATAGCTCATATACATGACGGCGATCGCTCCGCTGAACAGATATCGGAGCGCCTTGGTGGAACGCGTCAGCGATGGCCACAGACCACCCAAGGGACCCGCCATCCAGTGCGGAAAGAAGTGCGGCGTGGTGGTTGCAGCAAGAATGCTGGGACGGTCGGCGGCGGCCAGCACCACCAGCAGCGCACAGGCGAGAATCGCCACCAGAGCACCGATCCCCAATACCACTTCGATGCGTCTTGGCCGTGCGTCCGATCCCGACAGCGGCTTCTCGCGCGCCCGGATGCCGGCTGGACCCCGTGGGGCCCCGATGACGCGCTCGCCGCTATGGGCGTATCCCGTCATGGACGCTCCTCCGCGACGGGATCAGCCCGGATGCCCACTCAGGTGGACCCTTCCTACTTCAGCGACTCAGATTGTCGTTACGTTTACGGCCTTGGGACCCTTGTCACCCTGCTCCGCGTCGTAGGACACCTTGGTGCCCTCTTGGAGCGAGCGATAACCTTCGCCGTTGATCCCTGTGTGGTGCACGAACAGGTCCTTGTCGCCATCATCGGGGGTGATGAAGCCGAACCCCTTGTCGTCGCTGAACCACTTCACGGTGCCAGTAGGCATGTGATTTCCTCCACGATATGTGCGTGCTGCTACGCGGAGGATGCTTCTAGAGCTTCGACCTGCGAGAGCTTGCACTACTTTTCGCCGGGTTTTTTTGCCGGCCAGACCGCACGACCGTAGCAGGTCGATATGCGTATGTGTTAGCAAGTGGTATATGCCCACTAACTCGCAGGACCAACTGAAGCGATTGCTCCCGCCCGGCGAACCGGTCCAGGTCGAAAAGCTCGTCGACGGGCTCGACCTTGCCGAGCGCGCCGCCGCCGGTCCTTCGTCGCGCCCATACGTGCTTCTCAACATGGTCAGTACCACCGATGGCCGCGCCACCCTGAGCGGACGCTCGGGTGGGATCGGTGGGCAGGCCGACAAAGCACTATTTCTGGGCTTGCGCACAGTCGTGGACGGAGTCATGGCCGGCGCCGGCACCGTGCGTGCAGAGCGCTACAGACGACTCGTACGCGACGACGGCCGCAGAGCCGCTCGCCGTGAGCGCGGCTTGGCCGAGGAACCGCTGGCCTGCATCGTCTCGGGCCGCTTGGCATTGGACGAGGAGATACCCCTACTCGCGGACCCTCAGGCGCGCGTGGCGATCTTGACCGCCTCGCAGGCCAGCCTACCTCAAGGCTGCAGGGCCAAAATCGAGTATGTCCGCGCGATGCGCGACGGCGTGCTCGACCTGTCCGGCGCGATGGGCCAGTTGCGTGAGGACCACGGCATTCGCACCCTGCTGTGCGAGGGAGGCCCACACCTGTGCGCCCAACTCCTCCAGGAGGGGCTTGTCGACGAGCTGTTCCTGTCTCTGTCTCCGCTGCTCGCGAGCGGCGACGCCACCGGCGAGACCTTGAGGATCCTCAGCGGCCCTGAGCTCGACCCACCGATCTCGCTCGAGTTGGTGAGCCTCTACGAGCACGATTCGCACCTGTTCTTGCGCTACCGGGTTCAGCCGCGCCCTTTACAGTGACGGCAGCGCAGGAGCACCGCGAGGTTCAGCTGCCCCCGTCGTAGCGGCGCCCGCGCGGGAGCACCGCCACGTTGAGCACGAGGCTGTTGGGCACCATGATCGGCCCCTCCTCGGTGGCGAAAGTGGTGTAGAGCAAGCCGAGCGAGCTGACAGTACCTTCGACCTGGCCAGCCAGTGGTCCCCCTTGCAAACGTACTTGGTCGCCCACTCTGAAGGGGCGTGCACTGAGCAGGACGGTACCGGCGAACATGTTGCCCAAGGTCTGTTGGGCGGCGAGACCCAGGATCACCGCGGTGAAGGCCCCGCCAAGTGCGAGTGTGCGCGGGTTGACGCCCGCGATCCCCAATGCGACGACGAAGGCTACCGCGACGGTCAGCAGACGAATCACGAAGCCCACCGTTCCGGCCGCGGCCGGGTCCATGCGACGGAACAGGGCCGGCCCGAAGGCGCGGCCGACGTCGCGTGCGATCGCCCAGCCGAGAATCATGAGGACGACGACCGTCACGAAGTTGACGGGCGTCCTCAGCCATTCCAGATCGCCATGGCCGTGCTTGTCCAGACCGAGCAGGCTGTAGCGGTATTCGTAGAGCACGACCACGCCTACGAACAGGGGTACAAGCAGAAATGCCTCCCAGCGCGCACGCTTGACCGCGCCTGGGCTGACCTGGTTGAGCAAGCCGGCTTCGCTCCACGCCTGGCTGCGCGTCTCGAACATCTTGGCGGGGGTCTTGGGCGGAGTCATCGCAGAACCATCATGGTGCACGCGGGTGCCAGGACGCGCCGGAGCAAGCCTTTTCCCACGAGCGTGCGGCACCAACGTCGGCCGCAACCGGCCGCGGGAGACGCGGCTCAAGCCAAGGTATAAACGACCATGAACCCACCGAACACGAGACAGTAGATCGCGAACGGGATCAGGGTTCTGGTCTTGAACCAGCGCACCAGGAAAGCGACGGTGAAGACGGCGGTGATGGCCGCCGAGATGCAGCCCACCAGCGCCTGCCCGCGGATGCCGTTGCCGAGGTGGCCGAGCAGGTCGGGGAGCTTGAACAGGCCGGCGGCGAGGATGATCGGCGTGGCCAGCAGGAAGGCGAAGCGGGCGGCGTCAGAGTGGTCGAGGCCACGGGCCAAGCCGGTACCCATCGTGACGCCGTCGCGGCTGATCCCGGCGACAAGCGCGGTGGACTGGGCCAAGCCAACCACGGCGGCCTCACGGTACTCGAGCGAGACAAGCTCGCGGCCACCCTCCGGGTTCAGGCCCTCCCGCACGGCCAGTTCGCGCACCTGCGCACGGCGGCGATAGCGCTCGGCGGCGAACAGGATCAAGCCATTGATCATCAGGAAGATCGCCGCCACTTCAGGCTTGGCGGTCAGCGTGCGCAACTGTTTCTCGAGCGCCAGACCGATAATCCCGGCGGGAATCGAGGCGACGATGATCAGCCAGGCCAGACGCTCATTCGGTGTCTCGGCGCGACGCTTGCCGAGGGTGACGAAGAACGCCTTGACGATTTCAACCCATGTGCTCCAGTAATAGATCAGAAGGCCGATCGCCGAGCCGACGTGAAGCATCACCACAAACGCCAGCCAGAAAGACTCCGATTCGGACTGAGCGTCCACGAGTTTGTTCCAGCCAAACAGGGTCGGGAACAGGACGGTGTGGCCGAGGCTTGAGATCGGGAACAGCTCGGTCACGCCTTGCAGCACTCCAAGGACGATCGCCTGGAAGTAGGTGAGGTCAGAGGCCAGCGGTGCCGCTAGGAACGGGAGCATCGCGGCGAGAGCATATGGGAGATCGAAGACGAAGCGCGTCAGCTAAGGCAACTCTCATTTTTTGGGCGTAGATGTCCCATGGACGGCCAAATAGCGACCGCCAAGCCTTTGCGCGCCTTTGCTCGGATTGCCTAGCTTTGAGCGGCTTAGGGGTTCACCATCCCTTTACACAATGATTCCCGACTGGTCACAAAGTCGGCCATTTGCAGGGAGAACCTCTTAGTCATACGAGAAAATACCGAGAGGATCCGAAATGGGAAGCTCGACCACACGGGTCGATATGCACTGTCACTCCACAGCCTCCGAGGTGTCAAAGCTCGGCGTTCAACGCGCGCTCGGCCTGCCGGAGTGCGCGACGCCCCCCGAGGAGGTCTACGAGCTGGCCAAGCGCAGGGGCATGGACTTCGTGACGATCACCGATCACGACACGATCGACGGGGTGTTGGAGATCGCGGAGGAGCCGGACGTGTTCGTCTCCGAGGAGTTGACCGCCCACTTCAGGGGCGAGCCCCAGGCGGTACACGTGCTCTGTTACGGGATAACGCCTGAGGACCACGAATGGCTACAGGCCAACAACGGAGATGTGGAGCTGTGCGCGATGTACCTGTACGACCGGGAGATCGCTTGCGCTCTGGCCCACCCCTACTACGCGGTCGGCGCGCCACTTACCGCCCGCCACAGGCGCCGCTTGGCCGAGCTGTTCGAGATCTGGGAGACGCGCAACGGCGCGCGCGCGAAGGAGCTGAACAGGCCGGCCGCGATGTACGTGGCTACGCTCGACGGCACCGGCATCGGCGGCAGCGACGATCACGCGGGGGTTGACATCGGGCGCACCTGGACCGAAGCCCCCACGGCCGACACGCCCGAGGAGTTCTTGGCGCACATGCGAGCGGGGAATGTGTCCCCCAAAGGCAAGCAAGGAAGCGCGGCCAAGTGGGCTCACGCCGCTATCGCCCTGGCCGCCCGCTCGCTGGGCCGTGACGAGCACGATGGCGACCCTTCGCGACCGGACCCCAGACGCGTGATGACGATGGTCCAGCGTCTGCTCAAAGAGGGCGACGCGCGCGAAGGTGGAACCGGCGCCGACCTGGCGCCGGCCGACGCGCGCTGCCTGCTGAGGGCGTGGCTGGCCGCGGTCGAGCTGGACCATCTCGACGAGCGAGGACTGATCGCCTACATGCAGGAGGACGGCTTCAGCCACTCGGATCTCTACCGCAAGGCCTGCAGACTGCATGAGCGCAAGTTGCGCGAGGCAGTCGAAGCGGCCGTTTGTGCGATTGGGGCGCCCACCCGCAACGCGCACAGGCTGGACGCGGCCGACGCGCACAGGCTGGGCGCCACCGAGGAGCACGCGCTGGGCACGGCCGCGGCGGGACTGTTCGAGAGCTGTATCGCGGCGATCCCCTACGCCCCGGCGACGGCGTTCCTGGGTAAAGAGCAGGCCAAGCTCGCTCGTTACGCGACAAGCGCCGAGGATGAAATGCCGCGCGTCGCGATCCTGGCCGACGGTATCGGCTCGACGCATGGGGTGAGCCGCACGATCGCGGAGATCCGCGGGCGCGGCGTGCCGGGCTTTGAAGTGGAGGTGGTGGCGACCGACCCCGACGTGGATCGGCGCCTGCCAGCGGTCCTCGAGCTGGAGGTGCCGCACTACCCGGGCCTGACGATCGGCGTGCCGAGCCTGGCGGCCGCGGCCCAAACGCTGACCGAAGGGGACTTCGACGCCCTGCACGTGTGCTCTCCGGGTCCGGTCGGAGTCGCGGGGGCCCTGCTGGCACGCGCTTTGGGACTGCCGTTGATCGGCAGCTATCACACCGAGCTGACCGCCTACGCGAAGCTGCGCTCCCAAAGCCAAGGCCTGGCGGACGCTATGGCGATGGCGGTCGCGACCTTCTACAACGCCTGCGACCTGGTGCTTTCCCCGAGCCATGCTTCCGATGAAGGACTGACCTCGATCGGGATGGCAGCGGAGAAGATCGTGCGCTGGGACCGCGGAGTGGACACCGCTCGCTTTGACCCTGCCTTGCGCAGCAACGAGCTGCGAAGGGTTTGGGGGGAGGGGGTGGCTTGCCCTGGATCCTTCCTGGCATCTCGCGAAGGGAATACGGCCGTCGCGGACGGTCGCGCATGCTCGTCCATATATGTGCTCTACGCCGGCAGGATCACCCACGAGAAGGGCGCCGAGCTGCTGGTGGAGGCCTTCCTGAAGGCCAAGACGCGCGACCCGAGACTGCATCTGCTGCTGGCCGGCGGCGGCCCCGAGCAGGAGCGGGTGCGCGAACGCGTCGGCGCGGACGCCACTTTCTTGGGCTGGCTGAAGGGCGCGGAGCTGGCTCGGGCATATGCGTCGGCCGATGCGTTCGTGTTCCCCAGCTCGACCGACACCTTTGGGCAGGTCATCCTGGAGGCACAGGCCTCGGGTCTACCTGTGCTGGCGGTAGCCGCGGGCGGGCCGCTCACGCTGGTGGAGGACCGGGTAAGCGGTCTTTTGCGCGCGGCCGATCCCACCCAGCTGGCCGATGGGTTGCTCGAGCTGGCGACCTCTCCCCTACTGCGCGAGCGTCTCGCCAAGGCCGGGCTGAGCGCAGCTCGGGAGCGCACCTGGGGTCGAGCGCTAGAACGCCTGGCCGGCGGCTACAGGCGCGCGCTCGGGAACAACGCGCGAGATTCGCTGGACGTGGATCGTCTGGTCGCATGACCGGCGGGGGGCACACGGCCGGCCTGCGTCACACGCTTGCCGTGGCCCTGCACGACATCGAGCCGGCGACGTTTGAGCGCTGCGCCCTGATCCGCGACTGGCTCGACGACCATGGCGTGGACCAGGTCACACTGCTGGTGATTCCGGCTCGCGACCTGCATCCGCTGGCCGAGCGCTCGCCGGAGATGGTGGAGTGGCTGATCGAGCGCGAGCGTCGTGGCGACGCGATCGCCCAGCACGGCTTCCAGCATCTGCGTCCACGAAAGGCCGGTGCTTGGAGGGGTCGGATCGACGGTATGGGTGGCCTTGCCCGCGTTTTCGGCGCGGACCGCGAAACCGAGTTCGTGGGCCTCGATCCCGTGGAGACGAGGCGCGCTGTGGACGCCGGACGGCGGGTGCTGAAGTTGGCTGGACTCGAGCCGCGCGGCTTCGTGGCTCCAGGCTACGCCTACACCCCTGCCCTGCGCGAGACTTTGAGGGAGCGCTTCGCGTGGTGGACGGCTCTGCTGGGGTTGCACAGGGCACACCCGGCTGCTGTGCGTCTCGCGGACACCGAGCAGGCCGAAAACGCGCGGCGCGACCTGCTCGGACCGCCGATCGCGCTGTCGAGCGCGGGCCGGGTGCGAAAGGCGCTTTCGCCCGTATTGCTGCGTGCCGGCGCGCTCCTGTCGGGCTCAACGCTTCGCTTGGACCTGCATCCCTCCGATTTGGACGACCCAAGGCACATGCTTGCCTTGGAGTGGGTGCTCAAGCGCACAGCCTCCAACCGCGCGGCGGTGACCTATGAGCAGCTGGCTCAATCGACGCCAACGGGCTCGACCGCCGGTCCCTCCAAATCCTCCTCATCCGTGAGCTCCTCCAGCGCGGCCGCGCGCTGGGCGGGACGGACGTAGAGCAGCCAGGCAGAGGCGCCGAGCAACAGCATCGCGCACAGAATCCACCCGAGCGCGGTCGTTCCGACGCCTACGTACTTGAGCCCCGAGGCGGCGACTACGAAGGTGATCATCGGCCTCACATAGCGGTCGGGGGCGCTGGAGGAGACGAGCGAGCCGACGAACACGGCGGGCACGCTCCCCAAGATCAAAGAGGCGGTGACACCGAACACGACGTGCCCGAATACAAGCGCACCCAAAGCGGCAGCCAAGGTCAGCGGCACGGCCTGGGTCAGGTCGGTGCCCACCAGCTGGCCGGCGCTGAGCAAGGGATATAGAAACAAGAGCATGATGATCATCAGGGAGCCAGAGCCGACCGAGGTCATGCCGACGATGATTCCCCCGACCATCCCGATCGCCACAGTGGGCACAGGCCGGGGAACGATCTCGTGGACGGTGGAGGTTCGCTGCGAACCGCCACGCCGGTCGAGTACATAGCGCAAGACCATCGCGGTGGCGCCAACCAGAAGCGCGATTCCGAGCGCCACCTCGATGTTGTTTTGGGCCGCCTTGGCGTTACCCATCAGGTGCAGGAGATAGGCGCCGAGGAAGGCCATAGGCGCCGAGCCGAGCACCATCCAGCCCACGAGACGCAGGTTGACGGTGCCGCGGCGCAGGTGCACGGCCGCGCCGATCGGACGCATCACCACGGCGGCCACCAGATCGGAGGAGATCGCGGCCGCGGGCTGGACCCCGAACAGGAGAATCAACATGGGTGTCATCAAGGCGCCGCCCCCGGCCCCCGTCATGCCGACAAGGAAGCCGATGATCGCGCTGCCCAAAACGATGTACGGATCGATGTGGATGGCCGTTCTCCCGCTGTGTGTGCCTGCGCCGGGACAGTCCCGTGAAAGCCCGCGAAGCGAATGAGAAGCGTAGAGGTAATGAGACCCGCCCGCTAGCATTGCGCCAGACGCGCCGACGTAGCTCAGCTGGTAGAGCACCTCCATGGTAAGGAGGGGGTCAGGGGTTCGAGTCCCCTCGTCGGCTCTGCTTCGAGCTCGGGTGAAAGCGGCCTGCGCGAGCAGGTCAATTCGCCGCTGGAGACGTATCGGTTCAGGGCCGCATGAAACGCCGCAGACCTGGCTGACCGGCCACTGGGAAGCTGTGGGCATAGGCCCACACTTGATTACCGGCACAGTGGCGTCCCTTGTGACAGGTGTGAGAGGTGGCGAAGTAGAAGCGCATCAGACCCGATGCCACGTCGGCCCGCAGCTGCGCAGTTCTCGTCAAGGATCCGTCCACGCTGTTGAGCACCAGGACAGGCAGGCCGTCACGCGCGACGATGCCGATCGTGTCGTTCACATTGGCGCTGGCCACCTCGTAGCGAGCGCCAGTGCGATGCGCTCGCAGATACCGGCTGAGCGCGGGCGTACTGAAGTCTGTCAAGAGGGAGTCGCTGCGTGCGCGGTCGACGATGTAGGCGTCCTTGTTGAAGGAGACGGCCAGGAGGCCCGCCCCGAGACAGACCAAGGCGCCACGGAGCGCAATTCGGCGGCCCGCTCGGTCCGTCGAGGCTTCGCCTCGTCCTGACCCGCCACTCCCCGACCTGCCTCTTCCAACACCGCCGCGACCGAGACCGCCTCTCCAGAGAACGCCCACCGACAGTCCGAGCATGGCGCACACCGCCGGCGCGAACGCCTCGAGGTAGCGCGGTTGGAGGCGTTCCATCGCGCTGAAGGCGACGAGGCCCGTGAGGAACCACACCAAGATCCCAGCAGCGAACCGTCCAGAAGGCCGGGCGAAGGCCGCTCGCAGAGCCGGCATCCCGTCTTGGGAGAGGATCGCGGCGAGCGCCCACGAGGTAAGTAGGCAGGTGGCAAGCAGGGCGATCCCGATCAAGGTCCAATACTGGAGCGGGCCGGCGCTGAAGAGTCGAAGTGGGCCGGCGCCGCCTTCGACTCTGCCGGTGGCGCCCTGGCTGGAGAGCCGATTGAGGCCGTTGTAGACGAGCGTCACGTGCCAGATGCTCCCGTTGGAGGAGCCGATCGGGAATGGTCTGTGGTTCAAGGGCGTCACGGATGCGATCGCGGTCCACGAGCAGGCCACGACCAGGAATGTTGCGCCCGTAGCCAGAGCGGCACGGATACGCGCGCCTGGGGCGGCAGCCCACAGCCACAGCAGGGCAAAAGCGGGTGCGGCGACGAGCATCTCCGCAAGCTTGACGTTGAAGGCGACTCCCATGACCACAGCGGCGGCCACAGACCAGCGCAGGCGCCCGCTCTGGAGCGCTTGCCAGGAGAGCCACAGGGCAATCACCTCCAATGCCGCCAAGACCGAGTCCATCGTGTCGCTGCGCGCGGTCAGCACCGACGCCGGGAGTACGGCAAGGACAAGCGCGGCTGGGAAAGCCACGGCATAGCCGAAAGGGCACCACAAAGCTCCGAGAAGCAGCCCGCAGGCGAGGACGCCCCCAAGGGCCTCGGGCAGGTGCAGGCCGAGCAGGCCGAAGCCGAAGACGCGGGTGCTTGCAACTTGCAGCCATAGATCGACCGGCGGCTTGTCGATCGAGACAGTCCCACTGGGCTCCAAAGCGCCGAAGAAGAAGTTGTGCCAGGAGGAGCCCATGCTGCGCACGGCCGCGTCGTAGAAGACGTTGCCGGGCACGTCTTGGACCTTCCACAGACGCGTGGCGCAGGCGAGCACCAGGACGGAGCCAAGCGCGAGCCATCGCCACGTAGAGGCGCTCCAAGCCCAGCGGCGGGCAGACACCTCCAAGGCCTCAACGCCCGAAGAGTCAGGGCCGGGGACCGCGGCGATATTGTCGATCACGCCGAGGCGACCCGGCCAGCGGGGAACATACGGTGGAGACTCCGCTTGCTCCCTAAACGGACGGTCATCGAGCGGTGAGAAACCGCTTAGAGCCGAGCGAGAATGACCCTTGCCCTTCCGTCGATACCATCGCGTGGACTTCGACGAAGCGGAGTCGAGCAATGGTGCGAGCACAATCCCACGAGCCGACCCCCGAGCTGCGGGAACCTACCAAGGCGCTGGAGGGGGATGCCAAGCCGAGTTGGACCTACAGGATCGCCGATTGGGTCGTGCCCGAGCGCTACCCCGCGGGAGTCGTCTACGGGTTGATCACGGTGGGGGCGCTGTTGGCAGCCGAGAGCGGCCTGAAGGACACCTATCCGGAGACGGTCGGCTCGACCGCGATCGCGATGACCTTGTACTGGTTCGCGCACGCCTACGCGGACGTGCTTGGTTTGCGCCTCGCCGAGCAGCGACGTGTGAGCTCGGTGGAGCTGTGGCACACCTTCGTCCAGGACTGGTCGATCGTCAGAGGGGCGGGGCTCCCTCTGCTGGCCCTACTCGTGGCGTGGGCGGTGGGAGCACCCCAGACGACAGCGGTGACGGCCGGCGTTTGGGCGGTCGTGGCGAGTCTGATCGTTTTCGAGCTGGCGGCCGGGGTCCGCTCGAAAGCCAAGCCGATCGAGCTCGCCTTCGATGTTTCGGCCGGCACGACCTTGGGCTTGGGGATCCTGGTGCTCAGGGTGCTGTTGCATTGAGGCCCTATGCGGGGCGAACTGGGCGGCGAGACAGCGCGATTGAGCCGCTGTGTCGTAGCCTGAGCGCCCTAACTGTACGTAGACAATAAATCTCTGACATGGAATGATATTGTTTTCAAGACTCCTTGATAGTCGAGGGGATATAAGTATTCGAGGAGATAGAACGCGGTGAAGGAGGGTGGAAACAACCTCGGCGGCGGTGCTCTGGCACGTCGGCGTAATCCATCCGTGCAGGCATCGGTGGGTGGTGGTGGCGCGTCGTCCACACACGATCGGCCCTCGCTGATTCGGGCAGGCGATCAGCCTTTGACGCGTGCCGACGCTCCCCCGCGTACCGGCCCTCCTCGGGCTCACTCGGACGCGGCTCCAGCCTCGGCCGACGACGGCTCTGCCGCCTCAACACCGACCGCTAAGCAGTCTGAGGCAGGCACGATGGCGCCGCTGTACAAGCGGCTACCGCGGGGCCCCCATCAGATGGACCCGGACGAGGTGGCCGCCAACCAGAGGCTGCGCATGTATGGGGCGATGATCGAGGCTGTAGCCACGAATGGCTACGGACGCACAAGCGTCAAGCAGGTCGTGAGCTTGGCGGGTGTGTCGAGGCGAGCCTTCTACGAGCAGTTTGCCAACAAGCAGGAATGCTTCTTGGCCACGCTCGACTTGATCGCGAGCAGAGCGATGGACCGGATCGCGATGGGCTACAGCGCGACCGAAGGACCACTCGAAGAGCGCCTGGGAGCGGCATTGGAGAAGTTCGCGGAGGTGGTCCAAGGCAACCCCAAGGGCGCTCGCCTGATGCTGGTCGACGCGCCTTCGGCCGGACCTCCAGGCTGGGAGCGGCTGACCAGAACTCTGGCTGTGTTCGAGCAGCGCTTGGCGGCCAGCTTCGCCGAGGCGCCCGATGCACAGGCGTTGCCCGAGCCGATCGTTCGGGCAATCGTGGGCGGCTTGCGGCGCGTCACCTTCGTGCGCCTGGTCGAGGGGCGCACGGAGGAGATGAAAGAGCTCGTGCCGGACATGTTGAGCTGGACGCTCACATTCAGGACGCGCGATCCAAATCCGCTTGGAACGAGGCTGAGAGCCGTGTCCGGAAAGCCTGCCCTGGGCGAGGAGGACGAGCGCGCGAAGGTCCTGCGCAGCGCCTTGGAACTGGCGTCCTTGGAAGGCTATGGCAACCTCACGCCAATGCGGATAGCCGACGAGGCAGGAGTCTCGATCGATACGTTCTTTGGGCTATTCAACGACATGGAGGCATGCTTCTTGGCGGCGATCGAGATGCTCGGCGAGGAGGTTCGAGAAATTGTTTCCGACCCCGCGCTTGCGTCCAACTCGTGGCCAACGGCGGTACGCCGGGCCTTGGAAGCCCTCATGCGCTACTTCGCGGCGCGCCCGGCCTATGCCCAGACGATCGCGACGGGCGTGTTCGCGATGGGTCAGCGCGCGGTCGATCTGGGCGCCGATCTTGCTTGCGAAGTGACCGCCAGGCTGATGGCAGGCGCCCCCGGACCGCCCCGCACGCAACTTGCCAGAGAGGGCATCGAGGGCGCGATCTGGCACACGATCTACTCACAGACGACCGATGGCGCCACCGGTGCGCTGCCGGAGCTCTCCGACTATCTCGCCTACGTGGTCTTGGCACCGTTCTTGGGCGCAGAGGAGGCCTCTCGCATCGTCACCAAGCAAAGCGAGTAGCGACGCAACTCTTCAAAGCCGCACCGTCGCCGTCCCGACGACGATCGCAGAGCAGAGCGGGAGGCCCGAGCGGGCCTCAGCCCTTGCGCCGGTAGCGCATCTCCGCGAAATGGGTCAAGACGATGCCCACGAGCAAAGACACCACGATCACGATAATCAGAGGCGTGGAGCTCTTACCGAAGATCCAGTTGACCTCTACCTGTTTGAGGTTGAGCACCGCAAACAAAGTCATCAGCACGGCCAAGACCACGAGGACACCAGTGCGCGCCAGCTCGCGACGGTTGCGCTTTTGGAGCGGCGCTTGCGTTGGGTCGGATGTCGCCACAGTTTGATGCTACCCGCTGCATCGGGCGGCCCAACAACAAGAGCTACTCGACGGCCCCGCCCGCGTCGGCGTGACTTGAAAGCTCGGCCTGCACCCATGAGCAGCCGACCGAGAGCTCGGCGACGCCCATGGCGGCGGCCACGTTCAAAGCCATACCGTGACCGAAGAAATCGTCCAAGCGCTCGGCCTCGGCTTCTGAGAGATCGCCGACGAAGGCGACCAGCTCGGCATAGCGCCGGCGCACTCGAGCACGCACGACCTCGTCGTCGCAGGCAGCATAGGCCTGGTGCTGGAGCATCAGATAGGCACGATCGGTGGCGAGCAGGTCCTTGTAGGCGCCGCCCATCGCCATCAAGACATCCTCACAATCCTCGGGAGCCCGCCCGGCCCGATACTCGGCGGCGGCGTGAGTGAACGTGTCGGCGAAGCGGTCGAAACAGTGCTCCACCGCGGCCAGGAACAGGTCACGCTTGCCGGCGAACAAGCTGAAGACGTACGGCTGGGCGACACCCACACGCCTTGCGATCCGGTCCACCGGAGTGCCGTGAAGTCCGCTTACGGCGAACTCGTGGACCGCTGCCTCGATCAGGGCCTCGCGCCGCTCCGCGGCGGGCACTCGCCTGCGCGGAGAAGCCCCCCCGCGCGCGGGTAGAGCACCCTCGCCTCCAGCATCGACATCCCCGGCGACACCCCCCGCGCGCACGCGCAGGGCACCCTCGTCGGCAGCATCGACACCCCCGGCGACACCCCCCGCGCGCACGCGTAGGGCACCCTCGTCGGCAGCATCTACATCCCCGGCGCCCGCGCTCGAGGCATCACTCCGGTGCAAGGGATCGACGCTCATCCCCGGTCTCCCGCGAAAGCCGCCGCAGGCGCCTCGACCAAAGACGACTCTCCCTCGGACAAGCCACTCGACTCCCGCTCCGCAATCGCTGTGGCGGCCTCAGCCGCGCGTGGTGTGCGGAACGGCAGCAGAAAGGCAATCAGAGCGCCGGCCCCGAGCACAGCGACACCCACCCACATGGCCGGGATCAGGCCGTCGACGAAAGCCTGGGGCGAGGAGTAGCCGCCGGAGCCTGTGAACACCGAAGCCAGGACAGCGACGCCGAGCACGCCACCCACCTCGCGGATCGCGTTGTTGGCGCCCGAGGCCTGACCGGCCTGGTCGACGCGCACCGAGGAGAGCACTGCGTTGGCTGAGGGGGCGAATACGAGCGACATGCCTGCACCGGCCATGATGAACGGTATGAGCATGTGTGTATAGGGCAGATGGGTGGAGATCATTGCGGCCAGCCAGCCGAGCGCAATCGCCTGCAAGGTCAAGCCGGCGACCATGAACGGTCGCGAGCCGAAGCGCTCGGAGAAGATTCCGGCCAAAGGCGCGACGATCATCGAGGCTCCGGTCCACACGAGCAGCTTCAGTCCTGCTTGCAGAGGGGTGTTTCCGAGCACGTTCTGCATGTATTGGGAAAGAAAGAAAATCGAGCCGAACATGCCGAAGTACATTGACAGGGAGACCACGTTTGTGACTGCGAAAGAGCGCTTGGCAAAGAAGCTCATCGGCAGCATCGGCTCGGGGGCGCGCAACTCCCAGAGCACGAACGCGGCGAGCAGCGCGGCGCCGCCGATCAGGGAGATCAGGATCGCCGGGGCACCCCAGCCGAGCGATTGGGAGCGCACCAGGCCGAACACGACGCCGAAAGCGCCGGCGCCCGCGAGCAGGAGGCCGGGCAAGTCGAGCGTGCCGTAGGGACCGCGCGACTCCGCAAGACGGCGCAAGGCGACGGGCAGCAAGACCAAGCCGATCGGGACGTTGAGCCAGAAGATCCAGTGCCAAGAGATGCCCTGAACGACGGCGCCGCCGACGAGCGGACCGATCGCGACAGCCGTGCCCGATATGCCCGACCACACCCCCAGGGCGATCCCACGGTGCTCGGCTGGGAAGGCGTCTGCGAGCAAAGTGAGCGTGAGCGGCGTGACGATCGCGGCGCCCGCCCCTTGGATCGCCCGTGCAGCGATCAAGAGGTCGCTCGTCGGCGCCAAGGCAGCGGCGGCCGAGGCGAGGGTGAACACCGAGAGCCCGATCAGGAACATTCGCTTGCGTCCGAACCGGTCGCCCAAAGCAGCTCCTGTGAGCAGGAGCACGGCATAGGCGAGCACGTAGGCGTTTACGGTCCACTCCAAAGACTGGATCGAGGAGCCGAAGTCGCGTCTGATGCTCGGCAGGGCGACCGAGACGACGAGGTTGTCGAGCACCACCATGAACAACGCCACCGAGACGATTCCCAGGGTCCAGTTCCTGCGCGTAGCTGTCATGTGGGGCTCCCTACTCGTGGACTAATCCGGTGACGATATATTAGCAGCCACTAATAATTTATTGGGAGAGAAGGTTCGTGCGTCCCGTCCCGTCCGACTCCCTTCACGGAACAGGACGATCTCCGCCCGGAGCCCCTATCGGTATATCGGCGCGCAACGCGGGTACCAGTGCGAGGATGGCTGCTCGCGACGGCGAATAGGGGGAACCATGAACAAGCATGAGATCGAGCGTCCGAAAGGCGTCAGGCTGAGGCGTGTGCAAGCGAAGGCCGGCCAAGCGGCAATGGTGCTCGCCACCTCCGCGACCGTTGTAGGGATCGTCGGATGCGGCTCAGGCGGCACCCAGACGGTGTCCGTGGCAAGCACAACACCTTCCGAAGCCGCAACCCAGCCGAAGACGACGACGGGCACGACGCAATCCCCTCCCCCAACTACAACGCAGACGAAAACCGGCACGAGCACGAACGAAACGGGGGGCGCGGAAGCGACGCGTACAGGCAGCGCGCCCGCCTTCACCAAAGAATCGACGGGCGCCGAAGGCGTGAACGCCGCGGCTGCCGTGGTCAGGACGCACGGCTACACGCCAAACGAAACCTCCCAGTACCAACCTAACCAGACCTTGCGTGTGCTGGTGGGCACGAGAACCGGCTCCAGCGACGGTTACGGCCAGCAGGCCTTCTTCTTCGTGGACGGACACTACCTGGGGACCGACACCAGCCAACCGAGTGCCACCGTGAAGGTGGTCAGCCAAGGCGACACCGAAGTGACGCTCTCCTACCCGATCTACAAAGCGGGTGATCCCTTGAGCAAACCGAGTGGGGGCGAAAAGACCGTTCGTTTCCAGCTCAATAACGGGCGCCTGGTCCCACTCGGGCAGATCCCGTCGGCCGCCGCGCGCAGCGGAGAATAGTGAGCGCGGGGTACTGTCTCTGAACCTGCGCCCCGCACCGCGACCTCAACCGGCGCGCGTGGGCTGGATAAATCGCGGGAATGAAGCCCCAGTTGTGGGTAGATTCTTCTCACCACTCTCAACCGCAAGGGGAATCAGATGAGCCAAGCGATCGAAGGCCGTGCCGAGGAGCTGTTGAAGGGCAAGAACTTTGTAACCGTGTCCACCCTGCGAGAGGACGGATCGGTGCACGCTGCCCCCGCCTGGGTCGACGTGCAGGACGGACAGCCTGTCTTGAACACGGCCGAAGGAAGGGCTTGGCCGCGCAACCTGGAGCGCGACCCGCGCGTCACCCTGACCGTGCAGAACTTGGAGAACCCCTACGAGTACGTGACGATCCGCGGCCGTGTGGCCGAGCGCACCCAAGATGGGGCCGATGAGCACATCGACGCACTCGCGATGAAGTACATGGGAGCGGAGACCTATCCCTTGCGCCAGCCGGGCGAACAGCGGGTGATCGTGCGCGTGGATCCCGAATACGTGCACGTTTACCCCAGCTGATTGAGCGTGCCGGCGCGCCGCGTGTAGGCGTCCGGGTGGGTCTCACTGGGTGCCTGCACGCGTGTAGGCACCGATTCAGTCGATGCGCCCCAAGAGCCGCCGCCACCACGAGGGTGGCCGCGGCTGGGTGCGAAGCCAGTCCTCGCGCAACATCAGCTGACCGCGTTCGCGGGCGGCCAAGACGCACTTGGTGTGGGCGTGGCGGCGTCTGCTTTTGTCGTCTTCGGGGAACATCAGCATGTGCTCGCTCAATGCCGGCAACTGGTGTCCGCAGAAGGGGCAGCGATAGGTTGAGGGCTTGCGGTTCTGAGCGCGGCGCACCGTCCACCAGCGGGCCTGCGGCAACTTTGACATGGATTGCATTGTCGCGGCGATAGCCTCCAATGTGGGGTTGCGTGTAATGGCTATTGGAAGCGATCGAGATGTGGTGCACGAGGCGCGCAAGGCGATCAAGCGGATGCGCGCGCTTGCACGCCTCTTTCGCGACGAGCTGGGCGAGCCTGAGTTCAAGCGTGTGAACTCCTCTCTGCGCGACGCCGCCGGGCGCCTGGCCGGCGCGCGCGACGCGCAGGTGCGCCTGGACACCTTGAGGAGCCTCACCGAGCGCGACCCCGCGGCACTCTCGCGACCGGGAGTCGACTTTTTGGGCGCGCATTTGGAGCGCGAGCGGACTCAGAGCGGCGAGCCGACCAACAGCGCGGAGGCGCTCGAGGACATCGCAGCGATGCGTCGGCAGCTGGCACGCTGGGAGCTACTTGACCGCGACTTCGAGGACCTTGTTCCAGGGCTTCAGCGCATCTACAAAGAAGGACGCAAGCGCTATGCCCACGTCAAGGACGGCCGGCGCCACGCCAAAGCTGATAGCGGACATGTGCCAAGCGACCAAGCCATGCACGACTGGCGCAAGCGTGTGAAGAGCCTTTACTACGCATTGGACATGCTTGGCGGCAAGCGCGCGAAGGGCGCCCGCAAAGCCACTCGGCGGGCCGATCGCCTGGGAGATCTGCTTGGCGAAGAGCACGACCTGTGGATGTTGAGCGTCTACGCCGAGGAGCACCCCGATGTCTTTGGCGGGGACTCGCGCGCCCGCGAGGATCTGCTCGAGTTGATCGAGCGCCGTCGCCGACGTCTGCGCAAACGGACGCTCAAGCTCGGTGCTCGCCTGTACAAGCGCTCGCCGGCCCGCTTCGTGCAACGTCTGCGTATCGCGTTCTCCCGCTGAACATTCAGGGTTTTGCCGCTGGGAGCCGATGTAAATGGCGACCCGCGAACCCAATGCGCGCACACCTGAGACTCAATCTCCCGACCTTGGTCCTCGCCGCCCTCATAGGGGGGCTTGGCGTGTTTGCCCTGCACACCGTTTTCGGTTTCGGCGGACCCGGCGGCGAGGGGCTCTTCCAGGACGGCATCTACAACGTCTTGATGCTCGGCTCAGCCCTGGTGGTCCTGGCCCGGGGCGTATTCGTGCGCGAGGAGCGCGCGGCGTGGTTGACGATGGGCGCGGGCCTGTTGTCGTGGGGCTTGGGCGAACTGTATTACTCGTTTTTGATCGAAGGAACCAGCGCCGAAGCGGGCGGCAGCGTGTCCGGTGCGGACGTCCTGTTTTTGACGATGTACCCCTGCTTCTATGTGGCGCTCGGCCTGCTCGCGCGACGCCACCTGCGTGACTTGCGCCTCAGCATGTGGCTGGACGGGCTGATCGCTGGGCTGGGCGCCGCTTGCGTGGCCGCCGCCTTTGTGCTTCCTCCGATCTTGCACAACGCGACCGGCGTGCACAGCTCGATCGTGGTGTCTTTGGCTTACCCGATCGGGGACTTGCTCCTGATGATGTTCGCGGTCGGCGCGCTTTCGATCACGGGCTGGCGCGGTAGCAATGTGTGGCTGCCGATCGCCGCGAGCATGTTGGTGAGCGGGGTCGCCGACTCGATCTACCTCTATCAGACCGCTACCGACTCCTACCAGGCAGGCACTTGGCTTGAATGCCTGTGGCCGTTGGCGGCGATCCTGCTTGCGATCGCCGCGTGGACCCCGTCGGCGCGCCTGCGCCCACGTCCACTTAAGAGCTGGCAGATGATGTCGGTGCCGGCTTTGGCTTTGCTCGCCGCGCTCGGGGTGCTGGTGTACGGCAACCTGGGACCTCAATTGACCGTGCCTGCCTTGATCTTGGCCGCGGCCACGATTTTGGCCGTCGGCGCGCACCTGCTGATCACGCTGCGCGAGAACCTTGCCCTGCTTGACCATTCGCGACGCCTGTCGCTCACCGATCCTTTGACGGGCTTGGGTAACCGGCGCCTGCTGATGAGCGATTTGCGACTTGCGTGCAAGACGGCCGGTGCAAGCGAACCATGGGAACTAGTCCTGTATGACCTCGACGGCTTCAAGGTCTTCAACGACACTTTCGGCCACCCAGCAGGCGACACTCTTTTGGTGCGCCTGAGCGAGCGCCTACAGAACGTGGTCGCACCACACGGAACGGCCTACCGCATGGGCGGGGACGAGTTCTGCGTGCTGTTCGATGTCTCCGCTCAGCCCAACGAGAGCTTCGTACACTCCTCGGTGGCCGCCCTTTGCGAGCACAGCCCCAGCTTCTCGATTACGGCCTCCCACGGGGTCGTCCAGATCCCGGCGGAGGTCAGCGACCCGGCTTCGGTTATGCAATTGGCCGACCAGCGGCTGTATCGGCGCAAGGAGGAAGTGGCCGCGCGCCGCGCCAGCGCTTTGTTGAACATGCAGGCCGCAGGCACGCTGCTCGCCTCGGCGATCGCTCCAGCCATCGTGCCCGAGCGTGTGGCCAGAGAACTCTCAGGAGACGCTTACGACGACGAGGACGCTCTCGCCCTTGGGGAGCACAACGGAGGCTCGCTCGCCGGCACGACGCCCGAGCAAGGCCCGGGCGACCGGCGAGTCCGCCGACAGCCGCCCTTCTGAGGGGGAAGCGTCATGCGAGCTGACTATGTGCCAGCTGCGCTCTTTGCCCCCCTCGTCACGAACCACCACTGTCGAACCGAATCCGACAGCCCCGTCGGTGGGCTCGGAGGCTTCGACGACTTCGGCAGTTGAGATCCGTTCGCGCAGTTTCGCGATCTTCGTCTCCAAGTGCGCCTGGTCGTTCTTGGCGTCGTGATACTCGCTGTTCTCCTTCAAATCGCCCCACTCGCGCGCCGTTTTGATGCGCTCAGCGATCTCTCGACGACCCTCTCCCTCGAGATTCGCAAGCTCGGCGTTGAGCTGCTCCAGGCCCTCGGCGGTGATCAAATTGGGGGTGTCCACGCTCATCCACTCCCAAGCCTACTCGGCTGGACTCAGAAGTACGTACTGGGCGACGTCGAGAGCAAGGCGTAGATCTGGGTGACCGCCGCCTGGTAGAGCAGTTGTGTGGAGGGTGGCGAGCCGAATGCGAACAGATTGTCGGTCAAGCGCTGGTGGACCCACACGCTGTCGATATAGCTCTGCGCGAGCTTCGCCCCGGGAGGATCGTGAGTGACCGCGTCGAGGTACAGGATGTTCCTGAAGTAGACCGACGCGAAGAACGGGTTTTCGCTCAACAGTCGGGGGAGCGTGAAGAAGGCCAAAGCTGCCTTGGCGGTCTGTCGTGCCTGGTAGAGAAATTCGCTGTTGCCAGTGGCCTGGTAGAGCAGGACTCCGGCGCCGATCATGGCACCTTGGTTGTAGCTCCACTCGGTGGGGTCGATCACGCCGTGCAGACGGATGTGGTCGGCGTACAGCCCGCCCGACTCGGTCAGGCAGTTACGCACCCACTGGTAGGCCTGCTGAGCGAACCCCAGATAGGCGAGGTTGCCGGTGATACGAAACAGCTGTGCGCCCAGCTCGGCTGCAGGACCGTCGGTCACGGTGTTGCGGTCGGTGTTGCTGGGCGAATCGGAGAACGGCACTCCACCGGGGCAGGCGAGCTTGGGGTTGTTCTCCCAGCCCGCCATCACGAAGGACATGATCTGCTCGGCCTTTTCCAGCGAGGCCGCTTCGTGGCGCAGTTTGTAGAGGCGCAGCAGCTCGATCCCCACCCACTCATTGTCGTCGTAGTAGCTGGCGCCGCCGGGCGGCACGACCTCGCCGTTGAAGGAAGGCAATGCGGGCGGTGCGATGCCGGGCGCTTCGGCCGGTTCGGAGCCTTCGCCGGTTTCTTCGCCTTCGGGTTGCTCGCCCGTGGGGGCCTTGCCCGCGACCGGCGAGGGGGTGGCCCAATACTTGCCCAGTCCGAGCAGGCGCGCTTGGATTTCGTGGGAGTGGGTACTGGCCTGGCTTGCCGCCTGCCCAGAGATCGAGGCCACACTGATCGTCGCCGCGAAAGCCTGCGAGAAAGGCCACAGGTAGGAATAAGGTTCGCCCTCGTACAGGCCCGTGCCGGGGATGTAGAAGCTCTGTTGCATCGCCTGGTAGGCAAGTAGGGCACGCGCCGGGTTGCCGCGCAACCCGGGCTTCTTCTTGGTGGGCTTCTTCGATGAGCTGTGCGCGAATTCGCTTGGCTTCACGACTCGACTGGGCCGCTGGGCCTGCGCGGGATAGAGCGATCCGGCTCCCTGCGACGACGCTTGGCGCTTGCCGGCGCTCCTCGCCGCAAGCGCATTTGCGGCGGGCGGCGTCATGAGCAGCGCGGCCGCAGTGAGGAGCGCCACAAAAGCCGCCAAGGAACCGCCGCCAAGCGGATGGATGCGTGCGCTGAGTCTGTTCAAAATCCGGCCTCCACGACAAGGTACAAAGGGCGATTGGCGTGCCGGGGCGGTGCAATGAAGCTCCCACGTCCGGCTCGGTTGCGCCTGCACACTTCGCCCCCTGAACAAACGGGCGTCTGCAACGATGCGCTTGGGGGTATTGTGCGGCGCCTAAGAACCTCCTTCATTCCAGGCGGCAAGTTGCGGGAGTGAGGCTCTTGAGGGCATCCAACCACCGAGGAGACGTGTGGCGTGAGGACAGTTAGAGAGGCCGTGTTCGAGCTACTGCGCGAACGCTCGATGACCACAGTGTTCGGCAACCCCGGCTCGACCGAGCTGCCGATGCTGACCGAGTTCCCGGCTGACTTCAAGTACGTGCTTGGCCTGCAGGAGGCGACTGTGGTTGGACTCGCCGACGGCTACGCCCAGGCAAGCGGGCGCCCCACGCTGGTGAACCTGCACACCGCCCCGGGCGTGGGCAATGCGATGGGGGCCATATTCAACGCCCAGGCCAACAAGAGCCCGCTCGTGGTCACCGCGGGCCAGCAGTACCGCTCTTTGATGACTTTGCAGGCCAACCTCACCAACAGGGACGCGACTCGCATGGTGCACCCGTTGGTCAAGTGGAGCTATGAGCCTCCGCGCGCCGAGGACGTGCCGCACGCTCTGGCGCGGGCGATTCACGTGGCGAGGCTGCCTCCGCGGGGGCCTTCGTTTCTGTCTATCCCGATGGATGATTGGGGCGCGGAGGTGGATGAGGGCGCCGTCGCTCACCAGACTGCGCGCACTGTCACGGGCGCCACCCAACCTGGCCCCGAGGCGATCGCCCGGCTCGCCGAGCTGTTGAGCAAGGCGGAGCGCCCAGCCCTCGTGGCCGGCCCGGAGATCGACGCCTCCGGCGGCTGGGAGGCGGCGATCGGCCTGGCCGAGCGCCAGCGCCTGGCGGTATACGCCACACCGGCCCCGGGCGGCGGACGGATCGGCTTCCCTGAGGATCATCCGCTCTTCCAAGGCATCCTGCCTCCGGCTGTGCTGCCTGTCGGGGAAATGTTGGCTGCCCACGACTTTGTCTTGACGGTGGGCACCTCGGTGTTCCCCTATTACCCCAACGTGCCGGGACCGCTGCTGGCCGATGGCACGAAGCTGGTGGCGATCACGAGCGACCCCGACGAGGCCGCACGCGCGCCGATGGGGGATGCGATCGTGGCCGACCCGGCGCTCACACTCGCCGCCTTGACCGCCGCCGTCGGGGAGTCCGATCGCGTCGCGCCGCTACCGCGAGCGGAGCCCGATGCGGTGCCGATCACCGACCCGATCAGCCCCTCCACGGCGGTACGTGCGCTTGCCGAGGTGTTCCCGCAGGACGGCATCGTCGTGCTTGAGTCGCCCTCGGCGACGCTCGCTTTGCGCAACCAGTTGCGCCTGTCGGCGCCCGGCAGCTACTACTTCTCCTCGGGCGGGGGCCTCGGCTTCGGGATGCCGGCTGCGATTGGCGTGCAGTTGGCACAACCCAGCCGGCCGGTGGTATGCGTGATCGGCGAGGGCTCGGCCCAGTACGCGATCCAGAGCCTGTGGACTGCGGCCGCCTACGAGGTGCCGGTCACGTTCTTGGTGCTGCGCAACGACGAGTACGCGATCCTCAAGTGGTTCGGGATGCTCGAGGACATCGTGGGCGCGCCCGGCCTGGACCTGCCGGCGCTGGATGTAGCTGCGGTCGCACGTAGCTATGGAGTGAATTCGCGCGTGGCAGGCGACGCCGAGGAGCTGGGCGAGGAGTTGAGTAAAGCGCTCGCTTCGGGTAAACCAGAGCTCATCGAAGTGAAGGTCGCCCCGGGGATGGCCCTGGCGTGAATGAGAAGCAACCCGATGTGATCGTCGTCGGCGCGGGTCTCGCGGGGCTTGTCAGCACGCTGGAGCTGTTGCGCAGCGGCCACGACGTGCTCCTGCTCGACCGCTGTGCTCCACAGGAGATCGGTGGCTTGGCGAGAGAGGCGTTCGGGGGCATGTTCATGGTGGACTCCCCCGAGCAGCGCCGTTCGCGGATTCCCGACAGTGAGCGGCTCGCGCTCGAGGACTGGCTCAGGATCGCGGAGTTCGACCCTGAGGATGTGTGGCCGAGACGCTGGGCCGAGCAGTATGTGACTCGCGCACGCGACGATGTCGGGGCTTGGCTGCGGGAGCTCGGAGTGAAATTTTTCCCGGTCGTCAACTGGGCTGAGCGCGGCAACTTCGGTGACGGCAACTCGGTGCCTCGCTTCCACTTGACTTGGGGCACGGGCAAGGCGCTTGTGCAGGCGGTGTGGGGCGCGATCGAGGCGCATCCGAGACGCTCGGCGCTGGACTTGCGCCTCAGATCGCGCGTGGTCGAACTGGTCATGGAGGACGGCATCGCGCGAGGGGTCAAGCTGGAGTCTGGCCAAGAGGAGCGTGCCGCCAAGGCGATCGTGATCGCGGCCGGCGGGATCGGCGGCAATCTGGAGACTGTGCGGCGCGAATGGCCCACCGACCGACTCGGCCCGGCGCCAGAGAGACTGTTGATGGGGTCGCACTACTACGCCGACGGTGCCCTGCACGACGAGGTGAGCAGGGTCGGAGGCAACGTGACTCACCTGTCGCGCATGTGGAACTACGCCGACGCCGTGCGCCACCCCAAACCTCAGCGCGAACATCATGGGCTGAAGCTGATTCCGCCGCGCTCGGGTTTGATGTTGAACCCGGACGGCCACCGCTACGGACCGGTACCGGTGATGCCCACCTTCGATGCCTACGCAGCGCTCGAGCGCATGTGCGAGGACGAGCGCAAGTACTCGTGGCTCCTCTGCAACTTCAAGATCGCCAAGCGTGAGCTGGATGTGTCCGGTTCCCAGCACAATCCCTATCTGAGGGAGCGGCGAATCGTGCCGTTCTTGCTCAGCGTACTGCTCGGCAAGCCTGGGCTGGTGAACCACTTCCTGGAGGGCTCCCCGGACTTCGTGCAAGCCGCTTCGCTCAGCGAGCTGGCCGGCAAGATGAACGACGTGACCGCCGAGCTGACGGGCGAGCGCCCGCTCGATGCGACGGTGTTGGAGCGCGAAGTGGGCCGCTACGACGAGACGATCGCGCGCGGCAAGGGTCTGTTCAACGACGACCAGTTGAGGCGTATCGGCCAGTTGCGCAACTGGCGCGGTGATCGCTTGCGCACCTGCCGCTTCCAACGCATCGTCGACGCCAAGGCGATGCCCCTGGTCGCGATTCGCTTGCAGCCGATGGCGCGCAAGAGCCTGGGTGGCATCCAGACCGACCTGAGTTGCAGGGTGCTGCGGTCGGAGGTCAACGCTCCCGGGGGTGGGCCGATCTCTGGCTTGTACGCGGTCGGCGAGGCCGCGGGCTTCGGCGGCGGCGGCATGCACGGCAAGCGCTCATTGGAGGGCACCTTTCTCGGCGGGTGCGTCTTCACCGGCCGGCTGGCGGCCGCCGCTATCGCCGGCGGCGAGCTGCCGGTGCGCATCCCTCCCCGCGTCGCCTGAGAAATCGAAGCGGGCCGATGCTTTGCTCGCGGCCGCTTCGCGCGTAGGGTCTTCCAATGGACAGCACTTCGGGGACACACTTTGACTATGTGACCGTCGGCCACGTGACCCGTGATGCGGTCGAGCATCCTGAGCGCGGGACGCTGTACCGGGTCGGCGGGAGCGCTTTCTACAGTGCCTTGCAGGCGGCTCGTCTCGGTTTGAGGACGCTGATCGTCACACAGGGGGTGCCGGCCGAGCTCGAAGAGCTGCTCGCGCCATTTCGAGACGAGCTCGAGCTGCGAGTGATACCAGCCGAGCAGACCACCACGCTGAGCACACGTGGGACCGGGTCGGCCCGCACCCAGGGCCTGCTCGCCTGGGCAGGCCCGATCTTGGAGCCGATCGCGGTGGACACAAAGATCCTGCACATGTCGCCAGTCGCGCGTGAGACACCGAGCTCTTGGGAGGGTCGTGCCGAGTTCGTGGGTGTCACACCTCAAGGCTTGGTGCGGGGGTGGCCAGAGAACGACGGTCTGCCTCTCATCCGACTGGACACAAGCTCGCTGTTGGGCGACATTCCGACGGTGCCTCTCACTAGCGAGGCACCGTCCCGCGATATCTCGTCCGTGGCGCTCCAGGCAAGCTTGCTCCCGCGACACTTCGACGCAGCCGTAATCGCTGAGCACGAGTGCCCCCACTGTCATGAGCTGTTCAAAGCGGCGCGTCGCCTTGGAGCGTCGATCGCTGTAACGGCCGCCTCGCGGCCAACCACGGTGCACCTGCCCGGAGACGACCATGTGGTGCAGACTCCGTTTCCGCCTGTGACGATCGTACGCGACGAGATCGGGGCCGGCGACGTGTTCGCGGCCGCCTTTTTCGTGGCCTTGGCCGAAGGCCGCGCCCCCCTGGAGGCTGCCGTGCTCGCTAACGGGGCGGCGTCCGCGCGCGTCTCGGGCGAGGGCCCGAGCGCTATCGCATGCCGAGAGGAGCTCGTGCCTTGAAGATCGGTTCCTCGACAAGCGGCGAAGCGATCATTCCCTGAAGACGCCCTCGCGCGCGAGGACCGCGTCGAGCAAAGGCTTCAGCTGGTCTGCGTCCAAAGTCTGCTCGGCAGCGTCGGGCCGCGATGGCTGCCCTCCCCCGGCAATGTCCCGGCCGGAGAGAGCGATCCCCGCGAATCGCTCGCAGCCGGCCAAGCGTGCGGCCAGCAACAGACAGCCACCGACAGGTGTCATCTCGACTACCGCCACCGAAGCTCCGGGGGCGAGCTCGTGGATGGCCTCGGAGAGCGGCTCCACGAACAGAGCCCCGGCCTTGAAAGCACTGCCGATCAAGCCGACCGGAAAGGAGCCGACCAGGCCGGTCTGGGCAACCACCGCGGCGACCTGGTTACCCAGCTCGGCGGCCGCGCGCTCGTACAGACCCCGCGCTACTTCGTCGCCGCCCTGGGCAACTCTCGCCGTTTCGATCGCGAACGCGGCTATCTCGCCCTTGGCCAGCGGCTTGGAGTAGACCAACGCAGCCAGAGCCTCCACCGTAGGCACATCGAAGAAGTCGGTCGCGGCGGCGCTCAAAGCGGTTTCCGGTCCCGAGCGCTCACGGTCGCTGAGGGCTGCCTTTATCGATTGCACAGCCAGCCAATAGCCGGAGCCCTCGTCGCCGAGCACGTGCCCCCAACCACCCGCGCGCCAGGCGTGCCCGTCAGGGCCGACGCCGAAGACATTGCTGCCCGTCCCCGAGATCACTCCCACTCCGGGGCGCGCGCCGGTGGCCGCCGCCCAAGCTCCGACCACGTCGTTGACGACAACCCAGCTGCTCGGCCTGAGGGCTCTGACGTGAGCCGCGACAGCGTCTGTATCGGTGCCCGCGACCGCGAGGACCGCGGCATCGAGCCGATCGCGCTCGATCCCGGCGCGGGCGATCGCCTCGTCGGTGGCCTTCATGAGCGAGTCCGTGGCCGCGTGGGACCCGACCGCGTCCGGGTTGGAGGAGGCGCCGTGACCCAAATGCACGCAGCGCTCTTGCAGGTCGAGAACGGCGGCGAGCGTCTTGGTCGCGCCACCATCAACTCCCATCAGAAAGCGCGCTCCGGGTCGACCATCGACGCCGGTTTCTCCGGCGGCGGGGCCGCGCAGGGCAGCAGGCAAAGTGACAAGCGGTTCGTGCTGCATAGCGGGATCCTTGCAGGGACAGGCTCATTGGGGGTTACGATCTCGGCATGCCAGTTGTCCCGATCTTCCCGAAGGCCAAGCTTGACGCGGGCATGTACGAGTCCTTCTACCTGCGTGCGGTCTCCCCGGAGGAGCCGGTGGGTGTGTGGATTCGCTACACGGTGCACAAGCGTCCCGGCCACGCGCCGCAAGGATCGATCTGGTGCACAGTGTTCGACGCGGAGCGAGGCCCGCCGTTCATGCACAAGCACACCACCGCCGAGCTGACCGCGCCAAATGAGAGTTGGATCGCGATCGGGCCTGACTCTCGTCTGGGGCCGGGGGTCGCGAAGGGCGTCTGCGGTCCGGCTCGCTGGTCGCTGCACTTCTTGGCCGAGGCACCGGAACTGCGCCACCTCGCCCAGAGTTGGCTGTACAAGGCGCCCTTGCCGCGGACCAAGCTGAGCAGCCCAGCACCGGCGGCCACTTTCACGGGTACAGTCGAGTTGCCTGATCGCATGTTGCGCTTGGACGGGTGGAAGGGCATGGTCGGCCACAATTGGGGCTCTGAGCACGCCGAGCGCTGGATCTGGCTGCACGGGATCGGCTTCGCGGAGGACCCCTCCGCTTGGCTGGACGTGGCGCTCGGCAGGGTGCTCGTGGCGGGCCGGTTGACTCCGTGGATGGCTAGCGGCGCGATCTCATTGGACGGTCGGGTGCAACGCCTGGGCGGCCTGGGGGCTCGCGGCTTGAAGGTGGCCGAGAGCGCGGCACGCTGCTCGCTGAGCATCCCCGGCGAAGCCGGTCTGAAAGTGGAAGCCCATGTAGACGCACCACCCGGGGCGAGCGCGGGCTGGCGCTACGCCGATCCGGACGGTGGCGGGCATGACGTCGTCAACTGCTCTGTGGCGGCGCTGGCTTTGAACGTGCGCCCGGCGACCCGCAAGGGCTCAAGCGGCGGCGGGGGGGCGGCCCGGACACTCCACACCGCGCACGGCGCCGCTTATGAGTTGGGGATGAGAGAGCGCGACCACGGCGTGCCTCTGGCGCCGTTCTCGGACGGATAGCCGCGTTCTTGGGCGGATAGCCTGTTCTGGGGTGGATAGCCGCGCGCTGGGACGGATAGCCGTTCTGAGACGGACAGCCGCCGCCGGCCACAGGGCCGACTGGCCGCATAGCCAAAGTCTTGGGTATCGCTGATACGGTGATCGGGCCATGCCGACCGGCTCGACAAACCGCGGCACGCTCGAGCAGTTCATCACCTCCGCCCCACAGCCGCAGAGGGCGGGCATGTGGATGCTGGTCGCGATGGGATGCAGACCGCGCGGGAAGGCGCTGATCGAACGAGCGCCGGCCCTCGACCAGCTGGCCCAGATGCTCCTGGCGCTCAGCCGCTATGACGACCCTGGGGTGGCCCTCGCGCTTGGCTGGGACGGCGCTGCGGTGGTGGCCTACGGACGCGCATTGCGCCGAGCGGAGGGACGACCTTGAGCCGCGCTCGAACGGAGCGCATCGAGGCCGACGTTTGCGTGATCGGCGCGGGCGCGAGCGGTGCGGTCGTGGCGGCCGAGCTGGCCGAGGGCGGATCGAATGTGGTGGTGGTCGAGGAGGGCCATTGGCATGACCCCGACTCGTTCACCGCACGACCGCCGCAGATGCTGGCTCAGCTGTATCGCGACGGCGGACAGACGATGACCTTGGGCGCTCCGCCGATCCTGCTGCCGTTGGGGAGCGGTCTGGGAGGGACCACCTTGGTCAACTCGGGGACTTGCTTTCGTACGCCCCCGCGTGTGCTCGAACGGTGGGGGCGCGAGTTCGGGTTGGAGTTTGACGAGAGCTCGCTGCGCCCTTTCTTCGAGCGCGTCGAGCAGGCTTTGTCGGTGGCCGAGGTGACGCCTGAGCTGGCGGGCGGCAATGCGGCCGTGGCGCGTCGGGGCGCCGAACGTCTTGGCTGGTCGCATGGCTACTTGCACCGCAATGCGCGCGGATGCGTCGGCTCGGGGGTGTGCGCGTTCGGCTGTCCAACCTCGGCAAAGCAGCACACCGGCATCACCTATGTGCCCCGCGCTGAGCGCGCGGGAGCGCGGATCGTGACGGGGGCTTGGGTGGAGCGTGTGCTTGTCGAGTGCGGCGCTATAGGAACCAGCGGGCAAACCAGGCCTGAGACCGCTTCAGGGACACCGCCCGTGCGATCCACCGAGCCGAGGATCGCAACCGCGACCGGGGTCAGCGCGCGGATGGTAAGCGGCGCGCGCTTGGAGGTCTTCGCGCCGACCGTGATCATCGCGGCAGGCACGATTCACACTCCGCTGTTGCTTAAGCGCAGCGGTATCGGCGGGGCCTCGGGGCAGCTCGGCCACAATCTGTCTTTGCACCCGGCGACCGCTGTGTTCGCGCGCATGGAGGAGACCGTGGACATGGCCAAAGGAGTACCCCAGAGCTTCTATGTGGACGAGTTCGCCGAGGAGGGGATCGTCTTCGAGGGCGTGGCCGGACCCCCGTCATATGCGGCCATGGCGCTGCCCTTGAGGGGCGCGCGTCACGCCGAGGCGATGGCCGACTATCCCCGCTTGGCCCAATTCGGGGTGATGGTGAGCGATAGCTCGCGCGGACGCATTCACAACGTGGGCGGACGCCCGCTGATCCGTTATGACCTGACCGACCCCGACCTACAGCGCTTTCGCCTCGGCCTGGCCCACATGAGGGAGCTGTTCGAAGCAGCCGGCGCACGCGAGGTGTATCTACCCCTCCCTGACGGTGTCAGCCCGCGGAGGGCGCGCGTGCGCGACTTGAAGCTGATGGCCTTTCATCCACTTGGCAGCGCCCGCGCGGACGCGCGCGCGACGCACGGAGTGGTGGACGGCGATCTGAAGGTGCACGGCACACGCGGCGTTTATGTGGCCGACGGTTCGGTGGTGCCCAGCTCTCTCGGCGTCAACCCGCAGATGACGATTATGGCGCTGGCGACACGACTGGCGTTCGGTTTGCTCGGCCGCGACGCATCCCGCGCAGGACACGGATGGGCGGGGGCATGAGAGGATCGACGTTCGTACGTGACGACCAACACTCTCGCGAGGAGAAGCGGGCATGTCCTTCCTGATCGATCCCCCATTGCTCTACAGCGGTGGGCGCACCTACGCTCGTGCCACACAGGGCCTTGAGCCGAGCGCCAAGCGCGACCTGGCTGTGGGCGCGACTTACATGGTCGTGTTCTGGGGCGTCAGCGTCGGTCTGTATCTCGACCAGGGCTGGACCAGGCCGGTGTGGAGGATGTGCAAGGCAGCCTCGGGCCGAGACTGGATGCTCAATTCGGGTGTTTTCAGATTCGATTGGCGCAATGCAGGGTCGCGCACTCACAAGCTCTCGGCGGCGATCTTCGCGACATATCCGGTGTGGCTGTGGCTGGGCATGAGGCGCGGGCGACGCGCACGCTGATCCCGCCGGCGCGGGTGACCCGCGCACGCTGATCCTGCCGGCGCGGGTACCCGCGCACGCTGGACCCTGCGGGCGCGGGTCAGTGCGCGAACAGCTGCTGGTAGATCAGGAAGAAGTTCAGCAGTGTGATGACCACCGCTATCGCGCAGGCCACGGCTGTCGTCAGCCGGCGGTTGACGTGAGCCCCCATGACGCTGCTGTTGCTCGTGAGCATGACCAACGGGACCAATGCGAACGGGATGCCGAACGAAAGCACGACCTGGCTGAGCACGAGCGCAGCCGTGGGGTTCATACCGGCTGCCAGGATGGCAATCGCCGGCAGCATCGTCACGGCACGGCGAGCCACCAAAGGAACCTTGACCCTGATGAACCCGGACATCACGACCTGGCCGGCGTAGGTGCCCACACTGGATGAGGAGGCGCCCGAGGCGAACAACGCGACCGCGAACGCGAGCGCGGCGCCGCCACCGACCAGGTGTCCCAGCTGGGCGTGAGCTACGCCGATCGAGTCGAGCCCGGAGAACACGGACGTGTGAAACAACTTGGCGAAGACGGCGAGCATCGCCATGTTGATGATCCCCGCACATCCCAGGGCGACGATCACGTCGAGCTTCTCGAAGCGCAATACGCGCCGGCGCTCGGAATCGTTGCGACACGCCATCCGCCCGTTGGTGAGAGCCGAGTGCAGGTAGATCGCGTGGGGCATGACGGTCGCGCCGACGATGCCCACGGCCAAGTACATGTAGCTCGTGCCGTGTACGCCCGGCAGGAGGCCTTGCAGTGAACCGCTGGCCGAAGGTCCGATGCGCAGCGCCTCGTAGAGGAACCCGAGGAAGACGATCCCGAGCAGAGCGCTGATCGCCAGCTCGAAGCGGCGGTAGCCGCGCGTTTGCAGCTCCAGGATGGCAAAGGCGATCACCCCGGTGATCAGGCCGGCTGGAAGCAAGGGCACGTCGAACAAGAGATTCAGGCCGAGCGCCGCGCCGAGAAACTCGGCGATGTCGGTGGACATGGCCATGATCTCGGCTTGCGCCCACAAACCCCAGGTGACCGCGCGGGGAAAGCGCTCGCGACACAGCTCGGGCAGGTCGCGGTCGGTGGCGATGCCAAGCTTGGCCGAGAGATACTGAATCAGCATCGCCATCAAGTTCGCGACCAGCACCACCCACAGCAGCAGGTAGCCGAACCGAGCTCCGCCTTGCAGGTTGGTGGCGAAATTACCCGGGTCGACGTAGGCGATCGCCGCTACGAATGCGGGACCGAGCATCGCGAGTGTGGCCCGCACCCTACCTCGTGCAAGCAGCTGCTCCAGCGCGCTGGGAACGAGGGCGCCATCGGGTAGGGCAACCGACGCTCCCTCCATCGCGGCGGCGGGGCGCAGAGCTGTGGTGGTGTCGCTCACTCGCCCTCCTCACCGAGGAGGCGCGCCGGCTCCGCGCTGACGCGCATAGCGTGCAGGAGCCCTCCCCCGAGGGTGTGCTCGCAACCGTCGATGCTCACCCGCAAGGGGCCGCCGAACGGTTGGCGCTCGAGGACGTGGATGTGGCCCCCGGGCATGATCCCTTGGTCGGCCAAGTAACGCAACATGGCGGGGTCGGCGTCGGACACACGCACGAAAGTCCCCTGCTCGCCCGGAGTCAAAGTGTCCAAGCTGCGCGTCGGATGCTCCTCCAGCTCCAAATCGACGCTCGGGATCGGATCGCCGTGAGGATCGATCGTGGGATGGCCCAGCTTCGCCGCGATCAAGGCCTCCAACTCCTCGGAGAGGACATGCTCCAAGACCTCGGCCTCGTCGTGCACGCGATCCCAAGGCATGTGCAGAGCCTCAGCCAGATAGAGCTCGAGCAGGCGATGGTGGCGGATCACCTCCAGCGCCAGGCGACGACCCTCGGGCGTCAGGCGCACGCCGCGGTAGGGCACGTGCGAAATCAAGCCCAGTTCGTCGAGCTTCTTGAGCATCCCTGACACCGAGCCGGTTGTCAGCTCCAGGCGCTCGGCCAAGGCGTTGGTGGAGACGGGCTCGTCGTTGCGCGTTTCCAAGGTGTAGATCGCCTTGCTGTAGTCCTCGATCGCGGGCGAACGGACGTTTTCCTTGGTAGCCATGCAAATTAGAATAAGGCAAGCCAAGACTTTCTTCAAGTCCCCCCTCGAAGGCTTCAAACTGGCCGTGTAGCCAAACCGGCCGATCGGGAGTAACATCGGCCGCACCCGACTGGAGGCTCAGATGACCGCAACCGATACGAACCTGGCTGACGCCGACATCGCCAAGCTCGAAGAGCAGGGCGTGCTCGATCGCGAACACTGGGTGGACGGCCCGCCCCACGCCCTGTTCAAAGAGCTGCGAGGCGGCTGCCCGGTCCACTGGACAAGGGAGATCAACGAATTCCCCGAGGAGGGTGGCTTCTGGTCGGTGACCACTGCCGAGGACATCCACACGGTGAGCCGCGACTGGCAGACCTACTCCTCTGAGATGGGCGGCGTCACCGCCGTCTCCGCCGCCTTCCCCATCGAGCTGGCCAGGGCGATGTTCATCGGCATGGATCCGCCTAAGCACGACCGTGTCAAGGCCCTCTTCCAGGCCGGCTTCACCCCGAAGCGGATTGCCGGCCACGAGGAGGCGATCAGGGAGATCGTGAAGAAAACGCTCGACGGCCTGCAGGGGCGCGAGACTTGCGACCTGGTCAACGACGTGGCCCAGCCCGTTGTGTCAAGGGTGATCGGAAGTTTCATGGGCATCCCGCCCGAGGACGATGCGACCTGGGCGCGTCTGATGAACTCGACGCTGGGCGCGGGCGATCCCGACCTCAACCCCGACGGTGTCGAGGCGGTCATGGAGAAAGAGATTCCCGAGATATTCAAACGCTGCGGTGAGATGATCGCCGAGCGTCGCGAGCGCCCTACAGACGACCTCACGAGCGTGCTCGTGCATGCCGAAGTGGACGGGCAGAAGCTCGAGGAACATGAGATCGTGATGGGCTTCTTCCTGCTCGTGGCGGCCGGCAACGACTCCACCAAGGCCACTTATTGCAGTGGGATGCGGGCCCTGATGGAAGACCCCGAGCAGCGCCGGCTCGTACTGGAGGACCCACAACTGGTGCCCGGGGTGGTCGAGGAGTCATTGCGCATGTTCCCGGCCTTTGCCCACTTCAGGCGCACCGCCACCAAAGACACCGAGCTGGGCGGTCGACAGATCAAAGAGGGCGAGAAGGTGGTCATGTGGTACGCCTCCTCCAACCGCGACGAGTCGCGCTACGAGGACCCCGACCGCTTCGATGCGCGCCGCACCACCGAGCACCAGGCCTTCGGCGCGGGCGGGCGCCACTTCTGCCTCGGCACGGCACTCGCTCGCCTGGAGCTGAAGATCCTGTTCGAGGAGACGCTCGCGCGCTTCCCCGATATCCAGCTCGACGGCCGGGCTTCGATGGTCGAGTCGGGCTTCATCAACCAGCTGAAGACCTTGCCGGTCCGCTTGAACGGGTAGGCCGGTGTCAGACTCACAGCGAGCGATGCCCGAGGAACGGGAAGCGACGCCGGAAGGGCAACCATCGACGTTCGAGAAGCGGCCCGGGAGCGCAATCACGATCGCAGAGATCGTGCTCGCCGACGAGCCCCAACACTGGGAGGCGCTCGGCTTCGCGGTTCGCGGCAACACCATGTCGCTCGGCGACGTGCGTGTCGTCTTGGCGGGAAGCAGCGCCGGCCAAGGCATGCTCGGATGGTCGCTGCGTGGAATCGCGGATACCGCGCTCGACGGCCTACCGACCACTATCTTCCAGCCATCGCCGCGGGCGCCTGACCTTCTCGCGGAGGAGCCGGCGAGCACTCACCCAAACGGAGTCAAGGCGATCGACCACGTGGTGGCGATGTCGCCGGATCTCGACCGGGGCATCGAGACACTCGAGGCCGCCGGGCTCGACTTGCGACGCATCCGCGAGCGGCCGACCCCGGCAGGGGCTCCCCGTCAAGCGTTCTTCCGGCTCGGAGGGGTGATCCTCGAGCTGGTGCAGGAGCCTTGGGAGGTGGTCGAGGCTCGCCCGTCCGGGCGAAGCGGTCCAGCGCGCTTCTGGGGCCTGGCACTCCTGACCGAGGACATCGAGCACACGGTGAGCGCCTTCGGCGGGCATTGCGGCGAGATCCGCCCCGCGGTCCAGTACGGTCGATGGATCGCCACCGTCAAACGCTCGGCCGGCCTGGTGGTGCCTGTGGCGTTGATGAGCCCCGCCGTCGAGTAGGCGACAATGTCGCCCGATGGCGAGCGCTGAGGATAGAGACGCGGGGTTCCGCTACGGCGCCGTCTTCCTACTGACACTGACCTTGCTGGTGTTCGTGATCGTCGCGCCCGCCGCGAACTGGTCGCGAGCTGTCAGTTGCGCATTGCAGTGGCTGGCATTGCTCACGGTCGTGGCCACCTCGCGCGCAAGTCGCAACGTGCGCCGTCCGGTGGCGATCGTGCTGCTGGGACTCACGAGCTTCACCGTGGTGGGCGAGGCTGCGGGCGCGCTGTCGCAAGAGGTCCTGTTCGCGATAAGCGGCTTGCTGTCGGCCGCGATTCCGCTGGCCTTGATCGGCGGTTTGATGCGCCTGGTACGTGCCCACGGCGTCACCCCGCAGGCCGTTTCCGGAGCGCTCACCCTCTATCTGCTGGTGGGTCTCCTCTTCGCCTGGACGATCGGCTTCGTCGACAAGGTCGAGAGCGTCCAGTACTTCGCCCAGACGGCCCACGCCACGACAAGCCAGATCGTGTACTTCAGCTTCGCGGTCCTGACGACCACCGGTTTTGGCGACCTCACCGCCGCCACCAACTTGGGCCGATCGTTGGCGGTCGTCGAGATGTTGCTGGGCCAGCTCTACCTGGTCACGGTGATCGGCGTGCTCGTCGGCAACTTCGCCGGGCGCTCGAGACGAGCCGCGGAAAGCTCCCCGCAAGGGTCTCCCCCGCCTGCCCCGCCCGACGCCGGCAGCCCCTGAGTCGTCAGCTACCTCTGGTCTCCCTGACAGATGCGGTCGGCGTCTCGCGCACTTGCGCGTTCGGCGTCTCGCACACTTGCAGCCAGTTCCTCCACGGCCGGCGCCACCGCCGCGTCGGCCAGGTTGGCATAGCCGACCACGAGCGCGGGCGAGGGGCCGCCGACTCCCTCGATCGCGATGCCACGGGTACGAGCCGCGTCAAGCGTCACCTGCTCGCTGAGGCCTTCGGGCAGACCAATGACGACGTACAGCCCAGCGGCCGCGCCGGACACATTCACCCCGGGCAGCTTGCGAGCAAGCTCGTCCAGCAGCACCTCGCGGCGGCGAGCGGCGCCGAGAACCGCGCCAGTCGGAAACTGGTGTGCGGGCGCGACCGCAACCGCGTCCACTAGACGCTCCACAACCAGACCATGCTCATCGACAGGCAGCGGGATCGGTAGCAGACCCACGTCCGCGGCGGTCTCGCTCATACCTCGCCAGCCACATAGAGTGTTGTCATGTCCTCACCTAACCGGGCGCAGCGCACTACCAAGGCCCCCTCCCCCCGCACGCGCGTGCGGCGGATGCCGGCCCGCGCCGACTACCAGCGCGAGACGATCGACGCGATCCTCGATGAGGCCCTGATCGCGCATGTCGGCTTTGCCTTGGAGGACGAGCCATACGTGATTCCCACGCTCCATGCGCGCGTCGGCGAGCGCGTCTACTTCCACGGGTCCAGTGCCAGCCGCACCATCCGTGCCTTGGCCGCCGGCACTCAGATGTGCCTGACCGTGACCTTGCTCGACGGACTCGTCTTGGCGCGCTCGGCCGTGCACCATTCGGTCAATTACCGCTCCGTCGTCGTACTCGGCCAGGCCGACGCGATCGAGGAGCCGGCCGAGAAGATGGCGGCGATCGAGGCCTTCACCGAGCGCTTGGTCCCCGGGCGTTGGAAGGAGGCGAGACCGCCGACCGCCAAAGAGCTGAAGGCGATCCAGGTCCTGTCCTTGCCGCTCGACGAGGCTTCCGCCAAGCTGCGCACGGGACCACCCGTCGACGACGAGGAGGACTACGCCTTGGACACATGGGCCGGGGTCATCCCTGTGCAAACCGTGACTGGCATACCAATCCCCGACACCCGCTTGGCCGAGGGCGTCCCCGTCTCCCCCGCTGCTCGCGCGTGGTCTCCGGGCCGAGACACGAGCGCCGGTTGAAGCTTCGCGGGATGGGACGCCGGTCGCCGCGCCCTTCCCGCCGCGAACACTCTTAAGCGAAGTAGTAGAGCGTCGCTCCACCGGAGGAGCCGGCTCCGCTCACATGGACCACCTTTCCGTGCGCTTCGATCCAAGCGTTGCGAGCCTTGACGGCGGCCTGACTCGCGGCTGAAACACCTCCGCCTGGCCCTCCCCCCGCTTGGCCGCCACCTGAGCCGCTCAGCAGCACATAGTGAAGCCGGCCCGACGCGATGAAGCTCTTCAGCTTGGCCAAGCTCGGCGCGGGATCGGAGCCCATGAAGCCACCCATGTCGATCGCTTCGCGACCGCTCTCCAAAGCGATGCTTCCGGCCGTGCTCGAACCGACCGCAGCGACGATGTACGCAGCTTTGCCCTGGTGGGCCTTCAGGTAGGAGACGAGCGCTTTGCTTGCTTGGCCGCCGCCAACGCCGAGGCCCACCCCCGCGAACCCCCCCGCCCGCGAAACGCCACCGACGCCTGG
>JBAVYU010000017.1:0-1767 GCA_049588415.1 Solirubrobacteraceae bacterium
GATGGCAGCAACCTGCCCACCGGGTGCGGCACGGGGCGAAGGCCGCACCGCCGGGTCCCCAAACCCGGAAACGGTCCGGCGGCCGCCGCCAGTTTGGCAGGAAGATGCCACAAGGGGTGACGTGCGGGACGGCAGGCGTGATCCTCGGGACTGGTCGAGTGGGCTCGGCGACGTTTGGGATCGGGAGTCGGCCGATCGTCATGACATCGGGGGTATGCGTTCCATGTGCGGCATAGTCGGTTTGGTCTCCTTCACCGAGGACCTCTCCCAGCGTCCCGACCTGGTCGCTGCGATGCGCGACGCCCTGCCGCTGCGCGGCCCCGACGAGGTGGGCGAGTGGACCTCGCACCGGGCGCTGTTCGTACCGCGCCGGCTCGCCGTGGTGGACCTGGAGGGCGGCCACCAGCCCGCCGTCGCCACGGACGACGCAGGACGCGAGACGGTCGTGCTCAGCTACACCGGCGAGGTCTTCAACTGCGACGAGCTCCGCGACGAACTGCGCCGCCGCGGACACCTCTTCCGCGACCGCAGCGACACCGAGGTGGTGCTGCGCGCCTACCAGGAGTGGGGAGCCGCCTGCGCCGAACGGCTGCGCGGCATGTTCGCCTTCGCGGTGTGGGACGTCCAGCACGAGGAACTGGTGCTGATCCGCGACCGGTTCGGGATCTACCCGCTGTTCTACGCGGAGACCCCCAAGGGCTTCGCCTTCGGCTCCGAGCCCAAGGCGCTGTTCACCACCGGGCTGATCGGCCCGGTCGTGGACCGCGCCGGACTGCTGGAGGCGTTCTCGTTCACGCCGACGCCCGGCCGCTCCGTCTTCAAGCACACCCGCGAGGTCATCCCCGGCGAGGTGGTGCGCTTCTCCCGCAACGGCGTGCAGCGCTCCCGCTACTGGACCTTCACCGCCCGGCCGCACACCGACGACCTGGCCACCACCGAGCGGACCGTGCGGGAGATGCTGGAGGACGTCATCCGGCGCCAGGTGACCGCCGACGTGCCGATCTCCTCCATGCTCTCCGGCGGCCTGGACTCCAGCGCCATCTGCGCGCTGGTCAACCGGGTGCTGGACGGCGACCGGCTGAAGACCTTCTCCATGGAGTTCGCCTACCACCTGGAGAACTTCCGCCCCGACGAGGTGCACGACTCGCCGGACGCCCCCTACGTGGCGAAGATGGCCGCCCACCTGGGCAGCGAGCACCGGGAACTGCTGGTCCACCGGGACCACCTGACCGACCCCGAGGCACAGGCCGCCGTCGTGCGGGCGATGGACCGGCCGGCCGCCGGACTGGACATGTACGTGTCCCTCTACCGGCTCTCCCAGGAGGTCCGCCGCTTCTCCACCGTCACCCTCACCGGGGACGGCTCGGACGAGCTGTTCGGCGGCTACATGTGGTTCCACGACCCCTTCTACGTCAGCTCGCAGACCTTCCCCTGGCTCGGCGCCTCGCACCAGATGGAGTTCCTCTCCGGCCTGCTCGACCGCAAGCTCTACGCGGAACTCGACTTCCCCGGCTACGTGCGCGAGCGCTACCAGGAGGCGATCGCCGAGGTGTCGCTCACCGGCGACGAGGACCCGCACGAGCGCCGGATGCGGGAGATCACCCACCTCAACATGACCCGCTACCTGCGGGTCATCCTGGACCGCAAGGACCGCCTCGGGATGGCCGCCTCGGTCGAGGGCCGGGTGCCGTTCTGCGACCACGAACTGGCCGAGTACGTCTACAACGTGCCGTGGCGGATGAAGGTCGCCGACGGCCGGGAGAAGAG
>JBAVYU010000018.1:0-63745 GCA_049588415.1 Solirubrobacteraceae bacterium
GGCCAGAGGCGGTCGAGCGCCGCCGCGCGCGCAACCGCCGCACCGCACGTGAGAACCTCGACGATCTCCTGGACGAGGGAACGTATGTCGAGTACGGCCCCCTCCTGTTCGCCGCTCAAGAGCGCCGTCGCTCGCGCGAGGACTTGATCGCGAATACGCCCGCCGACGGCCTGATCGCGGGCGTGGGGGATGTCGAGGGCAACCCGACGGTGGCGATGTCCTACGACTACACCGTGCTCGCCGGTACCCAAGGAATGAGAGGCCACCTCAAGAAGGACCGCTTGTTCGAGCTCGCAGAGCGCCGGCGCTTGCCGGTGGTCTTGTTCGCCGAGGGCGGTGGGGGACGGCCGGGCGACGTGGACTTCCCGATTGTGGCCGGCCTCGATTGCCGTGCCTTTAACCTGTTCGGCCGCCTCAGCGGCCTCGTTCCCTTGGTGGGCATCGCATCTGGCTACTGCTTCGCGGGAAACGCGGCCTTGTTGGGTTGCTGCGACGTGGTGATCGCGACCGAGGACTCTTCGATCGGCATGGGTGGGCCCGCGATGATCGAGGGTGGAGGACTCGGTGTCTACGAGCCGGGCGAAGTAGGCCCGATCGACGTGCAGCACGCAAACGGCGTAGTCGACCTGCGCGTGGCCGACGATCGAGCGGCGGTCGCCGCGGCCAAGCGCTACCTCTCCTACTTCCACGGTCCGACCGACGATTTCACCGTGCCCGACCAAAGCTTGTTGCGCGAGATCGTGCCCGAGCAGCGCAAGCGTGCTTATGAGGTGCGCCGGGCCCTGGGCGGCCTCTGCGACGAGGGCTCCGTGCTCGAGTTGCGCGACGGCTTTGGTCATGGCATTGTGACCGCGCTCGCGCGGATCGAGGGCAAGCCGCTCGGGGTCCTCGCCAACGACCCCTCTCACCTCGGTGGAGCGATCGACGCCGACGCCGCCGACAAGGCTGCCCACTTCCTGCAGATGTGCGACGCGTTTGGCTTGCCGGTCCTGTTCCTGTGCGACACGCCCGGCTTCATGGTCGGGCCCGAGGCCGAGCGGACCGCGACCGTGCGCCACTTCTCGCGTTTGTTCGTGATCGGCGCCAATCTGGAGATTCCATTCGGCACGATCGTTTTGCGCAAGGGCTACGGTCTCGGCGCGCAGGCGATGGCCGGCGGCTCCTTCAAGGCTCCTCTGTTCACAGTTGGCTGGCCCACCTCGGAGTTTGGGGGCATGGGCTTGGAGGGCGCGGTGCGCCTCGGCATGCGCCGCGAGCTCGACGCGATCGAGGACCCGGAGGAGCGCGAGCGCGTCTTCGGGGCCACGGTCGCGGCCGCCTACGCGCACGGTGAGGGTCTCAACATGGCCGCCTATGGCGAGATCGACGACGTGATCGATCCGGCCGACTCACGGCGTTGGATCGCCACCTTGTTCGATCCGCCGGTCGAAGATTGGCGCAAGCGCGCGGCCAAGCGACGTCCCAATATCGACGCCTGGTGACGCTTCGAGCGCCGGCACGGGCTTGTGCAACCAAACCGTGATGTGGGAAACGGTGTTCTGACTAGTCGCGACTTCGACGAGGCCTGGTATGCTTGTGCGTACATTCATATGTACATACCAAAGGAGGGCGACGATGAGCACGATCGGCGTTCGTGAGCTTGCCAGGCACGCAAGTTCGATCATCAACGACATCGAACAGAAGAAGGAGCCGGCCCTGATCACCCGCCGTGGGCGCCCGGTCGTCTACATGCTCCCTGTTGACTCCGAGGAGTTCGAGGATTTTGTACTCGCCCACGCGCCCCAGTTCGTTGATGGTATGGCGGCCGCCGACACTGAGCTAGCGACCGGGGAAACGGTCTCGCTCGCGGACGCACGCTCCGAGCTCGAAGCAGCAGACGCGCCCACAAGCGATCGTTAGAGCCGGTCGGGCTCGATCTGGATGTATCGCGTAGAGCTTTCTAAGCGTGCGCTGCGTGACTTGCGGCGCATCGACTACAAGAGCCGGCGCCGACTGCTTGACCTACTCGAGAACGATCTCGCCGCCGAGCCCCAACCGGCGAATCTCGACATCAAGGCTCTGACAGGACGAGCGCCGTGGCTGCGACTCCGTCGTGGCGAGTACCGCGTCCTGTATCGACCGCTCACGAACAGCGAGCTACAAGCCCTGGCTGCCTCGGCCGGGGCTGGCTTTCTTGTGGAGCGCGTCGTTGACCGCGGCGACCTTGAGCGCGCAGCTTCGGCCCTCCCGACCTAGTCCCGGCTGACTACCCGGTTTGGGTTGCGGTCTGCTCGGGGCCCGACTGCACGTCTGTCTGCTCCGCGGGAGCCTTCAGCCGCGCACGGAACACATGGAAGGACCACCCTTGGTAGAGCAAGACCAGCGGGAAGAAGATGACCGCGACGACGGTCATCACGACAAGCGCATAGTGGCCTGAGGCAACATTGTTGACGGTCAGGTTGTAGGCCGCATTGGTGCTTGAGATCATCACGTTTGGATAGAGGTCGATGAAGATCGAGCCGACCATCGCGGCGATTGCGACGGCCGAGGCGGAGAAGGACAGGCCATCGTGATCGGTCATCGCCAGGCGCGCCGCGAAGGCCACCGCGATCAAGGCGAGGATCTCAACGGGTTGGGGCACGTCGGGGCCGCCGGCGACGCTGCGCGTCCAGATCACCCAGCCGACCACCAGTGCGATCGCCAGCCAGCCGAGCGGCCGTGCAAGGCTACGGGCGCGCTCGCGCACGTGATCGGTGGTCCTGAGCTTGAGGAAGGTGGCACCGTGGAGCAGGCATAGCGAAACGAGCGTCACGCCGGTCCACAGGCCATATGGGGTGAGCAGGTCAAAGAAGTTGCCCGTGTACTCGTGGCTCGAGTCGATCGGCAAGCCGTTCAAAAGGTCGCCCAGCCCGACGCCCAAGAGCAAGGGGATCAAGAGGCAGCCGATCGTCAGCGCCCAGCGCCAAGTCGAGCGCCAGCGCGGGTTCTCACTCTTCTCCCTGAACTCGAGTGACACACCGCGCGCCATCAAGGCGATCAAGACGAGCAGCAAGGCAAGGTAGAGGGCTGAGAACATCGTCGCGTACCAGCCTGGGAAGGCCGCGAACGTGCCGGCCCCCGCGACGACCAGCCACACCTCGTTGCCGTCCCACCACGGGCCGATCGTGGAGAGCGCGCGTTTGCGCTCCTCCTCGGTGCGCCCGACGAATGCGTGGAGCATGCCCACGCCGAAGTCGAATCCCTCCAGCACGAAGAACCCGATCCAGAAGATCGCAAGGATGACGAACCAGATCGTGTGAAGTTGCACAGGGCTCCCTAGTAGCTCATCGCCGGAGTCGGGGCGTGAGCGTCCGGACTGGTCCCGTCGCGCCCGTCGTCGGGGTCGAGGTCCTTGCGCGAGTAGCGCAGCATCAAGATCAGGTCGGCCGCCCCGAGCGCTGCGTAGATCAGGACGAACGCCATCAGGCTGATCCAGATGTCGGTCGAGCTGACCGACGGGGAGTTGGCGTTGATCGTCTTCATCAAGCCTTGCACGATCCAGGGTTGGCGCCCGCTCTCGGTCAACAGCCAGCCGGCCGTGTTCATGATGAACGGCGTCACCACGGCCGCAAGGCCGGCGCGCAGGAACCACTTGGAGCGGTCGAGTCGGCCCTTGTGGATCAACCATGCCCCCCACAAGGCCAACAGGGCGATCAACGAGCCGAGGTAGGCCATCACGCGCATCGACCAGTACTGGATGAACACGTCGGGGATGTAGTTGCCGGGCCCGTACTTCTTTTCGTCTTCCTTTTGCAACTGGTTGAGTCCGATGACCGCACCGTTCCAAGTGCCTGTCGCGAGCACCGAGAGCAGGTGCGGGATCGAGATGACCTGGGTGGGTGTCTGGTCGTTGTTGCCGCCGCCGATCTGAAAGGCCGAGAACGAGCATGGCTGACAGTTGCTCCACTGCGCCTCGGCCGCGGCGATCTTGGCCGGCTGGTAGGTGTTCTCGATCTCCCCGAGCTTGTTGCCCACGAACATCTGCAAGAGGATCGCCGGCAGCAGCACCAGGACAGAGAGGCGCGCCGTGTGGTGAAAAGCCTCCGCGTTGCTCGATGCACTTGTCTCGCCCTGGTCGCGGCGGGTGCCTGTCGCCGCCGCGCTCGTCGGGCCGTCACCCTGGAGTGCGCTTGTCGGCGACGCGCCTGCCGCGCCACCCTGGAGGGCCCGGTTTCGGACACGCAGATGCCAGGCGGAGATCGCGAGCATCACGAGCGAGCCGGTCACGAGCGACGCGAGGATCACGTGGACGTAGCCCCACAAGAACGTAGGATTCGTGAACAGGGCCCACACGTTGTTCAGTTCGGGCTGGCCGTGTTTGTTGAGGACGTAGCCGACGGGGTGCTGCATCCACGAGTTGGCGGCCAGGATGAACATCGCCGAGAGCATCGAGCCGGCGGCGACCAGCCAGATGCAGGCCAGGTGTACGCGCTTGGGTAGCCGGTCCCAGCCGAATATCCACAGACCCAGGAAGGTGGACTCCAGGAAAAAGGCCGCCAAGCCCTCCATCGCGAGCGGGCCACCGAACACGTCACCTACGAAGCGCGAGTAGGACGACCAGTTCATGCCGAACTCGAACTCCTGGACCAAGCCGGTGACGACGCCCACCGCGACGTTGATCAAGAGCAGGGTGCCGAAGAAGCGCGTTACCCGCTTGTATTGAGACCCACCCGCCCCCGCGCCCGCCTCCCCGCCAACCTTCTGGTTGCGATACCAAGCCGTTTGCAGCAGCGCGACGAGGAAGGCGAGGCCGATCGTGACCGGCACGAACAGGAAGTGGTAGATGCTCGTTGTCGCGAATTGCCAGCGGGCCAAGTCGTTGGTCATGCCTCGACACCATTACCCATCTCGCGGCGCCACATTTCCGCGTAGTAGCCGTCGCGCTCGACGAGCTCGGTGTGCGTGCCGCGTTCCAGTGCTCGACCATGATCGAGTGCGATCACTTCGTCGACCTCGCCAAGCTGTGCCAGCCTGTGCGTGATCAGCAGCGTCGCCCGGTCGCATGTGTCGGCCAGTAGGTCCCCGACGATCGCGTCAGACGTTTGCGTGTCCAGATGCTCGCCGGGCTCATCCAGAATCAACACAGGGAAGTCGGCAAGCAGCGCTCGTGCGATCGCCAGACGTTGGCGCTGCCCGCCGGACATGCGTGCGCCACGCTCGCCGAGCTCTGTGGCGAGGCCCAGCGGCAACTGGTCCACCCAGTCGAGCAACCTCGCCTCGGTCAGCGCCTCGCGCAGCTCATCCACGGTCGCCTCGCGCCTGGCAAGGCGCAGGTTCTCCTCGATCGTGCTGTCGAAAACGTGGGTGTCCTGGCTCACCAGCCCCACCACGCGCCTGAGCTCCTCGCCCTCGAGCTGTGAGATCTCAAGGCCGTCCAGCTCGACAGATCCGCTCTGGTAGGGAAGGAATCTCAGCAATATTCCCGCGAGCGTCGACTTGCCGGCGCCGCTGGGACCCACGATCGCGATGCGGCGTCCGGGGCTCAGATCGAGGTCGATCCCGCTGAGCGCCGGGCTCCTTTTGCCCGGATAGACGTAGCTCAGCCCGCGCGCCCTCAGGTGGTGGGATCGTTGTTCGTGCGTATCGCGGAGGCCTGGCCGACCGTACGAGACGCGGCCTCGGTGAGACTCGCCACCGGTCAACTGCCTGCTCGATACGGCGGACATCGGTAGGTGCTCGGGCTCCACGATCGGCGGTGGCGTGTCGAGCACCTCCTGTACGCGCGCGGCCGCGCGGCGCACACGCTGGAGCGTTTGCGTTGCCGCCGGCAAGCCAGTCACGAGCTCGAAAGCCACCAGCGGGATCAGCGCGATGCCGGCCAGCAACACGCCGTCCAACCTTCCAGCGTGCACGGCATCGACGCCGACGAGCAGCGAGCCCCACATCGCAAGGCCGCAGCACAGGCTGGTCAGACCCTGGCCGACGCCAGCGGTGCGCGACGTCGCTTGTGCCACGCGTGTGAGCTCCCCATCGGCCGCCAGCGTGCGCCGTAGCTGCTCCGGTGCGGCGCCGTTGACGACCAGCTCAGGTGCGCCTTCGAGGAGGTCCACGACCGACTCTGTCAGTCGCCCTCGTGCGGCCGCCTGGTTGGCCTCGCTGCGAGCAGCGAGCTTCCCCGTCAACCAAGGTACGAGCGCGCCCGCGACCAGCAGCGCCACCAGCAGGATCAAGCCGGCGCCTGGCAGCATCCACCACACCAACCCCACCGTTGCCCCGCCCACGAGCAAGGCGATCGTAAACGGAGGCACCACTCGCAGCAGCAGGTCCTGAAGGGAATCCACGTCGTGGACCAACCGCGCCAGCAGGTCTCCATTGCGGAAGGCGGGCAGGCCGAGCGGCGCCAGCCGCTCCAAGCGCTCATACACGCTGACCCGGAGACTCGACAGAACGCGAAAGGCCGCATCGTGGCCGACCAGGCGCTCGCTGTAGCGACACAGGCCTCTGGCCAGCGCGAAGAACTGCACCCCCACGATCGCGATCGCCACGGCGGACTCTTGGGGGTGCTGGGAGGAGCGTGAGATGAGCCAGGCCGAGGTGGCGATCAGGCCGATCGCGGCCGCCACCGCACCCGCTCCCAGTAGCGTCGCGAGCACCAGGCGTCCGGCAGCGGGACGCGCGATCGCAAGTGTTTGCAGCAGCGGCGCCTCGCGTCCGTCGTCCGCGACACGAGAAGCGAACGCGGCGGAGGGTGTCGTTGAGGACGGTTGCGCGCGCGCGGCACCTCGTTCAGTTGCGGCTCGGACCCTCATGCGGGCGCCTCGACCGCGCCCAGCGTGAGCACACGGTCGGCGATCTCGAGCAGCGCCGGCCGGTGCGCCACGAGCACTACGGTGCGACGCTCGGACAAGCGCTGGACGGCTTCCAGCACCTCCTGCTCGGTCTGTCCGTCGAGGCTCGCGGTCGGCTCGTCGAGCAGTAGCAGCGGCGCGTCGCGTAGGAAGGCTCGTGCGAGCGCCACCCGTTGGCGCTCGCCGGCGGAGAGTCCCGCGCCGCGGTCGCCGAGTACGGTCTCGAGGCCCTCGGGCAGGCCGTTTACGACGCTTGTGAGCCCGGCGGCTTGGACGGCTTCCCATACTTCCTCGGTGGATGCTCCGGCTCGCCCGAGCCGCACGTTCTCGGCGATCGAAGCTGCGAACAGGTGCGGTCGCTGCGGCACCCACGCAAGCTGGGCACGCCACACGTCGGGGTCCAGATCGCCCAGCTCCACGTCTGCGATGCTCACCGTTCCGCGCTCGGGCACCTTCAGGCCGAGCAGGACGCTCAACAGCGTCGACTTGCCACAGCCGCTGGGGCCCGCAAGGGCCAGTATCTCGCCGGCCTCGATGCTCAACGAAACGTCTTCCAGGGCCGGTTCGTCTCGGCCTGGATAGCTGACCCACAGCCCATCCACCTTGATGTTGCTCACCGCCATGTCAGGCATATCGCGGCGCGCTCCGCGCGCCGGTAGCGGCTCTTCGATCACCGCGAACACCTGCTCAGCGGCTGCCATGCCCTCGGCGCTTGCGTGGTAGTTGGCTCCGAGCCGGCGCAATGGCAGATAGGCCTCAGGTGCGAGAATGAGCGCGAACAGTGCGGTGCGTAGTCCCAGCTCCCCGCCCATCAGGCGCAAACCGATCGCGACGGCCACGAGTGCCACCGAGAACGTCGCCACGAGCTCGAGGATCAGTGAGGACAGAAACGTGATCCGCAACGTCGACAGGGCCGTGTCGCGGTAGCGCTCTGAGATCTCACGGATGCTCGCCGCTTGGGCCTTCGCGCGGCCGAATACCTTTAGGGTTGGCAGCCCTGCGACCACGTCGAGGAAGTGACCGCCCAGTCGCTGTAGCGTGCGCAGTTGGCGGTCCATGCGTTCGCGCGTCGCAGCGCCCACCAGTGCCATGAACAGGGGGATCAGCGGAATCGTGACGGCGATGATCGCGGCCGAGATCCAGTCCTTGCCGACTACCGCCGCCAGGACCACAAGCGGCACGATCGCGGCCAGAAACAGTTGCGGCAGGTACAGCGAGAAGTAACCGTCCAGGGCATCGACCCCGCGTGTGGCCAAGACCGCCAGCTCGCCCGTGCGCTCCTCTCGTGGGCCGTCCACGCCCAGTCCGGCCACGCGCTCCAGTAGGGCGCCGCGCAGCTGTGACTTCGCTTGGGCCGAGCTGCGACCCGCCGCCAGCTCTGCTCCCCACGCGACCACCGCGCGCGTCACGACCACGCATAGCAGCACGACAAGTGGTGTTTGTAGCTGCGCCAGACTCTTGCCGCCAGAGAATGCGCTTGCGACGACATCTGCCAATAGCCAAGCTTGCGAGACGATCAACAGAGCGCTGAGTCCGCCCAGGCCGACTGACACGAACAGGAATGTGCGCGTCGCGCGCGCGTACCGCAACAGTCTTGGATCGAGTGCTCTCACTTCTCGATCACGCGACCGGGGTTCGCTCCTGGGGGTATCCGCTCGACACTGGCCAGATAGCCATCCATCACTTGGTTCTGGGGATTGCCGAGGCGTGCGCTGATCCAATCGATCAATACCTTCAGGCGTCCGCCCCTAACGCCGCCCAAGTAATACATGTGCACGGTCAAGTAAGTAAAGAAGGCCGGTCGTCCGGAGATTTCATGGCCACGGATTTCACACACGGCCTTGCCCCTGCCGACGACCGCCAAGGCGCCCTTGTCGAGGTAGTGAAACGGCGTCATCGCGCCCGGCGCTCCCTCGCGGATCGCCTTCCCCACATGGCGTGCCTGCTGGATCGCCACCGTAGCCAGGCCTGGGTAAGGCTTGCCATCGGGTCCTTCAAGCAGCGTTGTGTCACCAACCGCCGAGATCTCGGGGTGCCCGGGGATCGTCAGATTTGGTTCGATCTGTACGCGCCCAGCCCGGTCGGTTGACGCGCCGGTTGCTTCGGCAAACGCACGTGAAAAGCCGACCGCCTGCACGCCTGCCGCCCAGATCACCGTCCTCGCGTCGATCCGCTCGTCCGTGCCGGCTACCGAGGCGGTAACACCATGCGCGTCGATCGCCGTCACGCGCGCGCCCTCGCGAACTGTCACCCCCAGCGAGGCCAGCTCCTTAGCGACCTTGCCCGACAGCCGCTCGCTGAAGGCGGCCGTCACGCGCTCGCCCGCGTCGAGCAGGATCACTTGCGCATTGCGCGGATCGATCCTCCTGAAGCCGCGCTTCATCCCGTGCAGGGCGATGAGCCGCAGCTCCCCGGCTATCTCCACGCCGGTCGGGCCGCCACCGATCACCACGAATGTCATCCACTTGCGCTGCTCGGCTTCCTCGAGCGCGCGCTCGGCCTCCTCGAAGGCGCCGTAGAACCTGTTGCGCAGGTCAAGCGCGTCTTGCAGCGACTTCAGGCCGCACGACACCTCCTGCCACTCGTCTTTGCCGAAGTAGGAAGTCTGCGCTCCACAGGCCACGATCAAGCTGTCGTAGTCCAGTCGCTCCTCCCGGTCGAGGATCAGTTGCCTGCGCTCCACGTCGATGCTCTTCGCCTCGCCCATCAACACCGTGATATTTGAGTTGCGTCTCAGCGCCGTCCTGATCGGCGTGGCGCACTCGCCTGCCGCCAGCCCTCCACCCGCCACCTGGTAGAGCAGCGGCTGGAACAGATGGTGGTGCGTGCGGTCCACGAGCGTCACGTCCACATCGGCGTGCCTCAGCTCGTGCGCGGCTGCCAGGCCGCCGAAGCCGCCGCCGACGATCACTACCTTTCGGCGGGAGCCCTCACGCGGTGGTGCACCATTCGCAGGCGCATGGACTGCAGGTGTGAGGTCTTGCTCAGGCGCCATCGGCACCCAGACGCTGCAATAGGTGGTCGCCTACGCGCAAGGCGTTGGCCATCGCCGTGAGCGCTGGATTGACGGCTGCGATGCTCGGGAAGAAGCTGGTGTCGACCACGTACAGGTTGTCGACTTCGTGTGCACGGCAGTCCTCGTTGAGGGCCGAGGATGCCGGGTCTGAGCCGAAGCGGCAGGTGCCGGCCTGGTGGGCGACGCCCGCCACGGGGATCTTGTTCTCCAGGTAGGCCCAGCGCGGGATCAAGTGGTGCTCGTGCATGCCGAGGTGGCCGAGCAACGAGCGCAGCTGCTCGAACAGGCGGTCCCTTGCGGTGTTGTTGCTGGGCCGGTAGTTCAATGTCAGCTTGCCGTCGCGATCGACGCTCACCCTGTTCTCCTGTTGGGGCAGGTCCTCGGTAGAGAGCCAGAAGTCAACGGCATGCTCTGCCACGTCCGCAAGTGAGAAGGTGGGCGCGAGCTTCGTCATCAATGGCTTCTCGCCGCGGTACATGGCGGCCACCGACTTACCCACCATCTGGATGTTGCCCATCGGGAACTCCCACGCGTCGCCGGCGAAGTAGTAGTCGTTGACCCCCAGCGTCTTCTGAAAGACGGTCGGGTTGGGCTCCTTGGAGATCGCGAGTACGGCCTGGCTGTTGTGGAACATGTAGTTGCGCCCCACTTGATCCGAGCCGTTGGCCAATCCGTTCGGATGCTTCTCGCCGGCCGACTCGAGCAGCAGCTTGGCGGTGTTGGCCGCGCCGCAGGAGACCACCACGATGTCGGCTGAGTAGGTCTCTTGTTCGCCCCCGCCACCACGGCCTTGGCCACGGTCTCCGCCTTGACCGCTGTCCCCGTCGTGGCCGCTGTCCGGGCGAGTGTCTCCGCGCTCGACTACGACCTCGGTGACGGCGGTGCCGCCGGGGTTGGTCTTCAGCGCAACCGCCGTGGCGTTCGTGAGCAATGTGACGTTGGGGTACTCGAGCGCTGGTCGCACGCCCAGGACCTCTGCGTCTGACTTGGCGTGCACCAGACAAGGGAAGCCGTCGCAGGTGGAGCAGCGCACGCAATTGCTGTAGGGCATGTTGCCCTCGTTGAGCATAACTCCGCAGGGCGCATGAAACGGGTGTAGGCCGACCGCCGCGAAAGACTCGGCAAGCTGGGCGATGCGCGGCTCGTGTGACACCGCTGGATGGTCGTAGGGTGCCGAGGCAAATGGTTCGGTGGGATCCTCCCCGCGCGCGCCATGCACTTGATAGAGCTGCTCGGCCTTCGTGTAATAGGGCTCCATCGCCTCATATGGGATCGGCCAGGCGGGGGACATGCCGCCGTGGTGCTTCAACTCGCCGAAGTCCTCCGCTCGCATGCGATATAGCGCGGCCCCGTACATCTTGGTGGCGCCGCCCACGCAGTAGTGCACCTGTGGCTGAAAGGGCTTGCCGTCTGCGTCGTACCAGGTGTCCGGGGACACGTAGCGGTTGTCGACGAACACGTCCGCGGCCGACCAGTTCTGCGGCTCGCGCGGTAGCCAGTCACCGCGCTCGAGCAGCAGAATGCGCTTTCCCGACGGCGCCAGGTGGCGCGCCAGCGTGCCTCCACCGGCTCCGCTACCGATGATGATCACGTCGTAGCTGTCCATCACATGGCCTCTGCGTGAAATGGCCATCGGCGGGACCGGACCCCCGCATTGCCGATGTCAAGAGCGTCCCATGAGCTCGTCATGAGATCTCTGCAATGCGCTCGGCGAGGATGATCCGCGCCGCGGCCTCGATCAGGGCGAGGTGGGAGAATGCTTGGGGGAAGTTCCCGAGGTGGCGGCCCGTGCTCGTATCGAACTCCTCCGCGTATAGACCGAGCGGCGAGGCTACTCGCAATAGCTTCTCCATCAGGTCACGTGCTCGCTGCTGCTCGCCGATCACCGCAAGCCCCGACACCAGCCAGAATGAGCAGATCAGGAAGCTACCCTCCTTGCCCGACAGGCCGTCGTCGGTCTCCTCGGTGCGGTAGCGCAGCACGAAGCCGTTCTCGGTCAGGTCTTCGGCAATCGCCAGCACACTCGCGCGCAGGCGCTCGTCGTCGCCCGGCAAAAAACCGAAGATCGCGGCCAGCAGGTTAGAGGCGTCCAGGGCGTCGGTCTCGTAATGCTGGCGCATGACCCCGTCCTTGGTGAGTCCATGGGCGAGGATGTCCGCCCTGATCTCCTCGGCGGTTTCGTGCCATGTGGTCTGGCGTTTGCTGTCGCCGCGCATCGCCGCGAGCTTGGCCGCCCGGTCCATCGCCACCCAGCACATCAGCTTCGAGGACACGTAGTGCTGGGGCTTGCCGCGTGCCTCCCAGATGCCCTGGTCGGGTTGGCGCCACACTTTGGTCGCGCACTCCGCCTGTGCCTGCACGATCGGCCACAGCCTGCGCGGCAGCCGTTCGGAGCGACGGGTGTGCAGCAGGATCGAGTCGAGCGCGGCGCCGAACACGTCGTTCTGGCGCTGGTCGAAGGCGCCATTGCCGATCCTCACCGGGCTTGCCCCCGCATAGCCTGAGAGGTCGTCGCGCGTTGACTCGGTCAGGTCGCGCCTCCCGTCGATCCCGTACATGATCTGAAGCGCCCCATCCCCATTTGGCTCCAGGTCGGCGATGAACTGCATGAACTCCTCTGCCTCCCAGTCGAGGTTGAGGTAGTGAAGTGCTTGTAGCGTGAAGGTGGAGTCGCGCAACCACGTGTAGCGGTAATCCCAGTTGCGCTCGCCCCCTGGCGTCTCTGGCAGCGAGGTCGTCAGTGCTGCCACCGTTGCGCCGGTGGGCATGTAGGTGAGCCCCTTGATCGTGAGCGCCGAGCGCTGGATCGGGTCGCGCCAGCGGTGGTCGGGCATGCGCGCGCGACTCAGCCAGCCGCGCCAGAAGCTGGCGGTCGAGGACAGCCGTGCGTTGGCGTCGTCGATGTCTTCGGGCACCGCCAGCTCCTCGGCCCACGACAGCGAGCAGTAAATCTGCTGACCTTGTTTGAGTACGTGGCGGGCTCTTACCCAGTCGCCCTCCACGCCGACTGCCATGTCCGTCTGCAACCTGATCGTCTGCCCGGTGTCGCCTGCCTTGCCGTCTTTTTGGGGGGTGCCCTCGGGGCTGGCGTCGGCTCGGTGCCCGTCTTCGGTGACTACCCAGTCGGCGGGTACCCGCCCGTAGTCGAACACCGGTTCGCACGTCAGCTCCATCTCGACCTCGCCCTCCAGGCACATCGCAAGGCGCACGAGCACGTGGTCGGCGTCCTGGTCGGCTGGGGGACGGGTGTGCGGTGTGACGAGATCCACGCCACGGCGTGGCCCCAGGATCAGTGCCTCGCGCACGATCGCCCAGCCGCTCGTCGTCTTCCACGTGGTGAGCAGGATGTTGGTTCCGGGCTCGTAGCTGCGTGCGGTCGGCACGTTGATCCCGAACGGACCAAAGCGAAAGCCGCCGGCTTGGCGGTCAAGCAGCGAGCCGAACACGCTGGGGGCGTCAAAGCGCGGCACGCACAGCCAGTCGATCGTCCCGTCGGGGGCCACCAGTGCGCCGGTGTGGCAGTCCGACAGGAACGCATAGTCGGCGATCGGTGGGAACGGCGAGGGCATCGCCGCGCTCTGGGGTTGTGTTGCTCCGTTGGGGGTGCCCTGCGCGCGTGCGCGCGGGACAGCGGTTTTTGTGCTGGTCTTCGCTGCCGTTGCTCCGCTCTTGGCCGTTGCTCCGCTCTTGGCCGCTGTGCCGGTCTTCGCTGTGCCGGTCTTCGCGGTGCCTGTTTTCGCGGTGCCTGTTTTCGCGGCGGGCGTCTTGGTTTTTGCCTTTGCCGGACTCATGAGGCCACCCACGGTCCGTGCCAGCCACCGTAATGGGCCACCAGCTTGTCCGCCTCCGGCGGGCCCCACGTTCCGGGCGCATAGGCGTGCACCGGCGGGGGATCTTTGAGCAGTGGTTCGAAGATCCTCCAAGTCTGCTCGACGCTGTCCTGGCGTGTAAAGCGCACGCTGTCGCCGCGCATCGCGTCCAGCAGCAAGACCTCGTAGGGGGTCGGCGCCTCACCGCCCTCCTGGGCGAACTCCATGTCGAGTGTGATCGCCTGTGGCCCGCCTTCGTCGGCCCGGTGGGCATCGATGATCATCTGCACACCGGTTGTGGGGTCGAGCTTGATCACGAGCTGGTTGGGCTCGGGCCGGCGGTGCCCGTGCTCCATGAAGCCTAGGCGTGGAGGATTGCGGAACACGATTCGCAGCTCGGTCTGGGTGACGGGCAGATCCTTGCCGGTGCGAATGAACCAAGGCACTCCTGCCCAGCGCCAGTTGTCGATATCCAGGCGCAGGGCCGCGTAGGTCTCCGTAGTCGATTCTTTGGCTACGCCGTCGATGCTCAGGTAGCCGTCGTATTGACCCCTCACGTAGTGCTTGGGGTCTGCCGCTGCCGTCGAGCGGAACAAGGCGAACTTGGCGTCCTTCAGCGTTTCGGCGTCATCGCCGGCAGGCGCCTCCATCGCGGCTACGGCTACCAGCTGCATCAGGTGGTTTACGACCACGTCGCGCACCGCGCCCACCGGATCGTAGAAGTGTCCGCGGTCCTCGACGCCGAAGCTCTCGGCCATCGTGATCTGCACACAGGCGATGTAGTTTCGGTTCCACACCGGCTCGAGCATCGTGTTGGCAAAGCGCAGGTACAGGAACTCATCGATCCCCATCTTGCCGAGGAAGTGGTCGATCCGGTAGAGCTGGGGCTCCTCGATGTACTGGTGGATTTCCGTGGCCAGCGCCTGTGCGGACTGCAGGTCGTGGCCAAAGGGCTTCTCCACGACTATGCGCGCGTTCTTGGTGACGCCGCTGATGGCGAGGCCTTTGATCACTGTTCCGAACAGGAACGGCGGGATCTCCAGGTAGAAGACCGGACATTGGGCATCCCCGAGCGCATCGGCGACGCGCGCATAGGTGCCTTCGTCGGCGAAGTCACCGGAGACGTAGCTCAACCGCTCGGCGAAACGCTTGAACACGCGCTCGTCGATCGTCTCGCCGCACTCTTCGATCGAGGTGCGGGCTCGCTTGCGGAGATCGTCGAGGGTCCAGTCGTCAGCGGCCACGCCCACGATCGGGCAGTTCAAGAGCTCGCGCTGCTCGAGACGGTAGAGCGAGTGGTAGGTCATCACCTTGGCCAAATCGCCGCTGATGCCGAACACGACCAGGACGTCGGCTGTGTCGGTGAAGTTGTTGCCGGGCGTGGTAGCAGACCGGGGTTGTGCCGCTGTGCTCATGGGTGCCTTTCGTCTGGGGACCGGTCCGCGGAGGTCCGCGGATGCTTTCATGCGGGCGTGTGGGTCACATCACCCGCATCGGATGACTTGCGCTGTGCGATTGTTGGCAGGCGCATCAAGTCGGGAAAGTCAGTTGGCGCTCGTAGGGGCCGCTGCCGGTGAGGCACATGGCGCCGCAGCGTGCCGCGAGCTCGAGCCCTTGCGCCACCGAGAGGCCTGTGCCGAGGCCATAGGTGAGCCCGGCGGCGAACGAGTCCCCGCAGCCATAGGAGTCCTTGGGCTCGCCGGGGAGCTTCGCGGCCGGCCACTTGCCGGAGTCGCCGTCGCGCCTTCGATATGTGCCTCCGTGTCCACCCTCTGTGAACACGACGAGCCGTGCGTCCTGCTCGGCACGGATCGCCTCGCGGAGCTCGAAAGCGTCGTCTGCGCTTAGCACGAGCGCGTCCAGTGGAATGCCGTCCCCGAGTGCGTGGAGCGCGCGCGGACTGCTCACAAGCACCCTCGCGGCGCGTGCGGCGCGTAGGGCGCCGACGTCGCCCGCCGTGAAGTACACGGCGTCCATCTCGGCCAACTCGCTCCACGGGATGTCGGCGTCGTCGATCCTCGGCTCAAGGCGCGATCCGAAGGTGGTGATCGTGCGCTCGCGGGCGTCGTCCACGAGCGTTACGGCCGTACGTGTGGGGGCGGTTCTTCGGGGCCCCCAAACCTGCACGCCCAACTCTCGCAAGCGCTCAACCGAGCGGTGGCCGTGCTCATCGTCACCGAGGGCCGTCACCAGCACGGCCTCGCCGGCCAGACGCGCCAGCTGCACCGCCGCCACCGCTCCTCCACCGGCCGGCTCCTCGAAGGAGTCCTGCGCGTGGACTATCTCGCCCTCCTTGGGAATGTGGGGCACGCGCGCAAATGTGACCCACTCCACGTGACCGACGACGGCGACCTTTGGTGGGTTTTGTCTCACAGGGGGCAGTGTCACACAAGTGGGTGAGGGGCTACGTGGCGTGTACCTCAGGCGGTGCCGCGGAGCGATACCGGCGCTAGGCTCACACTCAACTCATGGCGGTAAAGATTGCTCTCCTTCGCGGTATCAACGTGGGCTCGCACAATCGCATCGCGATGGCAGAGCTTCGTGAGCTTCTGGGCAGCCTCGGCTACAGCGATGCGCGAACCCTGGTGCAGAGCGGCAATATCGTGCTCACGGCTGAGGTCTCCTCGGAGGAGCTTGCGCTCGAGCTCGAACGGGAGATCGCAGGCAGGTTCGGTGTGCGCACGCCGGTGATTGTGCGTACCCGGGAGGAGCTGGCCGGAGTGGTTGCGCTCGATCCACTTGGCGACGTCGCCAAGGAGCACAAGCTCTACCAGGTGAGCTTCCTCTCGGCCGAGCCCGATCTGGCGGCTATCGAGGAGATCCAGGCCATCGATTTCGCGCCCGAGCGATTCGTGTGCTCGGGGCGCGAGATATACGCGTGGCATCCCCAAGGCATCCACAGCTCGCTGCTGGCGCGCCGGCTTTCAGACAAGCGCCTTGGTGTAACCGTCACCGCAAGGAATTGGAAGACCACCACGAAGTTGCTGGAGATGGCTGAGGAGCTGGAGGCCTAGCGATCGTCTCGGTGGCCCAGCAGTGGCTCTCAGTTGCCGAGACCACGTGCGCGGCGAATCTCGCCTAGGCGTTTTGCCAACTCAGACTCCGCGTCGTCGGGCTCATAGAAGCGTGCGCCGGCCACATCCTCGGGTGCCAGCTCCTGCTCAGTGAGATGTCCTGGGTGGGAGTGAGGACTGTCATAGCCCTCGCCGCGACCGCCCGAGCGCAGTTGGACAGGGGGAGGCGAGGCGCCGTGCTCGCGCACGAAGTCCCTCGCCGCGCCGATCGCGCGCTTGGCTGCGTCGGACTTGGGCGCCAGCGACAGGTAGATGGCGGCCTGGGCAAGCGCGAACTGGCACTCGGGCAGGCCGGCGTGCTCGACGGCGGCAGCCGCTCCGGTCGCGACCGTGAGCGCATTTGGATCGGCGTTGCCGATGTCCTCGCTTGCCAGGATCACCATGCGTCGCGCGATGAAGCGAGGGTCCTCACCGCCCTCGAGCATGACCGCCAGGTAGTAGAGCGAGGCGTCTGGGTCCGAGCCGCGCGTCGCCTTGATCCAGGCGGAGATCGTGTCGTAGTGGCTGTCTGCCTTCTTGTCGTAGTGGACGATCCTGCGCTGCAAGGCGTCTTCGGCGTGCTCGACCGTGACCGTTCCGACTGCTGTCTCGCACGCCAACTCGAGTGCGCTGAGCGCCGTACGGGCGTCTCCGCCGGACCGCACCGCGAGCATCTCGATCGCCGCATCTTCGACCTGGGCCTCGCCGCACTCGCCCCGTTCCAAAGCGCGCCGCAGTAGGGTCAGAACGTTCTCCTCGGTCAGCTCGGCCAGCTCATACAGGCGCGTACGCGAGAGCAGGGCGCGGTTGACCTCGAAGGAGGGATTCTCGGTCGTCGCCCCGATCAAGGTCACCAAGCCTTCCTCGACCGCGGGCAGCAGTGCGTCCTGCTGGGCCTTGTTAAAGCGGTGGATCTCGTCAAGGAAGAAGATCGTGTCGCGGCCGCCCAGCTTGCGTTCCTTGGCCCGGGCCATTACGGCGCGGACCTCAGGACGGCCGGCCTCGACCGCGCTCAGCTCCTCGAACGCGGCGCTCGCGCTTGCTGCGACGATTCGCGCCAAGGTCGTCTTGCCGCTGCCGGGAGGGCCGTGCAGGATCATCGAATGGGGCGTCCCTTGCTCGATCGCCGTGCGCAAGGCAGAGCCTTGGTGCAAGAGGTGCTCCTGGCCCACGAACTCCTCGAGCGTGGCCGGCCTTACTCGCGCGGCCAGCGGCGCACCTGGCGACAGGACCGCGTCCGTGGCGGCGTCGGCGGGGTCGAACAGCGAGTCCATCTCCCACAGTATGGTGTCCGCGATGGCGTCCACCGGCGAGTGCTTGGCGATACCACTGACCGACGGAAGCTCGCTCGAGGCCGAACTGTTCCTGCCGCGGGCGGGCGGACACGGTGGCGGCGCCGAAGGGCAGGCCGGTCCCCTGTCGGATGCGACCGGAGATGTGGACGGGGACGAAGGTCGTGCCGATCGTGCGGACGGGGCCGAAGGCCGGACCGGTCCGTATCCCGGTGTGCTCGTGCTGCACGAGTCGTTTGGCCTCAACGACGACATGCGCCGCATCGCGAGCCGCTTTGCCGATGAGGGCTATGCGGTGCTCCTTCCGAACCTCTTTTCGCATGGTTCGCGGATCGTCTGTTTGAGCAGGGTCATGACCGACATGGTCAGGGGCTCGATTGACCGTGAGATTGCCGACATCCTCGCAGCGCGCGCGGCTTTGGCCGAACGCGAGGACGTCGATGGGGATCGCATCGCCGTGGCCGGCTTCTGCCTCGGCGGTGGCTTTGCCTTGATTGCCGCGACCAAGCCCGGCTTCAAGGCGGCGGCGGTCAACTACGGCGATGTGCCCAAGGACCGAGCCAAGCTCGACGGCGTGTGTCCTGTCGTTGCCAGCTTCGGCTCGAAAGACCGCATGTTCGGGCGCAACATGGCTGAGCGCTTGGAGGCTCATCTGGGCGCGCTCGGAGTGGAGCACGACATTCAGACCTATGACGGGGCGGGTCACTCCTTCTTCTCCCAGCACGAAGGCTGGCAGGGCTGGCTTGCGCGAATGCCCACACCGATGATGGTCGGCCCCGATGCGGATGCCTCGGCAGACGGCTGGCGGCGGATGCTCGGCTTCTTCGCCGAGCATGTCCGTGACGGCACGAGTTAGCCGATCGGCGCTGTTGCCCGAAGGCCTGTCACGAAGGCCTGTCCCGAAGGCCTGTCACGAAGGCCTGTCCCGAAGGCCTGTCCCGAAGGCCTGTCACGAAGGCCTGTCCCGAAGGCCTGTCCCGAAGGCCTGTCACGAAGGCCTGTCCGGAGCGTTTGGCTGAGTTCGTCCCAGGGTGGGAGAGGGCCGATCGGGATGGTCCTATGGTGAAGCGATGAGCACGCTTCCGCCCGATCCCGAGGAGGTCACCGCGGCCGGTGCTCCGGCTCGGGCCGAGATTCCACCGACCACGAGACCTGGAGCGGTGCACATCACGGTCTCCGATCTCGAGCGCTCAGTCGACTACTACGAGCACGTGATCGGCTTGCGCGTCCATGAGCGTGGAGGAGGGAGCGCGACGCTGGGGGTGGGAGAGGAGGATCTGCTCGTGCTCGTCGAGCAACCCGGCGCTCGCCCCGCCCGTGGCTATTGCGGTCTCTATCACTTCGCGTTGCTGCTTCCTCGCCGCCAGGATCTTGCGCGGTGGCTCGCTCACGCCGCGCGCGAGCGCGTGACGCTTGTAGGCATGTCCGACCATTTCGTGAGCGAGGCTGTCTATCTCAGCGATCCAGACGGTCACGGCATCGAGATCTACTGGGACCGACCGCGAGAGGTCTGGGAGGGCAGGGTCGCCGAGCGCATGACCACGCTCCCGCTCGACACGTCGAGCCTCTTTGGCGAGCTTGCCGATCCAGCCAACGAGCCGTTCGAAGGTCTGCCCGCGGCAACCGTGATGGGCCACATTCATCTTTGCGTGGCTGACGTCCCCCAGACGGTCGCCTTCTACCGCGACATGCTCGGGTTCGGCTTGATGGCCTCGCTGGGCGGGCAGGCAGCCTTTCTCAGTGCCGGCGGCTACCACCATCATCTCGGCGCCAACACCTGGGAGAGCGCCGGCGCCGGCCAGGCGCCGGAGGGGGCTGTCACCCTCAAGGCGGCGACGATTCTGCTGCCAAGCGAGACCGAGCGCGACCGGCTGGTTGCTCGTGTGGCGGACACTGGGCATGAACCACTCCAACTCGAGGACGGCGTCCTCGTCCACGATCCATCGCGGAATCCGATTCTTCTGGCTGTGTCCTAGACCAACGAGTGTCCTAAACCAGCGGTTCCATATCCTCCGGCGAGGCGTCGCCTGAATCTTGGCCGTCAGTGGCCGGGCGCACCCACAATGCTCGCCCGATCCTCCCCCCAAGCGCACCCAGCAGCATCCCCGCGATCGCGTCGATCGCGATGAGCAGAGGTGGGAAGCTTCCGAGCGAGACCTTCGCGTGCGTTCCCGCGATCGCGTGGGCGATCAGGATGCCGGCGCCGAAGATGGCTCCGCCGACCAGTCCGCGATCGGCTCCGCCCCAACCGTCCTGGTGCTCGAAGCCGGCCAGGATCGCGCCAAGCCCCGCAAGCACCGACAGTCCCCAGTAGGCGCCTGCGGAGATGCCGAGAGCTATCCCCACGACCGCCCCGAAAGCCAATGGCACGACGCCCCCGAGCAGGATCTGGATCGAGCGAGGCCGATCTCGAAACAGCGGTGGCGCGTGCATCCATTCCCCTATGCCTGTTGCTTCCCCACTTTTGAGAGTAGTAGGTCTCGGGCCGGGTGAAGCAGTTAGGAGTTAGCGCTGTGAACGATGTTCCGGCTCGGTGAGCGCCGCGATATCGGAAAGATCGATCGGTCGTTTCGCCGCACGCTTCATCTTTATAAGGTCGTCTCTGGACGCAATAGGTATTGGTTGATCGCCGAGTGTGACCAGAAGCGCTCGTTCGCGGAGCTGTGAGAACGGAGCCGCGCCCGGAGCGTCGTGCAAAACGTCAATGTCGCCATGAGGCGTTGCTAGTTGCCAGAGCGTGGCGCGGGGCAGCATTTGGGCATCGATTGCCAAGTGCTCGCTGCCTGGGTTCAGGACACGCGCTCCCAAGTCCTTCAATGCGGCCGCGAGGCGCTCGAGGTTCTGCGGCGTTGGCTCGGGGATCAGGTCCACGTCGTTTGTCATACGGACGTGCCCATAGACCTGGACAGCGATTCCACCGATCACGAGATACTCGACCTGGTGGGCGTCAAGGACGGCGAAGATGCGCTCGGCGTTGAGGGGCAGTGAGTCAGCCATCTTCCTGCGCTTGCCGGCCGGCCTCGGCGAGACGTCCCGCCATCCTGTTCCACGAGAGCGAGAGCTCCAGGCGATCCTCGGGCGTACGAGCCAGCGTGCTTGTCATATGAGCCGGATCCCAGTCGGTTGGGATTCTTTGCGCGCTGAGGGCAGGTTCCTGACCCATCGCGAGCATCAGCTCGCGCAATGTCGTGAATGTAGGCGAGACGATCCCGCTCTCGATACGACTGATGGCGGCCTGCGTAGTTCCGGCACGCAAAGCGAGTCGACGCTGGCTCAGGCCAAGTCGCTCACGTGTGGATCGAACTAGTTCCGCAGGGCCGTTGATGCATTTGATGATATCAAGATCGCTAGGTCCGTTCTCAGGCTCGACCTCGCGAACGTACGTTTTGTCCGGCGCGCTACGCTCGGCACAGTGCGTTTCATGCCCACAGCCCCAGTGGCCGCCGCTTCCCTGATTGCAGGTTTCGCGGTTGCGGTGAGTACTGGTTCGCGCCCTCTCGGGGGTGTGGTGCTCGCGCTGGGTGGCATCTGGTGCATCGGAGCGTGGCGGCGGCGTCACGGCAACCGCACGGCGGCGTTCCTTGGGTGTGTCTGCTTTGGTGCGTTCGTGCTTTCCCATGTGCTCGGCCTGGCGATCGGAGCTTGGCCCTCGGTGCTGTTGGTGGCGGCGGTCGTGGCTGTCGTGGTTTGGATCAAGGCCGACGCTTCTCCTCCGCCAAAGCCTTCCGCAAGGCCTCGTCGAAAGGCGCGGGTGCGATCCCGAACGGATCTGCGCCACTTGGATCTGTGACGACGGTGGCAGTCTTCAGGCCCTCCACGAGTGGGCGGGCCACGTTCGTGTCGACTGGGGTCACGAGCCCGATCCACAGCGAGGACAGCCACGGCGTGATCAACGGCACCGGGATCATCAAGCGCGGCCGTCTTCCCATTGCCAAGGCCATCCGCTCGAGCATGTCGCCGTAGGAAAGGATGTCGGGGCCGCCGATTTGCACCTCGCGGCCACTTGACTCGGGAACCTCCGGAGCCCGGCGCAAATACTCGATCACATCGTCGACCCCGATTGGTTGCGTCTGTGTGCGCAGCCAAGCGGGAGCGATCATCACAGGAAGTCGCTCCACGAGGTAGCGCAGCGTGCGATAGGACTCGCTCTCGGCTCCCACCACCATCGCGGCCCGAAAATAGGTGAGTGCCGGCCCGTGTCGAGCCAACGTCAAAGCTGTCTCGTGGCGGCTGAGCAAATGCTTGGAGACGCTCTGATCTCCGAGGCCGCCAAGATAGACGACTCGCTCTATGCCTTCACGCGAGGCCATCCGCGCGAAGTTGAGCGCACCGCTGCGCTCGCGCTCTTGAAAGCCCTGGCCGCCGGCCATGGCGTGGATCAGGTAGTAGGCGACCTCGACACCTTTGCCTACTCCCTCCAGGCTCTCGGCGTCTGTGACGTCGCCTTCGACCACCTTGCAACCTGAGGCTCGCAGCTCGCCGGCGCGCGAGGCGTTTCGCACGAGACAGCGCACATCGGCGCCGGACTGGACCAAGGCGCGGGCCAAGCGCCCACCGATGAACCCGGTGGCTCCGGTCACCAGGACCCTTCTATTGGCGGCGTCGATCTCGATACTGCTCAATTACCCCGAGCGCCGGTTGCCCACCCAGACGTCGTCATTACGAGCGCCCGTAAGCGCCGCGAAGGTATTCGTCCTGACACACTGAAGCGCTCGGCGGCTAGATTTCCCCGAACGCGGTCAGCTCGACTTGAGAATCGCTTACCTCGAATCAAAGGAGACACGCCCATGAGGCCCGGAAAGATGCGCTTCGCGGCAGCCTTGCTCGTCGCGGCGGCGATGCTCGGCGAGACTGCCTATGCGCTCGCGGCTGGGAAAGCGGCGGTGGTGCCAAAGACCGGCAACTATGCCGGCTTCGCCGGGGCGTCAGACATCGGCTTCAAGGTGACCGCGAAAGGTACGAAGATCGTTGATCTGAGCACTCATTTCGAGGCCACCGTCAACTGTGGGCCTCCCGCAGAAAATCCTCCGCTCGTGCACTTCCCGTCGCTCGCGGTTGTCAAAGGCAGCTTTCACGGATCGACTTCGGTCACCTATGGCGGGGGCATCAACCCCCAATATTCGATCAGGGGCACCTTCAGCTCGTCCACGCGCGCGGGCGGCACGATCAGCGTTCACTTCGACTTTCCCCACAATGCATTGCCGCCCTGCAACGAAACCTCCCAGATCTCGTTGACGCGCGCGACCAAATAGCGGGGCGTCGGTGCAACTCTGACTCAACCGACCTGAGCGGCAACAGGTCGGGGACGGCGTTGGGGAGGGCGGCTTGTCGACCGCTGGGCGGCTCAAGTGCCGGTCGCTGTCGCAGCTCCACGATCGATCGCCCCCGTGGCATCCGCGTCAAGCGCTTGGTATTCAGTCATCAGCTCCCCCTCGTGACGCTTGTGGGGGAATGCGAAGAACACGAGCGCTGTGCCCAGGGCGATCGCGATCAATCCAGCCGCAAAGGCCCATTCGTCGCCTTTGACAAACGATTCCTTGGCGCCTGTCACGATCGCTTTTGTGTATTGGGGGTAGCGCGAGGCGGTCGCCGCAGCGCTCGAAAACGACTTTGTCAGTTCTGTTTCCACGGTTTCCGTGATGCGTGCTTTATTGGGTGCTCCCGCAACCTGAGTAGCCACCGCTGCGGCGTAGCCGGCGGTAAGGAGCGCGCCCATGATCGACTGCATGATCGCCCCACCCAAATCGCGCTGCAGGTCCGCGGTCCCCGAAGCCATGCCGGCGCGCTTGACTGGGACTGAGCCGGTGAGCGAGTGGGAGGCAGGAGTGCCGGCGAAGCCAACCCCAACTCCGATAAGGGCATAGCCGAGGCCAACCTTCCAATACGGGATGCCGTCCTTCCAGAGCAGCAGCATCGTCAGGAAGCCGAGCAAGCAGAACACATAGCCGCACAGCAATGTGATGCGCGAGCCGTGGGAATCCACGAGCTTGGCAGAGATTGGAGCGATCACAATCATCAACAGTGCGGCGGGCACGATCGACAGGCCCGCGTCGAGCGTGGAATAGCCGAGCACGTTCTGTACGAATTGTTGGCCGACGAAGATCGCACCCATCAACGATCCAAATACGACGATGCCGGCGAGCGCGGCCACCCAGAAAGTCGGCCGTGCAGCGATATCCAGGTCGTATAGCGGTGAGCTCGTGCGTCGCTGGCGGATCACGAATGCCGCTCCGGCCGCGACGGCCACGATCAAAGTAACGAGCACGACCGTGCCCTTTTTGGGCTCCGGCGCGAAGTTGATTGCGAGCACCAATCCCGCGACGGCCAAGGCTGAGAGGACTCCGCCGAGGTTATCGACGGCCTCGGTGGTCTCGTTTACGTGTGCGGGCACGTACCGCCAAGCCATGAACAACGCCACGACCGCCAGCGGCAGGGTGATCAGGAAAACTGAACCCCAATCAAAACCTGTCAGTAGTGCCCCCGCGATTAGTGGTCCAAGAGCAGACATGCTGCCGCCCAAACCGGACCAAAGCGCGATCGAGCGGGTGCGCGCCCCGCCCGACCACAGGGCAGTGATAAGCGCCAGGGTGGTGGGGAAGGCCATGCCGGCCGCAAGTCCGCCCACCAGGCGGGCGACGAAGAGCACCTCGATCGATGGGGCCAGCGCTGCTGCCAGCGACGCCGGGATCGCGAGCGCCGTGCCCAGCAACAGCATCATGCGTCGTCCATAGCGGTCACCGAGCGCTCCCAGGTAGAGCACCGAAGCGGCCAAACCGAGCGAGAAACCGACCGCAACCAGATCGAGTCCGGTCTGTGACGCGTTGAATGCCTTGCCGATGTCCGGCAAGGCAACGTTGGCGACCGACAGGTTGAGGTTGGCGACGGCCGCCACCGTAATCAACGCTGCGAGTACCGCCCGCGGATGCTCTGGACCTGACGCGGACGTGGGCCTTGTTGCGGGCTTCGATGGCGCAGCGGTCGGTCCGGGCACTCTGGGCTCGTCCATGCCGCCCTAGCGTACGGTGTTTGACGGTCGAGCCGTCACCTGGTCCAGATGATCTCGAGTTCGGGTCGTCCCTGAGTTCGGGGTTGTCCTTGAGCTTGGGTTGTCCTCGAGTTCGGGTTGTCCTCGAGCTTGGGTCGAAACGCGGTCGGAGTCTGTGAACCAAGCGGTCCCTGTTTCCGTACCCACTGAATGTCCACTCTTGAACCTTTGGGGTTCGCTTTGGCCGGCCTGCTCGCCCTCAACGTGTTTCTGCGTGTGGCGCGTACGTGTGTGCGCAGCGCCAAGGTCATGCCTTGGGTGTGGAAGCGGTCCTTGCCCGCTCCACTCGGCAGCACAGGCAGCCACCCGAGCCAGAAGCTCCTTGATCTCCTGGCGATGGGCCTTGCCAAGTTCGCTGAACGTCCGCTCCGGGTCGAACCGTTCGAAGGCGGCAAGGACATCGACGCCGCAGGAGTCTCCTCCGCTTTGAGCGCCGCGATGACCCGCATCGGCAGCCTGCGTCGCTCTGGTGTGGACAGCGTGACCGCACCGGTCGCGGCCAGCTCGGCCCTGGACGCGATCGCCGGCGGCGTCAAGGCGGCCCCTGCGGGCGGAGAACTGGCGGCCGCGCTGTTGCGCTTGGGCTGGTGGCTGCTCGCGCGAGGCGAGCTGCAGTTGAGCGGGCGTGTGCTCGACTCCGAGGCGGCGGGGCCTGGCTTGGCTCTGACGATCGCAACCGCAAGCGGACACACAATCGAACGGTTGACGGTATGGGCCTGGGAGTTCGAGCCGATGCTCGGCGGGAGCCCCAGCAAGCACGCCGAGACTGACAGGTTGATGTGCATCGCCACCGCCGGCGCCGTATGGACACATTTCACGATCCTCTCCGACATCTGGCATCTAGGAGAGAAGGACCTGCGGGAGCTGCTGCAAACCGCGGTGTGGCGCAGCTATGCCTTCATGCAGGTTGGCCTCGAAGGCAAGGACCACCGCGGCCGCGACCTCACTCGCGCCCTATACGCAAGGGCCGTAGACGCGGACCCCCACAACTCGGTTGCCCAATTCAATCTCGCGTCTTTGGAGCTCGATGACGCTTGGTTTGAAGACGTACGCGGGGCCGGCTTGCTCAGGCTCCAGCGCGTACACGACGAATTGGACCGGGACAAGCTGTCGGACTGCGCTCCACGCGAATCGCCGGCCGATCGCGGCGAGCGCGAGCGAGCACTGCTCGACCGCGATCCGCTGCACTACCAAGTCGCCTACAAGCGCGGCGCGTGCAAGCTCAACGAAGACGTGCTCGCCGACGGGGAGCAGGAGGGCGGCCACGACGGCCAGCCGGAAATCGGCCACGACCGCGAGCAGGAGGGCGGCCACGACCGCGAGCACGAAGTCGCTCATGACGGCCGGCACGAAGTCGCTCATGACGGCCGGCAGGAAGTCGCTCATGACGGCCGGCACGAAGTCGCTCATGACGGCCCAGCGGCACACAGGAGACTCGTCCCGGCGGACGTCGGCGATATCGCAACGCACCTGCGTGATTTGGAGGAAACGCTTCAGGTGCTGCATGTCTGCGATGAGCGGACGTGGCCGGCGGCCGGTTCGAAGGCCTGGCGCGAACTGAGGCAGATGCTGAGCGCGATCGAGGGAACGATGCTCGTGTTGTGGGCGATGGTCGCCGCCCGCGCGGGACGCGCCGACGGAACGATGTGGTCGGCGGACGAGTTGAGCGAGCAGGCTGAGATGGGTGGATCGGCTGAGGTGAGTGGACCGGCTGAGGTGAGTGGACCGGCTGAAGCGAGTGGATCGGCTGAAGCGAGTGGACCGTCCGAGCGCTTGATCGTGATCGAACGCTTGCGGGAAGGCACGCTCGCGCCTGGTGTCGCTGTTCACTTCGCGCGCGGCAACCACGTTTGGCGAACCAGTCGTACGAGGCTCAATCTCGCTTGCTGGTACGCCGACAGGGAGATGCTCTCCGAAGCTTTGCGTGAATTGGAGCTGGGGCTCGAGTCTGGCGGAGAGATGGCGAGTCGCAGGATGCGCGATCCCCAACTGCGCAAGGTGAGCGTCGAGTGCCCCGAGGATTGGGAGAAGCTGCTGCTGCGCTATGTGCCCGGGCGGCGAGAGGCCCGAGAGACCTCCGAGAATGGGCGTCGCCCCCTCGACCCCGCGTTTCTACCGAAACCGCGGGCGCCGGTCAGCGGCCCCCGCGGCTGACGCGCCGCTCCGTTTCGTGCCGGCGGGTTACGCGGCCGGCGCACCCGCTCGTCTTGCGCGTTGGTGCCGGCGCGGTGAGACCCCGGCGACTAGCCTGACCACTTCCCCTTGCCGTAGCGCGCCAGCTCCAGGCGCGCTACTACGCCCCGGTGCACTTCGTCCGGGCCGTCGGCCAGCCGCAGTGCTCGCGCGGCGGTCCACGCTCCGGCGAGCGGAAAGTCATTGGACAGACCGCCGCCGCCGTGCAATTGGATCGCCATGTCCACGACTTTTTGCGCCATGTTCGGAGTCGCAACCTTGATCTGCGATACGGCCCCGATTGCCTCGGGCGCTTTCTGATCAACAAGCCAAGCGGCGTGCAGAACATGTAGGCGTGCTTGGTCGATCGCGATACGCGCGTCGGCAATCCTTTCGCGGTTTCCGCCCAGGTTGACGAGCGGCTTGCCGAAAGCCACGCGCTCGGTGGCCCGCGTGCAGGCCAACTCGAGGGCCAGCTCGGCCAGCCCGATCAAACGCATGCAGTGGTGGATGCGTCCCGGCCCGAGCCTCGCTTGAGCGATTGCAAAGGCCTGTCCTGCCCCACCGATGATCGCCTCCTTTGGCAGGCGCACGTCCGTGAACGAAACTTCGCCGTGCCCCCCCGGAGCGTCCAGAAAGCCCATCGCCTCCAGCATCCGCTCGACCTTCACTCCATGCGTTTCCATCGGCACGAGCACCATCGAATGCTGGTGGTAGCGGTCGGCCTGGGGGTCGGTCAGACCCATGAAAATGATCGCCTCGCAGTTCGGGTGACCGACGCCGGTGCTCCACCACTTGCGCCCGTTCACAACGACTTCGTCGCCGTCGAGCAAGGCGGTTGCCTGCATGTTGGTTGCATCCGAGGAGGCCACCTCCGGCTCGGTCATGCAAAAGGCAGACCTGATCTCTCCGTCGAGCAAAGGCTTCAGCCAGCGCTGCTTCTGCTCCTCGGAGCCGAAGTGCCAAAGAACCTCCATGTTGCCTGTGTCGGGCGCATTGCAATTGCACGTCTCGGCTGTGATCAGAGAGCGCCCCATGCGCTCCGCCAAGGGCGCGTACTCCACGTTCGAAAGGCCCGCCCCAAGCTCGGCGTCGGGCAAAAACAGGTTCCACAGTCCCTCATGCTTGGCGATCGCCTTGAGCTCCTCGATCTGTGGCAGCACTACCCACGGGTCTTGGCGAGAAAGCAGCTCTCGCATGTAGGGCTCCTCGCGTGGGGCCACCTCCTGCTCCTGGAAGGCGATCAAGCTCTCCAGCAGCTCCTGTGTGCGGGGCGAGTGAGCGAAGTCCATCGGCGCGAGCGTACAGTAACTGTCCCGCCACGAACCCGAGGAGAGCCGCCATGGATGCCGTAAATCACCAGTTTCGCCTTGCCTCTCGCCCCGAGGGGATGGTGGGGCGCGAGCACTTCGACTATGTCGAGGAGGCCTTGCCCGAGCTGCAGGACGGTCAGGTCTTGGTCAAGATCGACTACATCTCGCTAGACCCCGCGATGCGTGGCTGGATGGCCGAGGGTCGCTCCTATATCCCACCCGTCCAGATCGGCGAAGTCATGCGAGCCGGGACCGTCGGCACGATTGTCGAGTCCAAGGGCCAAAAGCTTGCTGCGGGCGACCACGTGTCGGCTTGGCTCGGGGTCCAGGAGTACGCCATATGCGACGAGAATGCGGTCTTCAAGGTCGACACATCAACGGTCCCCCTGCCCAAGTACCTGGGCGCTCTGGGTATGCCCGGCATGACGGCCTACTTTGGCCTGCTCGACGTGGGCGCCCCCAAAGAGGGCGAGACGGTGGTCGTCTCAGGCGCCGCCGGCGCGGTAGGCAGCGTTGTTGGGCAGATCGCGAAACTGAAGGGCTGTCGCGTAGTTGGGATCGCCGGTGGGTCCGAGAAGTGCGCCTGGCTCATCGAGGAGCTGGGCTTCGACGCCGCGATCGACTACAAGAGCGAGGATGTCGCCGCCGCCCTGCGCGAGCACTGCCCGGAGGGCGTTGACGTGTACTTCGACAACGTTGGCGGAGAGATCCTCGACGCGGTCCTGGCGCGCCTGGCGCGTGGCGCGCGCGTGGTGATCTGCGGGGCGATCTCCCAGTACAACAAACTGGATTCGATGGAAGGTCCCTCCAACTACATGTCCTTGCTCGTCAACCGCGCACGAATGCAGGGCTTCGTGGTGATCGACTACATGTCCCGCTACCCCGAAGGTATCCGCGAGATAGCCGGCTGGATCGCCGAAGGCAAGCTGATCGCGCGCGAGGACATCGTCGAGGGCTTCGACAGCTTCCCCGAGTCCTTGGCCAAGCTGTTTGCCGGCGAGAACCTGGGGAAGCTGGTGCTCAAGGTATGAGCTTTATTTCACGATCGTGAATGTCAATCGCTGTGGCGCCGAGCTCTTGCCCCCCGGACCTGTACCAGTCACGACGAGCGTGTAGGGGCCAGGCTTCAGCTTCTTCGACCCGCTGACACGCCCTTGGAAGCGCAGCGTGTTCGTGCCCGCGTGAGCCGCCAGTACGAGGGTGGCCGCGGTAACGGTTCGCGAGCAACTGCGCTTGTGCCTGTTTGCATGGGTCTGCGCCAGGCACTTGTGTCCGACCTTGCGCCCGGAAGCGCGCTGTGTGAAGGCGAGCTGCACAGTGGCGGCCTCGTTGAGTGTGAAGCTGAACGTCGTGCCAACTGGCGGCTTGCGTGAATGCGGCGATGCCGCACGCGGCAGCGAGCTGCCCTCGCGCCACTTGCTCGCCGACTGTTTCAGCGCCGACAGCACAAGCGCCGAAGGCGCAGGCGCAGGCGCCGGCTTAGTGGTCGCGAACGTCGCGTCCGGGCCCGAAGTCGTGCCGTCTCGGTTGCCCGCAACGATCCGAAAGTGGTAAGTCGTGCCCGGCGTGAGTGCCGCCAATGCCGCGCTCAGCTGCACTGCAGTCGTGCCTGCGCCCACGCTCTGTGGGCTCGTGGAGCTGCCATAGGCGGTCGTCGTGCCGTATTCGATCCGGGCGGTAGTCGCGAATCCGCTTGGATTCACGCTGCCTGCCACCGTCGCCGCGCGTTCGGTCGCAGCACCGGCGGTGCCTGCGGTCACGATCGGCGCGGACAGCTCGAACGCGCCGATGTCGCACACTGGACCGTGTGGTCGTGCGACGCCTCGCTCATCGGTCGTGGGGCACACGGCATTGTTGGCGGCGTCCAGGGCCGGACTGGTCTGCGCCAGTGCCATCGTCGGCAGTTCCATCGCGCCCCCATTGTTCTGAAGCGCGCCGAGCAAGGGGTTTTTGCCGCTGATATCTCCCGCTTCGGCAAAGCCACAGCTGGTGCCGGCGTCGAGGTTGTGCCCTTGAGAGGTGACAGCGGGCGTGCCTGTGCCCGAGCAGCCGTCGGCGACGATCGTGTTTCGAAGTGCCACTGCGCTCGAGCTTCCCAAGTTGCGGATTCCCGGAGCGTTTTCGTGCGCGATGTTTTCGGCGATGGTCGCATTGGTCATCACCAACGCTCCGGTGCTCGCGTTGAGTATCCCTCCGCCTTCGCCAGAGGACTGGTTGCCGTTGATCGTGATGTTCGTGGCGGTGGTCGAGCCCTGGTTGTCAAGGCCGGCGCCTGAGCTCCCGGTCGTCGAGTTGCCGCTGATCGTCACGTTGGTCATCGCAAGCGTGCCTGTTGTCCCCGAAACAGGCTCGACTCTGATCCCACCGCCGCCGCTGGACGAGCTGTTCTGGCTGACAAGCACGTTTTCGAGCACCGCCTTGGACTGCGAGTCGACGTCGATCCCGCCACCACCGCCCGCGGAGTTGCCCTCTACCACGCTGTTGAGGAGCGTCAAGAATGCTCCCTGACGAACCTCGAAGCCGCCGCCGCAGCCGCACCCGGAGCCTGGATCTATTCCCCCCGTGACGGTGACGCCGCTCACCGTGATGTCGCCATAGAAGGCGAACGCACGGCCCAGTTTGTTGGCATCGATGATCGTCTTGCCGGCGCCCGCGCCTTGGATCGTGTATTCGCCGTCGGGCGACCACACGCCGTTGCCTTCGGTCATCGTGGCCTTATAGGTGCCTTCTCCCATCATGATCGTGTCGCCCGTTTTCGCCGCGCCAAGGGCGTCCCGAAAGGAACACAAGGCGATCGTGCAGCCGGCATCTTTGCTGTCGGCCGTGGTCGTCACGACAAGGGTCTGCGCGGCAGCCATGGCGGGTAGCAAGAGCGCGATGAGGCCGCCCAGCCCGACCGCTCTTCCCACGCGAGTTGCGGTGGGCCTCGGCGCCTTCGAGGATGCGTCGCCCTCTGTCGGCTCCAGTTTTGCGGTTGCGGTGACTCTCATGCGGGAGGTGTTCCTTTCTCGCGGTGCATTGACGGGCAATCCTTCCACTGCAATCGGCGGAACCGCCCGATAGAGCAAGCGTTTTGACTCGTCAATTCGTCCAGTGGCGTCCCTCGTCGGAAAGCTGCCTATACACCGCCGAGCGTCCCGGCCCAAAAGGCGATCCGCTCGCGACACGTAGCCCCCTATCGTCTGTTTAGTTGACAGATCTGCTAGGTTTGTAAATCTGAGGGCGGGCTGACTTAGCGGCCCCTGGATGGCACAAGCCAGTCGAGGATCAGAAAGCCGACGATCATTTGGAGGTAGGAGCATGCGCTCTTCCATAGAGACAGGAGCCCCGAGCACGGGAGTCTCGGACACTCCGACTTGGCGCGACCACAAGCGCTACGCCTGGTTGCTTGGTCTGATTGTGCCCCTCTTGCCTTTCATCTCGTGGGGCTTGGTTGAAGCGACCGGGATCGGCGCCTTCTGGTTCTACGGACCCGTCTTGATCTTCGCCGTGTTTCCCTTGCTCGATCTACTGGTGGGCTTGGATGCTTCCAACCCACCGGACTCGGTGATCAAGTGGCTGGAGCAGGACCGCTACTACCGCTGGTGCACTTACGCCTTCCTGCCGTTGCAGTACGCCGGTCTGATCTTCGCCTGCTGGATGTGGTCCCACGGGGGACTGTCCACGCTTGAATCGGTCGGCCTGGCGCTCACGGTGGCGATGGTCGCCGGCGTGGCGATCAACACCGCCCACGAGCTCGGCCACAAGCGCGCCTCCTCGGAGCGCTGGCTGTCCAAGGTCGCCTTGGCCCAAACCGGCTACGGGCACTTCTTCGTGGAGCACAACCGCGGCCACCACGTGCGTGTAGCTACTCCCGAGGATCCTGCCAGCTCGCGTATGGGCGAGAGCTTCTACGAGTTCCTGCCCCGCACAGTGGTTGGCAGCCTGCGCTCGGCCTTGGAGATCGAACGCGAGCATCTTGAGCGCGACGGCCACAAATTCTGGAGCTTTCGTAACGACATCTTCAACGCTTGGCTGATGACCATCGTCCTGTTCGGCGGCTTGGCTCTGGTCTTCGGGCCGGTGGTGCTCCCGTATCTGGTGATCCAGGCGGTGATCGGCTTCTCGCTCTTGGAGGTCGTCAACTACCTGGAGCACTATGGCCTGTTGCGCCAGGCGCGCGAGGATGGCCGCTACGAGCGCACCCGCCCCGAGCATTCTTGGAACTCCAACAGCGTCGCCTCCAATGTTCTGCTCTACCACCTGCAGCGCCACTCCGACCACCATGCCAACCCCTTGCGCCGCTACCAGGCATTGCGTCACTTCGACGAAGCGCCACAACTGCCGACCGGCTACGCCGGAATGATCGTGGCCGCCGCGATCCCGCCCGTGTGGCGGCGGATCATGGACCGCCGCCTGCTCGAGCACTACCAAGGCGACCTCTCGCAGATAAACATCCACCCACGCGCCCGCCGGCGCGTCTTGGCACGTTACGGTTCGCCTGCCACTGGTTAAGACACATGACCAAACGACTCTCACGAGAAACGCACGACGGTGACAACCGGCAGTAAGGCGCCTCTACGCCCCGGGGCTCGCGCTGCGCGGACTTCCAGCGTCTCGGGCACGACCCGCGCACTCGGAGCCAAGCCCAGACCCGCCGCGGCCGAGCCGGCTCTGCCCTACCGAGCCGCCGCGCGCCAACTGTTGCGCGAAAGCCTGCTCGACGCCGCGCGGCGCCTCTTGGAGGATCGGCCGTGGGCGCAGATCACGATGTCCGATGTGGCGCGCGCGGCGGGCCTCAGCCGCCAGACGCTCTACAAGGAGCTGGGCACGCGCGACGAGTTCGCCCAACAGTTCGTGATCCGTGAGGGCGCCCGCTTCCTGGAAGCCGTCGAGCGAGCGATCGAGGGGCGTCTCGACGAACCTCGCGCCGCGATCGAGGCGGGCCTCGAGGTGTTTCTCAGCACGGCCTCTAGCGATCCCCTGGTCCAGCTCCTGCTCGCCGATGACGGCACCGGTGGCATGCTGCCTCTGGTCACGACCCAAAGTGGTCCTGTGCTGGTGTGGGCCTCGGCGCGGTTGGGCGAGGCGATGCGTGCCGGCTGGCCACACGCCCGCGAGGAGGATCTCGAGCTGCTCGCCGACACCTTCGTGCGCCTGGCGATCAGCTACGTCACGATGCCGCGACGCTCGCCCCGCGAAAGCGCCGTTGCCGCGGCGACTCTATTGGCTCCCTACATCGAACAAGCGATATCGAGCGCCGGTTCGGGCTGCACTCCTTGAGGGCTTTCAGCCTTTGATTGTGGGCGAGCCGGCGAGCACTTCGCCGGCCGGGCCGAGTGCTTGCACGAGCACGTAGGCCGGCTTGCCGGCCACTGAGATCGAAGTCTCAAAGCCCGACTTGGCCGCACTTGCGACCGGCGTCAACTGGGTGGAGGACGAGCCGGCGAGCACGTTCCAGCCGGCCACGCCGGTGGCCCCGTTCCAGCTGGCATAGACGGTTGTGGTGGAGCGGCCGACCGTCGCCGCGATCGCAGGAGCGTTCGTGGGTGTGCCGCTCCAGGGGAAACGATAGGTCCGGTAGGACTCCGTTTTGGCGGGCAAGTGCGCATCGAACACGAGCGTGCCCGTAGGGGTGTATTCGGAGAAATAGGGTTCCGCGCCCCAGCCGATGAACATATTGCCGTTTTCAAGCGCTTGCACATTGCCTTGACTGCCGGCCGAAAGAGGCCCTGAGTGGACGTACTGGTCGATCACGGTGTCGGTCTTGGTCGTGGGGTTGACCGACAGCACCAGTCCCCGCGACTGAGGATGGACCTTGGGCACGGCGCCGTTGTCGAACACCGAGAAGTCTCCGTTCGGCAGTTCCTCGGCGTCGTGCTGGTAGGCGGTGGCGGCACCCGCGCCAAGCTTCTCGGTGCCGTGCTTGCCGCCGATCTGGGCGACTATTTGCCCGGTGCTCGGGCTCAGCTCATACAAAGCCGAGGTGTTGCGCGCTGAGATCAACAGCGACCCGTCGTGGCGCAGCGCGATCGAGTTGAGATGGAAGTAGTCGAACGGCCATTCCTGCGAGGAGCCGGTCGGGCTCGCATAGGACTGGGACAGCGCGACATGGTCGAGCGGGTTCCATTCGCGCCTGACCAAGTGCGTCTTCAGGTCGATTTCCTGGAACAAGCTGTCGGTCACAGCCGCACTGCTAGGCCCCCCGGCGCTCGTGAGATTGCAGCGAATCGGGTTGAACACCGTAAGGAAAGCCGTGTTCTGGGGGGTGATGTCGAAGTCGTGCAGGTCGGCCAACTGACTGTTGCCGGCCTTGAATTTCATGATCTGCTGGTAGGAGGTGTTGGCGATCACCTCTTCGCCTTGGCCGAAGCCTTGGGGCGGGATGTAGCCCTGCCACCAGGTCAGCACCGGTTTGCCTTCGTAGGACTGCACTTGCAGGTTGGTCGCCTCGGTGCCCGTTGGCAACGGGTCGAACCAAACCAGATTGCCCGCAGAGTCCACGATCATCGGTCCGTCCTGGCCAGGACCCGAATAGGGCGCCATGAACAGGTCGCCCGCAGTCTGTCCAGCCGAGGAGGAGTCGACCGTCACGAGCGGCACGTGGAAGCTCGGTTGGGTGTGGAAGGAGAACAGTTCCGCCGGCTTGCCGGCCGGTTTGGGGGTCGAGGCGGGATGCCCGATCGCGTCGCCTACCGCGGTCGTGAAGTGGTAGGCGAACGGATAGCTCTTGCCTCCCAGGTTGAGCCTGCCGTGCACAACCACCGTCTCACCCGAGTCAAACGCCTTGGAGGGAACCCAACTGGCGCCATCGCCTTGTGAGTAGGCCTCAAGGCGCCCTGAGTGCCCGCCGCTCTGCGAGCCGCTGACCGAGATCGAGGAGAGCTCGCCGATCGGGTAGCCGAGCAGGCTGATCTGCGTGTCATTGGAGGCATCCATCGAATCGGGCAGCGGCGCCACGCTGAGATGAGTGCCCGGCAGGACGGCCGACATGCCCAGATGGGAGGGAAAGCACTGGGGCGCCGCCGGGCCTTTGTAGGCCGCATTCTCGGCCGCGATTCGCTTGGCGCCGAAGGTGAGCGTGGCGATCGAGCCCGCGACGATCGCCACGGCGAGCATCAGCAGCGTCCTGCGCAACAGGCGGCTCTTGACGGCGCTTTTGATCAATGGGTCTCGTGGCATGCGTTAGGTGTTCAACCCTAGTGCCCGCAACACAGATCCAACATAAGGAGTTGCGAAGTTAGAAGACAGGCGACTCGGTGTAGCGGCCGAACACCTGTTGTAGCGACTCCACGATCTCGCCCTCCGAGGCCTGTGCCCTGGCGCACTCGATCATGGGATCCATCAGGTTGCCGGCGCCGGCCGCCGCGGCCCGCAGCTCGGCCAGGGTGCGCTCCACCTCGGCGCCTGAGCGCCGTGCGCGTGTGGATTGCAAGCGCTCGAGTTGCTTACGTTCCAAGGCCGGGTCGATTCGCAGGATCTCGGGCTCGCCTTCGTCGCCCTCGGTGAACTTGTTGACGCCGACCACGACGCGCTCGCCGGAATCGATCGCCTGCTGCAGCTCGAACGCGGCGTCCGCGATCTCGCGCTGGGGATAGTTGCGCTTGACCGCCTCCACCATGCCGCCGAGCTCATCGATCTTGGCGAAGTACTCGTAGCAGCGGGCCTCCATCTCGTCGGTCATCGCCTCCACGAAGTAGGAGCCGCCCAAGGGGTCTGCCGTGTTGGCCACGCCCGACTCATGCGCGATCACCTGCTGGGTGCGCAATGCGATTCTGACCGCCTCCTCGGTAGGCAGCGCGAGCGCCTCGTCGTAGGAGTTGGTGTGCAGCGACTGTGTCCCTCCAAGAACCCCCGCAAGCGCCTCGATTGCGGTACGCACGATGTTGTTGAGCGGCTGTTGAGCGGTCAGCGAGACACCGGCGGTCTGCGTATGGAATCGCATCAGCCACGAACGTTCCTTCTTCGCACCGAAGGTGTGCCGGAGCTCACGCGCCCAGATCCTGCGCGCTGCCCGGTACTTGGCGATCTCCTCGAAGAAGTCGATCTGGGCGTTGAAGAAGAACGACAGCCTCGGCGCGAACTCGTCCACGTCGAGGCCCCTGGCGATCGCCTGCTCGACATAGGTGAGCCCGTCCTTGAGCGTGAACGCCAGCTCCTGCTGGGCGGTCGCCCCCGCCTCCCTGATGTGGTAGCCGGAGATCGAGATCGGGTGCCAGCGTGGCATGTGCTTCGTGCACCACTCGATCATGTCCCCACACAGCCGCATCGCCGGGTCGATCGGAAAGCACCACTCCTTCTGGGCGATGTACTCCTTGAGGATGTCCGCCTGGATCGTTCCCGACAGATGCTCGGGCGCCACCGTGCCGCCGGCTCCGTCGCCGTCCTGCTCGGCGGCCACGACGAAGTAGGCGAGCATGATCGCCGCCGGAGCGTTGATCGTCATCGAGACCGACACCTCGCCCAGGTCGATGCCCGCGAACAAGGTCTTCATGTCATCGGTCGTGTCGACCGCCACGCCCTCGCGGCCGACCTCGCCCAAGGAGCGAGAGTCGTCGGAGTCGTGGCCCATCAAGCTTGGCATGTCAAACGCGGTCGAGAGTCCGGTCTGGCCGTGCTCGATCAGGTAGTGGAAGCGCTCGTTGGTCTCCTCGCTGGTGCCAAAGCCCGCGAACTGCCTCATCGTCCAAAGGCGACCCCTGTACATCGATTCATAGGGTCCCCTTGTATAGGGGTAGGAGCCGGGCGTCCCGATCGGGTCGCGCTCGGGATCGCCGATGCCCTCGGGTAGGTCGGCGGGCGTGTAGAGCTCGCGGACCGGCTCGCCCGATAGCGTGCGGGCCTCTTGGCCTGCAACATGCGTTTGAGGGAGTCCTGTCACGTGGATGGAAGATACCGTCTCCCGGGGAGGCGTCAGCGGTGGTGGTCTTGGTTGATTGTTGTCGTGTGGGGGGTGCCTGCGCGCGTGCGCGGTCTATTAACAAGACAAGCCTGGAGTCATGGCCGTGCGCGCGCGCAGGGCACCCTCTGGGGTGTATTGGTCATCGCGGTCGTCGGTGCCCTCTCGGGGTGCGGCTCCTCGTCGAGCACTTCGACTGGCGGCGGTGGGCCGGCAGCGCTCCCTGACCGTCCAGCGCCCGTGCCCCTGGCCCACATGACCGGGGCAACCTTGATCCTCGACTTCACCCCCAATGCGGTCCACGCCGGTGTCTACCGCGCTTTGGCGGCCGGCTACTACAAGCGTGAGCACATAGACCTGCAGGTGGTCCAGCCGACCTCCACCCAGGAAACCTTGAAGCTGATCGACGCAGGCAAGGCCCAGTTCGGCCTGGCTGACGGCAGCGACGTGGCCGGCTTGATCAGCGAAGGCGGCGACGCCCGGGCGGTTATGGCTCTGGTGCAGGCTCCACTTGGAGGTTTGATCGCTTTGGCCTCCGAGCACCTGCGCTCCCCGGCGGACTTGGTGGGCAAGACGGTGGGGATCACCGGTGTGCCCTCCGACAGAGCCGTGCTCGACACCGAGCTGCGCCATGCCGGCGTGAACCCGGCCCGCGTGAAGGTGGTGACCGTCGGCTTCAATGGCGGCCAGGCCTTGGTCGCCGGCAAGATCGCGGCCTTCACCGGCTTCATCCCCGACGACGGCGTGGCCCTCTCGGCAAGCGGCCATCCGATCACGGCTTTCGCGTTGAACGGCAACGGTGGCCCTGCCTACCCGGGTCTGGTTGCTTTCACCACCCGTCGCCTGATCGCCTCAGATCCCCAGCTCGTGAAGGACTTCGTGGCAGCCACCGTCCATGGCTATGAGGACACCTTGGCCGATCCACAGCGCAGCCTGGCCGAGTTGGAGGCCGCCAACCCGACTCTGCCCCACAAGCTGACGGCCGCCTCCCTGAAGGTCTATCTGCCTCTGTTCAGGGCGGGCGGTGTGCCTTTCGGGACTTTGCAAGCGGCCAACGTCCAGGCGATGTCAACCTGGATGGTGCGCTCGGGCCTGCTCCACTCCCCAATCGCGCCTCATCGCTACGGGACGAACGAATTTCTGCCCTGAGCTCGGCGGCTGCTACCGTCTCTTGACAACAGAGAGACGGTGCGTATCGAATGCGTGTCATGGTGACAGGGATAGGCGGACTGGTCGGGTCCAACGTGGCGGCGGTGGCCGCGCAGCAGAACTGGGAGGTGCTCGGCTGCTCTCGCGACGGCTTCTTGGACCTGCAGGGGGTGCGGTCGGCCAGCTTCGACATGGCCGACCGCAAAGCCTGTGTGGAGGCGGCTTTGGAGTTCGAGCCCGACGTGATCGTGCACGCCGCCGGCGCAGTCTCGCCCAGTCGCTTCGAGCGTGAGCCCTACCTGGCCCAGGTCGAGTACGTCGGAGCTGAGCACACGTTGGCGGCTGCCCGAGCGGTACGAGCACGCTACGCCTTGGTCTCATGCGACTGTGTGCACAGCGGCTATCGGCCCGCGGGAACCTGCTTCAGCGAGCGCGACCTACCCGATCCTGTGAACGCCTACGGACGCTCCAAGCTGGCGTGCGAGGAAGCTGCGATGCGCTCCCGTGTACCTTGGCTGATCACTCGACCCGGGGATTTGTACGGTGTCAACCTGGCCCGTCCGCGGCGTCTCAGTCTGTCCCTACGCTTGGTCAAGCGCTTGCGTGACCACACCGCTCTGCCCGCGCCGGAGGGCCTGTGGCGCTCGCCCACCTACGCCCGCGATTATGCCCAGCGCCTGTGCGAGCTTTTGGCCCAAGGATGCGAAGGCGTCTACCACATGGGTGGCCCCCGCTCGCTTGGACGCAGGGAGTGGCTACAACTCTTGGCCGGTGGTCTGGGCTGCTCGCGCGACTTGGTTCGCGAGGGCACAGCGGCCGCCTACCTGCAAGCTTGCGGTGAGGATCCCCATCTGAAATTGCCCTCCAATGTCGCCCTCTCCCAGGAGAAGGCCACGGCTGCAATCGGCTCCTCTGCGGTAGCTCCCGAGCGCGGAGTCGAGTTGGTGTGCGAGCAACTAAACCGCGTGCTCAAGCCAGATCTGCCGCAAGCACGCTAGTCTGCCCTCGCCAAGCACAGCTACCGAAAGGAAGAACTCCATGAACAAGAGTCAGCTTGTCGAGGCGATCTCCGCCGACAGCGGTCTCTCCAAGGCAGATGCAGGACGCGCGGTCGAGTCGTTCTTGACCACCGTCGGCAAGACCTTGAAGAAAGGCGACGAGGTCGTGATCACGGGCTTCGGCAAGTTCTCCGTGGTCAAGCGGGCAGCCCGTCAGGGCGTCAACCCGCGTACGGGCGAAAAGGTGAAGATCAAGGCCTCCAAGGCCCCCAAGTTCACCCCCGGAGCGAGCCTCAAGCAGACGGTGCACCCCAAGAAGTAGTTCTCTCCCAACCCACGCGATGGCGCTCGTAGGTGACTTGGAGCTCGCGAGCTTCGATTACACCGACCCCGATTTGAAGGGGGAGCGCTTTCACACGGCTATGAAGGAGCTGGCGGCGGAGGGATGGCTGGCGGCGGGGCCGTACGGGTACGTGGTCTTTGACCGCGAGGCGGGCGAGTTCTTCCTACGGACACGCTCGGCGATCTTCCCGGGTATGAAGATCGCCGAGCTGTTCGAAGTCACGGAAGGCCCGCTCTGGGAGGAGATGAAGCGCAACATCCTCCACATCAACGGCGCCGACCACACGCGCCTGCGCAGCCTCGTCAACCCGTCGCTGTCACCGCGCGCCGTCGAGCGCTGGCGAGGAGCGATGCGCGGGTTTTTGGAGGACCTGTTCGCCTCGGTCGAGTCCTCGGGGCGCTGTGAGTTCGTAGAGGCCTTCGCCAAGCCCTACCCCTCCCAGACGATCGCCACGGTCATGGGCGCTCCTTTGGAGGACGCCCCTCGCTTGCACCACTGGTCGACATGGATCCAACGCCAGTTCGACGCCGCCTCGATGGCAGGCGAGCGTGCCGGTATCGAGCAGGCGGTCGCCGAGTTCTACGAGTACGCCCACGCACTGTTGGCTGCACGACGCGATACTCCCGGCGATGACTTGATCTCGACCCTCCTGGCGGCTGAGGAGCAAGGAGACAGACTGAGCGAGGAGGAGTGCGTCAACCTCGTTTTGAACGTGTTGATCGGGGGTGTCGATACGACCCAGAGTCAGCTGGCCCACGCGATCCGTCTGTTTGCTGAGCACCCCGACCAGTGGGCGGCCTTGGTGGCCGATCCCTCGTTGGCCGGCCGGGCCGTCGAGGAGGCCTTGCGCTACGAGCCGATCACGCCATTTACCGCGCGCATCACGGTCGAGGAGCTCACCTATCGAGATGTGACTTTCCCCGCGGACACGATCGTCATGGTGTGCTCGTTTACCGGTAACCGCGATTTGCCGGGCGACGCCGCCGAGCCCGACTCGTTCGACATCACGGTTGAGCGTCCCCGGGCGCGCGCGCTCACGTTCGGCGCCGGCGTGCACTACTGCCTGGGCGCCAACCTGGCCCGCCTGGAGCTCGAGGAGGGCCTCTCGTTTCTAGCGCGGCGGATGCCCAGACTCGAATTCGACGGCGACCCCGTGTTCGAGAGTATTCTCGGGATCTACGGGTTGGCGGAGCTGCCGATCCGCTTTGGCGAGTAGCCCGAGCTGTCACCTCAAGACCCCCCACATTCCAAATGGAGGACTACATGAAGCGGACCTGCACTCTTCTAGTCGTCAGCCTGCTCGCGGCGGCAAGCGCCTCGGCGTTGGCCAGTGCCCGCCCGGCGGCGCGCTCTAGCCTCTTCCACACCGTCGAAGTGCGCAAGACCAAACTGGGCAAGATCCTGGTGAACTCGGCGGGCTCCATCCTCTACGAGTTCAGCAAGGACCATCCCAAGAAGAACACCTGCGCGAAAATCAGTGGGTGCTCCGCGATCTGGCTCGCTTACCCGGCACAGGGCAAGCCATCGGCGGGTCCCGGTGTAAAGGCCTCCTTGCTGTCCACCATCAACGTTCCCGGAGCTGGCGAGCAGGTCACCTATGCGGGTCATCCGCTCTACATCTATGAAGCCGCGCCCACTTCGACTTCATATGTAGGGGTCAGCCAGTTCGGAGGGAAGTGGTACGCGGTGAACGCAAAGGGGCGGGCGGTGAAGTAGGCCCACTGTGTCGACGTCGCGCGGCGGTTGCGGGCCTACGCCGCCGCGCCACGCGGCCGGCCTGCGCATTTCACCAGATAGTCGTAACGAGTTTGCTCTCGCGGATTGCGCCGTCTTTGGTGACCAGCGGCAGCTCAAGCGCTCGGGCGGTGCCCACGATAAAGCGATCCCATGGATCGGTGAGCAAGTCACGGGCGATCGACGTAGTGGCGTCTACAACATCGATATCGATCGGTTGAAGGGTGAGTAAGGGCGAAGATGTCAATGCGTCCCGCAGTTCGCTCAGGTTGGTGCTTGTCAGCTTTCGCGTGGTCTGAGTCACGTACCACAGGTCGATTAGGGTTGCGACTGAAACAACCACACCGTCTGTAGCTTCCGCCTCGATAGCGCGCTAACAGCTGTACGCGACAGCCGTGCAGAACCCTGCAGATACCAGATAATGGCGTGTGAGTCGGCGACAACCCTCACGCGGCGGACAGGTCCTGTCGAGCGACCTCGCTGGCCCGCTCAAAGTCCTCCCATGTGAGGTCCGGAAAATCAGACAGCGATCCCGCGAGCGTGTGGGCTGACCTGGACGGTGGGCTCTCCACCACACGCAGATGAGCGCCAGGTGCGACGCCGAGCTGTGCCAATTGATCGGCTGGGATGCTGCCATCAGCGGCCACCACCAGCTCGTGGCCCATGTGATCATCTGCGGCACTCATAGCTCGATGATAGCTCGCGGCAACGATCATCTCAATGTCGCTTTTGCTTGTACGGCCGAACGCCCACACAGCCCAAATCCGGAGAGGCATACGTACATATGCAAATCCTCAAATTCGCTTGGCTGCCGCCCTTACACGTCCCCCAAGCTCCTCCACCATCGCTTCAACCGTGTACAACCGAGCAGGCACCGTAACCCCGACCGCCAGCGGCCGTGAGCGTCCCGGGTGTGGGATCGCCACGGCTATCGACCGCACCCCCAGGTCTTGCTCTTCGTCGCAGATCGCGAACCCTTCCGCGTGGGCGCGCGCCAACTGCTCGGCAAGCAACCCCTTGGTCTTCACCGTGTTCGGGCCTTCGCGCTCCAGCGTCACCGATGCGATCAGGGCGCGCTGTTCGGTCTCGCCCAAGCTTGCCAGCAGAGCCTTGCCGATCGCCGTGCAGTAAACCGGCACCCTCACGCCGATGCCCTGCTGCAGGTCGGCCTCGAACTGGCCCGGTCCGTGCGCATAGAAGCGCTGCAGGTACAAGGCATACGTCCCGTCAAGCGCGGCCAACGTGACGGTGTGGCCGGTCTGCTCGCGCAGGTCTTCCAAGATCGTGCGGGCGGCCGGAGCCTCCAGACGGAGCGTCCCGACGACCGCTCTCCCCGGTTCTCCGGAGCGCAATGCAAGCCGGTAGCGTCTCTGCCTGTCCTGTTCCAGATAGCCGAGCGCCACCAGCGTCTTGGCGTAACGATGAGCGGTGGAGCGGCCAAGGCCGACTGCGTTCGCCAGTTCGCTGACCTGCCAGGCCGGTTGCTCGGCCGTGAAGCACGCAAGCAACTTGACCCCATGTTCGAGCGAGCTTGAAGTCTGGTGTTGGGGCTCCAGCTTGATGCGCCGCCTTGGCTGGTCGGGATAAACAGAATCCATTGCCTACATTCTGTTGTACCCGGCGGAGTGTTACTAGAGTCCCTGAAACTAGTATCAGGGATACCTGTTTAATGCAGGATTCCGCTATCTGCGGAGGTAAGCTGGCGGTTCTATACGCTGGGTTTGCTGCGCGCCAACGCCCTGCGGGTCCTAAAAAAGAGGAGGGCGGGGGTGGTCCAGGCGCCCATCGCATCCACGACGGCTCGCGTTGCCAATCTCACATCTGGCGTTAACGCTTGCGGCATAGCGTGGAAAAAAGCCGCCATCGCCTCGAGGAGCATGGTGTGGTTGGGGGCATCGGTGAGCGGCAGGATGGCCTCCAACGCTTCGGCGGCGAGCATTCTCAGGCGTCTTGCCGTTTCCTCAGGCGAGGTGTAGTGATCGATCAGGCTCCTCTGCCCCTCCGCGTTGTCGCGGTTTTGATCGATGACTCCGTCGAGCAGCGTGCTGAGGGCACCCACCCAAGGAAAGTAAGCGCGCTCCAGCGCGATCGCGCGTTCGGGACACATGGCGGGATCTCCCGCGGCAGCTATCAACGAGAGCACCGAAAGCTGCGATCCGGCTGCGGCTCCTACCTCCCACCAATGCAGATCTATACCTTGAATAGACTGTGAATCGGCCCATTGCCTGAACGCGTCGTGTGAGCCGTTCGCGTCGCCGTGGTTGAGACTCTGGTAGGCCACGATGCGTGTAAGGGCCCGGCGCAGCGGCTCGGCGATAGCCGCGAAGGAAGGCAACGAGCCGACCGCTGTCTGGCACGTTCGAACAAGTCCTTCGAGATAGCCGGCGTCCTCGCGCCGAGGGTAGTGCCTGTAATAGTCGAGATGGCGGGCTCCTGGCGAAAGCGCCACGAGTAGCGCTTGGTTGAGGCAGTAGCCGCTGGCGATCGGATCGCGGTTGGGCAGCTCGGCGATACTGTCCATGTAGTCGAAGGCGATCTCGAAGGCGGTGATCGCTCGCACCACGTTGCTTCGCATCGAAGGCGGCGCGAACACGGCGAATGCGACGGCGCCCTCCAGGTCTGAGCTCTTTGTCTTCAGTGCGTCAAACGCCGCCTCGCGCAGCACACGGTCGGGGATCTGCTGTGCGCGGTGGCGCCAGGCGACCAATTCTGCCCGTGCTCTTGGGAAAACGCTCAACCAGTAGCAGTGAGCCGCACAGGCGAACGTCGTGGCTCGGATGATCCGTTTGCAGCCCTTTACCGCCACGCTCGCGTCGCCTCTCACCAGCCACCATCGCGGCCGCTACTCCTGGAAACTAAGGCCGGGCGGTACCTGTGCGGCGGAGAATCCAGGGACGGCGACCACCGCGATCGCTATTCCGAGAATCGTCGCCAAGGTGAGCAACACCTGGGGGCCGCCGAGCGAGAACGGAGCGGGAAAATCGGTCGTTGCCCTCAGCCAGCGATCCGCGAGCGCGTGTCCGTAGAGACCGAGCACGGCGCCCTCGACGCAGCCGATCACCAGCAATATTGCGCTCTCGAGCAGGATTGACCACCATAGCTGCAGGTGATCGTATCCCCAAGTCTTCATTGCCGACAGCCGGGCGCGTCTCTGCCAGATTGCCGCGCTCAGAGAAGCCGCCACCGCGAGTGCGCCTGTGAGCAGAAGCAGCGTCGAGATGGAGCCTAGGCTGCTCAAGCCCTGTCGCGCGCTCTGGTCGGTCTGCGTTTCTCGTTCGCGAAATGTCTGAACCCTCAGGCCCGAGCCCGGTCCCAAAGCTCTTTGTATCGCACGCTTTCCCGTCAGCGGACTCACGCCGGGCTTCAGCGTCACTTCGAAGGCGGTCGGATCGGCCGAATGCCAGCCTTTCACGTAGTCGGCGGTGGTGAGTCCAATGGCGCCCACTGGCCATCCCAGATTCGTGGTTATGGCCGCCACCTTCAAGTGCAGGGCGCCAGAGGGGGTTGGCAGCGTGAAGGGGGCGTTGACATGCAATTTCCGTTCAGCGGCAAAGCCTTGTGAGACGGTGGCCCAGCCGCCTTCGCGCAGCAACCTGCTGGCCCGTACGAAGTTGCCGCTCGTTACTTGACTGGACTGGATGACTGACGGCGCATTGGGACTGTGCACGCGAATCATCAGGCGGCGATCCCCAACATCCAACAGAGCGCCTTGGTCTGCGCGTACAGATGCGACGCCCGGCGTGTGCCCGATGGTCGATTGCAGTTCGGCTGAGCGAAAGCTGTCTGTGTTGAACACGTTTTGACCTGTGGTGACCCAGACATTGGCGGTGCCCTCGTATTGCGTGACAGCGACTTCGATCCCATGGATCAGGTCTGTCTTTGCGCCGCCGATCGCCAGGCTGCCATACACCGTTAGCGCTGCTATCGCGGCAAGCGCCACTGACCTAGTGGCCGTGGCCTCCAGCTCCACTATGGCTATCGGCAGCGCGCCTTTGGAGCGCTCGCTCAAAGGGCGCAACACGGAGATGGCCGTGAGATAAACGAAAGGCAGCAGGCACACCGCGGCGATCGCGAGCAGTGCGCCTCCGACGATCGTCAGGCGAGGGGCGACCAGCGCAACGACGCTCACGATCGCAACCAGTCCCACCCCGATCAGGGCCGCCGCCCGAGCAGTGTCATGTGGGATCGTCTGCCCGGCCTCGCCGGATTGCTGCATGACCGTGTCCATGGGCCGCTTGGCCCGAAGGTCGAGCAACGGTCGCAACGAGGCCAAGATCGCAGCCAGCACGCCGCATGCGGTTGCGATAGCGATCGTGGTGGCCGTGATGTCTTGTGCGTCGCCGATCGCGAAAGCCGCGGAGAGGTAGCTCGGCACGCCCCCAAACAGCGTGTGAGAGAGCCACGCCCCAAGCCCCATCCCGAGGATCGAGCCGACGATGCCCAGCATCAACGCCTGTGCCATCAGCAGGAAGACGATCTGCGCCGGGTCATAACCGTAGGTCCGAAGCTCGGCGACGAGGCGTCGACGTTCCGGCATTGTGAGCAGCATCGCGTTGAGCGCGAGCAGGAAGCCGACCATGCCGGCGATGGCGGCGAATAGGGTCGTCGACTGCTGGTTCGGTGTGGCTGCCACACTCAATAGGCGCAGCTCATTGTCGGCAGGCGTGACGTTGGCTCGTTTGTGGGCCAGTGCTCTCAGCTCGCCGATGACCTGCTTCTGCGCGCCGGGCCTAGTCTCGATCAGCACGTTGGTGACGCGGCCGCTCTCGCCGGTCAGTGTTTGGGCGTTGCTCATCAGCGTGATCCCGATCGGGCTATTTGCGACCGCCCCGATTGTCTGGCTGCCGAGCACGGCGCTGACGGGCTCGATCTGTCGCCGCCCGTCGGCGCGCAAGATCACGGTCCCGTTTGCTTGTGCCCCGATCGCGTCGGCGACCGATGTCGGCAATCCGATGCCTCGTGAGATGAGGCCGGTCGCGCTCGAGCCGAGATCTCGGGTCGCCTGTGCGTTGAGCGAAAGCTGGTGGGCTGTCGCGCCAATCAACTGAATCGCCTCGCTCCCCTTGGGCCCGGCGATCACAACGTCCTCTCTGAGCAAGGGCGATGCGGCCTGGACTCCGGGCAGGGCTTCAACCTCGGGGGTGACGCGCTGGTCGATGCCTTGTTGGGAGCGGGCCACTAGTTGTAGTTGGGCGGAGCCGATCAGCTGGTGGACGAGGCTGCCGGCTGAGCCGCCGATGCTGGTGTTGGCCACGAGCACGCCGAACACGAGGGCAACGCCGACCGCGATGCCGGCCACGGCCAACAGCTCTTGGGCGGCTCGGGTGCGCAGGCGCCATGCGTACAAGGTGAAGGGCAAGCCGATGCTCAGCCCGAGGACCGTCGGCGTTCGACGCTTCATGCCAGAGCCTGTTCCAGGTCGGCGTCCAAGCCTTGGGTCAGGTGGCCGTCGCGCAAAGTCAAGACGCGGTCGACGAAGCGCTGGGCCTGCAGGTCGTGCGTGACCAGGAGGCCCGGGATGTCGCGCTGGTGGCAGATCTCGCGCAGCAGCTCGAGGATCTCGCGTGTGCGCACACTGTCCAGATTGCCGGTCGGCTCGTCGGCCAGCAACAGGCGTGGATCGCCGGTCAAGGCACGGGCGATCGCGACCCGCTGGCGCTCCCCCATCGAGAGCTTGCCGGCGCGCTGCTCGATGCGGTGGCTCAGGCCAACGCGCTCAAGCCATGGTCGCACCGCCTCCCTGGCCTCATGCAGGCTGGGACCGCCGGCCATCAGCTTGAGTGCGGCATTGTTGAGCGTGGTCGCGCCGGCCAGGAGGTGAAAGGACTGGAATACGAAGCCCACTTCCTCGCGCCGGTAGCGGGCGCCCTCGCGCGAGGACAGGCTCGCTATGTTCCGTCCCCCAAACATGACTTGGCCGCTGTCGGGCTCGAGCAGCGCGGCGGCGATCAACAGCAGGGTTGTCTTGCCGGAACCGCTTGGCCCGTACAGGGCGACCAGCTCGCCTGGAGCAACCGTCAGGGAGATCCCGTCGACGGCCTTGACGAGCTCCTCGCCGGCCCGATAGTGCTTTACGACCTCGCGCAGCTCCAGGGCGCTCATGAGCGCGCGTTGCCCGCGCGGGGAGCGCGGGGAGCGGACGGTCCGGGGAAGCGCACGAGCACGCCGTCCTGGTCCATCGAGCGCACTTCGCCGCTGGAGACGGCCATCGTGCGCGAGGTGCCCGACAAGGCCGCCAAGCTCTCGGAGGCGATCACCACCGCCAGGTCGGGGTCTTCGCCAAGGGACCGCAACAGGGTTGAGAGCTCGTTGCTTTCGAGCGGTCCGGGCAGCACCGCGGGCTCGTCCATCAAGAGCAGGCGCGGCTCGCGCACCAAGGCCATCGCCAAAGCGGTGCGCAAGCGCTCTCCAAGGGTTAGGCGGTCGGTGTGCACGTCGGCGAAGTCCGAGCCGCCCACGCGCGCCAGGGCCTTGCGTGCGCAAGCGCGAGCTTGGCGCATCGAAGTGCCGTCGCTGGCGCATGCGGTTGCGACCAGCTCGATCGCGGGGCGCACGATCTGGGTGCGCCACTCCGAGCTGACGAGTGCGATCCCGCCGTGGCGCAACTGGCGGGCGCGCTCGCGCGCGGACATCGCCCGCAAAGGACGACCGTCGAAGCGGATTTCGCCCTCGTCGGGCTGCTCGATCCCGGCCATTACTCGCAGCAAGGTCGACTTGCCGGAGCGCTTGGGGCCCCACATGCCGACGAAGTCGCCCGCGTCGATCTCCAGGGAGACGTGGTCGAGCACGAGCATCTCGTGGCGGCCGTCAACGTAGCGCTTGGTTGCTTGCGCCACTGTCAGCAACGGAGCCATCGGCGGCACTCAGGTTCGGGAGGCCAGCAGCGTGCGGATCGTCTGACGCGCCAAGTCGAGCCACAGCAGCTCTCCGTTGATGCGCTGCATGGAGGCTTCGCGTACGAGGAACATCATCGAGGCTCGCAGCGAGTGCTGGGGCGGGCGGCCTTGCAAGACCTGGTCGCGCTTGGAGAAGAGGGCACGCTCGTGTTGGTTCAAGGCGACCAGCAGCCGCGGCAGGTCCTCGGGCCGCGCGACGACCATGCGGGCCTGCAGCTGTAACTGGGCCTCGTCGAAGGACAGAGGGCTGTCCATCCAGGCGACCAAGGCGGACTCGGCCAAGTTGGTGGCCTCGTACATGATGCGCGCCGAACTGGTGTCCTCGGAAGCCTGCGAGGAGGAGACCAAGCCTTCGCGGTCGAGGCCCCGCAGCATGCGATACAGGCTGGGCCGCACGATCGACCAGCCGGGGCCCAATTGACGCTCCAAGCGGTTGGCCAGCTCATAGCCATAGCTGGGGCCTTGCACCAGCAGGCCGAGCACCGCTCCCTTGAGCGGCGACTGGTTCGTGGAAAGCTCGTGTTCGCCTGTCGTCGCAGCCATATCCCTTAGTGCCTCCACCCTTGAACCAGCCGAACTCTACCGAACATCCGTCGATTTGGCACATCCGAAGATTCTCGGCGGTTAGCATCTTGGCTCGCCACAGACAGAGTGTCCCCAAATTGACAGGGGGGTGAAGGGCGGCTCGGTAGCGACATGGAAGTAGAGGGCGATCGAACGGGTCGCCCCGATCGACTGGAAAGGAATCTGGAACATGTTTTGGACGAGAAGCTTCCGCGCGACGGCATGCCGGCCGGCTGCTTGCGGGACGGCATTGTGCGGGTTGGTTGCGTGGGCGATGGTGGTGTCCGGGTTGGCGATCTCGAACCCGGGGGTGGCCCGGGCCGGCGAATACCACGTCTACAGCTGCCGCATGCCCAACGGCGAAGCGGCGCCTACGGATGGATGGAGCGGGAGCGCGACGGGGGTTTCCGTTCACGCAGAAGACACTTGTGCCAAAGGTGGTGCGCTGATCGCCGAGCTTGGTGAAGGTGTGAGCCATGTCGTCGGCACGGACGACGCAACTTGGACATTTGGTCCCCCCTCAGGGGAGTCCGTCAGCAAGGCGAATGTCTGGCGCGCAGGGGACGCTGAAGGTGGTGCGGTAGCGAACGCGACTTACGAGTTTTGGTTGGCGGGTCCGACCCAGCCTGAAGCGTTTGACTCGTGCGTGTACGTATCTGGCTGCATGAAAGTAGTCGGCGAACCTAACGAACCGTTGTCGATATCGAACTCGGTGCCGGTGCCAAACGCGAACCTGGGTGAACACCTCTACGTAAACGCGTCTTGCGGAGGGCTCCAGACGTATAAATGCCCCAGCGGCAAAGGCGACCCCAACGGCTATGCCGCCGTCGTGTATCTCTACGCGGCGGACCTTGTCCTCGCCCAATCGTCCCAGCCGACTGTTTCTGACATCGAAGGCGAACTGGCTACGGCCTCCATGCTTGCGGGCACCGCTGACCTCGCTTTCCATGCGAGCGATTCGGGCTCGGGCGTGTATCAGGCGGTCTTCGCCGTGGACGGCGCCGACGTGGGGCGCACTGTGCTCGACTCCTCCTCGCACTGTCATGACGTGGGCCAGACCACGGACGGCTTGCCTGCCTTCCTGTACTTGCAGCCGTGTGCACCGTCCCTGAACGCCGACCTCCAGTTCGACACGACCGCGCTGTCCGACGGCACACACCATCTGGTCGTGTCGGTCACCGACGCAGCCGGCAACTCGACGGTGGCCCTGGATCGCAAGATCACGATCGCCAACCATCCGCAGGCACCGTCCGCGCCGGAAACGGGGGCGCCCGAAACGCCTTCGCTTCAGGCTCCGTCTCCCGGCCAAGGGCCGGCGAACGGCGGTACTCACGAACAACAATCCTCAACCCCTTCAACCCTCCAAACGGAGACGCCGGTCCTATACGTGACGCCGCCTACGCTCGTGGTTCATTGGGCCGCCACCGCCAAGGCCGCGCGGGTGAGCGCATACGGCCACTCGCAGGTCGTCGCGGGGCGCCTGACCGGGGCTTTGGGGGCGCCGATCGGGGGCGCTTCCGTGCAGGTTCTCTCCACGCCCGCCTTCCAAGGCGCCCGTACGACAGCGCTCATGAGCGTGCGCACCGCCGGGGACGGTTCGTTTCGATTGCGCCTGCCCGCCTCCTTGCCCTCGACCAGGCTCACGTTCGCCTACGCGGCCGGCCAAGGCCAGGCCGCGCCGACCGTCACCGCCCAGCTGACCCTCGCGGTTCCGGCCAAGGTCTCTCTGAAGGTGGCGCCCAGGGTCTCGCATGTGGGCGGCACGATCGTGTTCAAGGGCGCCCTGTCCGGCGGGCCGCTACCACCCGGCGGCAAGCAGGTGATCTTGGAGGCCCGCACAGTGCACGGCCCGTGGCGCCAGTTCCAGGTGCTCTCGACCGCCACCAAGGGGCGCTTCAAGGCCTCGTATCGCTTCCGTTTGGGGGGCCCGATCGACTACCAATTCAAGGCGGTCTGTCCCCACGAGGCCGACTTTCCATACGGCGCCGGAGCCTCGCCCACGGTGTTGGTGCACGAGCGCTGAGTCACACTCTGTGTATGCGCAGAGCCGGGTGGGCGCGGGCCAGCTGCTCATAGTCGTCGTCCTGGGTGACGACTGGAAGCCCGCGCTCGACCGCGGTTGCTGCGATCAGCGCGTCTGTCAGCTTGACGGTGCGGTGGATCCCCGCTGCCTTGCAGTCTGCGACCAACGTTGCCCATGTCTCCATCACGGCCTCGCTGATCGGAATCGGGTCGGCCGCTCTGGCAAGCGCGAGCGTGTCCGCGCGGCGGGCCTTGGTTTCGTCATCGTCCGCGTTGACCACGCCAAGCTTCAGCTCGCCGATCGTGATCACCGAGATCGCCACCTGCTTGGGCAATTCCCCGAGCGGTCGGCCACTCTCACGCGCAACGAACACGGAGGTGTCCAGCAAACCTCTCTCCGGGACGCTCAAAGCTCCTCGACGCTCACAGCATGTCTACCGTTTGTCCCGCGAGTTCGTCCAGCTCTCGTGTGAGAGCAGGGTCGGCGGCGCGGTCGGCCAAGCTCTCGCGCAGTTGCTCGCCGGACAGCCAGCGTGTGCGGGCGCCGTGAGGCACGATGTCTGCCAGTGGCTCGCCATTCACAGTCAGCACCACGCGCTCGCCTCCCCTGACGGCATCGATCACCTGCGCCGTGTGATTACGAAGGTCACGAACGCCGATCTCCATGTGCTACAGCGTAGCATGAGGGCGAGGGCATTGCCGGGAGCTTGAGCGGCAACAATGGGAGTGAAGGGTGCGCGCAAGTGGGAACGAAAGATACGCAAAGATGGGAATGATATGTGCGCGAAAGGGGGAATTACCTGCAAATCGGCTATTATCACAATATGTCAGAACACCCTTACCTACCCCGACTCGCCGAGGCTCGTATCGAGCAGCTCTTCGCGGGGCTGCCGGCCATCTCGATCGTTGGACCCCGCGCGACGGGCAAGACCACGATCGCGCGCCGCCTGTCGCGCAGCGTGGTCCAGCTTGACGATCCCGCCGAGGCGGCTGCCTTCCAGGCTGACGCCGATGCGGCCTTGTCTGCTCTCCCTGAGCCGGTCCTGCTCGACGAGTGGCAAGCCGTGCCCAGTGTGCTTGGCGCCGTCAAGCGGGCCGTCGATCTGGGGTCCGGCGCGGGCCGCTTCCTGCTTACGGGCAGTGTGCGCGCCAAGTTCGCGGGTGCGACATGGCCCGGCACCGGCAGAGTCGTCGACGTGCGCATGTATGGCCTCACGATGCGCGAGATCCTCGGCCGGCTCTCCGGCGAGCCGTTTCTAGACAAGCTTGCTCGTGCCGACATCGACGCGTTCTTGATGCCTGCCAATCCGCCAGACCTGGTCGGCTACGTGGAGTTGGCTTTGTGCGGAGGCTTTCCCGACGCGGTCTTGGGCGCCTCTGCGGACATTAGACGAGCGTGGCTGAATGGCTATCTGGACCAGCTCCTCACCAGAGATCCCGAGAGCTTGGAGGAAGATCGCGATCCCCATCGCCTGAAGCTCTACTTTGAGGCCTTGGCCTTGAACACCGCCGGTCTTGCCCAAAGCAAGACGCTCTATGAGGCGGCTCGCATTGACCATAAGACCGCCTCGGCCTACGAGCGTCTCTTCATCAACCTGCTCGTGCTTGACATCCTGCCGGCATGGACTGCCAACAGGCTTTCTCGAATGACAAGGACCGGCAAGCGCTACCTGGTGGACACGTCCCTGGTGTCGGCGGCTTTGGACTTGGATGGACGAGCGGTACTTCGGGATGGTGACCTGCTTGGGCGCATGATCGATACGTTCGTGTTGGCCCAGATCCGCCCCGAGGTGGTGCTCGCGTCTTTTAGGTCACGTCTGTATCACCTGCGCTCAAGGGATGCAGGGCACGAGATCGACCTCGTCGCCGAGCTCTCCGGTGGAGATATCGTCGCTGTGGAGATCAAGTCCTCCGCTGCGCCCACGCGCAGCGATGCCCGCCACTTGGAGTGGCTGCGTGAGCGGCTTGGGGATCGTTTCCTGGCCGGCGCCGTGCTCCACACAGGGCCACGTCCCTTCCCGCTCTCCGAGCGCATATTCGCCTTGCCGATCGCATCGCTATGGGGATGAGCGGCGTCGACCCCACCTTCTGGCAAGACCGGCGCGTCCTGATCACCGGTCACACCGGCTTCAAGGGGGCTTGGCTGTGCCTGTGGCTGCAATCGATGGGCGCCCGAGTTTGCGGGGCTTCGCTCGCGGACGCGCCCACTGACCCATGTCTATACGACTTGGCCCGCGTGGCCGAGGGGATGGCCGGGAGCATGGTCTGCGACATCCGCGACGCCGAGGCGGTCAGCGCCGCGGTCGCGCAGGCCGACCCCCAGGTCGTCTTCCACCTGGCCGCCCAGCCTCTGGTGCGACGCTCCTTCGCGGCGCCCCGCGAGACCTACGAGACCAACGTGATGGGCACCGTCAACGTCCTGGAGGCGGTGCGCGCGTGCCCCTCGGTGGAAGCGGTCGTGGTTGTCACATCCGACAAGTGCTACGAGAACCGCGAGGCCCCCACCCCCTACCGCGAGGACGACCCTCTCGGCGGACACGACCCCTACTCCTCCTCCAAGGCCGCCGCCGAGCTTGTGACTTCGGCCTACCGGCGCTCCTACTTCTCGGGCCCCGCCGGCCCGCTCATTGCCTCCGCGCGGGCAGGCAACGTGATCGGCGGTGGGGATTGGGGAGAGGATCGACTCGTGCCTGACGCTGTCCGGGCGGCTGTCTCGCAAAGGATCTTGACCCTTCGCAATCCCGGCGCGATACGCCCTTGGCAGCATGTGCTCTCGCCTCTGTCCGGCTACCTGGTCCTGGCCCAGGCCCTCTGTGGGGGTGAAGACCGGGTCGCCGGCGTGACTGGCCAGGGCACCGTGGATCGGGGCGATCAGTCCAGCGCGGAGGCCGGGGACCGGTGCGAGGGGACCAGCGCGGGTTCCCGATTCGCGCGCGCCTGGAATTTCGGGCCTGACCCAGCCGACGCTCGCACGGTGGAGTGGGTTGTGCGGCGCGTGTCGGGCCTATGGCCCGGAGGGGTGCCTTGGAGCGTGGACGAGGGCCTCCACCCGCACGAGGCGGGCCTGCTCTCGCTCGACTCCTCCCTGGCGCACCGCGAGCTCGGTTGGACGCCGCTCGTCGGCCTGGAGGAGGGCTTGGCGGCGACGGTCGCCTGGTATGTGGCCTGGTGCGAGGGCCAGGACTTGCGCGAGCTGAGTTTGGGGCAGGTGGGGGAGCAGGGTTGATGTTGTGCGCAGGGGGGTGCCCTACGCGCGCGCGGCCTTCTTAATAAGACATAGCCTTGTTAACCGGCCACGCACGCGCGCGCAGGGCACCCTCCGCGGCGATGCAACAACCCACACCGTCGGGTCCCCGCCCACGGGTATAGTGCCGCCTCGACCGACTACTACGGAGGACCCATGGCCACTCGCAAACCGGCACCCCGCACAAGCCTGATCACTCGCACCACGTGCCGGATCTGTGGCTGCCCCCACCTTGCTCCCGTGCTCTCCCTTGGAGACCAGTGCATAGCCGGAGCTTTCGCCGATCCGGGCGGCGCCCAGCCGGTCGAGCGCGCGATCCCGATGGAGCTGGTGCGCTGCGACATGACCCAGGATCAGGAGGCGTGCGGCCTGATCCAGACCAAGCACACGGTCCCCGGCTCGATCCTCTATAGCTCCTACTGGTATCGCAGCGGTGTCAATCGCACGATGACCGAGAATCTGCACGGCATCGCCCGCGGCGTCGAATCGATCGTGTCGCTCGAGTCCGGCGATCTGGTCGTGGACATCGGCTGCAACGACGGCACCTTGCTCGACGGCTACCAGGTGGAGGGCCTGCGCCACCTCGGCTTCGATCCCTCCGACGTGGCGCGCTACGCGATCGCCAAGGGCTACGACGTGGTCAACGACTTCTACTCGGCCGAGGCCCTGCGCCGGCGCCGTCCAGACCAGAAGGCCAAGGCGATCACGAGCATCGCCATGTTCTACGACCTCGAGTACCCTCGCGCGTTCGTGGCCGACGTGGCCGAAGCCTTGGCGGAGGGCGGCGTCTGGGTGATGGAGTTGCACTACCTCTCGATGATGCTGGAGGCCAACGCCTTTGACGCGATCGTGCACGAGCACCTGGAGTACTACTCGCTGGCGGTGATCGAGCGCTTGGTCGGCGAAGAGGGCCTGGAAGTGGTCTCGGCCGAGTTGAATGACATGAACGGCGGCTCGATCCGCCTGTTCATCGGCCACGCCGGTCGCCACGAGCGCACACCCGAGCAGCAAGAGGCTTTGACTGCTCTGCGCGTCAAAGAGTTCGAGCTGGCCTTGGACTCGCCCGAGCCCTACGAGCAGTTTCGCCTCGGCTCCGAGCGAGTCCGTGACGAGTTGCTCGCCCTCTGTCAAAAGCTGCACGGCGAAGGCAAGAAGATCCATGTCTACGGAGCCTCCACCAAGGGCAACACGATTCTTCAGTACGCCGGGATCGACAGCAGCCTGGTCGAGGCGGCGGCAGACCGCAACCCCGATAAGTGGGGCTCAGAGACGATCGCCACGAAAATCCCGATCATCAGCGAGGAGGACTCGCGCGCGATGAAGCCCGACTACTACCTCGCCCTCCCGTGGCACTTCCTCAAGGAGTTCATCGAGCGCGAGGCGGAGTTTCTGCAAGGCGGAGGACAGTTCATCGTGCCGTTGCCGGAGGTCCGGGTGGTGGGCGCCTGAGGGGCGGGCCCAAGCGGTGAGGATCGGTCTCGTCGCCCGGTTTTTGGGCGAGCCGATCGGTCTCGGCACCTACGCCGTCAACCTCCTGCGGGCGCTCGACCGCCGCGAGGACGACCACGAATACGTCGTCTACACGCCGACCTGGAACGAAGTTCCGGCGCTCGGTCCTCGCTTTCGGGTGCGACGCTCCCGTGCCCTGCGCGGCTCGCGGGCGGCGCTCACGCTGTGGGATCAGACGGTGCCCCCCGTGGCCGCCGCGCGCGACCGAGTGCATCTCCTGCACTATCTGCACCCGGCCGGCCCGCCCTTCTCGCCCGGCTGCCCTGTCGTCGTCAACCTGCTCGACGCGATTCGCTGGGTGGTGCCCGGCTATCGCCTGCCCTATCCCTACGACTGGCTGGAACGGCGAGCCGTGCGCCGCGCCGATTTGATCCTCACGCTCTCGCAGAGCGCGCGCACCGATATAGAGCGGGTGCTTGGCATCCCGCGTGCCAAGATCCGCGTCGCCTACCTTGGCGGACCGCCGCTCGACCCCGCGCCTCCCGTCGAGTCACGGTCCGGCGTCGTGCGTGCCTTCGAGTCGCGGCTCGACATCGCATCCTCTCCGGAGCCGCCCTACCTCCTGTTCGTCGGCGGTACCGAGAAGCGCAAGAACCTGGCCGCGGCGTTGGAGGCGTTCAAGGGGGTCGAGGGCTACGAGCTGCGCGTCGTCGGCGCGAACACCGCCTCGCCCGTCCACGACGCGCGTCGCGAGCAGAGCGGCGTGCGGTGGCTTGGCTTCGTCGGCGAAGAGGAGCTGGTGGACCTGTACCGCCACGCCACCGCGCTCGTCTTTCCAAGTCGCTACGAGGGATTTGGGCTACCGGTGTTGGAGGCGATGGCGCGTCGCACGCCGGTAATCGCCTCCAACAGCTCCTCGATACCCGAGGTCGCTCAAGGCGCCGCGATCCTCGTCGATCCTGACGACGTTGAGGGTTTGCGCGATGCGATGCGGCGTGTCTGCGCAGAGCCCGCTTTGCGAGCAGAGTTGACCGAGCGCGGCGCCGAGGTGGTCTGCGGTTTCAGCTGGGATGAGACGGCGCGCGCAACCGTGGCCGCCTACGAGGAGCTGGACGCGGCGCGATGAGGTTGCCGCTCATGAGGAGCTGGACGCGGCACGGTGAGTCGCCGCTCATGAGGAGTTTGGCGCGGCGCGGTGACCACTGAGCGAGGCTCGCGTTGCGCGCAGCGCGCGCATCGAATGGCGCGCCGCCACGAACCCGCCCTGCGGAGTGTGGTCGTAGAGCTCGCGGTAAAGCCTGTAGCGCCAGCCTGGCTCGCCGTAGGCCCGGCGGGTGATCCGGCGTAGCTCGGCCAACTCCTCGGGCCGCTCTTGGGCGACCGCGTAGCGCTTCTCAAGTGCCAGCCACAGCGGGAACTCCGCCCTCACTACGCGGCGGACGTGGGCGGCTTCCTCACTGGCGGCCCCGAAGTACGTCGCGGCGAGCTCGTGGTAGCCGTCGATCACCTTGGCATAGCGATTGACGATCCCGCGATCCATGAAGGAGTCGTTCCCGCCGCGCGTGAGCACATAGGAGTCGGGCAGATAGTCGAATGTGGCACCCTGCGCGATCATCGCGAACAGCCGCCCCACGTGAGCGAACAGGCTGCCCACGAATCGCTCCTCAAGCCCAATCTCCTCCCATCGCTCGCGCTTGAACACGATCGATCCAAGGAAGCTGAAGAACGCAAGCGTTGTGCTCGCTCTTGCGAAGTAGCTGAGCCGCTCCTCGCGTTTAGAGAAATCGAAGCGGGTCTCGACGGGAATCTGCGCGACCTCGCCCTCGCGCAGCGGCTCCATCTCAAAGGAGCAGTACGTGACTCCGCACAGCAGCAGCTCTGCGCCGCCCTCGAGCCGGGCGAGCATGCGGGCCAAGGCGCCCTCTCGCATCGTGTCATCGGCACCGAACAACCAGCAGTACTCGCCTTTTGCAAGCGCCACGGTGCGCGCCATATCGCGGTCGATCCCACCCCGCTCGGGCCGGCGGTGGTAGCGAATCTGTGGGTGGCGCTGCGCGAACGCGCCGACGACCTCGGCGGTGTCGTCGGTCGAGCCACCGTCGAGCACGACGATCTCGACGCCGTCCTGGAGTTGCGCGGCGATGCTCTGCAGCGTCTCGCCGATGAACGCGCCGAAGTTGTACGTCGGGATGCACACCGAGAGTCGCATCGCCGCCCTAGGCCCGCGGGCGCTTGGCGCGGAGATGGTCGAACGGCGCTCTCACGCGTCGCTTGAAGGGCGCCGGCAGGTAGGCCCCGGCACGCGTGGCGATGCGGTTGCTGAGGAGCTTGCCTCGCCGCTCCCAGCGCCGGCGCGTCTTCGCGCGCCTGAATCTCTTGAGCTCGTCGGCTCGCACGAGCTCCGTGTCGGACTCCTGCGCATACCACTCGTTCACGCCGGTGCGACGGAAGTGCACGTACCCGTGTTCTGACATGTGCTTTCCCACGCGCGGATCGCCGCCGCGCGCGCGGGGATCGTCACTGGAGGAGTTGTCCTCGATGATCACGATCCGTGGCCTGTACTGCTCCAAGGTGAAGCCCTTGAGCACGTCCATCTCATGGCCCTCGACGTCGATCGTGATGAACTGAATTTCAGGAAATCCTGCCTCGGCGAGCAGGCTGTCGAGCGTGGCGGTGCGGACCGTTATCTCTTTGACGGCCCCGCCAACCTCTGTGATCCACTCGAGGCGATCCGGGGTGAGATCGAGCGTTGACATCTCCTCGAAATTCTCGGCCACGAAAAAGCTCGCCGTACCCTCTTTGTCGCTCGCCGCGCAGTTGACCACTGTGCAGGCGCGGCGTTCGCGGATCTGCTCGACGAGGGCGGGAATCGGCTCGACCAACAGGCACTGCCAGCCCCTCTTCTCAAACAGATAGCTGGCGCTCCCGGTGTGGCCGTCGTAGGCGCCGACTTCAACGCAATAACCCTCGGCTTGCTCGCCAAAGATCTCCTGCAAGGCGCGATCCTCGCCAAACTGACCGTGCGACTGTGCTTCGGTCTTCGCCATCAGGTTCACGTGCCCGCGGCGTGGCGACGGTGGAGGAGGGCGTGGCGGATCTCCGCGGGGATCAGCCGCAGCGCCAGCAGCGCCGCCAGGTAGATTGCCAAGCCAATCACAGCAGAGGCAAGCGAGCCGAGGGCGAGGGCGAGGGCGCAAGCCCCCGCAAACAGCATCGCGGCCGCGACACGCGCCACAAAGCCGGCTCGCAGTCGCACCCGGGGACGCCCAAGCGACAGCGACCACTCGTAGCAGAGCGCCAGCGTCAACTCCGCGGCAACCATGGCGATCGCCGCCCCTTCCGCGCCGTAGGCCTCGATCAACGGAACGCCGGCGATCACCACGACCGTCAAAGCGATCGCGTTACAGATGAGCATTGCTCGCAAGCGGTCAAGCGAGAGCAGTCCATAGCCCCGCGCACTGATGACAAACGTCCCCAGCAGCGCAAAGGCCAGGATGCGCACCACATCAACCGAGGGAGCAAATCCGGGGCCGGCGATCAAGGGCACCGCAAAGGCGGCTCCGAGGAACAAACCGAGAGCCACGCCACAACCGGCGAGCAGCATTGTCTCCACAAGCTTGCGACTCGCATAGTCAAAGCGATCGTCGTCGTCGCGGGCGGCGCGAGCGAGCAGCGGTAGCGACGTGGAGACCAGCAACGGCGGGAGTGCGGTAAATGCCACCAGCACACGAAAAGAGACTCCGAAATAGCCGGTCTCACTGGCGCTCGAGAGAACCGAGACCATGATCTGAGCGATCTGAAAATAGACGACTGAGAGCACCACCGCGGCGGAGTAAGGCAGGATCCTGCCAACCATCGTGCGCCACTCGCGCAAGTCGACGCTGGGGACGAGTCGGGAATCGTGGCCTCCCACCACCATCGTCACGATCAGCGCTGGAAGTGCGACCGGCAACTGCAGCGCGAAGAATGGCAGTAGGCCGGCGCCGGCGAGCGAGAGCAGCACGGCCTCGATCGCGATTCCGACCTGGATCGCGAGCTGAAGTCCAGCCACCCAGCCGAAGCGCAAACGGACCTGTAGTGGAACCGAGCAACCGTCCTGTGCAACGAGCACGATCATGCCGGTTCCCGCGATGGCGGTCCCCACAACCATCACCGCCGGATAGCCGACAAGCAACCCAAAGAGCACGGCGAGCACCAACCCACCCAGCGCGATCGTCATGCGGATCCCGAGCAGGTTGCGCAGAAACCGCCGGCCGTCGGCTTCAGGTCCGGATGCATACTCGCGTACAGCGATGCCGGTGAGTCCCAGGTCGCTGACGGTCAGAATGATCGTTATCAGTGCGGTGACCGTCGTGAAATGTCCGGTATCGACCAGGCCGAGATGGCGGATGACGACGGCGCTCGAGGCTACCGTGGCCAACGTGCCGATCCCGTAGCCGCTTATCCGCAGCAGGCTGCTGCGGATAACGGCCGGCCCCGCATCCGCGGTATCGAGGATGTCCGTCTGCGGATCCTGTGGCGAATCGGCCATGGACGGATCACGATCGGCCGGGAGCGCGGATACCATTCCAGAAAGAGGATATTGGACCGTCGGCGTCTCCAGTCGCGCCCGAGTGGCGCGACTACGGGTGGTCGTGGGCACATCCCATCACCGACACTCCATAAGCGCTCGAACCTTCCAAATGCACATCGCGCTCGTCAACCATCACGTAGGCGGAAAGGCCGGCGGCGGCGGCGGCGTGCGGCTGATGCTCGAGCTGGGCGCGGGTCTTGTGGAGCGGGGTCATCGCGTTACCGTCGTCTGCCACGACTTTCTGGAGGGCAGCGAGTTCTCTTATGTCGCCGACAAGCTGGAGATCCGCTCGGTCAGGCAAGGCCCTTTCGAGCTGCCGCCCGACAACCGCGCCTTGGCGCGTCGCTTCTGGCTTGAGATGCCGAAGGTGGCCAAGCTCGTGCCCCCCGATGCCGACGTCGTCAACTCGCACGACTGGATCGCGTTGCGTCCCGGGCGTATCGCCGCCGGCCGTCTGTCGGTGCCGTTGGTGTGGACGCGTAACAACGAATCGTTGTGGGAGCGCGCGATCGTGCCTCAGCTGTCGATCACCGGCGAGCGCTCCTTGCCCCACCGGGTGTTGCAAGCCGCGCTGACTTGGCCAGACCTGCTCGACGCTCGGCGCGCCGATGCGATCACGGTGCTCAGCGCCCAACAGGTGGAGATGGTCCGGCGCAGTTATCGCAAGGACGCTTTGCTTCTCCCAGTGGGCCCGCCGGCGCACTTTTTCGACCCGCCCGAGCGGGCGGCCGCCCGCTCGCGGCTCGGAATCCCCGAGGATGCCTTTCTGGTGGTCGGTATGGGCACGCTCGTGGAGCACCGCTACTTCGATGACCTGGTCGAGGCGAGCGCGCTGTTGGCCGAGGATCAGAGGCTGTGCACGCTGATCGCGGGTTCAGACCACGAAGACCCCGCCTGTGGGGATCGCCTCGCCGCGCAGATCTCCGCGCGCGGGCTGGAAGAGCGTGTGAGGTTGCCGCGCAAGTCGCTGTCCGACGCGGAGCTGAAGGACACCTACGCAGCCGCCGACGTGTTCGTGATCTTGAGTCAGCGCTACGCCTGGGGTCTTGCGCCGCTGGAGGCGCTTGCCTCGGGCACACCCGTGATCTTGACCCCCGGCGCCGGCGTCTACGACATTCTCGCCGGGCGCCCGGGCGTGCAGGTGGTGCAGCCGCGAGACCCTCATGCGATCGCACACGCAATCCGCGCCTGGCGCGGGGGCGAGGGTCAGGTCGGTCTGGAGGGGACGCGCACATGGTTGCGCGAGGAATACGCCATGGACCGCTATGTGGAGCGGATGGAGCAGGTCTACGCCGACATTCTCTAGCGGGATCCTGCCCGGTCTGTATTCTCAGCCTGCTGTGTCGCTCCCACTTATTTGGACACTTCTTGGTATTGGCCTCCGATGACGCGCCGCCTCGAGCGGGCGTGCCATCCGGCGAGCACAACCGTGGCGTGATCGCGCGCTTTCGCCCGCGCACGCGCGGCGAGTGGGTCGCGCTGGTGGGGATCATCACCGTGCTCCTTGCGGGCGCTGTCATGAGGCTGCTGTTCTTGATGGCCTGGCGCCCGGCGTTCTTCGGCTTCCCGGACTCGTTGTCGTATGTCGGGCTTGCGCTTGAAAAACTCTGGGTGGATCCGACTCGCGAGGTCGGATATCCATTGTTTTTGCGTGAGTTGCACGCCGTATTCCCGACGCATCTGACATGGGTGATCGCGTTGCAGCATCTATTCGGACTCGCGAGCGCGCTACTGGTGTTCCTGGCGGTGCGCCGCGCGGGCGGACCACCGTGGTTGGGCCTGCTGCCCGCGGCGCTGATCGCGCTCAACGGGGCCGAGATGTTCCTGGAGCACACCACCCTCACCGAGTCCCTTTTCATATTCCTGCTGTCGCTGGCGCTCTACTTCGCTGCCGGCGCCGCGGGTGCCCGCCTGCCCGTTTGGGCCGCCCTCGCGGGGCTTGCGCTCGCTACTGCGAACACCGTGCGCGTTGTCGCGCTGCCTTTGATGATCGTGCTCGTCGTGTGGTTGTTGTTTTGGTCGAATGACACGTGGCGGCGCAGACTGATCGCCACGGGTGCCGCCCTGGCCACCATGCTTTGCGTGCTGGTTCCGTATGCCGTCGTCCAGCACAAGCACACGGGCTACTGGGGTGTTTCGACACCCTCCGGGGCATGGAATCTGTACTCCCGTGTGGCGCCGTTTGCCGATTGTCACAAGTTCACCCCACCCCCGGGCACCAGTGTGCTGTGTGAGGCAACCCCGCCATCCAAGCGAACAACCGCCATTGAACAGTACACATTCGATGAGACCCTCTCGCCGGCGGACAGAGCCTTCGGAAAAGGCGCGGGCCCGTTTTGGGCCACTCAGGAAGAAGACAAAAAGATCGCGGCCTGGACACGTGCGGTAATTCTCCATCAGCCGCTCGAATACGCGGAGACGGTTTTCGAAAGCGTGCTCGCATACGTCGCAACTGTGAACCTTGTGTTTCCTTCACACAACGAGGTCGGGTACAACTACCAGGGCTTTTACCACGAAGTTCTCTTCGAACCTCAGCAGCAGGAGGTCGCGCGACAGACGCGCCTGGACCTCTATGGAGCGAACGGCTACAAGATCAACCACGGCATCCTGAATGTCTTGCTCAAATACGAGACCTTCTCACGCGTGCACGGCGTGCTTGCCGCCGTGCTGATGTTGCTTACGTTCTTCGCCCCGTTTCTCCCTCGCGGGCGACCCAGACGGCTTGGTTTGCTGTTTTTCCTGATGGCATGGGTCGCGCTGATCACCCCCGCTGCGGGCCACACGTGGGATGCTCGCGCGGCGATCCCCCCAATCGGCGCGCTTGGCGCCGCGGCGGCCCTGGGGCTGTGGCAGGTGGGACGTCTGGGGCGACGGTACCGGCCCAAGAGACGCCTGGCCACCTAGCAGCTTGCATTATTTCGGCGCGTAGATGCCTCTGCGCAGGGCGAGCGACTCGAGCATCCCGATCTCCGGGGCGAGCGCCCCGTCAGGCGTTTCTCGACGGAGCAGGCCGCGAGCCGAGCGCCAGCCGGCGATGCGCCCGGTAAGGGCCGCGAGGTCGCGCGAGACGAGTGCGTCGCCGAGCGCGACCCCCGCCTCGGTGGCCAGCGCACGCGGCGCGTGGCGCCCGCGCAACACGCCATAGCGGCGCAACAGGTAGCCGCGCGCAAAGCCGGCGTGACGCCGCTGCCAAGCGCTGCGATGCCCGTGCGTGGCCGAGCCCAAGTGCATCCCCACGGCCTCGGGCACGACCGCGGCGCCCCAGCCGGCGGCGCGTAGCCGCAACGCGAGGTCGAGGTCCTCCGAGTAGGCGAAGATGGCCTCGTCGAGCCCGCCAACCTGCTCCCAGGCGGTGCGCCGGTAGGCCGCCGCGCCGCCCGCCGGGCCGA